>NZ_JBDVGB010000053.1:0-71638 GCF_039940735.1 Tateyamaria sp.
ATAATTTTGCGATAACCGGTGCAGCGACACAGCACACCGCCCAAAGCGTCTTGGACCTGTTCCGGCGACGGCGACGGCGTGTTGCGCAGCAATGCAACGGCCGACACAACCATTCCCGGCGTGCAAATCCCGCATTGCGCCGCGCCGTGATCCTGAAACCTTTGGGCCAGTGCTTTGGCTGTCGGATCAGTGGCATGCAGCCCAGCCACCGTATCGACCCGCCGCCCATTGACCTGATGCGCTGCCGTCAAACAGGCACATACGGGTTTGTCGTCGATCAAAACGGTACAGGCCCCGCAATCGCCGGCATCGCAACCGATCTTAACGTCGCGCGCACCACAAGATTCGCGAAGAATTTCTGACAGCCGCTGATTTGGCGTTGCCGCCGCAGACACGGGGCTGCCGTTTAATTCGAAAGTGACCTGAGGGGGTGATACGCGTTGGTTCATCGCTGCGCGGCCTTTATGATCGCGCGTTTGCATTGCTCTTTCACGACATCAAGCCGATAGGCACCGCTGCCGCGTACGTCGTCAATTGGGGACAGTGGCGACAAATGTGCCTGAGTCACCTGCACATTTTCGGGATGTTGCCCGATCATATCTGTCTCAAGGGCGTGCAGGCGTTGCGCGATTACAGAACAAGACCCGACGGCAACCCACGCCCTTGCGATGCGGCCTTGATGGTCGAGCAAGATGTTCGCTGCCGTCATGCAAATTGAAATCACCAAATAGCGGCGTCCGCCCAGTTTTTCAAAGGCCGACCCAGTGCCGGGCGGCTGATCAGGGATCAACACAGCAGTGACCAATTCGTCCGCAGCCAACGCCGTTTTACGAACGCCCAAAATGAAGTCGGACAAGGCCACAATGCGCAGTTCACGCGAAGCGCTCGCGATTTCGACGCGCGCATTCAATGCCAGCAGGGCGGGCACACCATCAGCCGCCGGGGACGCATTGCAAATGTTGCCTGCGATCGTGCCTGCATTCTGAATTTGTATGCTGCCGACCTCGCGTGCGGCTGCTTGCAGACCTAGAAATGCGTCAGGAAGCTGGGCCTGAACGATGTCGGTCCAAGTTGTTGCGGCCCCAATGCGTGTCATCCCGTCCTTGTGGGTCACACCGCTTAATCCGTCGATGCGCGTTACATCCAAGATCATTTGCGTCATTGGCCCGGGTGGCGCCGACGGAAACACATCTGTTCCGCCAGCGAGAACCTTAAAAGAATGCGTATCCAAAGCACTCAACGCTGTTTGCAACGATTGTGGTTGTTCAAAGCTCAAGACGCGCTCCTATCGCTTGCATGCTAACGATAAAGTGGGCGCAATTCTTCTGTCAACTAGATTATATTTTTTGGGTGCTGTGCTGCGTGCTGCGGCGTTTTCGTTTTGCTTTTTCGGAATTCACTATTTTAGGAGCCCTAGCGGACTTACTAAGGTGCGTATCGGCGTTTCATGTCAGTGATTGGGGGGGCTATGGATGGCGCGGGCAACGCGATTGGCGAAACCGTCAAAAGGCTTGTGTTCGTCGCGCCGAAGCCCGGAAGGGGCTTGAGGGAGGCGTTCGAAAATTCACGTGTGCCTGTGGGCAGTAAAGGCACGTAAGTGGAAACGAGAACCTAACCCTCGTAGGGTCAGGTTCTCGATAGGATTTAACCAGTATATGTGCCGCGTGCAGGATAGTTGTGTTCCAGCGCGTAGCCGACTTTTGACAAGAGGTTTTTCAAGTCAGGGCGGGCCCAAGGCATGTTGGAAATGTCGGCAAGGTACAGCTTGCCATCGGGGCGCACCCAGAACAGGCCTGGTTCAGTAAAGATATCGGCTTCGACATCTTTGAAGGCTTTGGAAACCCAAAGACCCCAGTTTTTGGCATCTTCAAGGGTGACATCGTAGGCCACGCGCGTGCGACCCAGTTCCCATTCGGCAGCTGCTTTTTCAGCCAGTTCCTTGCCGTTCATCGATGCAACAACGACCGAAAAACCGGCGGCTTCGAAATCGTCAAGCAGGGCCGCCAAGCCGCCAAGGTAGTTCTTACAAACCGGGCAGTGCAGGCCGCGATAGAAAAGGACCATTGTAAAGTTTTCGGGGCTCTCTTGGCTGATGTCAAAGGTGCCACCGCCGACCAGCGGCAGTTTGAGGGCCGGAACCTGCGCATCTGGGGTCAATTTTTCGCTCATGGTTTTCTTCCTTTCAGGTCAAAGTTCTTTGGGCGTCTATTGCAAGGCCTTGCGTCTACTTGGCTGATGTTAAGGTGTGTTTCCACTGCCTGCGGCGACATAATTCCTGATGGAGATTATCGGTTTAAATGTACGAAGCCGTGCCATGACCCGGCTTCGTACATGCAATTTTGCAGTTAAGTCCCGCACATCCCGAGAAATTCGCAGATCGCAAGGTTGAACGCTTCGGCCTGGTTTCGGTTGATGATGTGGCCTGCGTTTTCGACAAGTGCATATGCGCTGCCGGGGCAGGCTGCGGCCATGGCTTGCATGGTTTCTGGTGTTGCGCCTTTGTCGTCGCTGCCTGCGACGAATAGCATCGGCACTTTCATATTTGGTAGGTCTTTAAGATAATCGAGACCCTTAAGCGCGATGGCACAACCGCCGTACCCTTCGGGGGTGGTTTTCATGAACTCGCTTTGCATCATCGCGATCACGTCGGGGTTTGCCTCGCGAAATTCAGGGGTCAACCAGTTGCCGACGGCGCCACCCCACAGGCCTGCGATGCCCTTTTCAGCAATCACGGCAATGCGGTCATCCCAGCTTTGTACGAACGGCGGCGGCCCATCTGCACGCGCGGCGGTGCACACGATACGCGTAACGCGTTCGGGGTGCGCAAGGCCCATGCCCATGGCCGTCATACTGCCAAGGGAACAGCCCATTACGCTGGCTGTTTCTAGCCCGTGGCGGTCCATCACACCAAAGGCGTCTGCGACCAACATATCAAATGAATAAGGCCCTTCGGGGGTCGGGCTGTCGCCATGTCCGCGCGTGTCATAGCGCACCACTTTGAAGAACTGTTCAAGCAGCTGCAGTTGCGGTTCCCAAGCGCGGGTGGTTGTGCCAATCCCGTTGCTGAGCAATAGGCCGGGTCCGTCTTCCAGTCCGCTTGCAATAGAATTCAGAACAACATCATTCATCGTCAGATTTTCCTTTGTTGGGATGCGCACAGTGTCGCCCCGTGCGTGGGGCAGATGTGGGGCGCATTCCGACGCGCCCCACATGGTGTTTTAAACCGCGAATATTAGTCCAGCGGATATTCAACAGGCCATTCGTGGCCAACGGTCTTGGCGGCATCGATATAGCTTTGCATCACGGCCTTACCGGGGAACCCGCGACCTTCTGCATCGGCCACTTGCGCCTTGGGGAATGCCTCAAGGCTTTGTGCCCATTCGACGCGCACGGACTCTGGCAACGTTTTAATAACCGCATCGTTTTCAGCCAGTTTGCCCAAGCCAAAGTCTTGGACTTTGTCCATGGCGGCGCCGTTGCGTTCTTCCCACTCTGCACCGACTTCAAGAACGATTGCGCGCACGTCTTCGGGCAGCGATTCCATCGTCTTTTTGTTGGCGGTCAATGCAATCACCGGCATCGCACCAAACCCGATCAGGGTGTAATAGGGCGCGGGCTCATAGAACTTGAAACCGTTGTAGGCAGATGGAACCATCAACCAGCCATCATAGACGCCGGTTTTCAAGGCCAGATACCCTTCGGGCAAAGTAGACTGGACCGGGATCGACTGAATGTATTCCAGCCAAGCCAAGTTTGGGCCCGCACCGCCAACTTTGACGCCTTTCAGGTCTGAGATCTCGGACCATTCAAATGTCGTGCCAAGGTGGTAGTTGTCCCAAACGCCTAGACCAAGAAAGACCTGATCATAGTCGGTTTCAAAGGTCTCTTTGAGCCATGGATTTTCTTCATAAACGATCCGCGCCGCTGCAATCGCGTCCGAAGATTTCTGCGGACCAAAGGCCAGATAGTAAGGGAAGTTGTGCAAGAACAGTTTGGACGGTTCAAAGCAGATGCAATAGCCGCCAAAATCCAAAATACCTTGTTGTACCGACTCAAGTGTTTCGGCAACGCCGGCGATTGACCCGCCATAGGCCTCGACAAAAGTCACGGTGTGATCGGTTTGCTCTTCAACGCGCTTTTTCACTTCGACCGCAAAAAAGTCGGACATCGTGGTCACATAAGGGGCTGGTCCCTTTGGGTGGCCCGAACCGATGCGAAACGTGAAGCTGTCTGCCAAGACTGGCGCGGTCGTAAGCAAGGTTGCCAACATGGCCCCTGCCGCTGCTTTAAGTGTAAATTTCATTTATCCTCCCTTTGGGCACATGGCCCTAGTTTGCTCCGGCGAATTTTACGTCCGCCGGGATTCGTCTCCCTCCATCACACTAAACCAAAAGTTATCGATTGATAAATAACTTTGTTTTCTGGAAAATGTATGTGTACATTCGTCAGACAGGTTTCGCAGGGAGGAAAGTGTAAATCTATGCAATTCAATGGTTTAGTGAAGGTGTCGCGACTGATTCACATGCTGTCCTCAGTTTGGGTTTTGATCCTAGGGCTGACAATTCTTGTCGATGTCTTTGGGCGCGTCTTGTTTCTGAGCCCCTTGCCGGGCACGAAAGAGATTCTGCAAAGCTCGGTCGTCGCGGTCGCATTCTTGCAGATTCCACTTGCGATTTTTTCCTCGTCAATGCTGCGCACGACGTTGCTTAGCGACGCGTTGCCCGCACCTGTGCAACGCCTTTTGCGCACCGTCAGTAACACCTTAGGCTTATTATTGTTTGGAGCCATTGCATATGCAGCACTGCCCGAGGCGTTCGAAGCTTTCCAAATCGGTGAATACGAGGGCGAAGGCGCGTTGCGGATCGTTACATGGCCCGTTCGTTTCCTTGTGGTCGCTACGGCGACCTTTTCGGCTGTGGCCTATATTGGCATGACCATCGCCGATTGGCGTGGATCGCTTGATGATCACAACGCCCTGACCTCTCACTAACACCCGCAGGAGACCACTTGATGGCCACCACTATCTTTATCGTTCTCGCGTTGCTTTTGATCATGGTCTTTTTGGGCGTGCAGATTGCAATCGCGCTTGGCACGGCCAGCTTCATCGGCGTCTATTTGCTGCTTGGCAACGCGGACATTGCGCTGTCTTTGCTCAGTAGCACGGCCTATGAGGCGGTGCGCAAAGACATCTTTATCGTCATTCCGCTGTTCGTTTTGATGGGCGAATTCATAAGCCGATCTGGCGCTGCCAAGGACATCTATACAATCGCCAACCGTGGATTGCGTAAGCTGCCCGGCTGTTTGGCTGTGGCGACGGTTTCGGGCAACTCGGTCTTTGCGGCGATCACGGGCGTGTCGATTGCGTCGGCCGCGACATTCTCGCGGATCGCATATCCAGAGATGGTCGCGCTAGGATACAAGAAAAGCTACGCGCTGGGCGTCGTTGCAGGCAGTGCGTGTCTGGGCATGTTGATCCCGCCGAGCATTTTGATGATCGTCTGGGCGGTGCTGACCGAAATATCAATCGGTGCGTTGTTTGTGGCGGGCTTGTTGCCGGGCTTAATATTGGCGTCGTTCTTTTGCGCCTATTGCGTGATCACTGCGATCTATAGCCCGCATACTGCACCTGCGTGCCCTCCGCCGGACGTATCCAAAATTGATGTGAAACAACAACGCAGCGAATTGATCAGCGGTCTTTCGATCATTGGGCTGATTTTCGTTGTGATCGGTGGCATCTGGGGCGGTTTCCTGACACCGACCGAGGCGGCGGGTTTTGGCGCCATTGGCGCGTTGCTGGTAGGTTTCGCCAAAGGCATGCGGTTGCCGCAACTTTCCGAAGCGATTTTTCGGGCGGGCAAGATCACCGCACCTTTGATGATCTTGTTGATCACGGCATCGATGTATTCACGCTTTTTGGCCATGGGCGGCGCGGTCAGCGTGATCCAAGGCACCTTGTTTTCGATCAGTGACAGCCCGATCATCATCATGTTCATGATTTTCCTGGTCTGGCTGATCTTGGGAATGTTCATCGATTCCACATCGATCATCCTGCTGACGGTTCCGATTTTCGCACCTATGGCGCAGTTCATCGGGATCGACGAATTGGCGTTTGCGATCTTCGGCATTCTGGTGATCGAGGCGGGGCTGTTAACGCCGCCCTTTGGGTTGCTGGTGTTTACCGTCAAAGCTTCGGTGCCGGACGAAACCGTTACAATGGGCGACATTTTCCGAGGCGCGATTCCTTATTGGATCATGATTCTGATCGTTGCTGTGCTGGTCGTGGTGTTCCCAATTTTGGCGACGCTGTTGCCACAAAACCTGCTTTAGAAGGTGGCTATAATAAAACCTGTGGGAGAGCATCAGAAATTACAATTTTTTGTGATGCCCCAAATGCCCCACCTTAGACAAAACGTTTAGGAGAAATTCATGAAGCTGTCGTTCTTTACCATGCCGATCCATCCGCTGGATAAACCTGTGGCACAAAGCCTGAAGGAAGATCGCGAAGCCTTCATTCTGGCCGATCAGTTGGGTTTTGCCGAAGCCTATTGCGGCGAGCACACCACCGACAAGGCGGAAATCATCACGTCTTGTGTCGCCTTTCTGGCCAGCCTTGCCTACGAGACTAAGAATATTCGTTTGGGCACTGGTACGATCAACATGCCTAACTCGCACCCCGCGCGCATCGCCGCCGAAGTTGCGATGCTGGATCACATGCTAGAGGGGCGCTTGAACTTCGGCATTTCACCGGGTGGCCTGATGTCAGATGCCGAGATTTTTGGCTCGATGGACAAGGACCGCAATGCGATGTTCTTGGAATCGATCAACATGGTTCTGGATATCTGGGCGGGCGAATCCCCCTATAACCTTAAGGGTGAGTTCTGGGATATCACCACCGGCCGCACGTCCAACATGGACATTGGGCAGGGCGAGATCATCAAACCCTTCCAAGCGCCGCATCCCCCAATTGTCGGCACTGCTGTTGCGCCATTTTCCAAAGGTGTCACGGCCATGGCTGCGCGCGGCTGGCAACCGATCTCGGGGAACTTCCTGTTGCCGAAATGGGCCGCGACCCACTGGCCGAACTATGTTGAGGGATGCAAGCAAGGTGGCATCACGCCGTCTTATGAAGACTGGCGTGTGGCCAAAAATATCTGCGTCGCCAAAGACGAAGCCACCGCGCGGGCCTATGCCCGCGATCCCGGCAGCCCATATGTTTACTATTACTCGCAACTTTTGACCAAGATGCGGGCCGGCAAACGCCTGAACCTGTTCAAAGAAGATCAGAACATGCCGGATGAAGATGTGACGCTGGATTATGTGCTGGATCGTCTGGTCATCCATGGCGACCCAAGTTCCGTCGCTGATCAGGTTCTGAAACTGCGCGAAGAAACCGGACCATTCCAGCACCTTGTCTATGCTGGGCACGATTGGACCGACTATGATTTGGGCCGCGAAGGTATGATCTTGATGGCAGAAAAAGTGATGCCGATTCTTGATGAGGCCACGAAATCAGAACCACCTGCCGTCGCAGCCTGATCCTTATGCGCTGCGTGCCTTTCCTTAGGGGGGAGGCGCGCAAAACTTGTCCATTTGAACGGGAGAGAACGATGACCCAGTCCGCCGCCGAACCCACATTTACTCCGCACGAGTTTCGCCGCGCGCTTGGCAACTTTGCGACAGGTGTCACGATCATCACAGCCGTTGGATCCGATGGCGAAAAAGTCGGAGTCACGGCGAGTAGCTTCAATTCGTTGTCGATGGATCCTCCGTTGATTTTGTGGAGCAGCATCAAGGATTCCTTAAGCTGCGCCATCTTTGAATCTGCGTCCCACTTCGCCGTCAATGTTCTGGCCTCGGATCAGATGGACATGTCCAACCATTTTGCCCGTCAAAACGAGGACAAATTCGCAGGTGTGGATTGGGAACCGGGTCTGGGCGGCGCGCCGATTTTCCCGAATTGCGCAGGGCGGTTTCAATGCGAAACCTATGACAAGTTGGATGGTGGGGATCATTGGATCTTTGTCGGTAAGGTCATTGCCTTTGACGATTTCGGGCGTCCACCTTTGTGCTTTCACCAAGGGTCTTATTCGATGGTGTTTAGCCATCCCGGCGGTGGGTCCAAAGCAGAAGATATCGCATCGAAAATCAAATCTGACGGGCAGATGGATGACCACCTGTTCTTCATGATGTTACAGGCCGTGCGTGCCTATCAGGGCAGCTATAGCCCAAAGCTGAAATCGCTAGATCTTAGCCTGATTGAATCGCGTACTTTGATTGTGTTGAACGATATGCCCGGCAGCGACGCCGAGGCATTGGTCGGGCATATTAATGCGCCGGTGTCCGAAGTGCGCGAAGCGATCCTTAATTTGACCGAGCGCGGTATGATTGCTGCGGATGGCGATGCCTTTTCGTTGACAGAGGCTGGTTCGACGAAAACCAAGGAAGTCTGGAATCTGGCCAAAACGCACGAAAAAGAAGTGTTCGAAAGCTTTGATGCAGCGCAGATGAAGACGTTTACCGACGTTTTGCGCAAAATCATTGGGACGTAATTTGGTAGCCGGAATGTTGGCAAGTGTGGGCGAAAGCCCCGCGCGCCCAGCCTAACTGTCGGCGCAAGGCTGTCCTGCGTCTGCTTGCGTTAGCAACAAATACATATCTAGAGCCTGCGAGATAACGTCAGAGGTCTCGCCCATTCCGTCTATTTCAAGAATAAAACGGCGCTTGGCATAATGCAAAAGACTACCGTGCATCAACCACGGCGCTTCCAACGCGTCTTTTGAGACAAGAACAGTGTCTCCCATGCCCAGCTCAACCCGCCGTTCGCGCACCAAAGGCTTGAGGATCATCTCTTGGACCACGTGATTGTACCAGTCGTGGATTTGCGCGTTGCGTAGGGCTGCAAAGCTAGAAATCCGCAGCCATTCAGGGTCAAAAATCGTTTGGGCGTATTCTTCGTAAAAATCTTGAAAACGGTCTTTCACAGGGCGGGAACGATCGATTAACGCCGCATCCCAAGCCGGATTCCAACGATCCAAATAGACCTTTTCGTAAACGGCTTCGATCAGGTTTTCTTTGCTGGGAAAGTAGCGATACAGCAAGGGCTGCGTGATGCCTGCGCGCAGGGCGATGTCGCGTGTGCTGCCGTCAAACCCGGCCTCTGAAAACTGGGCAACCGCAGCTTGGACGATCTCGTCCTTGCGCGCGTCACGCGACAGCCGCCGCCTGCGCGGAGCGGTTTCTTCATGGGTATCTGGCTGCGGTGTGTTGGCCACATCGACTCCGCTGGGGTTAAATATTGTATCCCGGTTAGGAAACATGAATTCCCGCTTGCCGTCTAGTAATTTATCATACGATAAATAAGGTGACTGCTATAGGAGACGAGACATGCATCTCTTTGGGAGAACGACCTCTGTCAATGTCCAAAAGGTGTTATGGACGCTGGAAGAGTTGAAACTTGCCTATGAGCGTACCGATTTGGGTGGCGCATTTGGTGGGTTGGGGGCGCCGGACTATGTGGCGATGAATCCAAATCAGCGAGTACCGACGCTGGTTGATAGTGATCTGACGCTTTGGGAATCAAACGCGATCGTACGCTATCTTGTCAGCCGCTATGGGCAGGGGGCCTTTTCCGGGTCGACTCCGGCGCAGGTGGCGCGGGCAGATATGTGGATGGAGTGGTTTCAGAACAATTGTTATCCGCATTTCATTGCGCTGTTTTACCAGACAGTCCGCTTGCCCAAATCCGAACGCAGCGCGGACGCGCGTGACAATGCGGCAGCGGCTCTTAGCAAAAGTTTTGCGCTTTTAGACAAGCACCTTGAGGGTCACGCCTTTGTTGCTGGGCGATCTGTTTCGATGGGTGATTTTATTGTGGGCGCGTCGCTGTACCGATACTTTTCAATGGATTTCACGCGGGCGGATTTGCCAAACCTCAGCGCCTATTATGATCGGCTGTGCAAACGCGCAGCGTATCGTCAAACCATCATGACGTCTTTCGACAGCCTAAGACCTAAAAGCGGTTAACGGATCAAGTTGCCGTGCGGCTGCGCAGTTTGACTGGCGCAAGAGCCGAAGAAATTGCGGCCAATGACTGCTGTGCCAAGGTCTCGTCTGGCCACGCGTGATCCACCAAAGTGAGCGTCCCAAAGTGGCTGGTTGCGTTCACGATGCCGTCGAGATCAGACAAAACAGTGTCCAGAGATCCATACAAAACGCACTCATCCATTAAGGCATCAATGTCCGTGCCGGGTGCTGCCATCTTGCGATAGTATGCGCGGCAAGGGCTGTCTTTGGATTTGATCGCTGCTTCGGCCCGGGCCGTGTCGCTGCACACCAGAATCGTGCGCGCGATGCGCCAATCTTCCGGGCGTGCGCGGACACCGGCATGGGTGCTGCCTGACACATGTGCGGACCAATGCTGGGCCAAATCAGATGTGTTCAACCAGCTGACAGAGAGTGTCGCCTGCTGCAGACGCGCATTGGCTTTAACGTGCTCGGGCGTTATTGCGGGCCGCGTTAGGTTTGCTGCAATGTCTGGTTTAAAGGTAGCCTGCCGCCTTCCATCGATCGCAACCACCCGAGGGGTTCGGTGCTCAGACAGTTCAGGGCATGTGCGCAATGCCTCGGCCTGTTCGGGGCTGCTGACAAGCGTTTGCCCCGCCATGGCATGATCCTGTGGCTCAATGGTGTAGAATTCAGAAATTCCCAAAGCGCGCGCGAACTGAGCGCGCCCCGTGTCGCGGGTGGGAACGCCATTGGCCTCTGCGCGCGGAACCATCAAATAGCCAAGTTTCATCAAACTGCCCCCAATTCACGCGGGCAAATGTGCCATCGTGTCAGGCAAAGCTAAGGGGAAATGCGCAAAGGGTAGAAACCATTAATTTCCGAGGGTGCTATCAGAAAACCTGATGGACCAGCGGTGCGCTTGGGGTGTGTTTCAAGTGATGATTGGTTTTGACCTTAGTCGCTGTTCGAACTTGATAAAGGCGCGTCCAATCTGGTGTTCAACTCTTGTTCCAAGATATCGGCAAAGGCCCGTGCCGCTTGATTAAGCGGGCGCGAACTGGTTTCGATCCGCATATAATCGACGCTTAGGGGCGGGTCGATAAGTGGCAAAACGCGGCGCCGATTGCCGTCCAAATCTGGAAGACATAGAACCCGCGGCAGGATCGAAACCCAGTTCGACCGGGACACAAGGTCCAACGTGCCATGCATTGTGTCGAGCTCCATGAGTTCTCTGACTTGGATACCATTCACCGCCAAATAAGCTTCGATATTGTGGCGTCTTGCATTGCTTTTACCGGGCAGCACGAGCTGCAGAGGCGGTAAATCCTTTAAAACAACTTGGCCGTCTCGTGTTGGAAATTCTTGTTCTAACGAACAAACTAAGCATTCGTGGTCTTTGCCCATGGCATGGGTAACAAATTGATCTCGCAAATCAAAAGCGGCTGGAACAACCGCAAAGTCCAACAGGCCTTCGGCCACATCGTCGGCCAATGCGCCTGAATAAGCTTCGGAAATCGACAGCTGCACTTCGGGGTATTCGCTGGCAAAGCGCAACAAGGCGGACGTCAGAATGGCGCGGGTGAAGGTGGGCATAAGCCCAACGCGAACGTGTCCCACCACCGTTTTGGAAAGTGCGCGAATGCGATCTTCGGCATGACTGGCTGCGGCCAACACTTTAACGGCCTCTAGGTAAAACGCCTTGCCGGCCGCTGTGGGCGTGACACCGGATGAGCTACGTTCAAACAACACGACATCATACCGTTTTTCGATTTGGCTGACATGCATGGACAGGCCCGATTGCGTGGCGTTGACCTTTTCGGCAGCGGCAGAGAACGAGCCCTGTTCAAACACCGCTGCAAAATATCGCAATTGCTGAAGCTTCATAAACAGCCATCCGTTTTTGTTCTAGAAGATATACGATACTATTAGTTGTTCTGACGGGTCAATTCTTAATACCAAGAGCCAATCGAGAGATCGGAAGGAACCAGTTTTGCGCGTTGGTCATAAATATTCGGCAGGCCAAATGAGGACGCTACCGTGACTCCTTTACCTAGATTAATGGTGGCTCCGAATGGCGCGCGCCGTGGCAAATCTGACCACCCGCAATTGCCCGTCACCGATGATGAGGTCGTGCAAACGGCCATCGCGTGTCATGCGGCCGGGGCCGACGGTGTCCATCTGCATATCCGTGACGCAGCAGGTGCGCATCTTCTGGATGCGCCGCGTTATCAGGCTTTGCTTGATCGCCTAAAGGACACTGTGCCGGGCATGTATTTGCAAGTCACTTCGGAATCGGCGGGGCAATACACGGCGCAGGAACAACGCGGTATGATGCGCGCATTGCGCCCGGCACATGTGTCAGTGGCGATGCGCGAGATGGTGCGTGGGCCTGAAGACTGGGCAAAAGCGCACGCTTTTTATGATTGGGCGTTGGAAAACGCAGTTGATGTTCAGCACATCCTGTATTCCCCCAAAGAGGTCGCGGCCTTTGTCGATGCTGTCCTAAGAGGGCAGGTGCCGGGGGATCGCATTTTGGTCCAATTGGTCCAAGGTAGCTACGCCGAAGGTAGCGAAGGGGCGTTGGATTTGGATTTGTATCTTGCAGAATTTGATCGCGTCGAAGACCGTGTTTTTGACTGGATGCTGTGCGCGTTTGGCAAATCAGAAACCACAAGCCTTGTTCACGCTGCCCGATTGGGTGGCAAGGCCCGCGCTGGTTTTGAAAACGCATTGCATCACAGCGACGGCTCGCTTGCTGTCGACAACGCATCACGCATCCGCGAAATTGATGCCGCCTTGCGCGTGGCTGTGCCCGAGGCAGGTTGACCCGAATCCGAACGTTACGATTCTTGATGCTTGATCCAATTTCTTGTGATGACGAAAGGCCAAGGACTGCGTGCATACTCCGCGCATATTCAACGGCGCGTGCCCAACCTGGAGGAGCCAGAGCGTTAGGCACATGTGTCCGCAGGATGAAAGGAGAGCCGACGCGCTTAAAAAGCAAAGCGGTGTTGGCTAAAAAAGGAGGAGACGAGAATGTTTAAGACGTCACTTGCGGCTATTGCCGCGCTGACAGCACTTGCCGCCCCGGCGATTGCACAACAAGATTTAAAAGCCGCGATTGTCGCCGCGATGGGGGAGGCCGTCGAAGATGCGCGATACCCCGGAGTTTTGGAAAAATATGGCCTACCGGCACCAGATCTGTCTGACCCGACGTTGGCGAATTCAAAGGATAATCCGTATCCAGAGGTCAAAGACGGTTCGTTGCTGTCTCATGTGATCGACACCGGGTCTGTCCGGTTGGGCTGGATTGGCGTTGGCGCGCCGTGGGCGATTCCAAGCAAAGAAGACGCATCTATTCCGGTCGGTTTGTCTGTCGATTTGTGGAACATGATGCAGGAATATCTGAATGCGCATTATGACACCAACATCGCGCTCGACTGGGTCGAATATACGGATTCGGCCGGCAACAATGACATGTATCGTTGGTTGTCCGCAGCAGATGACCTGAACTGCGATGCAGACGGTCGCGAAGCAAATGGCTGTTACGACGTGATCGGTGGCGCTTATGCGATCAACGCGCGTCGCAAGGGGATTTCTGATATCACGCCCGCGTATTATCCACTGAACATGTCCGTCGTGCGCACCAATGTGCCGTTGCCAGATGGTGTTGGCCCGTTGGATGATGCCGAAGCAATCCGCGCCGCGATGAAGGATCCAAACGTTGATATCGTGTTGGCGGGTCTGCCAGATACGGGCGAAGATTCCATTCTGTCCAATTTCACCAAAGAATACGGAGAGACCTTCACCCACATCGATCGCACTCCGGGGTCAAAGGTTCTGGAATTTGCGCAAGATCAGGATAAGGCGCATTTTGTGCTAGGGACCAACGTGCGCATGGCATCAATGCGGTTTGCCTTGCCCGAACTTTGCGCGGACTGCGCTATCATTCCTAACTTGCTTGTCTTTGGCGGCGTTGGGTTTGCGACGGCATTGCCTGAATAACCTAAACAAAAAAACGGCGCGCCAATGCAATGTGCGCGCCGTTTTCTGTGCTTGACCTAGTTGGTAAATGGCACACAGCCACTCACCCACAGATCGGAATGTAAAAAACAAATGCCGCAGCCCCGTGCAGGGCTGCGGCGTTTGTTTGTATCAATCGTACAGAACGGACGCGATCTGATCTTCGTCCATGTTGGCTGCGTTATAATAGAAAAAGCCGGTGTCGATAACCTTGGGCACAGTTTCGCCTTTGATCGTCGCCACAGCCGCTTTCACAGTTTCATAACCGATGCCCACTGGGTTTTGCGTGATCGCACCAGCCATTGCACCCGAACGCACCGCTGCTTTTTGCGCTGCACCACTGTCGTACCCGATGATCACGATGTCTGATCCGCTTTCGGTTACGCCGTTCAGAACACCGATAGCTGACCCTTCGTTTGCGCCAAAGATGCCTTTGATATCTGGGTTGGCTGTCAGGATCGACTTGGTGATTTCGGTCGAGATCAAGTGATCGCCGCCGCCATATTGGATCGTTACGATCTCAATGTCTGGGTACTTTGCTTCGACCTGATTTACGAACCCGTCAACGCGTTCGATTCCGGTGACGCTGGTTTGGTCGTGGGAAATGATCGCAACTTTGCCGGCCCCACCAATGGCTTTGGCCATTTCATCGGCGGCCAAAGCGGCCGAGGCTAGGTTGTTCGTTGTGCAGGTGGTCACTGGGATATCGCTGGCAACACCGCTGTCAAACGCAATGACCGGCACGCCTGCTGCATCGATTTGGCGCAACACAGGAATAGCGGCTTGGCTATCGACGGCTGCGAACCCGATAGCAGCGGGGTTTTTCGACAATGCCGCAGACAACATATCGATCTGACGGTCAACTTGGCCTTCATTGTCGGGACCTTCAAAGGTTACTTCGACATCAAATTCCGCAGCAGCCTTTTCCGACCCAAGTTTGACCGCCTGCCAAAATTGGTGTGAAAACCCTTTCGAAATCAGCGGGATATAGGCCTTTGTCTGGCCGATGGCCACTGTCACGCTACCCATGACTGCTGTCGCGCCTAGGCCCGCGATCACTGTTCTTCTGTTCATCATATCTAGTTCCTCCGAGTTGATATTTGGTCGTATTTTTGCATGCGGGGCCTTGTTGACCCTCTTGATTTAATTCCCTTTCCGACGCCGAACTGTATCGGCATAGACGGCCAGAATAATGATGGCTCCGGTCACGACGGTTTGCCATTCCTGCGCCACGGACAAAATTCGCAGGCCATTCAGCAGGACGGCCATGATCAGCGCGCCAATCAACGTGCCCACAATCGTGCCGCGCCCGCCCGCAAGCGAGGTGCCGCCAATGACGACAGCGGCGATGGCTTCAAGTTCGTAGCCCAACCCAAGGGCGGGTTGCGCTGAATTCAGACGCGAGGCGATGATCAAACCACCGATACCGACGATCGCGCCCGCCAATGTATAGATCGCGATTTTCCACCGATCCGTGTTGACGCCAGACAGGCGCACGGCCTCTTCGTTGCTGCCAAGGGCAAAGCAATAGCGCCCAAGCACGGTACGGCTAAGGATATAGGACACGCCCCCGGCCACTAAAAACAGGATCAAAACACCATTGGGGATGGGCAGGGCGGGGAACACCTCGCCAATCAACGACCCGCGCGAGATCAGATCGAAGCCGGGTGTGTCGTTGAAATAGATCGGTCGCGTGCCGGAAATAACAAGGCTTAGGCCCTTCAGGATCAGCATCATGCCAAGCGTCGCAATGAAAGGTGGGATTTTCATTTTGGCCACAAGCGTGCCCGACAGAAACCCGCAGAACGCCCCGGATGCGATGCCCGCGACAATGCCCAGTGGCAGCGGCATGCCAATGTTGGTCAGCACAACCCCGGTCATCACGGCCGTGAACGTCATTAAGGTGCCGACAGACAGATCAATGCCGCCTGTGATGATCACAAGTGTTGCGGCAATCGCCAACACACCGTTCACCGAAGTCGCTTGCAAAATAGCAATCATATTAGAGGTTTGCATGAAGTTCGGTGACGCAATTGAAAAGCCGATCAACAGGATGATAAGGCTAGTGAAAGCTAGGATTTTCTGAAACGCGCCACTTGCCGCGAATTTTTCAAAGAGTCCCTGCTGAGACGTATCGGGTGTCGCGGTCATGATGCAGTTTCCTTGATTTTGTCGGTCTGAGTGGCAAGTTTCATAATCTGTTCTTGTGTGGTTTCTGCGCCGCCGGGTAAAATCCCGGTCAATCGTCCTTCGCACATCACGGCGATGCGGTGAGACAAGCGCATGACCTCTGGCAGCTCGGATGAAATCACGATGATCGCGCGACCTTGCGCAGCTAGTTCTTCCAGCAAGGCATAGATTTCGGATTTGGCGCCGACATCAATGCCGCGGGTGGGTTCATCAAAAATCAATACATCGCAGTCTCGTAGCAGCCATTTGGCGATGACAACCTTTTGCTGATTGCCGCCAGATAGAAACCGCACCTCTTGCAAATCAGACGGCGTGCGGATGTCGAGTTGCTGAATATATTTGTCGGCCGTGCGCTGCATCGCGGCCTCGTCCAACACGCCGGCGCGGCTGGTGAACTGGCCCAGATTGGCCATCGCGATGTTGGCGCGCACTGTCATGTCGATGGCTAAGCCAAAGTGCTTGCGGTCCTCAGACAGATAGCCAATGCCCGCTTGAACGGCCATGTCAGGTGAACGGATATCCACGTTTTGGCCAGCGATCATAATCTCGCCGCTGTCGCGGGGGTCCGCCCCAAATATGATGCGCGCGACTTCGGTACGGCCTGCGCCCATCAACCCAGCAAAACCTAAAATCTCTCCTTTGCGCACATCAAAGCTGACATCGCGCACGTCCTTGCCACGGGAAAGGTTGCGCACTTCAAGAGCAACGTCGCTGTTAGACGTGTCAGGAATATCGGGCGTGTCTTGGGTGACTTCGCGGCCAACCATCAACTGAATGATCGTCGACAAAGGCGTATCGGCGGCCTGCACCGTATCGATGTAGGCACCATCGCGCAGGATCGTCACGCGGTCAGCGATACGTTTGATTTCGTCCATGCGGTGACTGATGTAGACGATGCCGACACCGTCGCCTCTTAGCTTTTCGATCACCTTGAACAGTTCGTTGATTTCAGCGTCATTCAGAGCGGCAGTGGGTTCGTCCATGATCAAAACGCGCGGATTATACGACAACGCCTTGGCGATTTCGATCAACTGCTGGCGCGCGATTGTCTGCGTGCTGACCTTAGTGCGCGGGTCCATCGCCAGATTGAGCGATGCAAAAATCTCGGCGGTGCGGGCGTTTAAAGCGCCCTCGTCCAGGCGGCCAAACCGGCGCCGCGGTTCGCGCCCGATTAGCACGTTTTGTGCGGCGGTCAGATCGTTCATCAGGCTAAGTTCTTGGTGGATGATGCCAATGCCAAGCTCTTGAGCGGCGCGCGGGCCCTCGGGGTTCACGGGCGCGCCATCGACCAGCATTTCGCCGCCGTCGCGGGTGTAAATTCCGGACATGATTTTCATCAATGTGGATTTGCCCGCGCCGTTTTCGCCCATCAAGGCATGCACTTCGCCGGGGCGCAAATCGAAACGCACGTTCCGCAGCGCGTGTACGCCGGGAAACCGTTTTTCGATCCCTTTTAACTCCACCAGATACGTCATGCCGCAGGCCCTCCCAAACCTTAAACCGTCGTTAAATCCCGTTGTCCTGACAGACCAAATTGACCATCACATCACTGCCCCAATTTGCCAGGGCACAAACTCCACACCGCCAAACCCAAGCTCTTCGCTTTTGGTCTGCGCCCCGGATGCGACGGCTATGAACATCTCGAACATCTCGGCACCTTTGTCGGCCAGACTGACACCATCGGTGATGATGTCGCCGCAGTTCACGTCCATATCGTCGGCCATCCGCGCATACATTTCGGAATTTGTGGCAACCTTGATCGAGGGCGTCGGCATATATCCAGACACCGACCCGCGCCCTGTGGTGAACACGATCAGGTTGGCTCCGGACGCGATTTGGCCCGTGACCGAACATGGATCAAAGCCGGGGCTGTCCATGAACACAAAGCCCGATTTGTCGATTTTTTCCCCGAAAAGGTAAACGTCCGTGAGTGGTGCATTGCCGCTTTTTGCGACGGCCCCAAGTGATTTTTCGAGGATCGTCGTCAACCCGCCACGCTTGTTACCGGGGCTTGGGTTGTTGTCCATTTCGCCTTTGTTGCGGGCGGTATAATCTTCCCACCAGCGCACGCGATCGATCAGTTTTTCACCGACTTCAATGCTGGTCGCACGTCGCGTTAGCAGGTGTTCGGCCCCATAGATTTCAGAGGTTTCAGATAGGATCGTGGTCCCGCCATGGCCCACCAGCATGTCCGAAGCGACGCCAAGCGCTGGGTTCGCTGTTATGCCGGAATATCCGTCAGACCCACCGCATTGCATGCCGACCATTAGGTGTGAAATCGGCGCAGGCTTGCGTGTTGCTGTGTTGGCAAGTTCGGCAATGCCGTGCAGTTCTGTCAGACCTTTTGCAATGGTCTTGCGGGTGCCGCCTTCGGCTTGGATCGTCATGTACCGCAACGCGCCGTCCGCCCGAATCGGGCGCCCGCCGACAAGGTCCGCGACCTGCATGACTTCGCAGCCCAAGCCGATCAACAGGATGCCACCAAAGTTGGGATGCTGCGCGTACCCTGCAAGGGTGCGGAACAGTGTCTCATACCCTTCGTTTTCACCTGACATGCCGCAACCGGTGCCATGCGTGATGGGAACAATACCGTCAATATTTGGAAAGTTATCTAGAAAGCCGGATTTTTCCGCCGCCTCTGCGATGAACTTCGCGACCGATCCCGAACAGTTCACCGATGTGAGGATGCCAAGGTAGTTGCGTGTGCCGACCCGACCGTCGGCGCGGTGATAACCATCAAACGTGCGCGTTTGCGCGGTGCTGTTTAGCGGTGTGGCTTCGCTGGCATGTGCATAGTCTTGCCCATGCGCGCCCATGCCAAGGTTGTGTCCATGAACATGATCGCCCGCAGCAATATCTGTCGTTGCTTGGCCGATAATCTGCCCATAGCGCAGAACGTTTTGACCGTTTGCGATGGGGATTGTCGCGAACTTGTGGCCGCGTGCCACGGGCTGCCGCACTTTCACCTCACCGTGCACGTCGCCCGCCGCAATATCGGCCAATGCAATGGCGATATTGTCCTGCGGATGCAGTGTTAAAGTGCGGGGTGCTGAGCTCATTCGGTATTTCCCAGTGGTTGGCAGAAGGCGTGTTCAATAATCAATGCGTAGCTTGACAGGAAATATGTGTCAACTAACATGTCAGTTGGGGGCGAGATGAAAAATCTAGAGCACGCGTTTGATATCGAAAGTTTGGAAGGCCCCTTAGGGCAGCGCGTCTATGCCGTGTTGCGTGGGCGCATTCTGGATATGTCGTTGGAACCGGGTGCGATTCTGCGGAAAAGTGCGCTGTGCGAGCAATTGGGCGTTTCCCGGTCTCCGATTGCAGAGGCGCTGGGACGCTTGTCCTTGGAGGGGTTGGTCGACATCATCCCACAGTCAGCGACCCGTGTGTCCAGGTTCTCTATGGCGAAACTGCTTGAGGAAAATTTCCTGCGAGAAGCGGTTGAAACCGCGGCTGTTGCCCGTGTCGCCAAGGATCACAGCGCCGAACAATTTAAACAGCTTTCGCGCAATCTGCGCCTTCAACACCTGCTGGTCGAAGATCAGGATTTTCAGGGCTTCTTTGAGGCGGACCTGGCGTTTCATGAAATGATCCTAAGCTTCACGGGATTCCCCAAGGTGAATCAGGTGGCGGAAGAAATGACACTACAGCTGCGTCGCGCGCGTAAGTTGATGTTGCCCGAACCCGGCCGCCCTGCTGACGCCGTCACCGAACACGTTGCAATTTTGGATGCGATTAATGCCAACGACGTGGTTGCTGCGCAGTCTGCGATGTCGCGCCACTTGCAACAATTGCTCAAACGGATCGAGCCTCTCGAACGCGAACATCCGGAATTTTTTCGCTCTATTTGAAAAGTGTAATGACCATGATCTCGACACATACTTTGAACCAACGCACACCTCGACCGGTCCATCTGACGCAACTTGGTTTTGGCGGCGCACCTTTGGGTAACCTTTATCGCCCAATCGAGGAAAGCGTGGCACAAGCCACCTTGGACGCAGCATGGGATGCCGGCATCCGGTATTTCGATACCGCCCCGCAATATGGTCTTGGCCGATCAGAGACCCGTTTTGCCCATGCGTTGCGCCGTTTTGATGGGGATGCGTTGACACTATCAACCAAAGCGGGTCGCCTTTTGGAAGACTGCGCCCCCGAAGATGTGACGCCCGAAGCTTTTGTGGATGTGCCGCAAAAACGGATCGTGTTCGACTATACCTATGACGCGATCATGCGCAGTTTTGACGACAGCATTGCGCGCCTTGAGACGGATCAGATTGATCTGTTGCTTTTGCATGACCTTGATGCGGGCACCCATGGGCAGGACGGCGAAGACCACAATTTGCGTCAATTGTTCAGCGAGGGTGGCTATCGCGCGCTGACAGAACTGCGCGAAGGGGGGCGGATCGCGGGGATCGGGGCCGGGGTTAATACGTGGCAGATTTGTTCGCGTCTTTTGGGCGAAGCGGATTTTGACGGCTTCCTGTTGGCCGGGCGCTATACGCTGCTTGAACAAGAACCACTGGACAGCTTTCTGCCGCTTTGCATCGAACGGGATGTTGGGGTCATTCTTGGCGGACCCTACAATTCGGGCATTCTCGCGACGGGCGCCATCGAAAGCGCGCGTTACAATTATGAACCTGCGCCTGAAAACATCAAGCACCGGGTGCGCCAACTAAGCAAAGTCTGCGCCGCTCATAATGTGCCGCTTATTGCGGCCGCGTTGCAATTTCCACTTGGGCATCCTGCGGTCAAAACTGTGATTCCGGGGGCCTCTAACCCAGACGAGGTGCGCCAAAACGTCGAGATTTTTGAAACACGGATCCCTTCGGCCTTGTGGTCCGATCTAAAGACCGAAGGTCTGATCCAATCAGACGCCCCCACGCCTGAGGGGCGATAAGCATGCTGCGAGATATACCGGGAATACTGTCACCTGACCTGCTACATAGCCTGCGGGCCATGGGGCATGGCGATATTATCGTTATTGCGGATGCGAACTTTCCTGCCACGGCACTGGCACAACGCTGTCATCGCTTGGATGGAATCAAAGCGACTGACGTGCTTGAGGCTGTGTTGCGCGTGATGCCGCTGGACAGTTTTGTGCCCGATCCGGCCCTTGTGATGGAGGTGGTCGATGACCCGACTGCTGTGCCCCCCATCGTCGTCGAGTTTCAGGATGTCATTACCGATACTGCGGATACGCCTGCACGGTTGGGCCGTCTGGAACGGTTTGCTTTTTATGAACGTGCCAAATCGGCCTTTGCGATCGTTCAAACCGGGGAAACGCGACTTTATGGGAATATCATTCTGAAAAAGGGCGTGATTGCCCCATGATCATCGACGCACACCAACACTTTTGGCAAGTGGCGCGTGGGGATTATGGCTGGTTGACGCCTGAGCTGACGCCGCTTTATCGCGATTTTATGCCTGCAGATCTGAAACCACTTCTGTCTCAGAATGGGGTGGGTGCATCGATTCTGGTTCAAGCAGCACCCACCGTCGCCGAGACAGATTTCCTGCTGAGTATCGCAGATGAAACTCCCTTTGTGCTTGGGGTTGTTGGCTGGGTGGATTTTAACGGACCGGATGCTGCGGAAGATATTGCACGACTGGCAGCCCACCCGAAATTGGTTGGCTTGCGCCCGATGATTCAGGACATTGTGGATGATGATTGGATGCTTGGTCCAGCTTTGGCACCAGCGTTCGAGGCGATGATAGCACATGACCTCACGTTTGATGCGCTGGTGTTGCCCCGGCATCTGCCGCGGTTGCATACCTTGCTGACCCGTCACCCAAAGTTGCGTGCGGTCATCGATCACGGGGCGAAACCAGAAATCGCGCTGGGTGCGTTTGATGCTTGGGCGAAAGACATTACAATGATCGCAAACGACTGTGGCGCGTATTGCAAGCTTTCGGGGCTGCTGACAGAGGCAGGCGATTGGTCACGCGCGCAGGTGGCCCCTTATATCGAACACCTGTTGACGCAATTTGGCCCGGACCGACTGGTTTGGGGCAGTGACTGGCCCGTGCTGACCCTTGCGGCGGATTATGATGTTTGGTGCGAAATGGCGCGGTCCTTTATGCCAGATGCACAAACGGAAGCCGCAGTTTTCGGAGCAAGCGCAATAGAGGCATATCGGTTGCCCAAAGGCGCCGCGACAAGCAGACCCTAAGAGGTTTCCACGCAATGACGGCGGAACGCACGTTTCAGCATGTCCAATTCAGCGCGTAGCAATTCGACTTCGCCGCGGATATCATCGCCCAAAGCTTCGCCCGCGATTAACGTGAACTGCCCCAGCTTTTCGTCATCGGTCGTATCGGTCAGCACAAACACTTGCACACCGTCTGCAATGGCTTCGGTTGGAATGGGAACTTGGATCAGCCACTCGCCGTCTTTTCCGGTTTCTTCGATTTTCACCTCAGGAACCGTCTTGTCCAGATGGGTGACTTTGATTTGCGGAACACCTGTGCCGTCCTGTTGCACGAGGCCTTGCCATATGCCGTAACGCATTTTTGTCGGGGTCAGTGTCAGGGTGCTCATGGGGCCTCCATTGTCACAATGCGGCGCGCGGACGGCGCGAGAATGTGAGGTCGCGCAATGTGACTTGGTTCATTTCTGGGCCTTCAAAAATCAAATCAATCCACGCATGCTCAACACGTTTTTCGTTCAGTTTTGAATAGGCTAGGTCAAATTCAAGAGTCACCTCATCCTGGTTCAAAGGCAACTCGCGAACGATCTGTTCGGTGTTGGGGCCATGGCGAATGTTAAGGCGCCCAAAGATTTCTAGCGGCTTTTCCATCTCAACAATCGCGTTCAGGGCCAAAAGATGGGTTTTGCGCAGACCCTGAACGGCGTCTGCCGGCAGATCGATGACCAAAGATAAAAAAGACCCATCAAATTTGAAGACATCCATGCGCAACCCATAGGGGGCAAGGTCCGCTTCGCGTTGGTTGCGCAGTTGCCGCACGGTCAGCTCGCTGAGGGCGCAATCATGAAACAACGTAATTTCGCGGCCTAGCCGCGTTTTGGTCTGAACGGTCGATTTTCCGGGCGTGGGCAAAGGTCCGCGCCACATTTCAGGGCGCCATGCCCAGTCGGCATTGTGCGGACGCGGAAAACTGGTTGAACCCAAAGCAGGCAGGGCCAACCGTTCGTCCGCGCGATGTATCAGGCGATCAAGGTGGGTGCGCAACAGCCGCGCGTCAGTGCGCTGCGCACGTAATTCAGAAAGCTTTGCTTCAGCCGCATTGCGGGCCGCACGTGCCCAACGGCGCATCGCCCGCTTGTGCGCCAGTTTTTCGATGAAGGAGGGTTTTCTACCTGTCATGTATCCTGTGCCGCTGTGGCTGTCGCGATCGAACGCTGGTTGCTTTATCTATGCCAAAGGTTTCGCTTGAATAAACTGGGCAATTCCAAGTTTGCAGCGGGTTTTGCGACTGACGTTGCAGAATTGTCTTAATTGGCGGCTGTCCGGGTCGCTGTTTTCTCTTTTGTTCGGCGCAAAGTTTGCCTCAGCAGGTCGGGCGCTTGTTCGCCAAGCGACGCACCGCCTTTCGCCTCGTAGATGGTCAATCCAAGCAACTGACCGTCAATTTGCGAAATGCCGCGCCAATAGACATCACGCATGCCGGGACTAGGTGGCGTCCCTTTGACATGGGTCAGCGTGATACTTTCGGCCTGTCGCCGCGAAAGAATAGTTTCGCTATCAGTCGCAAATGCGCGTCCAAAGATCGAGGCCGCTACAGTTTGGCTGGCAACGGCGGCGGTTATGACCGCAACCGGAGCACCAAATTGCGTTGTCCCACCCAGGCTGCCGCACCGCGCCATCAGCGCAAAGGTATCGCTTAGGCTTTCTTGATCAATGCAGTATCCCTCTGGCGGCGCTAACGCCACGGTGCCGCGCGCCAGAACGGCAGACGATAATGCACCGTCTGTCGCAGGGGGTTCTTCGGTCGGAACGGTGGCGCATCCTGCAAGGGCCAAACACATGGCCCCCACAGTGATGCTTTTAAAGCTCCATGTAGTCATGACGCGCTGCCTTGGCACCGGGATGAGTGACCGCACCTTTATAAGCGCCGCCGACAAGCTGCGCATACTTCCACAATGCACCTTCGCCATAAAGCGTTTCACGCGGACCCGCCCAAGCGGCTTTGCGCTCGGCCAATTCCTCGTCCGTTAGGGCGACATTAAGCGACCCTTCGATAGCGTTAAGGGTGATGACATCGCCGTCTTTCAGTAACGCGATAGGGCCACCATGGGCGGCTTCTGGGCCGACGTGCCCCACGCAAAAACCGCGTGTCGCGCCAGAGAAACGGCCATCCGTGATCAGCGCCACTTTCTTGCCCATGCCTTGACCAGACAGTGCGGCCGTGGTCGCCAGCATTTCGCGCATGCCGGGCCCGCCTGCGGGGCCTTCGTTGCGAATGACGAACACGTCGCCTTCTTTGTAGGATCGGTTTTGCACGGCTTCAAAAGCGTCCTGTTCGCATTCAAAGATGCGCGCAGGGCCTGTGAAAAGCTGGTGTTGAGGTTCCATGCCCGCGACCTTCACAATCGCACCTTCGGGGGCAACGTTGCCCTTTAGGCCAACCACGCCACCGGTCTTGGTGATCGGCGTTTCGACCGGATAAATTACCTTGCCGTCCGCTTCGAGCGTGTTTTTGTCCAGCTCTTCGCCGATGGAATAGCCCGTTGCCGTCATGCAATCTTCGTGAATCAGGCCCGCTTTGCGCAGTTCTTTCATCACGACAGGCACGCCGCCGACTTCGTACAGATCTTTGGCTACATACTGCCCGCCCGGTTTCAAATCGACAAAGTAAGGCGTGTCGCGGAAGATTTCGCAGACGTCCTCAAGGAAAAAGTCGATCCCGGCTTCATGCGCCATGGCCGGCAGGTGCAGGCCCGCATTGGTCGAACCGCCCGTACACGCGACAATTCGTGCGGCGTTTTCGAAGGCTTCACGGGTGCAAATATCGCGCGCGCGGATGTTCTTTTCGATCAGGTTCATAACCGCGGCGCCCGATGCCTTGGCATATTCATCGCGAGATTCGTATGGGGCAGGCGCACCAGACGAATTCGGCAACGCAAGGCCAATTGCTTCGGACACACAAGCCATGGTGTTGGCGGTGAATTGGCCGCCACAGGCCCCTGCCGATGGGCAGGCAACGCGTTCAAGGATTTCCAATTCAGCCTCGGTCATGGTGCCGTTTTGCTGGTGGCCGACGGCTTCGAACATGTCCTGCACAGTCAAATCGCGGTTCAGATAATCCGCAGGCACTTGGGCATCCTTTGCCACGCGGCCCGGCAGGATCGACCCGCCATAAAGGAAAACAGATGGCACGTTCAAACGGATCATTGCCATCATCATGCCGGGCAGGGATTTGTCGCAGCCCGCAAGGCCAACAAGCGCGTCATAGCAGTGGCCACGCATGGTCAATTCAACGGTGTCGGCAATCGCTTCGCGGCTGGCGAGGGACGACCGCATGCCTTCGTGGCCCATGGCGATGCCATCGGTGACGGTGATGGTGGTGAACTCACGGGGCGTGCCTTCGGCGCCTTTGACGCCAACCTTAACCGATTGCGCCTGACGGTTCAGGGCAATGTTACAAGGGGCAGCTTCGTTCCAGCAGGTGGCCACGCCAACCAACGGCTGGTGGATTTCTTCTTCGGTCATGCCCATGGCGTAGTAATACGACCGGTGCGGCGCGCGCGCGGGCCCTTCGGTTACGTGGCGGCTGGGCAGCTTGGATTTGTCGAATTTACCTTTTGACATCTGGCGTCTCCCTAAAGCGATTTGCACTGGAATAGCCATTGACCTGCTTACCTGCAAGCGCCTGACGCGGTTGTATTGTAGTGGTGTGGCGGCTAGTTAGTTCGGACAGTGCGGTCTGAGGTGTAAGATCACCCGTGCCGCCCGGCGCTGCTGATCAGGACATGCCCATGGATTCCAGCCTTTTCGCTTTCATCTGGAAGCACTCCAAAAGAGACCAACTGATCCTGCTTGGGCTGACGGTGGTCACGTTCCCTTTCTTGTATGTGACGTTGGAATTGCCCAAACGGATCATCAATGACGCCATCGGGGCGACGGACGATTCCATTTCAGTCCTTGGCCTGATTGAACTGAACCAAATCCAGTTCCTGCTGGCCTTGTGTTTGCTTTATCTGGCCTCGGTTGTGCTGCATGGCTTGATGAAGATGCGCCTGAACACCATGAAAGGTGTCACAGCCGAACGTTTGTTGCGTCGGTTTCGCTATTCTTTGATTTCGCGCATGTTGCGGTTTCCGCGCAGTTATTTCCGGTCGACCTCGCAGGGCGAATTGGTCAGCATGGTCACCTCAGAGGCCGAACCAATGGGCGGCTTGATGGGGGACATGGTCGCGCAACCGGTGTTCCAAGCCGGTCAGATGCTGATCATCCTGGTCTTTTTGTTTGTCCAATCCTTTTGGTTTGGGTTGGCCGGAATCGCGCTGATCCCATTACAGGCGTGGTTGATCCCGATATTGCAACGCCGGATCAACTTGCTGAACAAGGACCGGATCAAGGAAATGCGGGCCTTTTCGTCAGAGATTGGGGAAAGCGCTGCGGGCATTTCTGATCTGCGCACAAATGGCGGCCTGCGCTATCGTTTGGCGCAGTTCACGGATCGTTTGGGCAAAATCTTTTACATCCGCTTCAGAATCTATCAGCAAAAGTTCTTTATGAAGTTTCTCAACAACTTCATCACCCAGCTGACACCGTTCTTTTTCTATCTGGTTGGTGGTTATTTGGCCATCATCGGGGACATCACTGTGGGCGCGCTTGTGGCCGCCTTGGGCGCTTACAAAGACCTGTCTTCGCCGTGGAAAGAGCTGCTGACATATTACAACCAGACGCAAGACATGGCCATTCGCTGGGAAATCGTGACCGAACGGTTTGCGCCTAAAGGCATGATTGACGAAAACCTGTTCACCGGCGAACCTGACGACATTCCGCACCTGAAAGGCGACATCGTCATGAAGGATGTCACGGTGCGCAATTCCGACAACAACCCGGTGTTAGAAGACATCGATCTGACGATTCCTTCGGGGGCGCGTGTCGCTATTCAGGTCCGCAGTCAGGTCGAACGTACAGCACTGGCCGAATTGCTGACGCGCGAAGTGCTTCCCACGCGCGGTAATATCGAAATGGCGGGCCATGATCTGTCAGAACTGCACCAAGCGGTTATCGCGGCGCGTATCGGTTATGCCCATTCGCGTCCTTATCTGTTTGATGGCACATTGGGCACCAACCTGCTGATGCCGTTGATGACCAGCCCGCAAACAGCACCATCGCCCGATAACCGACGCGAAAAAGCAGCGATGAACGAGGCGCTGCGCGCCGGCAACAGCGGCGACCGCGTAGATGCCGATTGGATTGATCCCGAAATCGCTGGGTTAAAAAACTCGGACGAGATCCGCCAGTGGTGGTTCGAATTGACCGAAGCGATGGGCGTTGATGAATTTATTTTCCGCCGCATGCTTGCCAGCCGGATAGATCCGCACGAGCACCCAGAACTGGCGCGTGCTATCGTCAAACTGCGCCCGACGGTCGAACAATGTTTGCACGACAAAGACTTGATTGATGTCGTGCACCGTTTTTACCCAAACGAGTTCAACCCCACTGTGCCTTTGGGGGGCAACTTGCTTTTCGCGTCGCCCAAAGTTGAACTGAGCCAAGAAGGCCTGGCGTCTAACGACATTTTCATCAGCCTGATCCTTGACCATGGCTTGGCTGAACATGGCATCGGCATTTCGCAAACGTTGATCGAAACGTTGCACCAAACATTTGGAATGGATGGTACCAGCCACCCGCTGTTCACGGCGCTTAACATCACTGACGCGATGTATGAACGGCTTGTGGACATTGCGCAGCGCCGCCGCGAGCGGGGCGATGGTGCCTTGACGGACGATGAATTCGCCTTGTTGTTGACGGTCCCCTTTGCCTTCACAGCGGAACAAATTGGCACGGCATTCCCCGAGAGTTTCAAAAAAGAGATCGTCGAAATTCGTCAACGTAACGGCGCCGCGCTGCGCGCGCAAACCAAAGATTACTTTGTCGAGATCGCGCCAGACAACTATTTGCCGCGTCTAACCTTACTGGAAAACGCGCTGTATGGGCGGATTTCGATGGTTGCCGGCTTAAAGGGCGATTTGGTCGAAGACCTTGTGTCCGAGCTGCTCAAGGATGAGGGGTTGCGCAGGCAGGTCGCGGAAACTGCGCTTGATATCCCAACAGGGCTGGGCGGTACGAGCCTGCCAACGCTGTTTCAGGAACGTGCTTCTTTTTCACGCGCGGGCATCAAACGGCCAGATATTTTGGTGTTTGATCGTGCCCTTGCCAGCCACGATGCAAAACAACGCGCCATCACGCGTGAAGCGCTGCGTGGCCTTTTGCCTGATGCGACGCTTATCTTCCTGGAAGAAAAGTTCGAAAATCCGGACGCCTATGATTTGTTTGTGGAAATCAAATCCGGACGTGTGGACGGTGTCCAAAATCAAAACGAAGAAGAAGGCGACGATCTTAACCGCAAATTGCGGGTCATCGCCGGCACTGATTTGTTTGCGAATATGGAAGCGCGCAACCAGCGCCTGCTGGCCTTTGCGGCGCAGTGGTATCATGCCGAAGAGGGGCAGCGCATCTTTTCCATGCATGAAAAACCAGACGCGGCCTATCTGTGTATCTCGGGTGCGGCCGTTTTGTCGTATGACGGCGAAAGTGAAGCACAGCGCGATGTGTCCATCGTTGAACCGGGCCGCTTGATCGGTGATCTGTCCATCATTCTGGACGACCCACGCCAGTTGAATTTGACGGCGACGGCCAAGTCGACATTCCTTCGTATGGGGGCGACAGAATTCCGCGCCGTTCTTGAAAACGACACCACCGTCTTGCGCGGTTTGTTGCAAACAGTTGGCAAAAACTTGACGGGCGCGGTCGAACAGCTGCGATACGTCAATTCTTCTATATCGCAGGACGAGGGGCAGCCATCGACGCCGTCAGAGGAATGAGCGTTTGGTCATTTGACTACCGTCCTCATCGCCGCTTTGTGTCCCCGGCAGAGGCAAAACCGCAAATCTGGCGGTTGTGTTTTGGTCTGGTACTGGGTGCGGGGCTTTTCCTCGTCCTGAGCCAATTGATTTTTGGGTCTTTGTTTCGCGTCATGACGCCCGCAACCGTCGAGGCCATTCTGGCAGACGGGCAAACCGGACAAACGACGGCGGGCATGTTGATCGTTTTGCTGCAGCTGGGGTTGTTGACGGTGTCTGCGGGGTTGGTGGCCTTCATGGTGCACAAACGCAGCCCTATCACGTTGATCGGTGACCTTACTCAAGCACGGCGCCAATTTGTGGTCGTCACGTTGGCAATGGTCTTGCTGACAGCGGTTCTTTGGATTTTGCCGCCTTGGGATTTTGGCGATCCGATCCAACGCAATATGGCGACCGGGCGATGGCTGCTGTTGCTGCCCGTCGCGCTGATTGCTGTTTTGATCCAAACCAGTGCCGAGGAAGTACTTTTTCGGGGCTATATCCAGCAGCAATTGGCGGCAAAGTTTAAGTCACCTTTGATCTGGATGGTGTTGCCTGCGGTTCTTTTTGGACTTGGGCACTACATGCCAAGCAGTGCAGGCAGCAATGCGTGGACGATTGCGCTTTGGGCGACTGTGTTTGGGGTGTTGATGGCTGACCTTACCGCGCGTTCCGGTACACTTGGTCCTGCGATGGCGGTTCACTTTGTCAACAACGTTTCTGCTTTGGTACTGGTCAGCGTTCCGGATGAAATGTCGGGCCTTGCATTATTTGTCCTTCCGTTTGGTTTGGGGGACGAAGCACAGATGGCGGCGTGGCTGCCTGTCGACTTTGTTATGATACTTGTAAGCTGGCTGGTGGCGCGTCTTGCGATAAGGGCCTGATTGCATTTGCAGGTCAGGGCGATTATCTGAGACGGAACATCGCAGCAGGAAGTCCCTATGAACTGGATCACCAATTACGTCCGGCCCCACATTAACTCGATCTTTTCGCGTCGCGAAACGCCCGACAATCTGTGGACCAAGTGTGATGAGTGCGGCACAATGCTGTTCCACCGCGAACTTAGCGACAACTTGAACGTGTGCAGCAATTGCAATCACCACATGAACATCACGCCTCGGGATCGCTTTACAGCGCTTTTTGATGGCGGGATTTTCACCGAAGTGGACGTGCCCGCACCCGTCGCTGACCCGCTGCTTTTCCGCGATCAAAAGAAATACCCCGACCGCATGCGGGCCGCGCAAAAGACCACCCAAGAAACTGAGGCAATGTTGGTTGCGGCTGGTGAAATTGGGCGCACGCCGATAATCGCTGCCGCGCAGGACTTTAGCTTTATGGCCGGGTCCATGGGCATGTACGTTGGCAACGCAATCATCGCTGCTGCCGAAGAAGCGGTGAAATTCAAACGCCCGCTGGTTCTGTTTTCCGCCGCCGGTGGCGCACGCATGCAAGAAGGCATTCTAAGTCTGATGCAAATGCCGCGCACGACGGTTGCAGTGCAGATGCTGAAAGAAGCCGGCTTGCCTTATATCGTTGTGCTGACGCACCCCACCACGGGCGGCGTCACGGCAAGCTATGCGATGTTGGGGGATGTCCACATCGCCGAACCGAACGCATTGATCTGCTTTGCTGGTCCGCGCGTGATCGAACAAACCATCCGTGAAAAACTGCCCGAAGGCTTCCAACGCGCCGAGTATCTTTTGGATCACGGCATGCTGGATCGGGTAACTTCGCGCTTAAAAATGCGCGAGGAATTGATCACGATCACGCGGATGCTGCTTGATTTGCCACCAGTCGTTTCAGGGGATCTGCCTGCTCCGACGGAAAGTGATGTGGAAGCAGACACCACGGAAGACGACGACGCGCCCAAACCATGACGGCAGACACATCTGACGCCGTCCTTGCGCGGATGATGGCGCTGCATCCCAAGATCATCGATCTGACACTGGATCGCATGTGGCGTTTGCTTGCTGCACTTGGCAATCCACAAAACGACCTGCCTGCGGTCATCCACATCGCTGGGACCAATGGCAAAGGGTCGACCCAAGCCATGATCCGCGCTGGCCTTGAAAGCGCCGGTCACCGTGTCCACGCCTATACCTCGCCGCATCTTGCACGCTTTCACGAGCGCATCCGGCTTGCCGGCACGTTGATTTCTGAACCTGATCTGACTGCGCTGTTGGATGAATGTTACGCCGCCAACGGTGGCGAAAACATCACCTATTTCGAAATCACGACCTGCGCTGCATTGCTGGCCTTTGCGCGTACGCCTGCGGATTACACCTTGCTAGAGGTCGGTCTTGGTGGGCGGCTTGATGCAACCAATGTTGTCGACAACCCGGCGCTGACGCTCATCACGCCCGTATCGATGGATCACGAGGCCTTTTTGGGCGACACTCTGACGGCGATCGCTGGCGAAAAGGCCGGCATCATCAAACGCGGTGTGCCTTGCATCGTGGGTCCACAAGATGACGAAGGTCTAGACGTCATCGAAACCCGCGCCGCCCAATTGGGTGCGCCGGTTCTGGCCTATGGTCAGCATTGGCATTCTGGCCCCGAACGGGATGGAATGATCTATCAGGATGAAACGGGGTTGTTGGATTTGCCACGGCCGGTCCTGCCTGGGGATCATCAGATTCAAAATGCCGGGATGGCGCTGTCGGCGCTCCGCCATTTGGGTTGTGACGAAAACGCATGTGCCGCAGCGGTAACACAAACCGACTGGCCTGCGCGGATGCAGCGTTTGCATAATGGGCCACTGGCCGAAACTGCAAAAACCTCTGGCGCCGAACTTTGGTTGGATGGAGGCCATAATCCGGCCGCCGGGAACGCACTGGCGTCCGTGCTGCGCAGCTTGCCCAAGCGACCGACCCATTTGATCTGCGGTATGCTGAACACCAAGGACGTGCGCGGCTACCTTGCCCCGCTCGCACAGGTGGCTGACAGCCTTACTGCTTTATCCATTCCCGGCGAGGCAAACACGCTGTCAGGCGCAGAAACGGCACAAGCTGCGCGTGACGTCGGCATGGTTGCACAGGATGCATCTGACGTGCGTACGGCCATGCAGGCGATCCTTGAAACGGACCCGACAGCGCGCATTTTGATTTGTGGGTCGTTGTATCTGGCAGGTGCAGTGTTGCGCGAAAGCGCCTGATTGCACAGTTTCACGGTCTGCCCGCCTTAGGCGAACATACAAAATATTGACGGTTGAATCTAAATCCTGCTACATTTTGCGTCATAAAAGGCTCGTGGACCAAATGTGTTACCCGAGCAGCTTTGAGGAAAGCAGTATGTTGTCGCGTGATGAACCGGTGCCGGATTTTGTACGATCCGTAAGCGAGGGCGATGCCCGCTCATCGACCAATATCAAGATGTTGTTGATCGCCGTCGCGTTTCTTTTTGTGACGATCGGATTGCTTTTGATCATTCCGGATGAACCGTCATCAACACCGATCCAAGTGGCAGAAACCTCACCTGTGGTGATCGAGGCCGAAGTCAGTCGCGCGGACGCATCGTTGCTTGAACTCGACATACCTGCGGCCGAGGCGGTCAGCCGCCAATTGCGCCAGCCGATCCGCTTGACCGACTCTAACGACAATCGCAACGATCTGAACAAGATGACCGCGGCTGTGCTGGTGGATTTCGGGTATGTACCCCCCCAAGGCGACCGGCTTCAAAACCTGCTTGTTCAAGCGCTGAGTGAAGGGCAATCGAATGCCTATATCGATGCGCTTCTGAATACAGCCGCTGCACGGGGTGAATTTACGCCCCCGCGACAATTGCTGCTTAGGTCTGGGCGAATGAACACGCAGGCTTTGCTTCAAGCGCTTGTTCGATTGGTCCAAAATCAAGGCTAAAGCGGAAACAACTTAAGCGCCAGCCGCCCAATCATCGCTTTGCATTTCGCGCAGACGTGACGCGGTGCGTTCGAATTCAAACGTGCCTTCGCCCTCAAGATACAGCATTTCCGGCATGGCTGCGGCGGAACAAATCAGTCTGACATGTGCCTCGTAAAGTGCGTCGATCAAGGTCACAAAACGCTTGGCTTCGTTAAAGTTGCTACGGGATAGGCTTGGGATGTCGTCGATCATCAGCACCTTGCAAGCGTCTGCGACGGCCAGAAAATCCCCTGGCCCAAGCGGCTTGGCACACAGGTCGAAGAAACTGGCGCGCCCGACACCGTTGCGAAATTGCGGGATCGTCACGGTGCGCCCTTTGATCGCGATGTCTAGCGGTTGGGCATCCCCACCCGACAAATCGGACCAGATCGCATCCATCTGTTTGCGGGCAAAGGCACCAAGCGGGCTAAAATAGGTGTTGCTGCCGCTTAGGCGATCTTGCCGATAATCGGTGGGCGAGGCGAGCTCCCAAACCTGCATGTGGTCTTTGAGGTGTTCGATGAACGGCACGAACAAAGGGCGGTTTAACCCGTCTTTGTATAGGTCATCGGGGATGCGATTAGACGTGGTGACAACGACAACGCCCGCGGCGAACAGGGCCTCAAACAAGCGCCCAACGATCATTGCATCCGTAATGTCGTTAATCTGCATTTCGTCAAAAGCGAGTAACCGAACGGATGCCGCTACATCTGCGGCGACGGGTGCAATCGCGTCATCGACCTCGCGTTTGCGCGCCTCATGCATTTGGGCGTGGACCTCTTGCATGAAGGCATGAAAGTGCACGCGGCGTGCCGGGACCTCGACGTGGCTGACAAAGAAATCCATCAACATAGATTTCCCGCGTCCGACACCGCCCCACAGATACAACCCCTTCGGAGGCTCAGGGGCACGGCGAAAAAACCCGCGTTTCACAGGCTCGGCCAATGCGGCGCGAATGCGTTCGAATTCGGGAAGCACTGCTTCCTGCGCGTCATCGCGTTTCAGGGTGCCCGCGTCCACAAGCCGCGCGTATTCTGTGATCAGATTGGTCATTGTGGTCCCTCGTACCCCGCTCTTGGCGACAAGAAAAGGCGGCGCATATCACCTGTTGTGATACCAGCGCAAAAAATGCTGATTTGACGGGCTTTGGTTCTCTCGGCACTGTGCTGAAATTCAATGAAGGAAACGTTCATGCACAGCCGCCCGTCTATTTTTACGCCCGTTCTGGTCGTGGGATGTGTCATCATCATGGTCAGCTTTGCGGTGCGCGCATCTTTTGGCGTATTCCAAATCCCGATTGCGGACGAATTCGCATGGCTGAGATCTGAATTTTCGCTCGCTATTGCGATTCAAAACCTTGCGTGGGGGATCGGCCAACCGATCTTCGGGGCCATCGCAGAAAAGATAGGCGACCGTAAAGCCATCGTAATGGGTGCGTTAATTTATGCTGCCGGCATGGTGCTGTCAGCCTCTTCGACCACGCCGCTGGAACACCAAGCCTATGCGTGGCTGGTGGGCTTTGGCATCGCAGGCACCGGGTTTGGCGTGATTTTGGCTGTGGTTGGGCGGGCCAGCAGCGACGAAAACCGATCGATGAGCCTTGCCATCGCCACGGCGGCAGGGTCGGCGGGGCAGGTGTTTGGCGCGCCCGTGGCGGAATGGATGCTGACGATGATGACATGGCAAAACGTGTTCCTGATTTTTGCCGCTGTGATTTTGTCGTTGATCCTAACCTTACCGCTGATGCGCGCGCCTGCGATGGCGTCAAAGGCCGAGCTAGAAGAAAGCATGGGCACGATCCTGATGAGGGCGTTCCGTGATCCATCCTATACGCTTATTTTTCTGGGCTTCTTTTCCTGCGGCTACCAACTGGCGTTTATTACCGCGCATTTCCCGGCCTTCATTACAGAGGTCTGCGGGCCGATCCTGCCGGGGGGCGCGTTGCATAATTTGGGCATCACAACGACGTCTGCCCTTGGGGCACTGTCGATTTCGTTGATCGGTTTGGCAAATATCGCGGGCACTTTGCTGGCCGGATGGGCGGGCAAAAGGTATTCTAAGAAGTACCTATTGGCGGGCATTTATACAGCGCGCACGGTTGTGGCGTCTTTGTTCATCCTCATGCCGATGACGCCAAGCACGGTGATCATTTTTTCCATCGCGATGGGGTCATTGTGGCTGGCGACTGTGCCGCTGACGTCGGGGTTGGTCGCGCATATCTATGGGCTGCGCTATATGGGCACGCTTTATGGAATCGTGTTTTTCAGCCACCAGTTGGGGTCTTTTCTGGGGGTCTGGCTGGGGGGGCGGATGTACGATCTTTATGGATCGTATGAACAGGTTTGGTGGGTCGGCGTCGCCATCGGCGCGTTTAGCGCGATTGTGCATCTGCCGATCCGCGAGCGTCGTCTAGATGCGCCCGCGTCCGCCTAACCCCGCGAAGCTTTGATTGCGTCCAGCACTTGATCGGTGTGCGTGTGGGTTAGCCCGTGACCTGCGCCGGGAATGACGGCTTGCTGGGCTTGTGGGTGCCATTCAGACAACGCGTCTTTGCTGGAAAGAGGGATAACGTCGTCGTCCTCTCCCCAAATGGCGAGAACGGGCAAGCCCATAGCTGCGATGGCTAGGTGTTGTTCATTGGTTTTGTGGCGCAGTAGGCCGCGCAAAGAAGATAAGATTGCCGGGAAGTAGCCACGCCGATCCGTTTCAGCATGCTGAAGGGCGTTGATATCTTCGACACTGCTGGGCAGTCCCGCCTCGGCACGGATCCCTTTGCGTAGGATGAATGGGTAGATCAGAAGGAACAGCCAATCGCCGATCACCGGCCAATCGCGCGTCATTTTGATTTTACCGCCCGCGATGTCATGCATACCGGCTGGAGCCAACAGGATCAGCTGCTTGACCTTGTCGGGATAGCGCGCCGCGAAATGCGCCACGACGGCGCCACCCATCGAATACCCCAACATTGTTAGCGGTTCGTCGATCTTTTCGAGGACAAGCAGGTCAACCAACTGCGTCACAAAGAAATCTGCGTCCTGTTTACCGTTCACAGCTTCAGACAGGCCACGGCCGTAATGATCATAGACAAGCACGCGAAACCCCAGCAATGCCAACCCTTTGGCCATGCCGCGCCACACATAAGAAGATGTGCTAAGGCCATGCACGCAAACCGCGACAGGCCCACGTTCTGGCCCCAGCCATTCATAGTAGGTTTCACCCTGTGACAGTAATTTAACTTTACCAGGGCTATCGGCACGGCGTTTTGCGCTGACGCCATGGCGCATCCACTCGATGGTTTGTGGAATGGCGATAACGCCAAGAGCCAGAACGACAACCCAGATCAAGATGTACGCCAGCGATCAAGAATATAGCGGCTGGTCATCAAATCCAGATGTGCCCCGCCCCCGTTTTTGAACAAAGTGATATCGTTTGCTGTGCGGGTAAAGGCCGGCAAGTCGTAATAGTCAGCTTTTATGGCGTCGCGTTTGATGGTTCCGGCCTCTAGCGGTATCTTTACCTCGCCTATATGGCCCAAAGTGGTGTCGAAATTGTCAACAAAGATCCGCGATTTCAGCAAGGCGGCGTCGTCGACCTCGCGCATGTCCGGGCGATAAGCACCGATCAGGTCGATGTGCTGGCCGGGGCGCAGCCATTCGCCTTTGATCAAGGGGTCTGTCGACATTGTGGCCGATGTGACGATGTCTGCCGCCTGCACGGCGTCAGCCAGAGTGTCGGCTATTTCAAGGCCGGGGCGCGCCTTGGCCATCGCTTCGGCATTGGCGCGGGTTCGGTTCCAAACGGTAAACTGTGCCTGCGGGAAGGCCGCGCTATAAGCATCAAACAGCGAACGCCCCACAGTTCCAGCGCCAACAATCAAAATGTTACGACTGTCCGGACGGGCCAGACGGCGGGCCGCCAACAGGCTGTCTCCGGCTGTCTTCCACTTGGTCACAAGGTGAAAATCCACGATGGCCTCAAGCGTGCCATCGCCGTCCGCATAAAGGTTCACCCCTCCGTTAACCATCGGCTTGTCGTGCCTTGGATTGCCGGGGAAAATGGTGGCCGTTTTAACGGCCATGCCCAGCCCGTTGATCCACGCTGCGCGACTAAGCAGCGTGTCGGAATCGCGGTACAGAAATGTGTCGCCGATCTCGGCCTTGGGCAAATGGTGCCCTGCGGCCAAAGCATCGGTCAGGCCAATCCAGTCAAGCAGTGCCTCGCCTTCGGCAAAGGGGATGAACGGAATATTCATGCGGCTTCGGCCGATGTAAGCAACCCTTCACTCACCAGCCGGTCCGCCCATCCTTGTGGATCTTCAAAAAGATGCGTCTGCCAGCCACGGGCGGCAGCAGCTTCTATATTGTCGGCGCGATCATCGGCAAAGATCAAGTCGGCGCCAGACAGCCCGCTGGCGTCCTCTAGCATCTGATAAATCTGCGCGTCTGGTTTGATCACTTGCATGTGCCCCGAGATGAAATCCCGATCGAAGGCACGTAAAAACGGATAGTGGGTTGCCGCAAAATCATAGCTTTGGATGCCGAAATTGGTGAGGGAAAACACGGGCATCCCCTTGGCTTGAAGAGCGGTCATCAAACGAACGGAATGGTCGATCACTGGAGTCGCCATCTCAATCCAACGGTCGTGCCACATGCGAATTTCGTCGCGCCATTCGGGATAGTCCTCAGCGCAGGCATAGACGGTGTCCGTGAAATGCGCGCCCATATCGACTTTGTCGTTCATGGCGTGCAAATCCACGGCGGCAAACATTTCGCGGCGGCGCGTTTCGCCGATGACGCTGTCGTAAAACCGTTCAGGTTGCCATTGGATCAGCACATTGCCGATGTCAAAAACCACTGCCTTGATAGTCATCGTTGTGCCGCCCTTAATTCACGTTCCAATGCGTCCAGAAAACGCGATCTATCCGCTTTGGTAAAGCCTTTACCGCCGCCCTGCCGAAAAGGATCGGCTGCGCGCAAGTCCGCCATCAAATCGCGGGTGGCAAGAACGTTGCCGATGTTGGCGGCCGTCAGCGCCTCGCCATTGTGTTTCAGAACACGCGCACCGGCTTCAACGCATTTGGCGGCAAGTGGGATGTCGCCGGTGATGACCACGTCTTTGGGGCCGGCACGGTCGGCGATCCACATATCCGCGACATCTGGACCGGAATCGACGATCACATTTTCCACAAAGGGATTTTGCGAAGGGCGCAAACCGCCATTGCTGACGACTTTCATTGGTATTTTGTGGCGAGTGGCGACGCGTTCTGCCTCGGATTTAACCGGACAGGCATCGGCATCAATGTAAAGTGTGGTCACAGCCAAACCTCTTTATTGCGCGGGCTCATTCCCACACCTCTTTATTGTGCAGGCTTATACCCACAACGCCTCTGCATGAAAGGCGACGTGATCTTCCATGAAGGATGAGATGAAGAAATAAGAATGGTCGTAACCGGGTTGCATGCGAAACGTCATCTGCTGACGACGTGCGGTGGCGGCCTCGGCCAAGGCTTCGGGTTTTAGTAAATCTAGGAACTGATCCGATGTGCCCGTGTCGATCAAAACAGGCCCGTCAAACCCGTTCGCGCGCATAAGCAACGTGGCATCGTGAGCGGCCCACGTCTCTTCATTGTTCCCCAAATATGCACTTAGCTGCTTGCGCCCCCAATCACTGGCCGTCGGGTGTGCGATGGGGGCAAAAGCAGACATCGACCGGAAACGACCAGGTGTCGCCATCGCCATTGTCAGTGCGCCGTGCCCGCCCATGGAATGGCCGGTGATCGATTGGCGTTCCATGTCTAAAGCAAAAGTTTCACCCAAAACTGCCGGCAATTCCTCCATCACGTAGTCCCACATGCGGAAGTGCTTGGCCCATGGATCTTGCGTGGCGTTCACATAGAAACCGGCACCCTTGCCAAGATCATAAGCGTCATCATCCGCCACATTATCGCCGCGCGGCGAGGTGTCGGGAAAGACGATGGCAATTCCATGTTCTGCCGCCCAAGTCTGTGCGCCCGCCTTGGTCATGGCGTTTTCATGAGTGCAGGTCAGGCCAGACAAAAACCACAAAAGCGGCACCGGGCCATCGCGCGCCTCGGCGGGCAGGAACAAGCCAAAGGTCATATCGCATGCACAGGTGGTTGAGGCGTGGGTATAGACCCCTTGGGTGCCGCCAAAGCAGGCATTCTCAGATTGGGTTTTCATCGGCGCGGTCCTTTTGGTTTGTTCATCGCTAGTGGGCGGCGGCGCGTACGGCAAGTTTTGGATGCCTCCGGCGGGAGTTTATTTGGCAAGATGAAGGAGGGATCAACTTATCCATGCGATCACGGCAGTGAGGCTGGCGATGCTGAGGGCTGTAGAGACAAGGATCGCCGCCGACACCCGCTGCGGGGCAACGCCGTAGTGTTGCGCCAGCATATAGATATTGCCTGCCACGGGCATAGCTGCGCAGGCAATGATCATGGCCGCCCCGAATGGGTCGACATTAAAGATCAAGAGGGCAGAAACCGCCACAGCGGCTGGGTGCAGCACCAGCTTACAAAAACTAAGCCAACCTGCGATCGGCAGACGTTCGGCCGATTTGGAAGCAAGCGATGAGCCGATGGCAAACAGTGCGCCGGGGGTGGCCGCACCACCGAGGATGGTAAGGAAGTCGTTCATGGGTTCGGGAATTGGGATTTTGAAACCAGACCAGATCAGTCCGAGGCTCATGGCGACAATCATCGGGTTTTTGACAAGTCCCATGGGGATCGTGCGCAACACAGCCCAAGACATGCGCCCATCTTGCCCGACAGAGATCAAGATCACGATCAGGCTGGAAAACACGATCAAGTCTGTGGCCAGCACCAACATCACCGGCCCAATGGCTTGTGGTCCGAACAACAGGGCCAGCATGGGCAGGCCTAGAAAGCCTGCATTGCCGATCACGGCGCATTGGGCCTCGACGGCGGTGGTCGGCATGTCGAGGCGCCGGATCATACCAACGCCTGTGGCGATCAAATAGACCAGCACCGTGCCCGACAGATACGCAAGGACAAGGTTCAAATCCCAAACCTCGGCCAATTCAAGATTGGCGGCAAAGCGGAAGATCATCGCGGAGAGCGCGAAGTAGAACACAAACTTGGTCAGGTATGCCGTGGCCTCTTGCGTAAAAAACCGCGTGCGCCCGGCCCAATACCCCAAGGCAATCAGTGCGAAGAAGGGCAGAGTTTTGAACAAGATCGCTAGCATGGATACGTCTTACCGCGCCGCGCGGGTGCTAGCCACTGCGGATTAGGATGCCAGTTGCAAAAACCAACGCCTCGCCGACAATGACTTGCAACGTTGCCCGCCGGAACGGTGTGTCCATGCATTTATTCGGTGTCCACGTGATGGCCCACAATTCGATAAACACCACGACAAAAGCGATGGTGGTCGCTGTTCAGGCATTGGTGATGAGGTAGGGTAGGAATTATTGCCGATTTTTTGACTGGGTTTGATCTGGGTAAGCCAGGTTAATGAATATCCCAGGCAATATGTCACGTCTGAAGGGCTTTGTTGTCCTGAAGAAGTCTTGCCTTTGCTGTTTGGGCGTACCATCGGCTAGTCCTGAGCACGGCTGATGTTGATGGCACATTGGTTGCATGGGGCGTGCTTTTCAGCCGCGAAACGGCTCGGTTGTGGGCTAATCGAGTTGGGCGTCACTTCGCAAGCTGCATTCGGCGCGACAGGCCTATCCCGAGTGACAAGTGGCACATGAACGAAGTTATGATCACGATCCGTGGCAAGAAGCGCTGGCTGGAGCGTGATCGCCGCGAGGGAGGACGTTCTTGATATCCCTGTACAAACGCTGGAATGTCAAAGCAGCAAGGCGCTTCTTCCAAAGGTAGGTCGCCCGGTTGGCGAGCCGAGGGTCGTCGTCACCCCTCTCGTGATATTGCATATTGCATATTGCACTGCACTGCCTTGCAACGGACAAGTTGCGTCGCTCTATCAAACTGATCAAGAGGCTGGCCTTGGACGCAGACCGCCGCGCCCACGAAAGCATGAACAACGCGATCGAAGTGTTGCATCGGCCAACCCGCAAACGAGAGAAGATTATATATGAGTTCAAATCCCACCGGCAGGTTCAGAGGTTTCTGCTTGCGCACGACCAAATCCACCCGACCTTCCGCCCGCGTCGCTACCAACTCACAGGACCCTCATACCGCCACGCCCGCCCCGATGCATTTAGCTTTTGGGTCGATTACACAGCAGAAATGACGGCATGATCTAACATTCGACAGTGCTCCACTATTTATGATCAACAACTTGGCAAGGCCTCGTCGCCTTGTGTCACGCATAGTATCTGTCGAATAGGTTGCACATAGTCTGGGATCGTAAATCCCAGAAACTCAAGCGTTGCTCGCACTAGAGTTGACCTGAAGCCCGCGACGTAGATGGATGCGCATGGCCGCCCCAGCAGCGTCAGCATCGCCAGATTTGATAGCTTCTGCAATGGCTGAATGCTCCTGACGCAGGCTGTCTTGATAGGTTGGCAACTCCTTTTGATCCATCAGATACATCGCATTTGCAGGAATGATGAACGGCCCGAGAAAGCGTAAGAAATCTACCATGTAGGAATTCTGTGTTGCGTTCGCGATCGCCAAATGGAACGAAAAGTCTTCGGTTTGGCCAAGTTCTCCGCTCTGATGAGCTGCGTGCTGTTTCTGCAGCGCCGCTGTCATGCTTTGAATATCCGCCTCCGTACGACGTACCGCTGCCAACTCAGCATTGGACACCTCCATACACAGGCGCAGCTCCATCGCTTGCTCCATGTGGTCTTTCTCGCTGAGATCTTTGCTGCAAAGCCGGAAAGGTTGCTGACTGATGTCTTCGCAAACAAAAACACCGCGGCCTTGGTGTGCCTTCACAAGCCCATCTACACGCAAGGTAGAGATCGCTTCTCGAATGACTGTACGGCTCACACCGAACAATTCCACCAGAGCATTCTCTGTTGGAAGCTGCGCACCCGGCGCGAAATCGCCCTTTTGAATCCCTTCTCGTAATTGATCAGCTACGCGTTCGCTGAGCTTGGGACGTCTACCCAAAGCGAGATTCTCAAAATCCGGCATGACCTCGACCCTTCAATATTTGCCTCACCCCAAAATGATTACCTTCACATTGTAGACAGCGGCCAGAGAAATCGTTCTTGTTGGTTGCTTTCCTGCAATTCATCATACAACATACAACATACAACATACAACACATGACGTTGGGAGGAAACGAAATTCGGCGTCATTACAAATTTTTGGGAGGAAGATATGACACTAAAACGCAATCTAGTCGGGCCATTCATGGCGACCATACTTGGGGCCACGGGTGCATTCGCTGCAGACTATGAGCTATCCATTCAGACCCATTTCAGCGCCGAATCGCTCAAAGGTAAGAACGTTCAAAGCATGATGGATGACGTCGAGCGCATGTCCGGTGGGCGTGTTGACGTCGAGATGTTCTATTCAGCGTCTTTGGTAAAAGCGACCGAAACATTTGATGCCGCAGTAAACGGTGTTATCGATGGCGACATGACGGGCGCTGCCTATCAGACGGGCAAAGACCCAGCGTTCCAATTCGTCGGTGATATCCTTGGTGGCTACGACACGCCTTGGGAAATGTACTCGTGGTTCTACTACGGTGGCGGCCTTGAAGCGGCTCAGCCTCTTTACCACAAGCACGGTATGCACGTTGTTGGTTGGTGGATTTCTGGTCAGGAATCACTGTCATCCACAAGCCCATTGGCTGGCGTAGAAGACTTCAAAGACTGGAAGTTCCGCTCTCCTCCAGGCATCCAAACTGAAATCTTCGCGGAATTGGGTGCAAGCCCGATCGTTATGGATTTCGGCGAAGTGTTTACAGCTCTTGAAACTAAAATCATTGATGGTGCGGATGCGTCAAACATCGCCACCAACACTGAAATTGGTCTCTATGACATTGCTAAGCATGCGACATATCCCGGCTTCCACTCGATGCCAGCTGACCACCTTGCGATCAACAAAGACGTTTGGGACGGTCTGCCAGCAGACATCCAAGCAATTTTTGAAGTTGCTATGGAAAAAATGGCGTTCCGCGAAACTCTCAGCCACCAGGTTGAAATGGGTATCGCTGCCGAAAAAGCAAAAGCCAACGGTGTGACGCTTTATAACTGGAACGCTGAGCAGCGCGAAGCATTCCGTACATTCTCTCGCGGCAAGTGGGAAGAATGGGGCGAAAAGACACCTGAAGCTGGTGAATTGGTGAACAGCCACATTTCTTTCATGAAGACAATCGGCCTGATCACACAATAATCGAACTTGGAGCGGCGGCGATCGCCGCCGCTCCATTTCGCATCAGAAAGCCAATTCCATGCCAATTCTCGACACATCCGGCTATCTTTGGGTGGCATCCCTGAGTGGCCTAACGCTTCTTTGGATGCTGTTCGTTGCGCCCAAATTCGTGCCCATGCTCTCGCGTGGATTACATGGGGCCGAAAGCCCGCCCCTCACAATTGTTGACCATATAACGTTGCGCATTTCGTCACTTTTGATGTTTGTTGTGGCCATGATCATGGGCATCATGCTGTTTGAGGTCATCATGCGATACGTTTTCGCGCGCCCGACGATTTGGGTTGAAGAGCTTTCGCGGTGGCTGGGCGGCGTGATATTTTTGGTCGCGGGACTATACGCGATGCAACAACGCACTCATATCCGCGTGACCATCGTTTATGACATCATCAATCGCAATGCGCAGCGTGCCATGGACGCGTTTGGTACAGCCTGTGTTTGCATCTTCTGCTGGGCTGTGACCTGGGGATACTGGGAAAACGCGATGCGTAAATTCAGCACTTGGGAGCTGTACGGCTCTGCTTGGAACCCACCAATCCCAGCCATCATGAAGCCACTAATTTGCATTGTCTGCGCTTGGATGAGCATTCAGGCGATTAATAACCTTATCGTCGATTGGCGCCGCGATGCGCCTTTGGCCCCGCCGGAGGATGTGTAATTGGGTATCGCGGAACTTTCTCTCCTGCTCGTACTGGCCATTGTCGTGCTTTTGGCCATCGGTGTGCCGCTTGGGTTTGCCTCAGGTTTTTTGGGTGTTCTTGTCGCCTATTGGAAATTGGGCGACCGAGGATTTTTCATCCTTGGCCAACGGATGTACGACCTGACTATCGAACACGCGCTTTTGGCGGTGCCGTTATTCATATTCATGGCCATGCTGTTGGAACGAAGTAACATAGCCAAAGATATGTACGACTCGATGAGTGTGTGGATGTCGCGCACCAAGGGTGGCATCGCGATTGTGACATCTGTCATGGCTATAATCATGGCTGCAATGTCAGGTATTATTGGCGGCGAGATTGTACTGCTTGGCCTTGTGGCTTTGCCGCAAATGTTACGCCTGAACTATGACAAACACCTTGCATGCGGAACAATCTGTGCCGCGGGTTCACTGGGCACGATGATCCCTCCTTCTATCGTTTTGATCATTTACGGCGTCGTCACCGAAACCTCGATTCACTCGCTATTCAAAGCTGCGATCATTCCCGGTTTGCTTCTTGGCTTCAGCTATATCGTTTACATCGCGATCCGTGCCCGTTTGCGTCCCCAAGACGCGCCTCTCCCCGAACTGGATTACGAGGTAACCTTCCGCGATAAGATCATCGCTCTCAAGGGGCTGCTGCCACCTATGCTTTTGGTGGGTGCGATCCTTGGATCGATCTATGGTGGTATTACGGGCATCACCGAAGCTGCGGCGATTGGGTGTATCGGGACGTTGCTTTTGATCACGCTGCGTGGCGAAATGTCTATGTCGCTGTTCATAGAAGCGCTGCAACGCACGATGCGCTCAACCGGGACAATCATGTGGGTTACGTTTGGTGCAACGGCACTTGCCGGTGCCTATTCGCTTGCCGGTGGTCCAACCTTTATCGCAAGCCTGATCAATGGACTTGATGTGCCTCCTATGGGCATCATTCTAGTCATGATGGTGATCTTCTTGTTCCTTGGGGCTTTGCTTGATTGGATCGGTATTGTGTTGTTGGTGATGCCGGTTTTCTTGCCGATTGTGGCTGGTATGGATCCGGCTGACATCGGTCTGTTGGGGAGCCTGTCACCGTCTCATGTATCTGTTTGGTTCGGCATCCTGTTTTGTATCAACATGCAGGTCAGCTTTCTCAGCCCACCTTTTGGACCCGCCGCGTTTTACCTTAAGTCGGTGGCACCACCAGAGATCTCTCTGGCCGATATTTTCCGCGGCTTTCTGCCATTTATCGGCATTCAGTTGCTGGTGCTGGCGGTCATGATGGCCTTCCCAGAGATTACAACCTTGTTGCTTTAACTTGTTCTCCCAGATGGGGGCCGGGCCTGACTTGGCCTGGCCCTTATCGAATTCCCAGTCAGTCTACCTGACGAAAGTCAAACGGTGACCAACACATAACTTTAGGCAGGCAGGTTTCTATCCCCATTATCCTTCAATAAACTCGACGGCGGCGAACTTCTGGTCGGCGGCACCAAGGGCCGATACACGCTTGTCATCGTAGATCGGGGCAAACATTGGCCGCGCAGTAAGAAATTCTTGAACGGGTTGCAAACCCGAACGGTCGAATGGGACGTCGCTGGATTTGGCATTGTTGTTGTGTCTGCCGACACAGTGAGCGAGGCGGAGCAAGGCGTTGTAGAATTCGGCTGAAGATCCGATCTTGGATATGGTTTGACCAAAGAACAGATGCTCCAGCTTGCTGCCTACTTTTCAGATCCAATTTCTCCAGATGAAACGGACCGTCGTCTTTCAGGGCCTGTGGCTTGTTGCGTATGGCCGGATGCCGCAGATCGCAACGGGTATCATTTTGGGCGATTTGTTTGCTTTTATCACATCGTTTGATGAAGTGATCGTAGCGTTATTCATCGCCGGAACGGAACAATACACGTTGCCGCATCAAGTGTTTTCAGGGATCCGCGAAAATTTGGATCCGACCATCGCAGCCGTGGCAACCGTGATGATCGTCGTATCGCTCGCGATACTTACATTGGCTCAATTCGCCGCCGCACGGGGCCAGAAAAATGGATAAACCTATGGATAATTTTGTCGAATTTAAGGGCGTTCAGAAATCGTACGATGGCGAAACGCTTGTCGTCAAAGACCTAAATCTAAGCATTGCCCGTGGCGACTTTGTAACCCTTCTCGGTCCATTTGGATCAGGGAAAAGCACCGCGTTGATGTTGTTGGCCGGATTTGAACCACCGACACGAGGCACGATCGAATTGAATGGCGAAATGTTAAACTCGGTCGCGCCCTTTGATCGCAACATCGGCATGGTCTTTCAGAACTATGCGTTGTTCCCCTATGGCGGTGGCAGAGAATGTCGCTTATCCGCTGAAAGTGCGCAAAATGTCCCGTTCTGGCATCGAAGTTCAAACACGGCGGACGTTGGATTTGGTGCAGCTCGGTGGTTTTGGCAATCGTTATCCCCGCCAGCTATCAGGTGAACAACAACAACGCGTAGCCGTCACGCGCGCGTTGGTCTTTGATCCAGTGTTGGTGTTGATGGACGAACCGCTTGGCGCGCTTGATAAAAAACTAGGCGAAGAAATGCAGGTGAAATTAAGCATATCCACGAAAACCTCGGCATCACTATGGTCTTTGTAACCCACGATCAGGACGAAGCCCTGACAATGTCAGATCGTGTTGCTGTGTTTGATGACGGGCGTATCCAACAGATCGACAAACCAGCAACCCTTTATGAACGGCCCGCGAACCAATTTGTGGCAAATTTCATCGGGGAAACCAACATGCTTCCTGCACGTGTCATCGGACGAGAAGGCGATTCAGCACAATTGGAGATGGACACTGGCGCGGTCGTTCAAGCCACTGTGACAGGCCCCCTCATCCAAGGCAGCCATGCAGTGCTATCGGTACGACCCGAGCGCCTGACGATTAATGCCACGGAAAGCCACTCAAACTCGATGAACGCCAAATTGGTCGAAACGATCTATCATGGTGCCAGCGCAAAAATGATTTTCGAGCTGGAAAAAGGCCATCGTCTTACGGCGCAATTGGGCGCTGGCAATCCAATGGTCGCAATGACCGCAGGTACAAATGCACAAATCGCATTCAATGCCAAAGGTGCGTTGGTCTTTGGAGTAGAAAGCAATACGCAGGAGACGGGCTAGTGCAAGAAGAGAACACCAACAAACCAGTGGTCGCCGTTACCGGGGCCAGCCGCGATATCGGCCACGTTATTGTCCGACATTTTCATAACAATGGATGGGATGTTGTTACGCTGGCCCGAACCCCATTTCCAGAAATCTGCCCTAGGGCAGATGGCATCGTGCAGCACATAAAAGTCGACCTGTCACAAAGTGCGTCTGTCATCACAGCAGCCGCTGAGCTGCGGGAAATTCTGAGTGGGCGGGGTTTGAACGCGCTGGTCAACAACGCGGGCATTTCACCTAAAGGGCCAGAAGGGCAGCGCATGGGCGCCATGCAAACTTCGATCAAACGTTCCTTGATGTGCAATATGTTAACCTCGTCGCCCCATTGCTGCTGTGCAAAGAATTGATCGCGCCCTTGAAACAAGCACGCGGCGCGGTCGTCGACCTCTCTTTTATCGCCGCGCATCAGGTGCACTCCTTTGCAGGGTCAGTTTGCGCGGTTTCCAAGGCAGGGTCATCGAGCTTTACCCGCGAACTCGGCAAAGTTGACGTGCGCGTCAATGTTGTTGCTCCGGGCGAGCTCAAGGCGGCAATCCTGTCACCTGGCACCGAAAAAGTCGTTGGAAATGAGGTGCCAATGAAGCGTTTAGGTCGCCCCGAAGAAGTGGCGGAAGTCGTACATTTGCTTTCCAGTAGCCAGTCATCTTACGTCTACGGCACAGAAATTCACATTAATGGCGGTCAACATATTGACGCCTAACACGAAAGATCCCGCACATGACCAAAATGAACGTCTTGCCCAATTCGCCCGAAGCGCGTGATGTTGCCTACCATTTCCACGGCTATACCAATGCCGCCGCCCACGAAGACAAGGGACCCATGATTATTGATCGTGGCGAGGGCATCTATGTCTATGACACTTCAGGTAAGCGATACATTGAGGCCCTGTCAGGCCTATGGTGCTGTGCTGTCGGTTTTAACGAGCCACGCCTCGCTAAGGTTGCAGCTGCCCAAATGGCTAAGCTGCCATTTTATCACAATTTCGGCCACAAATCCCACGAACCAGCCATCGATCTAGCGGAAAAGCTCATCTCAATGGCACCCGTCGAGATGAGTAAGGTTTTTTATACAAACTCCGGTTCAGAGGCCAACGACACTGTGCTGAAAATGATCTGGTATCGGTCAAATGCCTTGGGTCAGCCGAACAAGAAAAAGGTCATTGCACGGCAACGCGGTTATCACGGAGTGACGATCGCCAGCGGTAGCTTGACTGGTTTGCCCAACAACCACCGATCGTTTGATCTTCCCATTGACCGGGTGCTGCACACGACTTGTCCGCATTACTGGAAAGACGGGCATGACGGTGAAACAGAAGAAGAGTTCGCAAGCCGCTGTGCCAACGATCTGGAAACCCTAATCCAAGCAGAAGGCCCCGACACCATTGCGGCCTTCTTTGCTGAACCCGTCATGGGGGCTGGCGGTGTCGTCGTGCCGCCCAAAACCTATTGGAAAAAGATCCAAGAGGTTCTGAATAAACACGACATCCTTTTGGTCGCCGATGAGGTCATCTGCGGATTTGGTCGCACTGGTCATATGTTCGGATCTGAGACCTATGGAATGCGCCCCGATGTGATGGTGATGTCGAAACAGCTGACCTCGGGCTATGTGCCGTTTTCAGCCTTTTTGGTGAACGAACGTTTCTATGCGCCTGTGGCGCAAGAAAGTGGCCAGATCGGCGTATTAGGGCACGGATTTACGGGCGGCAGCCATCCATTGGGTTCGGTTATCGCATTGGAAAACCTCTCCATCATTGAAGAGCGTGGATTGGTTCAAAACGCCAGTGACACCGGCAGCTATTTTCGCGGGCATCTGGCCACTTTGCTGGATCATCCACTTGTCGGCGAAGTCCGCGGCGTGGGTATGATCGCCGCTGTGGAACTGGTCAACGATAAGGCATCGAAATCCGTTACAGGCCCGATTGGCCATTTGGGTGGCATAATGAATGCGGCGTTGCAAAAGCACGGTGTGATTTCACGCAATTTGGGCGATGCGATAGCTTTTTGCCCACCCATGATCACCACACCTCAGCAGGCTGATGATCTCTTCGCTATCATCAAACTCGCACTTAACGATGTGACCCAAGCGGTAAACGCAAGCTAAAGAAAGGCGTAAGCACCACGGAAAAGATGAACTTTATTGCGGGCACGTGGTGTGCCGGTACCGAATGGGCTGCAAACATCAATCCCTCAGATACAGATGATGTGATTGGTCAATATGCCCGCGCAGATGCCGCGCAGACCAAAGACGCAATTGCTGCGGCCTAGGCCGCTGCACCGGGTTGGGCGGTTGCAACACCGCAGGCTCGTGCTGAAGCGCTTGAGGCGGTAGGAGGGCGAGCTTTTGGCTCGCAAAGACGAGCTCGGTGAATTGCTTTCGCGCGAAGAAGGTAAAATCCTGTCGGAAGGTATCGATGGGGTCACCCGCGCCGCGCATGTATTCAAGTTTTTCGCGCAAGAAGCGCTGCGGGTTGAAGGGCTTTCTATCGCCTCCATCCGCCCGAACGTACGCGTGGAGGCGCGCCATTGGCCCGTCGGTGTCGTTGGCCTTATCACACCTTGGAATTATCCCATTGCCATACCCGCATGGAAAATCGCGCCAGCGCTGGCTTATGTCATGTCTGAAGGGCTTTTGTTGTCCTCGTGAGGTCATTGCCTATGCAGTGTGGGCGTACCACCGGCTAACCCAGAGCACGGCTGATATTGAGGACGTGTTGGCTGCGCGGGGTGTGCCTGTCGGCCGAGAAATGGCCCGGTTGTGGGTCAATCGATTTGGGCGTCACTTCGCAAGCTGCATTTGGCGCGACAGGCCTGTCCCGAGTGATAAGTGGCACATGGACGAAGTCGTGATCGCGATCCGTGGCAAGAAACACTCGCTGGAGCGTGATCGCCGCGACGGGGGAGACGTTCTTGATAACCCTGTGCAAACGCGATCGAAGTGCCGCATTGGTCAACCCGCAAACGAGAGAAAATTATATGTGGATTCAAATCCCATCGGCAGGCTGAGAGGTTTCTGCTTGCGCACGACCAAATCCACCCGACCTTCCGCCCGCGTCGCTACCAACTCACAGGCCCCTCATACCGCCCGCCCGCTTCGATGCATTTAGCCGTTGGGCCGATTACATTGCCGAAATGACGGCATGATCTATCATTCGACAGTGCTCCACTGCCTATAGCCAACAACTTGGCAATGCCTCGCGTTTTTTTCTATCCGAATTGAACAGATCGGTTTATATTGGCCTGTCCTTTGGAATCCCGGAACACGCATGAACGACGCCTCACCCATCGTCCGCAAGGGCCGTAAATTCGATCAAGTGCTTGAGGGCGCGCGGGTTGTGTTCATGGCTGACGGATTTGAAGGCGCGAGCGTGGACGACATCGCCAAGCAGGCCGAAGTCAGCAAAGCAACCTTGTACAGCTATTTCCCCGATAAGCGGTTGCTATTCATGGAAGTGGCCAACCAGGAATGCGCGCGTCAAAGCCAGGCGGCGATTGATACCATCGACATGGCAGCCCGACCGCGTGACGTATTGGGGCAAGCGGGGCGGCATTTTCTGCGTTTTATTACTTCGCAATTCGGACAGCAGGTGTTTCGCATTTGCGTCGCAGAATCGGATCGGTTTCCCGAGATTGGCCGTGCGTTCTACCAATCCGGCCCGGCGCGGATGCGGGCCGAGATGGCGGGCTATTTTACAGAGGCGATGGCGCGGGACGAATTGCGCATCGATGATGTGGCATTGGCCGCTGATCAGTTTGGTGAACTGTGCAAGGCCGATATCTGGCCGCGGCTGATGTTTGGTGTCATCGATATTGTGAGCGAGGCGGACATTGACCGCGTTGTGGATGGTGCAGTTGACACATTCTTGGCGCGCTACGGGGTCTGAACTTTGGGCATTGAGTATTTTTAGAACAATGAAGGTGGGTCGACTCGAGGTTGCGACTCGGGGTAATTAGGTTTGGAACAAAGTGTGAACATTTTGCCATGTCCGACCGCCGCATTCTGTCTTTATGGTTTCCTCGATTGGGGGCCGAACGTCTGATCCGCCGTCAACCGGTGCTGGGTGACCAGCCGCTTGCCGTGGTGCACGAACAAAGCAATGCGCAGATTATCACAGCCTTGAACGCTGTTGCGCAGGGGCAGGGTTTGCAGGTGTCTCAGCCTGTGCGTGATGCGCATGCGATGTGCCCCGGTTTGCTAACCTATCCGCGCAGTTTGGTGGGCGAGGCGCGGTTTCTGGAAACATTGCAACGCTGGGCGGGTAAATTTAGCCCTTGGGTTGCACCTGAAGGGGACGATGCTTTGGTCGTGGACCTAACTGGCTGTGCGCATCTGTTCGGAGGCGAAGTGGCGCTCATGCAAGTGGTTGAGGATGACTGCATTGATCTGGGCTTAACCGTTTTGATGGGATTGGCGGATACGCGTGGGGCGGCGTGGGCCTTGGCGCGCTATGCGGGGCGGGCGGCCGGGTCGGATCGGACGGGCGATGCCATCGACCAAGAAGCGCGTGCCACACGGTCGCGCGCAGGTAAACGGCGGCATTGGACAAAGGGCGGCGCAGCTCCTGTGGTGCGTACCAAAGCAGGCAATACTGACCGCATCGCGTTGCCGGGGCAGACCTATGGCGCGCTCAGTCCTTTGCCCATTGCCGCATTGCGTCTGGAACCAGAGGTGACGGCGCAGCTGGGTCGTTTGGGGTTGCGCCGTGTGGGTGATCTGTTGGGGCAACCGCGTGCAGGGCTGGCGCGCCGCTTTGGGCGGGGGTTGGTGATGCGCATGGATCAGGCCATGGGCAGCGCGCCCGAACCTGTATCGCCGGCCAAACCACCGGACCACTTTGCCGTACGTATGACTTTGCCCGACCCCATTGGGTTGGCCGGGGATGTGATGGCAGGAATTGATCGGCTACTGCCGCGTCTGTGCGAGGTGTTGAAAGCCAAGGGGAAAGGTGCGCGGCGGGTGGCTTTGCAGGCCCATCGCAGTGATCAGGATATTGAGGTGATCGAAGTGGGGCTGGCCCGCCCAAGCTTTGACCCGGAACGCATCCGCCCGCTGTTGCAGTTGAAGGTCGACGGGATCGACGCGGGCTTTGGCATCGATATGTTGCGCCTTGTGGCCGTGCAGGTCGAACCGTTGCACGAGGCTGTCGTGGTCGGGCATTTGCAAGCCGGAGAGGCGGTACAAGCTCGTTTGAACAAAACCAATACTCTGGATGATCTGGTGGGTCGGTTGGGTGCGCGGGTGGGGCTGGATGCGATCCGGCGCTTGCATCCGGCGGACAGCCATATCCCTGAAAAGTCACATACAATTATGGCCGCTGCGTGGTCTGAACCGCATGAAGGGCCTTGGCCTGCGCCCAATAATCCGCGTCCGATGTTATTGTGGCCCCCTGAACCCGTGCATGCCCCTGCGGTGCCGCGTCTGCCCGAGGCATTCCGCTGGCGTGGGCAAGAACTGACCCGATTGCGCGCCCTTGGGCCAGAAAGGTTGGCTCCGGAATGGTGGTTAGACGACCCGAACTGGCGCAGCGGCACGCGGGATTATTGGGTGACGGATACAAGCTGTGGGCAGCGGCTGTGGCTGTTCTTTGGGCATGGCGGAGCAATGTCGCCAGGATGGTTCTGTCAGGGTAGCTTTGTCTGAGGTCCGGCGGCAATGAGGGTGCGAAGGTGTGTTTGGCCTAAAATGGCGCCCTACAAGATGTGCCAAACATTAAACTAAATTTAAAAATTGACAGATCAGCATAAACACAGCAGTCTTCCGATAATTCCATATATGGAATTAATGATTCACAATGTGAAATATTAAGATGAACCCGACGGAGCGCACGCTGCAAGTTTTAGAGTATATCATGGCTGCCGGTCCCGGACCGTTGAAGCAGGTAGATATCGCGCGCGATTGTGGTCTGCCGCCTGCAACGCTTAACCGTATTATCCGGACGTTGTCGGACTGGGGTTACCTTTTTCGCACCAGTGAAAAATACGTCGTTCGAAACTTCCGACTGGATCGCAACGTGCCCATGTCTGACGTCTATCTGGCCAAGCTGGACGAAACGATGCGCGCCCTATCCAAGCGTTTGAATGTCTCTGCCGAGGTGGTTGTGGTGGCAGGGCACGAACTGCTTTGGCATTCCAAGACAGAATATCCCGACCCTAACGTTGTGATCCGTGCAAGTGTCGGCTTTCGCCGTTCGCTTTATGAACTTGACGTGCTGTCGCAACTTTATCTGAGCCGATTTGAGTGGGACGAGGTTGAGGCGCGGTTTTTCACTGATGGGTTTTTTGAAACGCCGCGCAAACGGGGGCAAACCAGCACTTCGTTTACCGCGACGCGCGTAAAGGCGCTGCTGTCAGAACGGCGTCGCGATGTCTTTGCCGCGGACCTGCAAGGCAACCACGTTGGCATCCGCCGTTTTGCGACTGTCATCCAAGATCCGGATGGCAAGTTTTTGCACCTTTTGGCGCTGGCGGAACCCGCCGAAAAGACCTGTGCGCCGATCGAAGAATACCAAGATGCGCTACTCAAGGCGCGCACCGAGCTTTCAGAGCTTGTCTATCAAGAAAGTGCGGCTGCGCGTTTGCAGCCGAAATACCACGTCATGCCGATGCGCGGAGGATAAGCACGGCAGGCATAATCAAACCGGGAGGAAACTATGAAACATCTATTATCAGCGGCCCTTGTGTCCAGCTTTGCGCTGGCCGCGCCTTTTGCGCCCAGTGCGGCGCAGGCAGAAGAAATCAACGTGGTCATGTTCGGCATGCCCTACACCAATGGTCTGGCGAAACTTGCCGACGACTTTGAGGCCGAAACCGGTATCAAAGCCAATATCGATGTGATCGGGCAAGACGTGTTCGAAAACCGGATCACGCTGTCCTTTACAGGCGGCACCGGCGACATCGACGTGGTTCACACACCAGTCATTCAGGTCCAGCGCTGGATTCAAGCCGGATGGTTGCAGCCAATGACCGACAAAGTGTCCGAAGCAACAACATCCGACATTCTTGCGGGTCCGCTTGGCGCTTATAACGTCAATGGCGACCAATGGGCTTTGCCATTCTTTGCCGGGGTTGGCCTGATGAGCTACCGCGAGGATCTGCTGGAAGCGGCAGGTGCTGAAGTGCCACAAACATGGGAAGAAATGATCGAGGTCGCAGGCAAAATCAAAACTGACGACCAGGCGGCGATTGCTTTGCGTGCCGTGCCCGGTCAGGGCTTTAACATGTTCATCTTTCCGATGGTCATGCGCGCCTATGGTGGTACGTTCTTTGCCGACTACGAAGGCGGTGATTTGACACCTGCCATCAACTCGCCTGAGAACGTCGAGGCGTTGAACGTCTATATCAAGCTGATCAACGATTACGGTCCAGCCGGTGCTGGTAACTTCAACTTTGCCGAAGTGAACGCCGCTGCAAAGAACGGGCAAATCGCCTTTGCCGTTGAAGGCACAGGGATCATTAGCCAAATCGTTGACCCGGCGCAAAGCCAGTTCGCCGATGTAACCGGAATTGCTTTGCCACCGGGTGGTCCTGCGGGCCGCTCACCTGCCATTGGTGTACACGGCATGGGCATCCCTGCAAGTGCTCCGAATGCAGAGGCCTCTGCAAAGTTCATCGAATGGGCCGTCAGCGCCGAAACGGTGGCCAAGATTGCGATGTCTGAATCCTTCCCGGATTTCACCACCGCATCCGTGGCAGACAACCCTGACGTGGTCGCGAAATACGCAGCGATCCACCCCGACTTTTTGTCGACACGGGTTGCCGCGTTGGACTTGGCCATTGGTCACTATCGTCCTTTGATCCCTGAATGGCCTGCTTTGGGTCAAGCCATCGGTGAAAGCGTGAATGCGGCCATCAACGGTTTGATGAGCCCCGAAGAGGCGCTGGAACAAGCCGAAGCGGACATGCGCGACCTTCTCGGGTTGTAAACCGCAGCTGACCACACCCGGCGGGGCCGACCCGCCGGGCTTTTTGATTGAGGGCATCATGACATCCCACGCAACACCCCGTCGGGGTGCCACATACGAGCTGCAACGCGGCTATCGCATGATGATGGTGCCTGCCATTCTTGCGGTTGGCATCTTTGCCATTGTGCCGCTTGCTGGCATGTTTGGGTTGGCCTTTAGCGACTATCACTTGATCCGCGGGACCAACTGGGATTTCGGGTTCAAGAACTTCGCCAAAATGCTGTCTGACAAACGGTTGATGAACTCGATCTATGTCATGGCGGCATTGTCGTTCTTTGGGGTCGCGCTGCAAGTCATCATTGGCAGCGCTGTCGCTGTGGGCTTGCAAAAGATCACCGGGCGTTGGCGGGTGGGCCGGGTTTTGTTCCTGCTGCCCTACGCTGTGCCGCATGTTGCTGTGGCGTTGATATGGTTATCGCTATTTACGCCGACCTTGTCGCCGATCAACGCATTCTTTGATCTGTTCGGGATCACGGTGCCTGCCTTTTTGACCAGCCGATGGGGCGCAATCGCTGCCATTGTGATTGCCGATACTTGGACAAACTTTCCCTTTGCGATGTTGATCATCATGGCCGCCTTGCAAGGCATTTCCCCCGATCTGGAAGAGGCCGCAGCCATCGATGGGGCGACACGGATCAAGACCTTTATCTTTATCACGCTGCCGCTGCTCGCCCCTGCGTTGCTGATGGTCACGCTGTTCCGCTTTATCGACTCGCTGAAACATTTTCCGATGATCTTTGTGATGACTAAGGGCGGGCCGGGGCGTTCGACCCAAGCCACGAATTTTTACGCCTACGTGCAGACGTTTCAAAACTCTAACGTGGCTTACGGTGCTGCCGTTGCGGTGATGCTGTTCTTGATGGCGGCATTGATCAGCTACTACGTGGCCAAACTGAACCAACGGGTGACCACATGATCGACAATAGCCCAGAATTCCGCGTCAAACGCGGTATCGGCATCACCATGATGCTGGTGCTTTTGACCTTTGCGGCAATTCCAACCGTGTGGGTGCTGATCCTGTCGTTTCGTTCGCCCATCGCCATCTTTCAGCCGATTTGGGAAAGCCCGCTGGCGCTGACACTGGACAACTTTTTCAAAATCACGCGCTCTGATTTTCCCAGCGCCTTGCTGAATTCTTTTATCACCGCCGGGTTGTCGACAGCCTTTGCGATGATTGTCGGGGTGCCTGCGGGCTTTGCACTGGCCAAGGCCCGGCTGTCGGGCAAGTTTATCGCATCGTGGGTTTTGCTGCTGCTACGCATGGCCCCGCCTGTTGGCTTTGTGATCCCGCTGTTTCTGCTTTACGTGAATGCAGGGCTGATCGACACCTACGCAGGCCTTGTGTTCGCCTATATGACGCTGACCCTGCCGCTTGTGACGTGGTCGATGTGGAATTCATTCGCGCAAGTCCCGGATGAGCTGATCGAGGCGGCGATCATGGATGACGCTTCCTTGGGCAAGGCGTTTTTGCTAATCGCCCTGCCTGCTGCGCGCCCGGGCGCTGTGGCCGCGGCCATCCTTGCCTTTCTTGTGGCATGGAATGACTTTTTCTATGCCCTTATCATCACCCGATCCGGCACGGCGACAGCGCCCGTGGCGGTGATGAACTTTATCTCATATGATAGCGTTGATTGGGCTTCGATTGCCGTGGCCAGCATTGCGCTGACGTTGCCGATCTTGCCGCTTATGGCCATTGCTAACAAATATATCGTGCAGTCCATGTCCGGCGCGGTGAAGGGATAAAACATGACACAGCGTCCCAACATCGTGTTCATCATCACCGACCAACAGCGCTTTGACACCATTGCAGCACTTGGGGCGGATCACATGATTACGCCGAACTTGGATCGGCTCGCTGCGCGCGGCACTGCGTTTGAAAACATGTACATCACGTCGCCCTCATGTGCGCCGTCGCGGGCGTCTTTGTTCACGGGCACTTATCCGCACACCAATGGCGTCTTTCGCAATGACGAGCCGTGGCAATATTGTTGGGTCAAGGATCTGGCCGAGGCGGGGTATCGCACGGTGAATGTGGGCAAGATGCACACGATGCCGATCGAGGGGGCCTTTGGGTTTCACGAACGCCACGTGACTGAAAATAAGGACCGCGATCACCCGAACCTGCCGTTCTATTTGGACAATTGGGACAAGGCGTATTTTCTTGAGGGCCTCGAAAAGCCATCGCGTGTGACACAGCGTCGGCAAAACGATTATGGCGATAAGTTGGGCGCGTGGGTTTGGGAGCATGATGAAAAAATGCACCCGGATGTGTTCACCGGGCAAATGGCGACGTGGTGGCTGGACCGCTATACCGGGACGGGGCCGTATTTCTTGCAAGTTGGCCTGCCGGGGCCGCACCCGCCCTATGATCCGACGCAAGAGTATCTGGATATGTACGATGGCCGCGATCTGCCTGACGTGATCCCGCCTGATCCTGAAAATCAGCCCGAAGCCCTGCAAGGCCTGCGTGATTTTATGCTAGGAGAGGACGCCGACGGTGTCGTGCATTTGGCCGAGCCAACTCCAGAGCAATCGCGCAGGCAACGCGCGCACTACTATGCCAATGTCACGATGATCGACACGCAAGTGGGTGCGATTTTGGATGCATTGGAGGCGCGGGGCGATCTGGATAATACGATTGTTGTGTTCACCTCGGATCATGGCGACGCGCTGGGCGATCATGGCCATTCGCAAAAATGGAACATGTATCAATCAACGGTGCAGGTGCCCGCTATTGTTGCAGGGCCCGGCATTCCGGCGGGCAAATCCGTGTCAGACAATGTGGCGCTGTTTGATCTGGGGCCGACCATTCTGGATTGGGCTGGTGTGACGGTGCCCCCTTGGATGGAGGCGCAATCACTTGCGCCTTACTTTGGAAACGAACACGCGCCTGAGCGCACACAGGTTTTTGCTGAGCATTCCAATGATGCATTGCTGTCAGGGACCCGGCTGATGACCATGCTGCTAGATCGGCAGATGAAGATCGTTCATTTTGTGGACAGCGATCAAGGGCAGCTTTTTGACCTTGCCAGCGACCCAATCGAACAAAACAACCTTTGGGATGATCCTGCCTATGCCGCAACGCGCGCGCGCATGGTGGATGACATTCTGAAATGGCGTTCTGAAAGCCCCTTGAAAACACAAGGTTTCGTCGAGGCCTGCGTGCGTGGTGCGCAGTCGATGATGTCGCCACCGCTCCATATGGCCCGCGGCCAACACAGGAAAGGAACACGCTAAGATGGGCCGTATTGAGCTGAAAGGCGTCCAAAAAGACTTTGGCAAAGTGACGGTCATTCCGCCACTGGATCTTGAGATCAACGAGGGTGAGTTCGTGGTCTTTGTCGGCCCTTCGGGCTGCGGGAAATCAACGTTGCTGCGCTTGATTGCAGGGTTGGAAGACGTCACTGACGGCGTCATCGAGATCGACGGCGTGGATGCCACAGATCAGTCTCCGGGCAAACGGGGACTGGCGATGGTGTTTCAATCCTATGCGCTTTATCCGCATTTGACGGTGGCCCAAAACATCGCCTTTCCGCTGCAAATGGCGGGGTTGTCGCGCGACGAACAAGCCCGGCGTATCGATAATGCTGCGGCCGCGTTAAACCTTACGGACTATCTGGATCGCAGGCCCAAGCAACTGTCTGGTGGTCAACGCCAACGGGTCGCGATTGGGCGCGCCATTGTGCGCGAACCCTCTGCGTTTTTGTTTGATGAGCCGTTGTCAAATCTGGACGCGGCCTTGCGTGTTGGCATGCGGCTTGAGATCAGCGAACTGCACAAGCGTCTTGCGACGACGATGATTTATGTCACCCACGATCAAGTTGAAGCGATGACCATGGCCGACAAAATTGTGGTGCTCAACGCCGGAGTTATCGAACAAGTTGGCAGTCCGCTTGATCTCTATGATGCACCCCGTAACCGCTTTGTTGCAGAATTCATCGGATCGCCGAAAATGAACATTATTGCTGGTTCGTTGGCCCAGAAAAAAGGTGCCACATCAATCGGTATCCGACCCGAGCATCTGACGATTGCAACGGATGGGGGGGATTGGAAAGGCACCGTTGGAATTTCCGAACATTTGGGCAGTGATACGTTCATTCGCGTCACTGTCGAAGGCGTCGACGATGTTATGACCGTCCGTGCACCGGGCAAGGTCAGGCTGGCAGCAGGTGACACCATATACCTAAGTGCCGATATGGAAAACTTGCACAGGTTCGATGAAGCCGGTCTGCGGATGACTTAACTACGTGCAACGGGGGGCAATATGAATACGGTCACGCGCCCCAACGTTCTGATGGTCGTGTTCGATAGTCTAAGCGCCCATGACGTGCGATTGCATGCCGCTGACTTGCCCACGCTTTGTGCCCTGTTTGATCGCAGCCTGAACTTCAGCAACGCCTATGCGCCTTGCCCCGAAAGCAGCCCTGCACGCGCGAGCCTATTCACTGGTTTGGATATGGCTGCGCATGGGGTTTGGACCGATGGTGTTGCCTTGCCAAAACGCGACAAAACAATGTCAGAGGTGTTCACGCAGAACGGCTATCACACATGGCTTGTTGGACGCAGGCAGTTGGCTGGCGTGTCGCATTGGACGACCGAACACGCGCGCGCCAATGAATACGACCACTTCGACTGGGCGCATGGCGCGCTGCATCGTTCCCGGCAGAATGCCTATCTGATGTGGTTGCAGAAAACCGCGCCTGACGCTTATGCACGGATTTTCCCGCAGCAGGCCAATCCGGACGCCACTGCCATCCCTCAGGCACAGTATGATGCCATGACAGCCTTGCCCGACGAACTGAGTTTTAACACGTGGGTCGCGCAGCAAGCCTGTGTCCGGATCGGGACAGCACCGTTCTTTGGAGTTGTCGGGTTTGTGGTTGGGCAATCCATGGGCGCAACGAGTGCCGGACGCGACGCACTTGATCCGCGGGCTTTGCGGCAGGCAGATGCCGCCTTGGCCGTAATCCTGAAGGCGTTGCCTGAGAAAACTGTGATTGCATTGACGGCCGGACGCGGTAGCATAAACGCGGCAACGCCGCCCTTGAATGAGGCCGCGGTGAACGTGCCCTTGGCCTTTTGCATGCCGGGTGGACCAACGGAAGAGGTCGCAGGCGCTGTTTCGACGATGGATGTCGCGCCGACCCTTTATGAGGCGGCAAAACTGCGCCCTCCGCAACGCCTGCAAGGGCAATGCCTGATTGCAAATGAACCGCGCGGATGGGCGTTAAGCCGATTGCGCCGTCCCGACCAACCGCATCAGACGGCTTTCGTCGACGCAAGGTGGAAGCTGGTGATGACCCACGGTGCGGCGCAGTCCCTTAGCCTTTTTGACCTCAGTAACGACCCAAACGAGGAACAAAACCTTGCCGATGATCCAGCCCATCAAGACAAGCTGGAAGAGATGATGGATCAGATGATTGACGCCCGTGTCGCCCTTGAGGATCGCACCGAACCTCGCATTGCGAATTTTTAATATGACCACGCGGCCCAACATCCTGTTCATCTGCACTGACCAACAACGCGGCGACTCGCTAGGTTGTACAGGGGCGCCATGGGCGGTGACGCCCAATTTGGATCGGCTGGCGGCGCGGGGGGCACTGTTCGAAAACTGTTACGTGCAAAACCCCGTGTGCAGCCCTTCGCGGGCGTCGTTGTTTACCGGGAAGTACCCATCCAACCATGGGCTTTATGCCAATGGCGTGCCGCTGCCGGACGATCAACACATGTTCACACGCACATTGGCGGACGCAGGGTACGATTGCGGGATGATCGGCAAACAACATCTGGCCCCCTGTGACACATGGCGCACCGAACCGCGCCGTGACGACGGATATCGCGTGTTTGAATGGGCGCATGGGCCAAACCACCGGGCCTTGGAAAACGACTTTCACAGGTGGTTACGCAAGACACAGCCCGATATCTATCAAAGCATCTTTCCCGACACCGGCGCGAACGAGAACACGGAATATTCTAACCGCACCCGCACTGGCACACCCATCGACCACGTTCCGTACGAGGCGCATTATTCCCATTGGGTCGCCGAGCGCGCGATTGATTTTATCGGCACAGATCGCGGCGAACCGTTCTTCCTGATGGCTAACTTTTTTGACCCGCATCATTCGTTTGGCGCGCCACAAGAGTTTCGTGACATGATTGATGTGGATGTTATTCCTGCCCCCATCACCAAACCGGGCGAACTGGATGAAAAGCCAAAAGATCACCGCGCAATTTCTGAAAAAAGCTACAGCGGCACAGCCCCCGGCTTTCAGGACTACACGCGCGCGGAAATCAAAGAAATTCGGGCGCAATATTGGGCGATGATCGCGTTGGTCGACTATGAAGTCGGGCGCATCCTTGATGCTTTGGAAAAGGCGGGCGGGCTAGAGAACACGCTTGTTATATTCACGTCGGATCATGGCGAGATGTTGGGTAATCATCAGCAACTGCTAAAGGGTCCGCAGCTTTATGACGACCTGTGCCGCGTGCCGTTGATCGCATGCTGGCCCGACGAAATTCCAGCGGGGCAACGCGTGTCCAACCCGGTGCAGTGGATCGACCTAAGCGCGACGATCCTTGAGGCGTCGAGTTGCGGTCTTGGCACAGGCGTTCAAGGCAAATCGTTATTGCCGATGATGCGGGGCAAGGATGTTGATTTCCGGCCTTGGGCGCTGTGCGAATACCGGTATTCGGGCTTTCCGACAGATCCGCTGATCATGACAACGATGCTGCGACATGAGACATGGAAACTGATCGTCTGGCACGGTGCACCCGCTTGCGGGAACACGCGCGATGGGGAACTTTATGATTTGGCGCAAGACCCGGGTGAGTTGCACAATTTATACCACATGCCCGAGCACGCAAAGCAACGAAGACGCATGAAAAGGTTGATGCTGGACGCGATGGCAGAGGCCGAAGATAGAACACACCCACAATCCCGACCTTGGTGAGGGTGCAGAACTTTGGGCACTGAAAGTTGGTTCGCTTTATCTTGATGGACATGCATTGGCGCACTCAATGGCGTATAGCAACTACACCCGCTATGGTTATGCTGATGGTTTGTAGGGCGAACGAATTTCTTAAACCATTGCATCGAATCTTGGCGCTGCGCAGACACAACAAATTCTTGGTTTGACTGAAAAGGCACCACGAGGGCCCTCGTATTCACGGTATCATTACAAAGGTCGTTTCTGCATTTTTTGTTCCCCGAGTTGAGGTAATCAGCGTCAGAATCAGGGGAAAAGGTGGAAATTCCGTCAAGCTGCCTTTGGTAAACTTTACGTTAAATTCTGAATTTATCTTTGATTCTGTAATATTACGTTACGTACGGGGAATACTCCGATGCGGTTCCCTTTTAACAAAATCTTCAGAGCAAATAATTTGGTGGCAGTCAAGAATCACAATGGAGCCTGCCAAATGTCTGCCACATCATCAGTCCGCAAGAGCGTCGAGTTTCCAACGATTAACCAGGAAACTCTTTCTCGTCTGTCCGCTGAGGCGGATGACCTGCTTGCCAGCAGAACCCGCAAAGTTCAGCATGTCAAAACGAACTGGTTCACCTCGATTATGGAAACGCCGATCTTTGAGAAGAGCTGGCCTTTCAAATAAGCAGTTTTCGGGTGAAAATTGTTCAAGGGATACACGGAATCCCACCTGAACAATGCACCTGCCCGAGCACTGCACAAGACAACTAGCCTATTGGGGATAGGCGCTGACTTTAACGGTCAGCTTGACGATAAATACCGCAACTACAGATAGGTATCGCAATTTCACGAACGGCAGTTTTGCCCCGCATCGTTAGCCTTGCCACTATATGTGATGACTATCTGCTATCGACGGTCAATGATCCGAACTGCCTTGCCTTGGGATCGTGCGACGTCGCCGACGTCACCAACATTCACTTGCACGCTGATCCCAACCGTCTGTTTGATCTGATCTGAAAGAGCTTTGGCGACTGCTGTGCGATCACAACCTGCATCGGCCGCCTCACATAAGACGCACATCTGGTCCATCCGGTCCGGTTTGGTCAACTCGATTTGGAAATGCGGGGCGAGGCCTTGGATGGCCATGATCGCCTCTTCGATCTGGGTCGGGAATACGTTCACACCGCGCAGGATGATCATATCGTCTGAACGGCCCGTGACCTTTTCCATACGCCGCATTGACCGTGCCGATCCCGGCAACAGTCGCGTTAGGTCGCGGGTGCGGTAGCGGATGATCGGGAATGCTTCCTTGGTCAGGGATGTAAACACCAACTCACCCAATTCACCATCCGCGACGGGTGCGCCGGTTTCAGGGTCGATGATTTCGGGGTAAAAGTGATCTTCCCAGATGTGCAGCCCGTCTTTGGTTTCGACACATTCCATCGAAACACCGGGGCCAATGACTTCGGAGAGGCCATAAATATCGACGGCATGCATATCAAAGGCGGTTTCGATTTCGCGCCGCATGGCGTTGGTCCAAGGTTCTGCCCCGAAGATACCGACTTGCAAGGAACTGTCTCGCGGATCGATGCCTTGGGTGTTGAATTCATCAAGGATCGACAACGCGTAGGACGGGGTTACGGTTATGCCTTTGGGTTCAAAATCGGTGATAAGACGCACTTGGCGCGGCGTCATGCCACCCGAGATCGGCACCGTCGACAACCCCAACGCGTCGGCGCCAAGGTGAATGCCAAGCCCGCCGGTGAACAGCCCGTAACCATAGGCGTTGTGCAACAGATCGCCGCGCGACAAACCAGCGGCGCGCAACGAACGGGCGACCACATTGCCCCAATGTTTCAAGTCGTTTTCGGTGTAGCCAACGACAGTTGGCTGGCCCGTGGTGCCGGACGATGCATGGATCCGCGCCACTTGATCGCGTGGCACGGCAAACATGCCAAACGGGTAGTTGTCGCGCAGGTCTTGTTTTGCGGTAAACGGGAATTTCGACAGGTCTGCCAGCGACTTAAGGTCGTCGGGATGTGCACCTGCGCCGTCAAAGGCGGCTGTGTAATGGGGTACGTTGGCATAGGCATGGGCGAGGGTCGTGCGCATGCGAGCCAGTTGAAGGGCTTCAATTTCGTCTCGGCTGGCGATTTCAATCGGGTCGAGTGTATCGCGTGGCGGTGTTAGGTCTTTCATGCGGTGTCCTCGTCAAAATGCTGGCCTTTGATGGTGCGCGACAGGCCGCGAAAAAGCGCGATCTTGTCGCCAGCGGTGTTGGTCACCATGACGTCATAGGTGCCAGAACGCCCAAGGCGGGCGACTTCGGTTGCTGTAGCCGTAAGGGTGTCGTTGGCAACGCCGGGTGCCAGATAGGTGATCTGATTGGATTGGGCCACGGTCAGCACGTTGTAGGTGTTGCAGGCGAATGCAAAGGCGCTGTCAGCCAAGGTAAAGATCATACCGCCGTGACACATCCCATGCCCGTTTAACATGTCGTCACGCACAAGCATCGATAGGGTGGCGCTGCCGGGGGCGATGGCAGTGATGCGCATGCCCAAAGCTTGGCTGGCCCGGTCGTTTGCCCACATCAAATCTGCGCACGCGCGCGCCCTTTTTTGTGGTGTCATCTACACGCCTCCCCTAAGTTCGTGTTTCTGATTTCACAAGTGTTGCCCGTATTTGGTAACATGTTCAAGCGCCGTGCGCATCTTGGCCTTGAATTGTTGGCGTAGCCGCGCAAGTGTTATTCCATGACGCTTCACACTCCACCGCCCTCGAACTCGCGCGAGACGCCTAGCTTGCAGGTCGCATTCCACCGCACGGAACTTGCCGTGATCCTCTCGCTTTATGGGCGTATGGTGGCGGCGGGCGAGTGGCGCGATTACGGAATTTCTTGTCTGCGCGAGGTCGCAGTGTTTTCAGTGTTTCGTCGCACAGCCGAAAATCCACTTTACCGGATCGAGAAACGCCCAAAACTGCGTGGCAAACAGGGGATGTATGCGGTTATCGGCATCGACGGACAGGTGTTGCGCCGTGGGCATGACCTAAAGATGGTTTTGCGCGTGCTTGAACGCAAATTGATCCGGGCGGTGCGGTGACCCAAAGGACCGCTGACGCGGGCACGATTCAATTTTTCTGATGAAGGGGGGATTCCCCCCTTCAAACTCCCAATCTCATTGTTGATTTACATGCATTGTCTGGGGTGCGAGCTAGAGCCGCTTGTGGCTTGTGACGTCACCGCCACCGTTTTGTGCAATGCGGACGCATGCCGGAATGATGGGTTCTTCGACCACACGCATGTGAAAGGCGTTGGCGTGGATCATCATCGTGGGGCTGGTGACCAGTGCGACGTGCCCTTTCCAAAACAACAGGTCGCCGGGTTCATGATCGCTGCCTGCGGGCAGGTGGGCCCCGGTTTCGCGTTCTTGCATGTCGCTGTCACCGGGGCAGGCGTGCCCTGCGGTGATCAGTGCGATTTGCACCAATCCCGAACAATCAAGACCGGTTCGGGTGTTCCCGCCCCAAAGGTATGGTGTGCCCAGGAACAGGCGCGCAGTGGCGATTGCATCTGAAGTCGGTATAGGTCCCGAGGTTAGTTGCGCCTTTGGGATATGCCCGAATTCCGTTTCGATGAAATCTGTGCTTTCGCTGCGTGCCGTCAACAATGCACCAAAACTGAATGCCGCTGTCTCCGGCGTTTTGATCGATGCCCGCCGGTAGGCGTGTGCACCGGGGACGCTGACGCTGTGGGTTGGCGTCGATGGACCACCGACGCTGCGCGTTGGAACAAAACCGATATAACTGTCTTGTTCAGCCTTTACATAGGCGTGGGTGTCGTCTTCGCCCAGCACAGTAACGTCTGCCCCGGCCAGCAGTTGCCGGTCGCGCGCACCAGAAGGTGTGCGGCACAGATCGACATGGGGCCAGATGATCCGCCCCGGTCGGTCCACCCCCAGATAGTCAGGGTTCGGGTCGCGCCGCGGGTCGCTCATAAACCAAGCGCCGCGGGAAGGGCCGCGAACAGGGCGCGGGTGGCTTGGCCCGCCCCCCCTTTGGCGCGGGCCGGTTTGGCGCTGGGTTGCCACCCGTAGATGTCGAAATGCATGTAGGGGCTGTGTTCGACAAAACGGCGCAAAAACAAGGCCGCCGTAATGGTGCCGGCAAAGCCGCCCTTGGGCGCGTTGTCGAGGTCGGCAATACCGGGTTCGATCATGCTTTCGTAAGGGGTGTGAAAAGGCAAACGCCAAACAGGGTCGGCTTGCGAGGTTGCCGCGTCTTCAAGCGCTTTGGCAAGCGCATCATTGTCGGTGAAATATGGCGCAAGGTCAGGGCCGACGGCGACGCGCGCAGCCCCTGTGAGGGTTGCCATCGAGATGATCAGATCGGGTTTGTCTTCATCCGCCAAGGCAAGCGCGTCAGCCAGCACCAGTCGTCCTTCGGCGTCGGTGTTGTTGATTTCGACCGTCAGCCCCTTGCGCGAGGTCAAGATATCCTGCGGGCGGAACGCGTTACTTGAAACGCTGTTTTCCACGGCGGGGATTAACACGCGCAGGCGCAAGGGCATGCCGGTTGCCATGATCATTTGGGCCAACCCCAGTACGGCTGCTGATCCACCCATGTCTTTTTTCATCAGGCCCATAGAACTGCCTGGCTTTAGGTTCAAGCCACCCGTGTCAAAACAGACACCTTTGCCCACAAGGGTCAGGGTTGGGCCGGACGCGCCCCATGTCATGTCGATCAACCGGGGTGCGCGATCTGCTGCGCGCCCGACCGTATGGATCATCGGGAAGTTCGCACCAAGCAGATCTTCGCCTGTAATAACAGAAATCTGTGCGCCAAATTGATCGGCCAGTTGGCGCGCCTCATTTTCAAGGTCCGGGGGACCCATGTCGGAAGCGGGCGTATTGATGAGCGTGCGGCTGAGGGCTTCGCCATTTGCAATAGCGCTGACGCGTTTTGCATCGATCCCTTCGGGTGCGACAAGCTGTGCGGCCATGGGCGATTGGGTTTTGTAACGATCAAATCGATAGCTGGCCAACAACCAACCCAGCGCTTCGACTTCGATCATTTGAGGGTCGAGCGTGCTGTGCAATGTGTAAACACCAGCGGGCAACCGCACGGCACCGGCCGCCAAATGAAAACGCCCGCGCGCACGGGTTTCGGGGGTGCCGTACCCAACTGCGGCCATGGCTACGCCGTTTTCGCCGGGAAAGGTCAGTGCCTGCCCGACAGCGCCATTGAACCCGTGGGCTTTGGCCCATGCACGCACTGCGTCGTTTTGGCCATCAAGCCATGTTTGAACGGCATCCTCTGCCAGAAGAAACAGGGGTATTGCGTCGGAAGTTGGCGCGGCGAAAGCAAGCGTCATTATGGGCACCTTTGTTATTTGATGCCCGCGACCCTATCCTTTGTGGGCGTCACTGCAAGGGTGTGCCCTCAGATCGTGATATCTTGTAAATCCCAGATTGCGCTAAGCGATCCCTCTCCGGTGCGGAGCAATCTGCTAAGGGTCGCCGCCAATGCAGTACGGTCGCCTGCAGCTGCGCATTCAGACACATCACTTGCCACGCGCGCCATCCCTTCCATACCGATTTGATCGGCAATAGCGATCATCGATTTGCTAGACTTGTGAAGCTCGTCCAACTTATCGGCCCGATACAAGCGATCGCAGTGTGACATGCGCAACGCCAATTCTTCCATGGCGCGGCAAACCATATCCTCTGCGGCGACCGGATCCATCTCGGAATACAGGGCGCTAAGACGGTCCCGATTGACGTTTACGGTTTCCGACGGTCGAATTTTTTTAATATTTGTCACTTTACTCACCTTTTTCACCAATTTCGGTGGACCCCCACGGTCTTGGCCTGTGTGCCATAAACACCGTTCCTAAAACGTTATCTCTATGTGGTCTTTTCGCTCGAATTTTCCGTGAATTGCGGATAATCTTAACTCTGAACAGAGGCTTCAGGGCGATCGAGCAAAAATATGCACAGTGTTAAACCACTCCCAACATTCCTTTTGCAGCGGTATCAGGGGTGGAAAGCCACTACCTATGCCGAGAACAGCGCTTGGTATCGTCGCCTTGCCAACGAAGGGCAAAGGCCCCGCACGATGGTCATTTCGTGTTGCGACAGTCGAGTACACGTTACGTCGATTTTTGGCGCCGATCAGGGGGAATTTTTTATCCATCGTAACATTGCCAACCTGGTGCCGCCTTTCGCTCCGGGTGGCGATCACCACGGGACATCGGCGGCCGTTGAATATGCGGTGACGGTTTTGGAAGTGGCTCATGTGGTTGTTCTGGGCCATTCGCGCTGCGGCGGCGTGCAGGGCTGCGTGGACATGTGCGAAGGCCGCGCCCCCGAATTGGAAGAGGAAACCAGTTTCGTAGGCCGCTGGATGGACATCCTTCGCCCGAAATACGAACAGGTGGCTGACATTGAGGACGAAACAGAAAAGACGCGCCGTCTAGAACAGTTGGGGGTCGTTGCCTCATTAGAGAACCTGATGACGTTTCCCTTTGTCGAGCAACGTGTGAATGACGGAACCCTATCGATCCATGGGCTGTGGACAGACATTGCCGAAGGCACGATGAGCCAATTCGTGAATGGGATGGACGAATTCCAACCGGTGTGACTTTGGACCCTGGGCACAGCCAACGCGCGACCGTCTGGTCAATGTAAAGGTACCCGCATGGTTCAAATCTTGAACCTTGCTGTGACGAATCTGCTGTCGCCGATCATCCTTGGTTGTGGGCTGGGTATGGCAACGGCGCTGGCACGATTCGAATGTCCCCAAGGTTGTGGCCAAAGGCATGTCGATCTATCTGCTGTTTGCCATTGGCTTCAAAGGCGGGATCAGCATTGCTGATCATGGAGTCGACGTAACGTTGGCGCTGTCGCTGGTCGCAGGGCTTGTTCTGTCGGCCATTTTGCCGCTGATTTCGTTCACCTTGCTGCAAGTGATGGGCAAGCCGTCCCGGATGGCTGCCGACCTCAAAGTGGTGTGTTCGCCTATGTATTGCCGTGGTCTGTTGGTGCAAAACCGGCCTTGGCAAGATGTCAGAAAACAATTCCGACAATTCCTCACGCGATAGCTGAGGCGTTTTTACAGTGCCTTGTTCGACCGTTTCACTAACCCCACCGGCAACCAAGTTCATCATCCATTTCCACATCCCACACACCCCTTTTGGATTTTCCAGCCCCCCGGCTGGTCGTAACCTACCGATCCCCCGATCGGCTGTTAAAGTATTATGCGCGGTAAGAATTACTAATTTATTGCCATGAATGACTGCATTGTTCGTACATTTGAAAAATCCATATTTTATAATTTTAAGTCAATAACTTACGTGTTGTTAACACTTAGGTAAAACTGTACCCGAACCTCATTCGGGGCAAACAAGTCCGAAGGCCAGCGTTCCCATTCACTGTTTGGCAAGCAGAATTGGTCTGAAATCCTTACCGCAGCACCATGCCTTCGGGCCATTCCAACGTGGTTTCCAATGAAATCGTCTGTTTTTGCCCTGGGGTCATATCAAATCGCCATTCAAGAATGCCACGTTTGTCATCCACAGCGGTGACTTCGGGCGAGGGCGAGGCCTGCCATTCGATTTCTAGGTCTTCTTGTTCAGAAAACGGCACGGCGTCGCGCACTGATACATCCCATGCACGGCCTGTAAGGTTCTCGATTTCGATACGCACGGCTTCGGTTTCTTCGTTCGAGCGGGTGATGATGCCGCGATCACCCTCGTTGCGATCCAAAACGGTGCGCTTCAGGCGCAATCCTTCGATGGGGCCAAAGAAGATGTCGGCCTCGGCGTTGGGGGGCAGGGTTTCTAGGGTGGTTTCACCGACCAATTGATCGTCGACATAAAGCACGGCCTGCCCGGGTAGTAGGATTTCGGGCGAGGTGTTTTCGAACTCCACAAGGCGGAACGCAGTTTCGTCGCGGGCCGGGATGGCGCGGGCGGACAAGGTCGCGTCAAAGTCTATGGTATCGAGCGCGATGCGCACGAGGTCTTGGTTTGTGCGCACCGTTACTTTGCCCGGAAGAACGTAAGACACGCCGATACCGGACAGGTCCGAGGTGGCAATCGAGGCGGCCTCTTCGACAATTATGGGTTCGGCTCTGGAGTCCTGTGCTAGCTGTGAAACCCCCAAGTCGCTGCGCGAGCTAAAGCGCTGGACCCGTTCTGAGGGGTCTTCAATTTTGCGCAGCAGTGGCCAAAGCTGACCGGGTTCGGATCCAGTAAAAGGGGACAGAGTGGACAACTTCATGTCGACATCTACCCAGTCTTCGTTTGAATACTGCGCAATGACCGCGCCGCGTTCGACGCGCAGGGCACCGTCCCCATCCAGAAACAGCGTGTAGCTTGGTGCCCATTCCACCCTGTCGCTGGGATAGCGCAGGGTTAGCGTGGCTGGGCCGGCTTGCGCGGCAGTCACATTCAAAGTCAGCGTGGCCGGGTTTGTGTTAGGCGGTGTGACCAGTTGCAACGCGGCAGCGGCGTTTTGCACGTCAAAGGCAAGATCATCGCGCCCCAGTTGCAAGGCGCGCACCTCGGCTTCGGCAGCGCGTATGGTGGCGCGGGCTGCGGTGCCATCGCTGGCGATCAACTGGCCAATGGCGCGCAGGGTATCGACGTCTGTGGCTGTGTCATCCGGCAGGGTGATGCCATTCAGAAACCCGATTTGATCTTGGGCGGCCTGTCCCTTGGCCAGTGCGAGCGCGATGGCGTCGTCGCGTTGCGCGAGGGCTTCGGCGGCTTGATCAAGGGTGGCTTTGGCGGCCAGCCATTCTGGCGTGCGCGGCGCACGGTAGGGGCCGTTGCCGTCGCGATCCCATCCATGTGTGGACAGGGTTGCACCGCCCAAGCTGATGTCGATCAGTGCCGCATCAAGGTTGGGGTCCATGTCTGCAACACGCAGGTCATGCCGGCCTTCGGGGATGTCAAAGCTGACTGTTCGGGTGATGATTGCGCCGCTTGCATAGGCGGTGACTGCCATGGGCGGCGCATCCAGCGTGATCACATCCGCGAATGTGGGTAGGGGTGCGAGAGCAAGACAGACAAGAACAAAACGCATGGAACAACCTTTCGACGGATATGTCGTCAGGGTGCATCGGCGTGCGGCAATTGAAAAGGGGAATGATTGTTCTGACACGGCGGGGCGGGGGACACTCCCGCCTTACATGGGCCGGTATGGTAAGGCGGAGGTGTCCTCCGCCCCGCCGTCGTTAGCCTTTTTTCAGCACGCGGTTGCCCAGTAGTTCCGCGATTTGCACGGCGTTTAGGGCCGCACCTTTGCGCAGGTTGTCGGACACGCACCAGAAGTTCAGGCCGTTATCAATCGTCGAGTCCTGACGGACGCGGCTGATGAACGTCGCATAGTCACCGACACATTCGATGGGCGACAC
>NZ_JBDVGB010000054.1:0-122074 GCF_039940735.1 Tateyamaria sp.
TGATCTGGTGGATGAATTTGTCGATTTCGACAAGGTCGCGAATTGCCCGGATATGGGCCTGTATATTTCTGCCACCAATGTTGAAACGGGCCGGGCACGCGTCTTTCACCGAGAAGAGGTGTCATTGGATGTGGTTATGGCGTCCGCCTGTTTGCCCAACATGTTCAAAGCGGTTGAAATCGACGGCGTGCCTTATTGGGACGGCGGTTACATGGGCAACCCGGTGTTGTTTCCCTTTATCGATCACTCGACATCAGCGGATATTATGATTGTTCAGATCAACCCGCTGATGCGCCCGGGTACACCGAAAACTGCGCGTGATATTCAGAACCGGTTGAACGAGATCACTTTTAACGGCTCGCTTCTGCGTGATTTGCGCACGATTGACCTGATCCACCGCCTGATCGATGATGGCGCACTGAACGAAGAAGAATATCGTGTAATGAACATGCACATGATCGACGGCTGCGAAGACATGTTGGAACTGGATGCGTCGTCTAAAATGAATTCAGAATGGGCGTTTTTGGTGCATTTGCGCGATCTAGGCCGCGCGCATGCTGACAAGTGGCTCACGGCCAACTTTGACAAGATCGAGGTCGAAAGCACGCTGGATCTGAGCGCATTGTTTGGCGGCGTTAGTGCTGTTCACGGGGCTAACATGGTCGAACTGCGCGCGCGCAAAGGCTGAGGATCAAAAGCAAAAACCACGGCGATTCAAACGTCCGGCCGTGCACTCGATTAGGGTGTTGGATCTATGCGCGTGCGTTGCCCATTCGTATGCCCAACTTCGACGTCACCTAAACAACCGCGCAAACAGCGGCGCGCCAAGGATCACCACAAAGATGCGCAACACGTGGTGGGCAATGACAAAGGCCACATCAGCCCCCACGATCAACGCAAGCACGGTCAATTCGGCCTGACCACCCGGCGCAAAGGCCAACAGCGCGTCCATACCGGGCGCAAGGCCAAAGCCATAGACGGCCTCGACAAAGATCAGCGTCAGGACGATTAGAATGACGCAAAACCCAAGGCCCGCTGCGATATCGCGGCGCACCTCTGTCATGGTGATGCCCGAATATTTTACGCCTACTGTCATCCCAATAAAGAACTGCGCCGCCCAAATCGCCTCGGCGGGGGCGCGGTGTTGCAACAGGCCCAAAACGGCAAACAAAGCCGCCATGATAAGTGGCCCAAGGATCGACGCGCCAAACATGCCAATCCGTTTTGCGCCTTGCCATCCGACAAGCGCGCAACCGACCATCAACAGCAGTTGCGTAACAGGCACATCCCGTGCAGGCGCGCCGGGGGGCTTGGATAGATCCGCATCCCAAAACCCTTGCAAGATAAAGGGTAAGGCCACCACGATTACCATCACGCGCGTCGCATGGATCAGCGACAGCGTGCGGGGATTGCCGCCTGCTTCTTCTCCGAAGACCAGCATGTCCTGCAAACCGCCGGGCATGGTAGAATAATAACTGGTGGCAAAATCATACCTCCAGATGCGCATGAAATAAGGGACGCCGATCAAGCCAATGCTTAAAACCATCAGCGGGATCAGCAAAAGCGTGGGCCACATGCCCGCCATTGACCCAAGCAAGACAGGCGTAAAGGTTGCCCCAACAGCGACGCCCAGAATGGTGCGCATGCCTTCGTTCAGCGGCTTGATGCCTTTCATCTTTACGCCCGCAAGTGCGGCAATCAGGCAGGCGGTGATGGGCCCAAGCAGCCAAGGTAAGGGCAAGCCGGTAAGGTGAAACAGCGCCACACCAAAGGCCGCAATCCCAAAAGTCAGCGCGATGCGCATCATTGGCCAAGCACCTTAAGGCGGTGGATCAGTGATGTTTGCAAATGGGTTTCGGCGGCTTGGTCCGCAGCTGCGGGGGCTGCGGCCTCGATGGCGTCTAGAATGGCGGTGTGCTGGTCGCTGAGAATTGCTATGTGGTCGGCCTCTAGGCGGTGCAGGGCCTCACGTACAGGGGGGCTGGACAAGTTTAGCGTTTCAGCCACATCGGTTTCGCACAACCGCGCGCAGGGCGCGTAAGCGCCAGTGTGAATGGCGTCTCGCCGTTTGGCATAGGCGGTTTCGCTTTGGCTCATGTCTGGGGTGGTCATGGCGTACCTTTGGTGGTGTGTCCCCTTGGATACGACGCACAATCTACGCCGTTGCCCCTTTGCTGTCAAAGTTCCAAACGGGGCGGCTGTTAGTAATCTTTTTCGATAAAGATACCGACGCCTGTGTTGCTGTCCGCCGAAACCGAACCGCGCACGGTGACGTTAGGCGTGAGGTCAATGTTCAAGGACACTTCTGCGCCATTTTCAGCCCCCACAGTCACATCTGTATAGACATTGTCGGATAGGTATTTACCTGCGCGTAGGGCTGCGCTGCCGTCATCGCTGGTGGTGACATCTAGATCGTCTAGGCCGAATGATCCGCGCAGTTGCGACACCAAGCCTTCGCCTCCGCGTCCGGCCAATTGGGCGACAGCGTTCGCCAGTTGCAGAGCCTGAAAGGCGGATAATTGCGAAATGTCGCGCCCAAAAAAGATCTGCGCCAGCACTTGATCCTGCGGCGCTTCGGGCGAGGATTCAAACGACACTGTCGGATCAGCCACTGGTCCGTCGACGACGATTTCAGCCGTGCCGATCGTGGTTGTTGTGGCGGCGACGAACCGGACGATGGGTTCAAAACGTCCTTGCAGTTGTACGCGGCCTTCGGTCAGGTCAAAGCGCTTGGTTAAGATGTTTAAGCGCCCACGGATCAGGTCTATTTGTCCGGTCGAAATGGTATCCGCCGTGCTGCCGGTAATTCGCAAAGTGCCGCCCAATTCGGCGTCCAAGCCGCGCCCGCGTATAAAAATGCGCGCGGGGGCGTTGATGGTGACATCAAGCGGGAAGGGCGTGCTTGTGCCACTGCTTTCTGCGGCGGCTTCTTTGATCAGCCCGGCACGCCGTCGTGTGCTCATTTGCGGGCGGGTTTCGCCGATGTGGGTGATGTCAGGGATCGTTCCAAGGGTTGAAACGGTGCTGTTTGGCACCTGCACATTGGTTTCGCCAACGTTGATTGTGCCGGCAATGCGCGCGCCGCCCGTCAGGGGGCCGTTCAGGGTCACGCCGCCGTTCAGCAGACTAGTGTAAAGCACCTTGTCACTGACGACCACATTGTCGAGCGCAATGGCTAGTTGCGCCGGGAAATTTCCTGCAAGCGTCAGAGGGCCGCTTACCTGCACTGCGCCGCCGTCGGTGAATTGGCCACTAAAGTCGAGCGTTGCGCGTTCACCATTCAGATCAACTGCACCGCTAAGACCACCAAGGGTTATGGGCAAGTTCGGCGTGACGACGCGGGTGCCTTGGGTTGAGATGCGCCCCCGGACAGAAGACAGGGCAGCGGGGCCATCTATCGTCAGATCAAAACCCGCAAGGCCCGCGATGCTGCGCGGCGAGATGAATGGGTTGATCAGGCCAAGTTGCGCCTGTCCCGTTGCATCGAGTTCCAGACGGCCCGAAGTGCCAACCAACCCTTGGACCTGCGCCGTGGTGCCCGAGGGGCCATTCAGGTTTGCATCAACGTCAAATCCGCGTGCCACTTGTGTGGCTGTGCCGTTTACGGTGGCTACCCCTGACAGGCGCGGCACAAGCGCGCCGATATTGGGCATGCGTAGGGCATAGTTGGCTGTGTTACCGATGTCTCCGAAGGTGCCGTTGATGGTGCCTGTACTGGAATAGGGGCCGTTCAGATCGGTTGCCACCTGCCAGCCTTGGTCGATTTGCGCCAATGTGCCGTTAATCGCCAAAGGCCCGGACACGCCGGGGGCCAGTGGGGCCACGTTTGGAACCGCGAGTTGGAATGCAGTGGCAAGGCGTGATGCCAAATAGGTGCCGGACACGGTCGCTGTGCTGGAATAGGGGCCATTGATGTCGTTGGCAAAGCGCCAGCCATCGCCTTCTTGTTGCACATTGCCAGTCAGTGAGGCGGCACCATTAATACCGGGCGCAAGGGCTGACACGTCAGGCAGGTTGGCCGCATAATCAGCGCTTAGCGTGCCATCGATATACCGCCCATCCGCCGTGATATCAGCGTTATAAGGGCCAGAGGCCGCAGTGGTGAATTCCCAACCGTTCGGCACTTGTTGCACTCTGCCACCAACCGTTGCAGCGCCCGCTATGCCGGGAACAACGCTGGACACATCAGGCAGACGCGCGGCATAGTTTGCCGCCAAAACACCGTTGATCAGGCGCCCGTCTGCATTCACCTGCGCTGCGTAAGGGCCGGATAGGGTGGTGGCAAATTGCCAACCATTGGGCAACTGCGCGACATCGCCGTTTAACGTGAGAGCGCCGGGAATGCCTTTGACGATCGGATCAAGCGAGGGCAAAATCGCCGTGTATTGCGCATTCAACGCCGCATCCGCAAAGCGCCCAGAGGCGGTGACGGTGCTGGAAAACGGACCTTGGATATCGCTGTCAAAGGTCCACGCGCCATCCCTTTGCGCTGCTTGCGCGGTGAACTGCGCGCCGCCCGTGACTTGTGGCACGATGGGGTTCAGGTCGGGCACATCCGCGTTCAGATCAATGTCGATTTTGTCGCCGTCGATGTTGGCCGTAAAGTCCGCCGTGGCATCCAGTGGCCCAGCCGCGTGCGCCGCCACGTCCCAGATTTCGCCAACCTGTTGCGCGGTGCCGTTCAGGGTCAAGGGGCCCGTCAGCGTGTCCACAACCCGACTTGCATCATCAAGGGCAAGGTCAAAACGCGCTTGGGACGCACCGGTTTGCAACTGCGCAGCTATGTCGGCAGCAAGGGCCGGATTGTTCAGGGTTAAACGGTCGACGAATGTGCCGGTTTCATCACGGCGTGCGGCCAGATTGACCGCCGTTTCGCCTGCCAACACAGCATCGGCTTGTGGGATGCCAATGGCCAAATCCTGCGTGGTGCCTGACAATGACAGCTCAAAAAAACCTCCAAGGGCGGCACTGCCGCTGGCCACGATATCGCCCGCACCTGTCAAACCCAAACCTGCCAGATCGGCAAAGGCCGACAGATCGGGCGTGTCGATGTTCACATCAAATGTGGATGCAAAATCTTCGGACAGGCTTTGGACCTCAACATTGCCAACTAGCGTGCCTGCCGTTCCTGTCAGGGACAGGTTTTCAAGCTGCAAGGGCGCGTCATCGCCGTAGGTCACGTTCAAACCACCGCTGATCACCGACCCGACGGCGCGGGCGATGGCCGGATCGGTGAAATCAAGGCCCGAGGCATTCAGATCGACGCGTGCCGCCAATTCGCCGATGCTATTGACCTCGCCCATCAAGGTGCCATCCACGCCGAAGGTCATGCTGCGGACTTGTACGTCGGTTTGGTCCAGCCCCAAAATCGCAACCGATGCCATCAGCGCTTCGCCTTGATCGGCGTCATAGCTGACAACTAGATCGGCCTGATCGATGCGAGTTTCGTCGCCCCCGGCCGGTAAAAGAACCGGGTCGCCATCGGGGTCAGAAATCTGCCCCTGAATGTCCAACAAGGTCGGCCAGCCATCGCGGTTTAGGGCGGCTTGCCCATTCAGGCGCAGCGCGCGTGTGTCCAGCGCAAATTGCTTAAGGGTCAACGCGCCATTTTCGTCTTGGCTGCCTTGGGCGTTCAAGCGGACATCGGGGCCAAAGAACGCGGCGTATTGCGGCAAAAACAACGCGGTGACATCGCCGGCCAAATCGGCGTCAAAGGCCAATGGGCCGTCTTCTTCGGATTGCAGGGCCAGCGTACCGGACAAACGGGGCGCATCATCTGTACGTAAATCAAGGGTAGCTGCGAAATCACTCAGCAGCCCCTCGCCTAGGACTTTTAGGTCAAGGCTTGGGCGACCGGGCACATCTATCAAACCAGAGAGCAGGCCGTTTTCATCTTCGGACACGTCCAAATCAAGCGACAATGCGCGGGTGTCGTTGGCATAGCTTGCATTGACTGTGAAACGAGCGCGCGTTCCATCAATGCGCTTTGCCACCAGATTGGCGTCGCCTGCGCCGTCGGCCAGCGTTGCAGCGCCTGTCAGCGACATCTCGACCGCTTCGCCCAAAATCGGCGCGCCCAAAGCCACCACATCAATGGACAATGCGCCAAGTTGTAGGGACGCAGGCAGATCAGGCAAGGAAAAGGGCGTGGCCTCGGCGTCGGGCACGTCGATACCCGGTTCTGTGATGGGCAGGCGGGGCAGGTCGACCCGGGCGGCGCGCAGCAATTCAACGTCGATTGCGCCGCGCAGCAAGGCGCTGCGGTTCCACGTCAGCGCCACATCGTCAAGCGTCAGCCAAATGCCTTCGCTGTCGGCAATGGTGATCTGGGTAATGCGCGCCGTGCTTGATAGGGCCCCTGAAAAGCCATTGATGCGCACAGTGCGCCCATCCCCGCCCAAGGCGTTTTCCAGCAGCCCTGCGATGACACCGCGATCTTCGTTGTCGTCTTGCGCATGGGCTGCGAACGGAAGCATCAAGCATAGGGCGAGGGCAAGAATGTAACGCATCAAAAAGCCTGTCCTATGCCGATGTAAATCTCTAGTCCTGAACTGGTGTCCGACCCTGAACCGGGCAGGGCCGCATCAAATCGGATCGGGCCGATGGGCGTATCATAGCGCACGCCTGCGCCATATCCTGTGTGCCATTCGCCAGAGCTGTCATAGAAGGCTTCGGGGCCGATATAGCCCACATCGTAAAAGCCGACGATGGATAGGTTCTTGTTGCTGGTCTTGACGCGAACTTCGCTTTGTAGCCCGACAAAGGACCGCCCGCCGATGGTGACGCCGGGGCTGAATTCGACGCCAAGGGATTGGTATTCCTGACCACGTACAGAACCCGAACCACCTGAAAAGAATAGTAAATCAGCGGGCGCATTGGTCAGGCTTGGCCCGGCGACGGACCCAAGTTGACCGCGCAAAGCTAGGGTGACGCGACTGCCAATCTGACGGTACGTGCGCAGGTCAAGCTTTGTCACCACCCCGTTGTCCGTGCCGCTAAGATTGACAAATGGCGTCACGCTGGCCTGCGCGTAATAGCCCGCAGTCGCATCCAATTTGTTGTCGCGTCGATCAAAGGTTGCGGTCACAGGGAACGTTAAAATCGTGTAATCCCGATCGCCCAGATCGTCGCGGGTTGTCGAGCGCCGCAGGCCGATCCCGTAGTTGTATTCGCGATCCTCTGAGGCGAAATAATTGGCTCCCAGTTCCAGCCGGATGGTGCGGGAAAACAAATTTGGATCGTCACGTTGTTCGATTTCGCCCAGCAAGAACGCCTCGAGGTCGGTGCGAAACGTGGCTGGACGGCTCAGAATGCCGGTCAGACGGAAATCGACGCCATCGGTGTCGCCGCCACTTAGGCCTTCGATTTCGCCATCAATCTGTAACCGTTCGGCCCCGCCAAAAATATTGCGGTGCAGCCAAAGTGCACTAAGGCTTAACCCATCCAGCGTGCTGAATTCAGCCCCAAAGCTATAGCGCCGCGGCAGTTGGTCGGTGATGGTGGCAATGGCATCCAAAGTGCCGTCGGGATTGGCGGTTTCAGCCTCGCTTAGGGAGGCGGCGGCGAACGTGCCGGTGCGACGCAGGCGGGTTTCAACCTTGGTGATGACGTCGGGGTCAAAGACATCGCCTTCGGGCCAGCCCATGATTTCTCGGATGCGTTTTTCGCGCACCGTGCTGCCGCCTTCGATCGTGATTTTACCAAACTGCAATTTGGGGCCGGGATCGATCGTGACAGACGCGCTGAGCGTTTTTTCAGGGTTGTTTGCAGTGATTTGCTGGCTGGCAACGCTGGCCTTGGCGTGTCCGACGTGTCGCCAACCTTCGATCTGCGCAGAGGTGCCTGCGCGTAAGGCGGTGACGCTTGCGACTTGGCCTGAATTCAACCCTTCCGTTGGCTCAACATCGGGGGCCTGCGGCGTGATTGAAACCGTGCCAAAGGTAAAGACCGCGCCGGGTTTCACATTTATGACGACGTTTGAAATGACAGCAGGGGCGTCAATAGGCGGGATCGAAGCCGCCTCGCGGCCATCCACAAGAATGTTGATTTCAGGGGCAAAGTATCCTTGATTGTAAAGCACCCCGATCAGGGTGCTGTAATCCGCCTGCGCCGCCCCAAGGATATCAATGGATTGAGGCGGGTCGGTTTCGTCATCATTCGTGTTCAGCAACCCGGCCGTCAAGCTTGCGCCGCGCAATTGATCCGCCACCGCATCCGGGGCATTCACAGCAACATCAAAGGCCAAAGCCTGCGTGACGCCGCCTGTCACAAGCAGCAGCGATATCACTCCACGACCAATTCCAAGAAACATCTAGCAGCACCCCACTGCGTGTGTTCCGCAGCTTTCGGCAGACAATGCCAAAATCTGCCAAAATGTTCCAGCGAATAACTACATATAGTGGATAAATCGCGGTATTTTGCCTGTAGCTAGGTTTTGATGTAACCCGCCACCACTTGCAAAAGCCGATAGGCCGTGGCGGCGTCATTTTCGACCACGGCTATGAAGTCTTCTTCGCTGATGCGCAGGCAGGTCAAGTCAGACCGTGCGCGCATGTCCAGTGCGCGCGGTTCGCGCCGGATCAGGCCCAATTCGCCCACCAACGCGCCTGCGCCGACTGTGGCAATCAGCTTGTCCTCGACACCGGGGCGGGGCAGCAGCAAATCCGCTTCGCCGTCGATGACCATATAGGCGCCATCTGACGGGTCGTCGCGCTTGCGGAACACATATTCGCCGGGCTGTGCGCTATACCAGCGCGCGCCAAAGGCTAGCAGGCGCAACTGTTTGCGTTTGAGGCCCGCAAACAAAGGCGCGCGGCTAAGTGCGTCCAACTTACGTGCAAGGTCAGCCCCGACCTCAGAGTCAGCCCCGGTTTGCTGCGTTTCAGCCCCGACCAAGTGGCCCTGTTGGACTTCGATGTGCAAATCGAACACGCCTTCGTCTTCGAACCCGTCATTCAAAAAGACCAGCGTCGCGTCGGGCAGCAGTTTGCGCAGATTGGCAATCAAGGCTTCGCGGGTGTCGGTGTCGTAACTGGCCATCGCGCGATCAAGGATCAATAGATCGGGGCGTTTGATGGTGGCACGGCTGATCGACAACGGTTCAGCAAAAAGCGCGGGTAGATTGGCGCCACCAAGGGCGATCGGCACGTCAAAAACCAGTTCCAGCACCAATGGGCTGACGCCTTCGTCGGCCAAAACTTGCACGACCACGCGGCGCAGCTCTTCTCCGCGTGTGCCTGCCTCTTCGGACACTTTGCCGAACAACACGTTTTCCAGAACCGACAGGCCCTGCACATATGAATGGGCTTCGATGGGGACGAACAAGTCGTCCATTTGGGCACGCAAGGTGTCGGCATGTTGGGTGCGCATTTCAAGGATACGGTCCATCACTTCCTGTGGAAAAGATGGGCCAACCTGTTCGGCCGTCACGCTGGCAGGGACGGACAACAATAGGGCTAAATCCGTGTCGGTGATGTCCGATCCGGGCGGTTTGCGGTTCACTAGATCAAGGGCGGCGTCATAAACGTCGACCTCAAGGCCGACTTTGCGAAACAACGGGTGATCGGTACCATTTGCGCCAAAAATCTGGCGCAGCATTTCGATGATATTGCGGGCAAGCAATTCCAGATTATCTGCCAAATCCAATGCATGCAGTTGGCGCAGGAAATCCAGTTTGGCTGCGATGATCTGTGGCGTGATCTTTTCGCGCGGGGTGGCATACAGCAGGTTTTCTGCAATCGGCAGGGCTGGGTTATAGGTGTTGGCATCGAAAGGATGCACAAATTGCGCCAACCCGGCGTCTTTGATGGCGGCGTTCACTTTTGGGCGCAGGGCGATCAGTGCTTTGGTCAGCTCTTGGTGCTTGTCCGCGTTATAGGCTTGATCAAGGGTGCGCCGCGTCAACACATCACCGCTGCCAGTGCCGTCAATAAGCGTGTACCACCACGCCAGCAGCGATTTACGGTCTTCGACACCCGCCAATGTTGGGTCCAGCCACTTGGCCTTGAGCATATCGGCGCTGTTGCCTGCTCTGATCGCTTCGCGGGCAAAACTGTTTTCTTCGCCTTCGCCTATTGGGGAAAAGCGCACCGGCATCATAACGTTCTGCCCATAGCTGCCCTTGAACAGAACGGGGCGTGAATTGGCGTGGCCGATGCGCTTGGCGATGCTGGCTTGATGCAGGGTTTTGATGTCGTGGCCCGATAGGGTGACGGAACCGCTGGTGGGTAGGGTTTCGCGAGTTAGGACTTCGGCCAGTGCGCGGCGGTCTTCGTCATTGTCGGCGCTGATGCCCACGACAGAACCGGCGGGCAAAGTGACGCTGATGTCTTCGATCACAGGGTTGCCGTCGCCGTCGCGCACGGTGACCTGATCTAGGACGATATCGCCATTCAGGCGGGGGGCATCAGGGGCCGGGCCGTAAAACAAATCGTCCGCGATCATGTTGTCGGGCGCGAAACGTTCCGTGATCGTTTCCCAGCGCAACGACATGTCGGCAGATTGGTTGTAGTAGGCCAACAGCTCTTTCCACGGGCTCGACAAATCCTTGTAAGCGGCCAATGCGGCGACCAATGCGCCGATGGTGACTTGCCCTTGGATGACCAGGTAACCGCCGATGGAAAAGAAGAAAAAAGGCGTCAGCTGTGTGATGAAGTTGTTGAGAAACTTCATAAAAAATTTCTTTTGGTAGATCTGGAAACGGATGTCGAACAGCCGGCCCAAACGGTCCCCGATCATCGCCATCCGATACCGCCAACCCCCGTTGACCCGTAAGGTCGATGCGCCTACCGCGCCTTCGCCAATTTCGGCCGCAAGCGCGCGCACCTGAACCACACGGGCTTTGTTCAGCAGGTTGATCTGCTTTTGCAGCTTTGGGATTAACCATGCCTGAACCGGGATCAGCGCAATAGCGGCCAAGCCAAAAGCAAAGGATTGCAAAAACAAGAACCCAAGGATGGTTAGCATCTGCCCGGCCTGCAACACAGGCTGCGCGACGGCGTCGCCCATCAGCCCCCCCATGGGTTCGCTTTCGGCCGTAACCATGCTGACCAACTCGCCTTGGCTGGTGCGTTCGAAATAAGGCTGGGGAAAACGCAAAATACGCGCGATCAAGGTGTAGCGGAAGCGGCGCAAGAGACGTTCGGCCAGAACGCCTTTCATCGTGTTGATGCGCATTTTCATCAGGCCATGGAACATAACAGCCAGCAAAAAGGCGCCGCACAGGATCATAAGATAGTTGATCTGAGTAAACTGCATGCCAAAGGCTGTGATTGTCGAACCGCCTGCACCGATCGCGTCATTGATGATCCGTTTGGGCAATTCCAGCGTCAAATAAAGCAGCGGAAACAGCGTAAGGGTGACCACCAAAAGGATCAGCTGATCCCGCTTTGAATATTTCCAGATAAAGGCAAAAAGGGAGGGTTCGATGGCTTATGTCCCGAAACTGGCAACGGGCGGCGCGCCCGCACACAATCTAACCGTGGCGCTCGGAGTAAATCAATGCCTTGTGAAGTGCCGTTCACTTTAACCCGCACATGGATTGCCCCGAACGCATTGCCATCCTAGGATGCCTTTGATCCGCTAGCCAAAGGACGATCCTTGACTGACCCTGTGCTTTTAACCCTCGTTCTGCTTTTTCTGTTGCAGATCAAGCATATGTTCGCGGATTTTTATCTGCAAACACCGCGCATGCTGCGTGATCGAGGGGTGTATTTGCACGTAGGTCGATTGCAGCATGCAGGTCTGCATGGGGTCGGATCTTTGGTCGCGATGGTGTTGGTGGGGGTGCCTGTCAGGCTGGCCTTGGCGGTCAGTGTGATCGAATGGGCGGTGCATTTTCATATCGATTGGGTCAAGGGATTGTGGTCTGATCACACCGGTCACGGACCGGACGAGGCCGGGTATTGGCGCGCTTTTGGTGTGGATCAAACGGCGCATCATTTGACGTATCTGGTGATGGTTTGGGCTGTGCTGCTTTAGAGCCAAAACTCTGCGACAAAAACGTATGGCCGATACAGTGTCGGCACTCATGGAAAACTTCGCGCAAACCTTGAAGCGGAAACCGACGTTGCCCTATCATCTGCGTGGAAGACGCTTGATGAAAGTGCGGCTGGCGATCATTCCTGTCTGGCCCCATTGACACGACCACCCGCGCTGGCCTTCATGGCAAAAAATCAAAGAAAGAGACCCGAACGATGCGAACACGTGCCGCCGTAGCCTTGGAAGCTGGCAAACCATTGCAAATCATGGAAGTGAACCTTGACGCGCCGCGCGCCGGGGAAGTCTTGGTTGAGATCAAAGCCACCGGGCTGTGCCACACGGATGAATTCACCCGGTCTGGTGACGACCCCGAAGGCATCTTTCCCGCGATTTTGGGCCATGAGGGTGCAGGCGTTGTGATCGAAGTGGGGGAAGGTGTGACCAGCCTTGAAGTGGGTGATCACGTCATCCCGCTTTACACGCCCGAGTGCCGCGAGTGCGAGTACTGCCTGAACCCAAAAACCAACCTGTGCCAAAAAGTGCGCGCGACCCAAGGTCAAGGGTTGTTGCCCGACGGTTCGACGCGGTTTTCGATGCTCGATGGGACGCCGATTCATCACTATATGGGCTGCTCGACCTTTGCCAATCATACTGTCGTGCCCGAAATTGCGCTGGCCAAAGTCCGCAAAGACGCGCCGTTTGACAAGATTTGCTACATCGGGTGCGGCGTGACCACAGGCATAGGTGCGGTGATCAACACCGCCAAAGTTGAGATCGGGTCGCGGGGCATTGTGTTCGGGCTTGGGGGCATCGGTTTGAACGTGATCCAAGGGCTTCGTCTGGCCGGAGCGGATCAGATCGTTGGGGTGGATTTGAATGAAGGCAAAGTCGAGATGGCTAAGCGCTTTGGCATGACGGACTTTGTGAATCCGTCAAAAGTTGACGGTGATTTGGTGGCGCATTTGGTTGAGCTGACCAAAGGTGGTGCGGATTACACCTTTGATGCGACCGGTAATGTCGACGTGATGCGCACGGCACTTGAAGCGTCACACAAAGGGTGGGGCGAAAGCATCATCATTGGTGTTGCGCCTGCGGGGGCCGAAATCTCGACCCGCCCGTTTCAGTTGGTGACGGGGCGCAGCTGGCGTGGGACCGCGTTTGGCGGTGCGAAGGGACGCACAGATGTGCCCAAGATCGTGGATTGGTACATGGACGGCAAAATCGAAATCGACCCGATGATCACTCACAAGCTGACGCTGGATCAGATCAACGAAGGGTTTGATTTGATGCATGCCGGCAAATCGATCAGGGCCGTGGTCGAGTTTTAAGGTAAGGCGTACCTGTGGTGCGCCATCGCAGGGCGGAGGACACCTCCGCCTTACAAAGTTCACGCCACGTTATTTAAACTTCATGTGTTTCCCGTGCAGCCTGCTTGTTAGGCTGCGCGCACCGGCGTGCCTTAGGAGGGCGATATGAAGCTTGTTGTGAATGGCGCAGAATACGATGTGGATGTCGAAGACGACATGCCCCTGTTGTGGGTTTTGCGGGACGAGCTGAACTTCAAAGGCGTGAAATACGGATGTGGTGTTGCAGCTTGCGGAGCTTGCACCGTGCACATCGACGGGGTTGCTGTGCGATCTTGTCAGGCTTTGGCAGCAGACGTCGATGGCGAGGTCACGACAATCGAAGGTCTTGGAACCCCTGACGCGTTGCACCCACTTCAAGCCGCTTGGATTTCGCATCAGGTGGCACAATGCGGTTACTGTCAGTCCGGGCAAATCATGCAGGCAGCGTCGCTATTGACTGATATTCCTGATCCTTCGGACGCCGACATTGACGGCGCAATGAGCGGAAACTTGTGCCGTTGTGGCACGTACACCCGCATCCGCGCGGCTGTCAAAACCGCCGCTCTGACCCTAAAGGAAAACTAAGCGATGAGCCGCTTTGGAAAAATCGCCCGTCGTAGTTTTTTGGTTGGTTCGGCAGCTGTCGTCGGTGGGGTCGCTTTTGGCTATTTTATGTACAAACGCCCTGTGGCGAACCCGCTGTTGGATGATTTGGCCGAAGGCGCAGCAGGGCTGACGCCTTACGTGCGCATCGACGCAACTGGTGTCACGTTGATCACGCCGCGTGCAGACAGTGGGCAGGGGGCGTACTCTGTGCAAGCGGCCTTGATTGCTGAAGAACTCGACGTTGATTTGGATCAGGTTCGCGTCGATCCCGGTCTGCCAAGCCCTGCCTATTACAACACCGCCTTAAGTGCCGAGGCAGCCCCGTTTCGTGCAACGGATGACAGTGTCATGGCCAATTCTGCACGCGGCGTGATGGATGCGTTGATGAAGTTCTTGGGTCTGCAAATTACCGGTGGTTCGACCACCGTGCCTGACAGCTTTGACAAGCTGCGCATGGCCGGTGCCGTGGCCCGCGAAACGTTGAAGGCGGCAGCGGCTCAGACGGCGGGGGTTGAGGTTAGTACCCTAAAGACAGCGCGTGGGCAGGTGGAATTACCCGACGGAAAAACGCTCAGCTATGCAGAGCTGGCCCCGATTGCCGCGACCTTAAACCCAGTAAATGACGTGACCTTGCGCGACCCAAAAACGTGGCGCTTGATCGGAAAACCGATGCAGCGTGTTGATATTGTGGCGAAATCCACCGGCACACAGACCTATGGTATCGATTTTGAACCTGACGGCGTGATGCACGCAACTGTGCGCACCAATCCGCGCCGTGGTGGGGGCATAAACAGCCATGATGCGCGCACTGCGCTGGGCATGCGGGGCGTTGCGCAAGTGGTTGAAATCACTAGCGGGATCGCCGTTGTCGCAGACAACACGTGGCGCGCAATCCAAGCGGTCAACGCGATCGAAATAGATTGGGGCACAGCACCCTATCCGCCAGAGATGGACGCACATTGGCAGGTACTGTCGGACAGTTTTGTGCCCGACCGTGTCGACAGCACGCGTCGCGATGATGGTGATGTTGACGCTGCGTTGAATGGGGCCGCTGTGATCGAGGCCGAGTACCGCGCGCCCTATCTGGCCCATGCGCCGCTAGAACCGATTACGGCCACGGTGCAGGTGAACGCCGACCGTGTGGATGTCTGGACCGGCACGCAAATCCCGCGCTTTGTGCAGAAGACAGTCGCCAAAATGACGGGCATGGATATGGACGATGTCTATGTCCACGTACTGATGATGGGTGGCAGTTTTGGGCATCGTCTTGAAGATCGGGTTGTCAAGGAAGCTGTTGAAATTGCACTGCAACTGCCGGGCGTCCCGATTAAGCTGACCTATTCCCGAGAAGAAGACATGACCCACGACGACACCCGTCAAATCGCCATGGCGCGTGGGCGCGGCGTGGTGCGCGATGGGCAGGTGGACGCGTTTGATCTGGGCATCGCCATGCCCTCGGTTGTTGCCAGTCAGATGGGGCGGCAGGGGTTGCCCGTACCGGGGCCGGACATGCAGATCGTGGCTGGGGCTTGGGAACAACCTTTTGAGATCCCGAACTACCGTGTGACCGGCTACCGCGCGCCAGAGTTAGCGCCGATATCGTCATGGCGATCTGTGGGCGCGTCCACAAACGGATTTTTCCATGACGTGTTTTTGGATGAGTTGATCCACGCTGCTGTCGCTGATCCGATGCAGGAACGCATGCGATTGTGTTGGCATGATCCATCGCGCAAGACCCTCGAAGCCGTGGCCGAAATGTCCAATTGGGGCGGTGCTTTGGGGCCCAATCAGGGGCGCGGCGTTGCGTTTTGCATGTCCTTCGGCGTGTCCACCGCCGAGGTGATCGAAGTGACCAACACCGACGACGGTATTCGTATCGACAAAGTTTGGGTCGCGGCCGAGGTGGGCAAAGTGGTGGACCCCGTGGCGTTTGAAAACATGGTGCAAGGCGGCATTGTTTGGGCGCTTGGGCACGCGATGAATTCAGAAATCACCTATAATGACGGGATGGTCGAACAGCAAAACTTTTGGGATTCCGAAGGTCTGCGCATGTATCAAATGCCCAAGATTGAAGTCCGCGGGTTGGAAAACGGTGAACACGTGCGTGGCATGGGCGAACCAATGGTGCCACCCGCCGCTGCCGCCTTGTCCAACGCGATCTTTGCGGCGACCGGGCAACGCATTCGCGAGATGCCGATGAATAAATTCATCGACTTTGTCTGAGGGATGTACATCAGTTGCACACTGCAGGCGGTGACCACGCAAAGCGTATGGCTTCACAAACATCTGTGGGATCAGACGGGCGTGGTGGCCAAACTTCGCCGGCTTGCGTTTCCAAAGATGCGCATTGCTGCAAGTTTTTGTGCCAATCAGACAAGGTTCAAACTTACCCATCTCAAAGATCTATTGAAGATGACCTCTTTATTCTTAGTGAACTCGTGAATTTGGAAACCGTTCTTGGCCAACCTGTCATTGAGTGCTGCGCAATCAACTGCGGATCAGCGAAACTAGGTCGATTGTGGTAACCTGTATTGGGTGGCTTCATTTAACAGTAGATGTGGATATCTGCGGTATGGCGCATTTTGACGCCGGTTGGAGCAGGGACCATCCAGCCTATCAGCTTTTGGTAATTTGAATGACATCCGATCCAGCGGCGATGGCGGCGGACACGCCTTCTTGGGAGTCTTCAAAGACCAAGGTCTTGGTAGCCGAGAACCCCAATCGCTGTGCGGCATGAACAAAAATGTCCGGTGCTGGCTTTGCCGGGAGGCCATCAGAGATTGAAACAATGGTGGCGAAGTAATTCAGCAATTTCACGGCTTGCAATGAGGCCGTTGCGACTTCGGTCTCCGCGTTGGTTCCGACCGCCATGGGATAGGCTCCGGCCAAAGTACGAACAAGTCGACCCGTTTCGGCAATCGGCGACACCCCAGTCGTCGCGTTGATAAACGCGTCAATGCTTTGCTGGGCTGCCAAGGCAATGTCTAACGGCCCGGAATTCTCTGAACCCAAGGCGGACAAGGTCGAGTAGCGATCAAGGCCTGTCCGCTGGTCGTACCAATCGCGGTCCAAATCATGACCCTGCGCGCGCACGGCAGTTCTAAGGGACTGGAAATGCGCCTCGCCACTATCGACAAGGGTGCCATCGCAGTCGAAAATTACCGCGCGGTAGCCGCCTTTGATGATTTCAGAATGCCAATCTTGCGATGCGACGTGTCGCTGGGTTCCAGCGGAAAACAAGATGCTATCCATAACGGTTACATGTTCCAACTTTATGCAGCCACGAGACGCGCAAGATCTGCATTGAATTGAACCGCGACAGTATCACCTTGCGCAAAGGGTTTTTCCGTCACACCACTGATCACAAAAAGCGACCCGATCGCGCTTTCGACGGTGTATTGGATTTCTTTCCCAAGATAGGCCGCATAGCTGACCTCGCCCTTGATCCCCGGTTGGTTGGGCGTAGCAAGACGCAGATTGTGCGGACGCAGTACCATTTTAGCGGGGCCTTTTTGCAAACCGCCGTCGCGGACTTTGTATTTTAGATTGTCCATGATGACGGTGGCTTCGCCGCTTGCCACGCTTTCGATGTTACAATCGGCAAGATTGGCGTCGCCGATGAAGTCAGCGATGAATGCCGACTGTGGGGCCTCATAAAGGTCGCTTGGCGATCCTTCCTGCGCGATCTCTGCGTTCTTCATTACGATGATGCGGTCCGAGACGGCCATCGCCTCTTCTTGGTCGTGGGTCACGTAGACGGCCGTAAGGCCAAGGCGTTGTTGGATTTGGCGAATTTCTTCGCGCACGTGACGGCGCAGTTTCGCGTCTAGGTTTGACAGCGGTTCGTCTAACAGCAGAACTTCGGGTTCCAACACAATTGCACGCGCCACTGCGACGCGCTGTTGCTGACCGCCCGACAACTCACTTGGCAAGCGGTCGCCAAAACCAGCTAGGCCGACCAATTCTAGCCCATGTTCTGCTTTTTCAGCGGCTTCCGCCTTGGGTACGGATTTGACTGTGAGGCCGTAAGCCACGTTCTGACGGACGGTCATATGAGGGAACAAGGCGTAGGATTGAAACACCATCGACACTTTGCGGTAGGTTGCTGTCAGATGCGTGACGTCTTCGCCGCCGATGTGGATTTTACCAGCGCTGGCCATTTCGAGGCCCGCAATCAGGCGCAACGTGGTGGTCTTGCCGCATCCCGATGGGCCAAGCAGGGTCACAAGCTTGCCGGGGTCAATGGTCAGATCAAGGCTTTTGAGGGCCGTGACATCACCAAATTTTTTGACGACGCTCTCAAAGCGGACGGAACCAGGGGTGGATATTGTCATAAGTTTCTCCGGGTGTTTGGCCTGGTTTCAAGCCGCTGATTGGACGCGATCGGTGCGGCGCAGACGGCGCGATCCGACAAGAAGTTGTAGCAGCAGGATCACTGCAAGCATGGTGATGATCAGGACGGCTGAATAGGCAATCGCAAGGCCAAATTCGCCGTTCTCAACCCGGCCCACGATGAACGAAGTCGCCATGTTGTGCTTGGCACTGACCAAGAAGATGACAGCACTGACAGACGTGATCGCACGCACAAAGCTGTAGGTGAGTGCTGCCAAAATGGCAGGCCCCATCAACGGTAGGATCACGCGTCGCACTGTTGTAAAGCTGTTGGCCCCAAGGGTGATCGACGCTTCATCAAGGCTTTTGTCCAGCTGCGACATCGCCGCGATACCGCCACGCACACCAACCGGCATATTACGGAAAACAAACACGATAATCAGGATGATGCCTGTGCCCGTTAGCTCAACCGGAGGGAAGTTGAACGCCATGATGTAGCTGACGCCAATCACGGTGCCGGGGATGGCAAAGCTTAACATGGTTGAAAACTCAAACACATCTTTGCCCGCAAACTGTTGACGCACAAGAAGGTAGGCTGTCGACAGTCCAACAAGGGCAGTCAATGGCGCCGCGATGGACGAAATTGTCAGCGTGGTAAAGTAACTGTCCCACGCCACGCCAGTAAAGCGCCCCGTTGTGAAATCGATCCCGAATGCGCGGATATAATGATCGAAAGTGAAACTATGATTGTAGCCCCAAAGCTTCACGAAGCTACCAAACACAATCATCGAATAGACGACGGCTGTCAGCGCGGCCCATGGTAAGGCGGTTGCGTAACAAAGGTTTTTGACCATAGGGCTGAGCGAAGCGTTCTGGCCTGAATCTGCTTTGCCCGTGATCGTCGCATAGGATTTTTGACCCAGCCACATGCGCTGCAACAAGAATGCAGAAAGCGTCAGAGTGAGCAAGGCAATCGCAAGGATCGCCGCCTTGGCTGGATCGGCGACGGTACCAACGATCGCAAAAAATATGTCCGTCGACAGCACCGAATAGCCGCTGCCCAAGACCAGAGGGTTGCCAAAATCGGCAAGGCTTTCGATGAACCCAAGCAAGAACGCATTTGCCAGACCGGGGCGCATCAGCGGCAGTGATACATAGCGGAAGGTTTGCCAACGATCCGCGTCAAGCGTTTGTGACGCTTCCTCCATCGAGGGGCTGACACCTTGTACGACGCCGATCAAGACAAGGAATGCAATCGGAGTAAAAGACAAAAGCTGCGCAATGTAGACACCCCAAAACCCATAGAGCCAACGGGTTTTTTCCATTCCGAACAGTTCGGCGGCAAAGGCCGTGACCGTGCCGTTTCGCCCAAACAACAAGATCAACGCAAGGCCGATGACGAAAGGTGGAGTGATGATGGGGATGACCGTAAGGACGCGCAGCAATTTCTTGGCGCGAAAATCTGTACGCGTGAAGATCAGCGCAAAGGAAAGGCCAAGCAACGTTGTGCCGAGACCGGTAAGGGTGGCAAGGAACACCGAATTGATCGCGACACCACACGAGCGATCCGAGACAAGACAGCGCAGCCCCCAGATATCACTGCTGAAGAAGCGCGGGAAAAAGCTTGTCAGGCTGTAGCCATCTTTAACTTCAAAGGCCTGAATAAGAATGTGCATCACTGGGAAAAACACAAAGACACCGACAAGCGCGATGATCAGCCCGATCGTACTGACGACAAAAGCGTCGCCGCGTCCTTTGCCCGTTTGTGACATGGAAACCGTCAGCGCGAACAAAAGACCCGTAATACATATGGCAGCACCGACGCCCATCCCCGGTTGACCTGCGGTGATGGTTTCACCGGTCAAAATGCCCTCGAACAGGCGCGGGCCTGCACGCACAATAATAAGGCCTTGCAAGGCCGTCCAAGCGAGGCCGAGGGCGGCGAGGCCTAATGTTGTCTTGGCACGTTGCACCGGGCTTTTCATGGCCAGAACGGCGGCAATCGCTGCAATCAAAAGCATACCGATCGGCGCCAGCCACCAGTGGCCGGACATCACAAGCCAAAGCCCGCTAGAAGGCGCACCATCCGTTAGCCATTCAAATGAGAGAAAGCCTGCGTCCGTCATATGCCAAGGCAGCACAGCAAAGCCGACGAGCCCGGTGACGAGCCAGAACAAAACCGTTCGTTTCATATTTAAGTCCAGTGAAGTGAGGGAGAGGATGCCCCCGAGTTAGAGGGCACCCAATGGTCAGCGTTACGAAGAATTTGAACGCCGACAGCGAGACTTATTACTGTGGATTGGGATCACCCACATCAGAGTCCCAGCGTGCCAACAACCGCGCCCGAGTATCGCTTGAACCGTACGTCGCGAAATCATAGTCGATCAGTTTGATCGAGGCGAGATCAGGCGATTCAGGTGCAACTTCTGCATTAGAATTTGAAGGAACTTGGAACGATCCTGTCTCTGGCGCACGGGACTGAATGTCAGCGCGCAGCGCAAATTCAACCCAAGCTTTTGCGCCTTCTAAGTTGCGTGCCCCTTGGATGATGCTAACAGCGCCGACCTCATAACCAGTGCCTTCACATGGTGCGACTGCCACAAGTGGAAAGCCCTGTGCCGCTAGGTTGACCATGTCATGCATAAACCCAATGGACACACCGGTTTCACCGCGCGCCGCTGCCTTAGATGGCGCCGAGCCTGACTTCGTATATGAGTTCACATTCTGGCCAATAGCGGCAAGTTTCGTGTAGGCTTCGTCTTCGCCAAACAACTGCACGAACGTCGCAAGTTCTGTATAGGCCGTGCCTGAACTGTTCGGGTTGGCCACTTGAATTTCACCGACAAAACGTGGGTCTTCCAGATCGGCCCAACATGCTGGGGGTGCGATGCCTTTTTCAGCTAAAATCTCAGAATTATAAGCCATGGCCAAAGCACCGGCATAAATGCCGATTGACCGACCTTTTGAAATTGTGGCCATGTTCTGTGCCCAACCAAGCAAGTCAGACGTGTCGGCGCCGGACGCTTGGGTCAGGCCTTCTTCAGCTGCGATCAAGTGTGGATCACCCGTACCGCCCCACCAAACGTCAATCTTTGGGTTACCCGCTTCGGCGCGGATTTGTGCCAATGTCTCGCCTGTGGATTTGCGCACCATCAGGACGTCGGTATCAGCGTTTTCAGCTTCAAAAGCTGCGACCATCAAATCGCACCAATCTTGCTCAGCACTACATACAACGCTAATTTCATCCGCAGATGCAGCAGTTGCGCCCGCCATCATCAAGACGGCGGATGAGACCATACCAAATTTCTTCATGTCTTCCTCCCAGAAGTGTTTCTTGCCACAACGGATATTTTTCCGATCGGCAAGGTCAGCCTAAAGGGCGACCGCGCAAACGCAGACTCTGCGTACATTAACAATGCTACAGGACCGACGGTTTACCGTTAACAATATTACAACGGGCAGTTGTTCTGTAATATTTGAAACGAACAAAACTGAGACGAAAGGATAGATTGTCAGTAGGCTCAACATCAGACCGAGAGAAAGCTGGCCAATGAATCGCGCGAAAATTGGAATTGTGGACGACGAAGTTGGGATGCGCGACGCACTGGTAGCTTTGCTCATTGAAAACCACTTTGATCCAGTCCCCATGGAAAGCAGCGCTGACTTCTTGGTAATCCGTAAATCCGTCGACCTTGATTTGGTCTTGATCGATTTGCAGCTCAACGGCGAAAGCGGGCTCGAACTGGCCATGGACATTCGCAGCAAAGGCGACCTCCCCATTGTGATGCTCTCTGGTCATGGCGATGAGACTGACAAGATTGTCGGGTTAGAGGTTGGCGCGGATGATTATTTGCTTAAACCCTTCAATCCGCGCGAACTGATTGCCCGTATCCGCGCCGTTCTGCGCAGGTATGGCAAAGGGGCAAGCGTGCCGATGGCTTCGGGTGAAAATGACCAGAATATTGCGTTAGGCGCGTTGGTCGTTGATCGCATCAACAAGATCGTCAGCACAACAGACGGCGATGAAGTGCCATTGACCAATGCTGAATATCGATTGCTTGATTTCTTTCTTGATCGGCCGAACGAGATCATTCCGCGTGTGGATCTGCTTGCGGAAATTGGCAGTGATTTAACCCGTTACATGGACCGCACGATAGACGTTCTGATCTTGCGATTGCGCCGCAAGATCGAGGAAAACCCCTCCAAACCGGTCCACCTTCAGACACGCCGGGGCCAAGGTTATATCTTTGTCACCGAGAATTCAGGGCCAAACCATTGAGTTTTTTCAGCCTGCGGACCGTGCGCGGCAGACTGTGGGCGGCGCTCACGCTTTTGTCGGTTGCTGTGTTGTCGGCAAGTGCAGTGACGTGGATTGCATTGCAACGGGTTGACGCGCGTTTGCAGGATTTGCACCAAGAAACGCTTAGTCAGGTGGCCCAAGCGCTGGATTTGTCGAAACGGTCTTCTGATCTGGCGACATCTGCCCCCTATCTTCTGAACCAGCGTTCCAATTTCCTGATCGAACAAGAGGGTGCAAAACTGCTGACGGTTCTGGATCGTGTCCGCACTGATTGGCCAGAGACCCGTTTTGATAATGCACAAGACCCTCAACCACCTGTTTCAGATATTCTGGATAGTATGGCTGCGGGCGTTGCTGATCTTGTGACGGCGTCGCGCAGCCTTGATGCGTTACAAGCGCAATTGCGCGAACACACGGCGGTTCTTGGGATCCTCAGGAATACAGCAACGACTGCGACGGCTGCCCCCGTTGGTGATGACCAATCACGCCTAATCTGGTGGTCGCTTCAAAGTATGAACGCAGATGCATTGAATGCGGCTTATGCTGGAAATCTGATCGGTGTTGGCGAAGAACAACGGCATTATTTACGCCAGCGCGAAACGCTTGGTGGGGTTCCGTTAAATGCCCGACACGAGGTTTTCCTTCAGCAACTTGAAGACGTGGTCTGGGGCAGCGTGGGCCTTTTTGAATTGCGGCGGTTTGAGCTATCCAGCAATCTTGACGCCCAAAACGCGCTGTTTCGCATTCGCCATGACGCAAACCGTATCAACGAGCTTGCGGGAGAATACGCAGATCAAGCCGAGGCGTTTCTGGCCGTCGAAAGGGCTGCTTCGTCGCGTACAATCTGGGGGGCCCGCATGACAGTCGCGGCCATTAGCGCCGTCAGTCTAGTTTTGGCCATGACTGCGGCCATTTACGTATCACAATACGTCACATTCAACATCACACGGGTCTCAGCGGCGATGGTCCGGCTTGCAAACGGAGACCGCGCGAGCGTCCTCCCACGCCGCCTTGGCGGTAAAGACGAGATCGGAGACCTCTTTCGGTCCTTCCGCAGCTTTCGGGCAATTGCCTTGCGGTTCGATCGGTCCAACAGACAATTGGATCAGCGCAATGCGCTTTTTGAAAAGGTGTTCACAAATATTTCGGACGGCATCGCCATTGCCGACGCATCAGGTCGGGTAACAGCACGCAATCCTGCCTTCCTTAGAATTTTGCAGCTAACGGATGGCGCGCCAGAGGCCACATCGTTTGTGGATTGGCTGCACCAAGGACGTTTTGCCAAGGCTGCACAACACATTGGCCTAAGGCACGATCATCGCGGCCATTGTGAGTTGGTGTCGTCAGATGGGCAGGTGTTAGACATACGTGCCAGTAAATTGCCCGACGATGGCCGCGTCTGGCTCTTGGCTGACGTCACAGAACGCCGAAAAATGTCAGATCGTCTGCAACAAATCGATCGCATCGAAACGTTAGGCAAGGTTGCAGGGGACACCGCCCATGATTTTGCTAATATCCTGTCGACCATTCGCACCCATGCGCACTTGCTTGAAACGCAAAGTCACGACGGTACGAGCGAAAGCCTGGATGCTATTGGAAATGCTGTTGATTTCGGCGCCTCGCTGACGGACCGCCTGTTGGCATTTGCCCGCAAACAAAGTTTGATACCTGAGGTGGTAGATCTAAATGCTTTGATCGATGGAATGATTGACCTGGTTGAGATCGGTCTCAAACCGAATGTGCAGTTAGATGTTTCAATTCCTGCAACCCCTTTGCATGTGACGGCTGATCCGGGGCAACTGGAATCCGCCTTGTTGAACCTGCTTTTGAACGCAAATAACGCCATCGTTGACGCAGGGAACATCAAAGTCACGCTCGATCGAAACGGGACTGATCAAGCCCGGATTTTGATCGCAGACGACGGACAAGGGATGCCGTTAGACGTTCTTGATCGCGCGATAGAACCCTTCTTCACAACGCGAGAATCCGAGGGCGGAACAGGGCTTGGTTTGTCCATTGTTTATGGGTTCATCAGACAAACTGGTGGGCATCTGAATATCGACAGCAAACCCGAACGTGGCACGCAAATTGAAGTTTTGTTGCCTCTGGTGGTGACTGAGAACGTGCAACAATGCAATGTTTCCTCCCCTGCATGCCTGCTTGTGGAAGATGATCCAAGAACGCGTGCAGCCGTTAAAAAGCTGCTCGTTGATCTCGGATATGATGTCACGATGTGTGACACGGGCCAGAAAGCGCTGACATTGCTTCAGCAGCACCGATTTGACCTGCTACTCAGTGATCTTGATCTTGGCGGGGTGATCGATGGTCTTGATCTGGTTGAGGCAACTTGGCGCGGGCCGCACAACGTTAAGACCATCATTATGTCCGGCAAATCATCCGCGAAAAAGGTTATGCCTGATCATACGGCGTTTATCGAAAAACCGGTCACAGGTGATGAGCTTGCTGTTATTCTTGAACGGAAAGAGCGCACCCGAAATCTCTAGACTCGGACATTGGGCTGATTGCAGCGAAAGCACACTTTGTCCCGCATAGTACCCTTCGTGGGTTGTGGGCAGAAAGTCGGGCCGTGTCACAAGGTCTGTAGTTTAGGCCGAAATTGCGTGACGTTTCGCAGACGTATGCTGCGGAACGATCGGAATACTTCCGTGTCCCGCAAACCGTTTTCGCATCATGCCGCCGTCATCCCCAATCCGGACAAGGCGCGAATATGTGTGACGATGTCCGCGACCCCTTGGCCATGGCGCAATGCTGCAAACACAAAGGGGCGGCCGGCGCGCATGCGTGTGGCGTCCCGCTCCATCACCTCAAGCGATGCACCCACATGAGGAGCAAGATCGGTTTTGTTGATGATCAACAGGTCCGAGCGCGTGATTGCTGGGCCACCTTTGCGCGGGATCTCTTCGCCTGCTGCTGTGTCGATCACATAAAGCGTAATATCGGCCAGTTCGGGGGAAAATGTGGCTGACAGGTTGTCGCCGCCGGATTCGATCAGGATCGCCTCGATCTCTGGGTGGCGCGTGCGCATTTCGGCCACAGCGGCGAGGTTGATCGATGCGTCTTCGCGGATCGCTGTATGTGGACAGCCGCCGGTTTCGACACCGATGATGCGGTCTTGGGGCAGGATTTGGCGGCGCATCAGTTCTTCGGCATCTTCTTGGGTATAGATGTCGTTGGTGATCACACCGATCGAATGCTGATCCTTGAGCGCTGTGGCTAGCGCGGCAGTTAGCGTGGTTTTACCAGCGCCGACAGGGCCGCCGATGCCGATGCGCAGGGGGCCGTTCAGTTGGGTCATGTGCGAAATATCCTAGGTTGCAGGGTTTCGTGGCGCATCGCTGCGATATCAGCGGCAAAGCTGGCGGCGCTCAGATCGTCCAGCGTTGTGGATGCGGCCATAGTTGCTGTGATGTTGATCGCGTCGCCAAGCCTGGCAAGCACTTGCTGTGCCGCGGTTTGGCCCAGTGGCATCAAGCGTTGCGCAGCGGAGGTTAGGTTTGAGGCAAAGGCGTGCAGATACAGCGGCAGCGTTTGCGTCAGCGGCACATCCATGGCGCGGGCTGCGGCGCCAACGGCGACGGGGTAGGTGAGGGCGGTGATCTCGATATTCCAGACCGCTCGCGCGGTGTCGCAAAAGGCGGCCCCTTGCAGGTCGCTTTCGCGCAGTCGTTCCGCCCAGGAAGCAAAGGCGCGCGCGGTGGCGTCGGCTTGCGCGGGGTCTGTGGCGTTATATGCCGCAGCCAACAGGATGGCGTCAGCGCGGGCAGAGCCGCCGGTGATCAACGTTTCGATCCAGTCATGCAGCGTGTCTGCGTCATGCACCTGCCCATCCGCGATGGCCTGTTCCAGCCCGTGGCTATAGGCAAAGGCCCCGACCGGAAAGGCGGGCGACAGCCACTGCATCAAGGTGAGGGCCGGATCGCTCATGTGTGGCTGTGGCTGTGGTCATGCCCGTGGGTGCGCCCATGGCCATAAGCGCCGCCTTCGGGGGTGAACGGTTCTGTGACGTCGCGCGTTGCCGCTCCGATTTTTGACAGCATGTCGGCCATCACGTGATCGCGTTGGATCAGCAGGCGGTTGGGTCCAATCTGGCAAGGGGTGTGACGATTGCCGATGTGCCACGCGATGCGGTGCAGCGCGTCGCCCGTGACCTCAAGCAGAGGTTCGGGGGCGGCATCGACGCGGATTTCATGTTTGTCTGTCGTGATCAACGCGCCGCCATGATCCAGCGACGTAGTTTGGGGGAGGTCCACGAGCAGTTGTTGGCCCGAGGCAAGGGTCAGGACTTTGCGCCGCAAAAAGCGGTCCTCATAGGTGAGGGACACGTGGTCAGACGCGTCTGTGTGCAGGTGGTTGTGATAGGTTTGTGCAGTTTGCATGATATTTCAGAGTTAAGGGCGGGCCCCGGCCGCCGGGTGGGGGAGAAGCCCCCGCCCGGGGCGGCGGTCGGGGGCTGCCCGGCCTTGGGGCCGGGCGGGGTAATCAATCTCAAATGAGTTCTACTTTTAGACGCTTTATTTGATCGCTCCACCAATTGATCGCCATTTCATACACGTCGCGTGCGTCTTCATTGAAAAAATACCCGCTTACTATGGGACGAAAAAGATCTGGGGTGATTTTGAATTGCTCCTTACCAGTAAGGACAACCAAACTGATCGATTCTTGCTTAGAGACTGTTGACGAAGAACTGTGGACTACCATGTCCCGCTCTCCCTTAATGAAGTCGGTGAACATGGGGTCACTTTTCCAGTGTTCTCTAAAGAAGGGTTCTTGGACGAGTCCTAACGAATTTCTTAAACCGTCCTCGTTTCTACCATCAGTCTTGTCGAGGGTTTCCCCCACTGAACGGATGAGCGCCATTGCACCGATCCAGATGATTGACCATTTCGTTTCGTCGCCTTCATCCTCAAGCATCTCGTAAGCGACGACGCACTTTTCTAGGGCTGTTTCCGCTGCAAGCTTCCTCAAAACAGAAAATACCGCTGCGCCATCGGCAACACTTCGGCGGGCTCGCAGGTCAACAACTCGCCATCCGCGCGCACTTCGTAGGTCTCGGGATGCACTTCGACATGGGGCGTCGCGTCGTTCAGCTTCAAATCCTTTTTGCCGATCTTGCGCGTGTTGCGCACAGCCACAGTATCTTTGTGCAGGCCCAATGTCGCGCCAATCCCTTCGGACTGCGCAGCCTCTGACACAAACGTCACGGCAGAGCGTTCGACTGACCGCCCATAGGCCCCGAACATGGGGCGCGAATACACCGGTTGCGGCGTTGGGATCGACGCATTTGGGTCGCCCATTTGCGCGCAGGCGATAGTGCCACCAAGCAGAACCATTTCAGGCTTCACGCCAAAGAACGCAGGATTCCACAGCACCAGATCGGCGCGTTTGCCCGGCTCAATGGACCCAATTTCGTGGGAAAGACCATGCGCAATCGCCGGGTTGATCGTGTATTTCGCGATGTAACGGCGTACGCGGAAATTGTCGTTGTCGCCAGTTTCTTCGGGCAAACGCCCGCGCTGTTTCTTCATCTTATCAGCGGTTTGCCAGGTGCGGATCAGCACTTCGCCGACACGGCCCATGGCTTGGCTGTCGCTCGCGATGATCGAAAATGCGCCCATGTCGTGCAGGATATCTTCGGCCGCAATCGTCTCGCGCCGGATGCGGCTTTCTGCAAATGCCACGTCCTCGGGGATGGATTTATCAAGGTGGTGACAGACCATCAGCATGTCGAGGTGTTCTTCGAGTGTGTTGACCGTAAAGGGGCGCGTGGGGTTGGTGGAGGAGGGCAACACGTGCTCTTCGCCGCAGATTTTGATGATGTCGGGGGCATGGCCGCCACCCGCACCTTCGGTGTGAAAGGCGTGGATGGTGCGCCCCTTCATGGCGGCCACTGTGTTTTCGACAAAGCCGGATTCGTTCAAAGTGTCGGTGTGGATCATCACCTGCACGTCCAAGTCGTCGGCCACCGACAGGCAGCAATCGATGGCGGCGGGGGTGGTGCCCCAGTCTTCGTGCAGCTTCAAAGCGCACGCGCCGCCTTTGATCTGTTCCTCAAGTGCTGCAGGCAGGGACGCGTTGCCCTTGCCCGCAAAGGCAAGGTTCATCGGGAAGGCGTCGGCGGCTTGCAACATGCGGCCCAAATGCCAAGGGCCGGGGGTGACGGTGGTGGCCAATGTGCCGTGCGCGGGGCCCGTGCCGCCGCCCAGCATGGTGGTTAGGCCAGAATGCAACGCGTCCTCGATTTGTTGCGGGCAGATGAAATGGATGTGGCTGTCAAACCCACCGGCTGTCAGGATACGCCCTTCGCCCGCGATCACTTCGGTGCCGGGGCCGATGATGATGCTAACGCCGGGCTGAGTGTCGGGGTTGCCCGCCTTGCCAACGGCAGCAATGCGCCCGTCCTTGAGGCCCACGTCCGCCTTGATGATGCCCGTCCAGTCGACGATCAGCGCGTTGGTGATGACGGTGTCGACGGCCCCCGCGGCGCGTGTCACTTGGCTTTGGCCCATGCCGTCGCGGATGACTTTGCCGCCGCCAAACTTGACCTCTTCGCCATATAGCATCGCGTTGTCGCCCGTTCCCCCGGTCGAGGCCGCACCTGCTGCTTCGGCGGTCAGGTCACGCTCGACTTCGATAAACAGTTCGGTGTCGGCAAGGCGCACCTTGTCGCCCACAGTGGGGCCAAACATGGCGGCATAATCGCGGCGGGAGATGGATGTGGGCATAAGTGTTACAGTTCCTTCACATTTTCGTGATACTCTACCAAAGTGAGCTCTGAAAAGTTGTTTAATTTCAAAGATGCGCAACGGACGCGCTCAGAATTTACCGCTTTATAAATTCACTTTTCGTCTTATTGGAAAGGACGTCTTGCCGGAGGAATTCGGCTTCTCAACAAGAGGCATCACATGTCGAGCACTGCATTCTGGCTTCAAGCCATCGCTTATACCATTTTTTTGATAGTCATTCTCGGCCAGTATCGGGGATGGTTCTGACTTATTTTTCCATGCAATCACCATCACACTAAAAACGCCTCATCTACAGGCACCTGCATCGCCGTCACCAACCCATTGGTCTGCATGGCCATGCCGATCACACTCATTAGCTCTCCGTGTTGCTCGGGCGTCATGCCTTTGGCCTTTGCGCCAGCCGTATGGGAATGCGCGCAATACGAACACCCGTTGGCCACGGACACGGCGATATAGATCATCTCTTTGACCAATGGGTCCAAATCGCCGGGCCCCATCACGACCTTTAAGCGATCCCACGTCGCCTTGAGCAGCGCGGGGTCATTGGCCAAAGCGCGCCAGAAATTGTTGATAAAGTCCGTGCCGCGCGTGGCCCGGATATCGGCGTAAACGGCCAGCACCTCTGCGCTGGCCGCTTCGTCACTTATGAGGGGTACAGTTCCCATTCAGACCATCGCAAAGATACGCGCAGGACCGCCCGTACCACCCACATGGTTTGGTGCGCCAACAACCAGCGTGGCCCCGGCCGCCGGCACTTGGTCAAGCCCGGCTAGGTTTTCGATGCCATAACGTCCGGCAGGCAACCACGCATAATGGGTCGCGAAATCTGGCGATGGGCCATGATCCAGCGACAGCGTATCCACTGCCATTGCGGCGGCGGTGGTTTCCTCTAGCAACATTTGCGTGGCCTCAACATGGAAACCGGGGAAGTGTTTGACGTTGTCCGCATCGTTGCCAACATAGGCCGCCGCATCGCCAGATTTGGCCGCCCAGCCCGAATGCATTGCGATGCAGGCTTTGTCTGGGATGGCTCCATGGGCCGCGATCCACGCCTTAAGGTCATCAGGCGTCACTTGCGCGTCGGGGTTTCCTGCCGCTTTGGCCGCGATGTCGATCACGCAAAGCGGGATCACCAGATCGCTCACTGGAATCTCGTCCACAGAAGTGCCATCCGCGGAAAAGTGCAGCGGTGCATCGATATGGGTGGCCGTATGTTCATTGATGGTCAGATTGAGCAGGTTGAACCCATGTTCAGCAAAGTTGAACTGCTGTTCCGTGGAAATGCCGGGTACCCCAAAGAACGTTGGGAAATCAGGGCTCAGTTTGTGGGTCATGTCAAATACGCCAGCATGGCCCGCCGCCATCGCGGCAGGGGCCGACGCCACACCAATGGTCGCTGCCGCACCGGCAGCCACGGCAGTTGTCTTGAAAAAATCGCGACGGGAAAGCATCCGCTCTTTCACCGCGTTCATCACACATGCATCACACATCTTGTATTCCTCCCTTAGGTTTCGAATACATTCAGAGTGGACCCATCACTTTTTTATTGAAACCATAAATTGTGCGCGCACCACTTATGGCGATCAATTGTACGTCACGTTCTTGGCCGGGTTCAAAGCGCACAGCCGTGCCTGCCGCAATATCCAACCGCATACCGCGCGCTGCATCGCGATCAAATTCCAGCGCGGCATTCGCCTCGCCAAAATGGTAATGAGACCCCACCTGAACAGGCCGATCCCCGGTATTGGCCACACGCAGGGTGATCGCTTGCGCATCCGAGTTCAGATTGATCGCGCCTTCGCCCGTTATCACTTCTCCTGGGATCATCGCGCATTCTCCTGCTTCATTGTTCTTAAAATACTCATCTTCAACGGATCGGATTGTGGACAGTCACCAGTTTGGTGCCATCCGGAAACGTCGCTTCGACCTGCACATCGTGGATCATCTCAGGCACGCCCTCCATGCATTGATCGCGGGTGATGACCTGCGCGCCAGCCTCCATCATGTGGGCAACGGAATGGCCGTCGCGCGCGCCCTCAACCACAGCGTCGGTGATCAATGCAATCGCCTCGGGATGATTCAGCTTGACCCCACGGGCAAGGCGTTTGCGGGCCACTTCGGCAGCCACAGAAATCAGCAATTTGTCTTTTTCACGCGGGGTAAGCTGCATGTCTATAGTCTCCAGCACAGCGGCATTTCGCTGCTCGTCAAATGGTCAAGAATGGGCAAAAGATGCTTGCGCAAAGCATAGCCCGAAGGGGCCAACAGGCGCATCACCAAAACGTCCGTAGCCAATAGGCTGGCCCCGCCTGTGGTGGGCAGAAGGGCACGCAACGGGGCCAGGTGCGTCTCAGCGTCGGTGCCGGCATAGGTCAAAGATACCATGGCTGATGCACCACTTGCACAGGCCGCGCGCTGCATGTGGGCCGTGATGTCACCGCTCATCCGCCAAGCATCGCGCACCAATGGCGCGCCTTCACGGGTTATATCAATCCGGTCGGCCATGAGGCCCGACACAGTGTCTTCGCCCATGGCCAAACGACCCACACAAAGCGGTTCCACGATCAAGGCCCGCCCAGAGCCTTCGATGTCACAAGACAATCGTCGCTCAAACGCGCAGCCATCAAAGACCAGTGTTTCTTGGGGCAACCACCATAAGGTCGCGCCATCTTGCACGTGTAAATTGGTCGAAACGCGGCCAATTTCGCCCGGTTGCGCACGATAGGCGCGCTCGCAGGCCTGCGTGGTCAAGGTCAGGTGCGTGCCTTCACCCGCTTGGGCAGTGTTGGTGAAACTGTCACCGCCCGTCACGCCGCCAGAGGTGTTCAGCAAAACCGCCGTCAGCCCGCGATTGGCGCGTGGAAAAACGGCCTTGGCTGCACCTTGCTGGTAAAGATCACCCAGTACAGTGCGCGTGCCCAAGCGTTTGGTGGACAAGCGCACCACGCCAACCGCGCGCGGCTGCTTTGCCGGCGCAGGTTGCATCTGGGTCAAAGGCATATGTGCGGTCATCATGTTTCGCTTACGGCAGGCTGACGCAATAAAAGCACTCTGGGCACCTAAGGGCCAGAGTTGACGGCCTTATGGGTAGTCTCAGTTTTGAAAGTGCTGAAAATTTAGGCGCGACGGCGCAATAAATAGGTATCCATGATCCAACCATGGGCCGCACGCGCTTCGGCGCGACGTGCGATGATGCGCGCAGAGGCGTCGCTCAGGCGACCTGCCTCAAGGATTTGTTCAGGCATCCCCAGATAGGCTCCCCACCAGATGTCAAAGTCGTCACCATCAAGGTTGTGAAAAGTGCAGTCCGCATCCAACATGACCACAAGCGTCTCGCACCCGTCTGGCCAGCCGTGGTCGCGCAAGCGCCGCCCGGTTGAAATCGTCACAGGTGCATTCAGGGTATTGAGCGGGATCGCATGGGCAGCCGTCAGGGCTTGGATCGACGTGATGCCTGCGACCACATGCAAACGCGGCGACGGGTTTAGGCGCGCGGCAATGCGCAAAGTGCTATCGTAAAGCGACGGATCACCCCAAACGAGCAGCGCAATTTTTTGGGCCTCAGGGTGCGCGGCCATCGTTGCCGCCCAAATGCGAGCGATTTCATCGTGCCAAGCATCAACCCGCGTCAGATAGGGCAGGGTGTCATCGCGCACGGGCATATCAAACAGTGCGATAAGAGCATCATCGCGTACCTCGGCGATGATCCGAGTACGCAGGTCTGCCAAGTCAGATTTACCCGGTTTGTGGGGCACAAGGATCAGGTCAGCCTGTGTAATTGCGCGCCGCGCCTCACCGGTTAGGTGATCGGGGTTGCCAGTGCCAATGCCAATCAGATGCAGGTCAATCATGGGGGGCTTTCATGAAAAAGGGCCGCGCAGGTGGCGCAGCCCTTGGGATCGTTTCTAGGGTTCGGATCAGGCTGCAGTGAACAAACGGTGCGTGAACAGGTTGCCCGTTTTCCAGTTACGCGCACCTTTGGCGGCAGCAAGGATCGCCAGATCAGCAAGGGGCTCGATCACGACGACAAAGGCATAGGCCGCCCCAAATGTCAGCACAGACTGAAGGTTGGCCGCACCAAAGCCTTGGCCGTAAATGGCCCAGAACGCGACCCAAGCAATGATGCCGCCTTGATAAACAGCGGACATTTTCAAAACCTGAGAATAGTCCAGATCCACATAGGCGCGTCCATCCGGCACAATGCGTTTGGCCAGCGTGTGCAAGGCAAACAGCGGGAACAACAGCGTGGTCACGTTGACAAAGAACATGGGCAGATCGCTTGGGGCAAAAAAGGTGCCCTGAAGGAGCAGACCTAGGACAAGGCCAGCCGCAGCGGCCCCGGCGCCAAGCAGTAAGAACAGCGATGTGCCAAGGATAAAGTGGACCTCGGAAATACCAGCCGAGAAATGCGGCAACACTTCGAAGAACACAAAGGTGCCAACGGTAGCCAAGGCTGCGCGCAGCACAAAGGCAGGCACATTGGCGAATTTCAAATCATTGGCGGCCAGTTTCAGCGAATAGCCGGCGGCCGCAGCTGCGGACCCATAGGCAAACACCATTTTTGCGCCATCTACGACGCCCGGTTCGATATGCATTTTTCTCTCTCCTCGCCACCCACCCGGCAGCATGTTGACCGGTTGCCCGGCGTGTTTCGTTTTGATGGCAGGTCTCCTGACTTCCGGGTCGCTGCGGGGCCGAACCTTCCCGACCTTTTTCAAGGCCAGTGGTGTGTGCCGGGCCACTCTCCGGTTACAGTTGCGGGGGCAGTCCGGGCGTTGAACCCGGTTCCCTTTTCAGACCTCTAACGAGGTCACCATCGCTGCCACGTTTACATTGATTCCGCAGCCCGACAAGTCTGTTCGCGGCATTTTGGGATGCTGTTTTGCCAAGGACGCGTCATCACGCACCTTGCGTGTGTTTGGATGTGTCTGATTTTGCATATTTTTGGAACAATGAAGCGAAAGGATAACGCTCCATTTCATTGTTCATCAAATATGCAAATGCGGATCAAGACTCCGCAAGCGCACCGTAAAGGATCAACGCAGGCGCGTCGCTTATACTTGTTTCCAGTTTTGCGGCGAGTTCTGCAATATTCATGCGGTGCAAGGCCTGCGCGGGCGTACTGACACCCTCGGCCAGTAAGGCGGGCGTGTCGCCCGCCAACCCGGCGTCCATCAGCATTTTGGCGAAAGCCGGAAAAGTGCGTTGCCCCATGAACACTACTGTGGTGGCTTGGGCATCTGCGAGTGCCGCGAGGTTTAGATCATCGGGCAGTGCACCGCGCACGTCGTGGCCAGTTACGAATTGTACGCGCCGTGCTGTCAGTCGTCGTGTAAGTGGGATGCCTGCGGCGGCGGCGGCGGCACAAGCCGAGGGTACACCGGGGATGATTTCGTAAGCGATATCAGCTGCTTTAAGCGCATCTATTTCCTCTTCGAGCCGACCAAACGTACCGCCATCGCCCGACTTCAACCGTACGACGCGCCCGCCGGTGCGTGCATAGTCTACAAGTAATTGGCTAACGTGGTTTTGTTTTGGCGAAGGACGTCCTGCGCGTTTGCCAACTCCGACAAGATCAGCGCCGTTGCGGGCATGGGTCAGGATGGGGCCCGAACTCAGGTCATCAAACAGCACTGCATCCGCGTGTTTTAAGCGATCGACGGCTTTGAGCGTCAGCAGTTCTGGATCACCGGGGCCTGAACCGACAAAACTGACAAATCCGCTCATGGGGTTTCACCTGTGATCAGGTGGAAAAAGGTGCCCGTGACGTGGTTTTTTCGTGAGCCCGTTTCCGGCACAGGGTTGCCATCAGCGTCAAACACATTCGCCAACGGGGCATCAGGTTCGTCCAAAATGGTCGAGTAATGGAATTCGTGACCACGCAGAGCGGCACCTGTGTCAAATCCGGGCAGGGGGGCTTGCAGCACAGCCCGGCGATAGCCGAGGTGGAATTTGCGTTTTTCATAGCTGGTCACGAGGTTAAGCAGCCCAGCCATTTCGTGGCGAACGCCTTCTTTGTCAATCAAGGAGGCACCAAGTGCCATGTAGCCTCCGCATTCGCCGTGCACAGGTTTTGTTTCAGCAAATACACGCAGGCCGGATTTGAAGGTCTGCGCTGCGGCCAGCGCGCCGCCGTGCAATTCGGGGTAGCCTCCGGGGAGCCATGCTAGATCGGCGCTTGGATCGGGAGCCTGATCTGCAAGCGGTGAGAAGGGTAGAATTTCAGCGCCCGCAGCGCGCCAGCCTTCCAGAAGGTGAGGATATGTAAAAGAAAATGCCGCATCGCGGGCCAATGCAATCCGCTGGGCGGGGGGTGTTGGCAGTGGGGCGGGAGCCATCGTGGCCCCTGCACGAGCGGCCTGTTTCAGGGCGTCTAGGTTCACGTTTTCGCGTAGGAATTCGGCGTATCCAGAAATTGCTGCCTCTAAGTCGGGGTGTTCTACGGCTTGGATTAAACCAAGGTGACGTTCCGGCAGTTTGAGGTCGCCGCGTCTTGGCAATGCGCCCAGAACTTTGACCCCTGCGCGTTCCATGCCCAAACGGGTCAGCCGTTCGTGGCGCGGGCTGGCGACACGGTTCAGGATCACACCTGCAAAGGGCAGATCGGGGTTGTACATTTTGAATCCCAGCGCCGTGGCCGCCGCCGATTGTGCCTGCCCGCCAACGTCGATCACCAGCACCACGGGCCAACCCATTTTCAGGGCCGTTTCTGCGCTGGAGCCAAACCCGGATTGTCCACGTGTGGCGACGCCGTCGAACAGGCCCATCGACCCTTCGCCCACACAGATATCTGCGCCATTTTGTTGTGCCGCGATGCCGCCCAACAGCGCTTCGTCCATCGCCCATGTGTCAAAGTTGAACGACGGGCGTCCGGCGGCGGCAAGGTGAAAGGCCGGGTCGATATAATCGGGGCCGGATTTGTAGGGTTGCACGGTCAACCCATCGTCGCGCAAAGCGCGCAGCAGGCCCAGCATCACCGTGGTTTTACCAGTGCCCGACGCGGGGGCCGAAATCATAAGTCCGGGAGGATTAGTCATCATTATGGCTCCAACTGGCCCAAGGGCTGTCTGCACTTTGTGGCCGGTAGCGGCGGTCGTAATCGGTTGAATAGAGGCAACTTTCGTCGAAATCTGTCGCTTCAATGGCGTGCCCGACAAGGATGAGCGCCGTGCGCGAGATATCTTCGCTCATTGCGTCCTTGAGTGTGGCAAGCGTCGCGCGGATGATACGTTGATCAGGCCAACTGGCGCGGTACACAACCGCGACGGGGCAATCGGCACCATAGGCGGGCGACAGGTCGGTGATCACCTGATCAAGGTTGCCAATCGAAAGGTGGATCGCCAGCGTGGCGCCAGTGGCGGCAAAGTTGGTCAGCGTTTCGCCTGCAGGCATCGACGACGCACGGCCGGGGGTGCGTGTTAGCACCACAGATTGCGCAACGCCGGGCAGGGTCAATTCGGCCCCCAAGGCCGCGGCGGCCGCGCTGAACGACGGCACGCCGGGCGTGACCGTAAAGGGGATGCCGGCGGATTTCAGGCGTCGCAATTGTTCGCCCATGGCCGACCAAACCGATAGATCGCCCGAATGCAGGCGCACGATGTCTTGGCCCTTGGTGTGGGCTGCGTTGATTTCTTCCATGATCTGATCAAGGTCCATGGCGGCGGTATTGACCACGCGTGCATCAGGTGGACAGTGCCCCAAGATCGCCTCTGGCACCAATGATCCGGCATACAGGCAAACGGGGCTGGCGGCGATCAGGTCGCGCCCGCGCAGGGTCAACAAGTCAGGCGCGCCGGGGCCTGCGCCGATAAAGTGAACGGTCATGCGTCGGCTCCTTTGGCGATGGCGCAGGTGGCCATGCGGTCGTTTGAAATTTGGCGGGTAACAATCAGGGTTGAGCCTGGGCCCGCGGCGGCAAGGGCGGCGGCTTCGGCCACTGACCCGGTGCGGCGCATGAGGCGGCTGAGGAACGATTGCGTTTTGGTTTCGGCAGCTTCCAGCGCATTGCGCGTGACGGCGTTGGCGATCAGACGCTGTGCGCGGCCAAAATCAAGGAAGGCAGGTTGCAGCGCTTTGTCTGATGGAGTTGCTAGCAAGTCAATTTTATCTTTGTAACCCGTGGCCTTTAACGCTTGTGCGAAGCTTTCAGGGGTCGCGTTGCTGGTGAAACCAAATCCGGCGACAACGATTTGTTTGGGCGTTTGATCGTTCATCGGTTCAGGCTCCATTGAACAACGGGATAGGACGCGGACCAGCCACGTTTTGCGCCCAAAGGTTTGGTGTTTGCGATCTCGATCCGCATCAATTCGCCGCCGTATTGCGTTTGGGCGTTGGCCAAAAACGCTTCGCCCTCCAGAGTGACCGCGTTGACCACAAGGCGGGTGTTCAGTGCGATGACCGCCTCCAACAGATCGGTGCTTAGTCCGCCACCTACAAAAATCGCATCGGGCGTGTCTATGCCTGTCAGGGTCTCGGGTGCGTTGCCGTTTATGATGGTCAGGCGGTGGTCTACCCCCAAGTCGTCCGCGTTTTGGCGGATGCGGGCAGCGCGATCCGCGCGTGGTTCGATGCAGGTGGCCCGCGTGGTGGGATGCGCCAACAACCATTCCAGCGCGATCGAGCCGGAACCCGCGCCCACGTCCCAAAGGTGTTCATGCGGTTTCGGTGCGAGGGTCGATAGCGTTATGGCACGGATGGGGCGTTTGGTCATTTGTCCGTCGCTTTTGAATGTGGAGTCGGTTTGGCCGGTGGCTGTTGTCAGGGACGGTCCGTCGCCCGCGACTGTTATCGCAGCACAAACCGGGTGGTCGTAGGCACCTGTTAGGGTGGCGGCCTTTGCGGTTGTGATGCGTTCTTGCGGTCCGCCCAGATGTTCAAAGATCGTCAAGGTGCTGTCGCCAAACCCCGCACCGTTCAAATAGGCGGCAAGGTCGTGTACGCCGTTGCCGTCGCGCAGTGTCGCAATGATCTGCGTCCCCGGTGCAAGGTGGCGGCGCAGGCGCGCCATCGGCGCTGCGTGCAGACCAACGCAATGGGTCTTATCCAGCGCCCAGCCCAGTTGAGATGCGGCCAGTGCAAAACAGGATGCGGTTGGAAACGCGCGCCATTCGTCGGGTCCAAAGCTACGCGCAATCACAGACCCCGTTCCAAACCAAAACGGGTCACCCGAGGCCAAAACGGCCACCTGTTTGCCCCTGAGGGACGCCAGGATCGCGATGCCGTTCGCAAATGGTACGGGCCATTCGATACGTTCTGCGCTGCCTTCTGGGATCATCGACAGATGGCGCGGCGGGGCCATGATGATATCGGCGGCGCGCAGGGCGGCTTGACTTGCGGCGCTCAGGCCTGCAACTCCGTCCTCGCCTATACCGATGATGGTCAACCAAGGGGTCTCAGACATGGCAATCAACCTTCTGATCCTTGGTGGCACGACTGAGGCGACGGCTTTGGGCGCGGCAGTCGCCAGCGCAGGTCTGTCCGGCACAGTCAGTTTCGCGGGGCGGGTGGAACGGCCCAAGCGGCAGCCCTTGCCACAACGTGTCGGTGGATTTGGTGGCGTTGAGGGGTTGCGTACCTATCTGCGCGACAATGACATCACGCATGTGGTTGACGCCACGCATCCTTTTGCCGCGCAAATGAGCAGCAATGCTGTGCGGGCCTGCGCGGCGGAGAACGTTCCGCTGATCGCCCTGACCCGTGCGCCATGGCGCGCACAAGCGGGCGACAACTGGACCCATGTGCCCGACATTGCAGACGCTGTGGCCGCGCTTGATCGCACTGCGGCCCGCGTCATGCTGGCTGTTGGGCGTATGCATCTGGATGATTTTGCACCCAATCCGCAACATTTCTATTTGCTGCGTTTGGTTGATGCGCCCAGCACCCCGCCGGCCTTTCCAGAACACCATGTGTTGGTGTCGCGTGGACCGTTCACTGCGCAGGACGATCTGGCCTTGATGCGGGACCATCGCATTGACCTTGTTGTTTCGAAAAATTCCGGTGGCACAGGCGCTTATGCTAAGATTGAGGCCGCGCGCGCCTTGGGCGTCCCCGTCATTATGATCGACAGGCCCACCATTCCAGACGGCGCAACGGTCTATAGCGTCGCTGATGTGATGGCATGGCTGCGTCATGACGAAAACCGTGGCGTATAGACGATTGGGGCAGCGCCCGTTTCGATGATCCGGGTCTGGCTTGATCCCACAATCACCACTGTGCGCATGTCGGCCATATCGGCCTGCGTGTCTTGCAAAGGGACAACGTTGATCGTTTCGTCCGCGCGGCTGACATTGCGCGCAAAGATCACCGGGCGGTTGTCGGCGCAGGCCTCTTTCAGCACCTCAAGGGTGCGCACAAACCCTTCGGGGCGGGATTTTGAGCGCGGATTGTAAAACGCCATGGCAAAGTCCGCCTGAACCGCAAGCCGCAAGCGGTTTTCGATCACGGTCCATGGTTTGAGGTTGTCGCTTAGGTTGATGGTGCAAAAGTCATGACCCAAAGGGGCACCGGCACGTGCGGCTGCGGCCAGCATCGCTGTGATGCCGGGCAACACGCGGATATCAAGGGTGCGCCATTCATTCGGCCCGGCCTCGACCGCCTCGAACACGGCCGCGGCCATGGCAAACACGCCGGGATCGCCGGAGGAAACCACAACCACTTGACGCCCCTCACTTGCCATTTCAAGCGCATGGCGCGAGCGATCAAGTTCGACGCGGTTGTCTGTCGGGTGCAGCGTCAGACCGGGGCGCGCAGGGATGCGGGCCACATAAGGGATATAGCCAACGATGTCCGTGGCGTGTGCAAGGGCGGCTGTGACCTCGGGGGTCACCAGCGCGTCGTCGCCGGGGCCAAGCCCTGCAATGACCAGTGAACCCGTCATGGTCTGCGCCCGTGCCCGTGTACGATGATGATCGAGAAGTAGGGGGTCACTTTGCCCTCGGTGTCCGAGAGCTTTTGCACCGTTTGGTTGGGCATTGTGGCGTATTCCACCAACCATGCGGCATCGTATTTTCCAGCAGTGCGCAGGGCGCTGCGGACCTTGTCGATGTTGCGCCCGATTTTCATCACAACAAGTGCGTCGGCCGATGCCATGTTGCGCGCAAGGATGTCTTCGTCCAGCGTGCCCATCAGCACCGTCAGGATGTCATCGCCCCATGTGATCGGCGCGCCCGTCGCTGTCCACGCGCCCGACATGCCGGTGATGGCAGGCACAACCTGCACAGGGATATCATCCTTGAGGCGGGTATAAAGGTGCATAAACGAACCATAGAAAAACGGATCCCCCTCGCACAGCACAACCACGTCATGGCCCGCATCGGTCAACGCACGCAGGCGTTTGGTGCACTCGGCGTAAAACGTTGAAAGCGCTTGGTTATAGGCCGGGTCCGTCAGCGGGATTTCGGTGGTGACCGGGTATTCCAAAGCGTGTTCGATCGTATCAGCGGGCAACAGATCATTCGCCAATGTGCGCGCTTGGCCGGGGCGGCCTGCTTTGCGGAAAAACGCGACATGCGTGGCATTGCGCACCAGACGGTCAGCGCGCACGCTTAGCAAGTCAGGATCGCCGGGGCCAAGGCCGACGCCATAGACTGTGCCGGGTGTGACGGGGCTGTTCATTCTTTGCGGCTCGCGATGGCGTTGACGGCCGCGACGGTGATGGCACTGCCGCCCAAGCGTCCTTGGACGATGCAGCAAGGCACGGGTTGATCCGCCCAAAGCGCGTCTTTGGATTCGACCGCGCCGACAAAGCCAACGGGGCAACCAATGATGGCCGCAGGGCGCGGGCAGGCGGGGTCCTCTAGCATATTGAGCAGGTGGAACAAGGCAGTGGGCGCGTTGCCGATGGCCACCACGGCACCTGCCAAATGTGGTCGCCAAAGTTCAAGCGCTGCGGCAGAACGGGTGTTGCCCATTTTGGCGGCTAAGGGGCGTACGGCCTCGTCATGGAGCGTGCAAATCGCTGCATTATCGGCAGGCATGCGGGGGCGGGTGATGCCTTCAGACACCATGCGCGCATCGCATAGGATCGGCGCGCCTGCTTCGAGTGCTGCGCGGGCTGCGGGAACAAAACCGGGCGAAAAGCGACAGTGCTGTTCCAGCCCCACCATGCCGGCCGCGTGGATCATGCGCACGGCGACTTGTTCTTCGTCCGCATCGAACCGGGCTAGGTCGGCCTCGGCCCGAATGGTGGCAAAGGATTGCAGGTAAATGGCCGCGCCATCGGTTTGGTATTCATAGGGCATCTGATTGGGCCTTGAGGTCTGATGCGGAGAGCCCGCGCTGGCAGGGCTGATCCCATGGATGGCCCTGTTTCACAAGGTCATACGTGCCGTCGTGTCCGACCAAAGTGGTGGCAGCGGCGTGGCGGTACGCGCACCCTTTAGAACAGCCCGAGACATGCAAGTCGCGATGCGCAGGCGCAAGCGCGCGGGCCAGTTGGCGGGTGTCGACGGTTGCAGCGGCACAGGCCGGTGCGCCGGGGCAGGCATGGGCGGTCAACAACGGATCGTTCGGGGCGGTGATAAAGCCGTGCGCGTCTGCAAGGATCGCGTTTTCAAGCTGAAACAATCGCCAAGGGGTGACGCGGAAAGCGGTGGCATCGCTGTCGTGAATGAGGGCGGACAGGCTTGCGGCCTCAAGACTGCCAAAGGCAACGCCCAAAGTGACGGTGCCGTTCCGGTTGCTTGGTGACAAAGGCAGAATAGCGGCGGCTGGTAAGGCGGACATCCAGTCCGCCGGCGGTGGTTTCATCGCGACATGCCCTGCCATGCGGCGCGCTGTGGTCTGCGTGTCGGCGAACCACTGCGCCATCTCGCACAAAGCGTCGATGGCCGTGTCTTCGTTGGTCAACCGCCCTCGGCTGAGGCCATTAAGGCGCAGCAACAGCGCGCCATCCGCTGTGCGTTCAAATCGGAAATCCGCAGAGGTTTTAGGCAAGATCGGCGATGGCCCTGCATCAATCGCTATACCCATCTTGGCGGGCAGGTCCGGTAAGTCATCAAGGCGATCACAGACAGCATCGTACAAGCGCGTATTCAGATCGTCGGCTTGCCACAAAGGCGTGGTCACAATATTGCGCCGCGTCTCGCGTTCGGGGGTGTCATCGAGCACTCCCAGCGCCAATAACGCAGACAAAACAGCCTCGTGGCCTGTTTCTTTGATGCCGCGCAATTGCAAATTCGCACGGCTGGTAAGGTCGATGATCCCATTGCCTTCGGCCTGCGCAATGGCGCAAAGCCCAAGGGCCTGATCCGATGTTAAACGCCCCAGACGGGGGCGTATACGCACGATCAACCCATCGCCCGACATCATCGGTGTGTAAGCGCCGGGACACCAACCTTTGATTTGGCCTTTGATTTTGCTCGGTCCACTCATTGCGCGGCCTCTAGGGCGGCGCGGATCGAATTGCGCCGCGTCTGCCACAGGCCTGCGGCGTCGAGGGCGGCGAACTGGTCAAGCATCGCTTGATACGCACCGGGATTGGCATCCTGCAAAAAGGCGCTGACTTGTGGGTCGCCCAATGTGGCCTCGTGATAGGCGTCAAACAGGTGTGGCTGCACGACGCCTGCCAGATGGGCGAATGCGGCCATGTGATCAAGAGTTGCCGCGATTTCGGCCCCACCACGAAAGCCGTGACGCATCATGCCCGCCAGCCATCCTGGTTGTGTCGCGCGGGCTTGGACGACGCGGGCGATTTCTTCGGGCAGGGCGCGGGCACGGGGTCGGTTAGGGTCGGTGGAATCAAGGTGGTAAAGCGCAGCCTGACCGCCCGTGATGGCTTGGGCGGCAGCAAAGCCTGCTTCGTGCGCGGCATAGTCTGACGCAAGAAGGATATCGGTTTCAGGCAGGTCTTGCAGGTGCACAAAGCTATCTGCGGCGGCGACGCGTGCGCGAATGCCACTCGTGTCCTTGATCGCCGCGTCCCCATCAAGGGCATAAGCGCTGGCGGTCAGCCAAGCTTGCCCTGCGGCGGCGCGGCTTTCCTCGGTAAAGGTTTCAAGATCTGCTCCCATGCCAAGGCCAAAGCTGCCCGGCGCTGGGCCATAGACGCGGGCAATATCGGTGCGGCCTGCGTATGGGTTCCAGTCGGGGGCCTCATCACGCTGGCTTAGCGCGCGCACGGCTTGGGCAAAAAGGGCGGAAAGCGTGGGAAAGACATCGCGAAACAGGCCAGAGACGCGCAAAGTGACGTCAAGGCGCGGGCGATCAAGGTCGGTGATCGGCAATACCTCGATGCCAGACACCCGTTCGGACCCTTTGTCCCAGATAGGGCGCACGCCCAGTAGGTGCAGCGCCATGGCAAATTCTTCGCCTGCGGTGCGCATGGTGGCAGAGCCCCAAAGATCCACGATCAACCCGCGTGGCCAGTCGCCATGGTCCTGAAGGTGACGGCGCACCAGTTCTTCGGCCAGTTTGACACCTTGGGCATAGGCCGCACGCGTGGGCACGCCGCGCGGGTCGGTGGTGAACAGATTGCGCCCAGTCGGCAACACATCACGCCGCCCGCGATAAGGCGACCCAGAAGGCCCACCTGCGATGCGCTTGCCGTTCAAAGCATCAACCAAGGATTGGCGTTCGCTGACAAGGCTGGCCGAGTCGTAGGGTGCGTCCTTGGACGCACCTTTGCCCCAAACGTGCAAACCGTCCCCGTATTGGCTTTCCTTGATGTCACAGACAAAACGGTCAATGCGGGTGATCGCCTCGGCGGTTGAAGTGGCGCGCGCAAGGCCAAGGTCGTCTTCAACCCCAAGGGCCTGCGCTTCGGCGCGAATGCCATCCTGAAGGCGATCGCGACGCTTTGGATCAAGCCCGTCGGCGGTAGAAAACTCATCAAGCAACGTTTCCAACCGCACAAGCCGGTCCGGTGTGTCCGAGGCTTTCAACGGCGGCGGCAGGTGGCCAAGGGTCATGGCGCCGATACGCCGCTTGGCTTGGGCTGCCTCGCCGGGGTCATTGACGATAAAGGGGTAAATGACGGGCATTGAGGCCGTCAGGGCTTCGGGCCAGCAGATGTCGGACAAGGCGACAGATTTGCCGGGCAACCATTCCAATGTGCCGTGCGCGCCGATGTGGATCAGGGCTTGGGTCTGGGTGCGCACCCACAGGTAAAACGCGACGTAGCCGTGGCGCGGGGTGCGCGCGAGATCGTGGTAGTCGTCATCGCGTGTCTCGGGCGTGCCACGTTCGGGTTGCAACGCGATGGTGACATTGCCCCAGCGAACAGCCGGAAAATGGAATTTTCCGTCCTGCGCTTCATTGCTGGGATCGCCCCAAGCCGCAAACAGGTCCTCGCGCAAGCATTGGGGCAGGGTGGCAAGGGCCGCGCGGTAATCGGCCAAGGGCCACGTGATGGTTTCGCTGCCAAGGGCATCGGTCAGCGGCGTCTCTGTTTGAATGACGTGGTGGCCTGCCTCTTTCAGGTCATCAAGGATCACCTCAGCAGAGGCCAGCGCATCCAGCCCGACTGCATGGGCCATGTTCCAGTCTTTGCCGGGATAAGTGCTGAGCACCAAGGCCAGTTTGCGATCAGCCGCCGGGGTGCCTGCAAGGTCCGTCCACGCTTTGACCTTGTCGGCGACCGCTTGCGTGCGGGCCACATCGGCCTTGTGCGCATAACGCGAGAATTGCAGATGGTCATCGCGCGGTTGGGGTTCTTTGAACGACGATACACCCGCAAACAGGCGCCCATCGACTTCGGGCAAGACCACATGCATGGCAAGGTCAGCGGGGGACAAGCCGCGTTCGGCTTCCTCCCACATGTCGCGGGTTGAGGTGGCAAGTGCCACTTGGAACACGGGCACGCCACCTGCGTCCAACGGCGATGTGCCGTCCTTGCCTTTGCCAGAAAACGCAGTGGCGTTGACGATGGCCGATGGGCCAAGATGCGCGATCTGACGGGCCATCCAGGCGCTTGCATCCGGGGCTTTGAGGGACGGCGCAAACAGGCCGATCACACGAAACCCGCGCGCATGCAGAGCGTCGAACAAAGCCTCAATAGGAGATAAGTCTGCGGCCGCAAGATAGGCGCGATAGAAGGTAATAATGACCAGCGGCTTGGGGTCATCGTCCACGATCAGCGGGCAACTCACCCCATGTTCCGGGGTCCAAGCGCCAACCAAGGGGAGGGCCTTTGTCCCCGCGACAGGTCCGGCATAAAGTCCCGAGGCCAGCGTCAATTGCGCAAGTGCAGCCTGTGCTGCCACAGCGCCCCCTGTGTCGCACAAATGCGCAAGCCTGCGCAGCGTAGACACGGGCAGCGTCGATAATTCATCCAATCGCGTGTCGATCCGCCCATCGGCGGACAACACGGCCAAAGCGATACCTTTGGCCTGCGCCAAGGCGTAAACTTGCTGCAAACCATAGGCCCAATAGGGCACGCCACCGATCAGACGGATCAGAATGCCGCGCGCCCCCGCGAGGGTCTGTTCCACATACGTATCGACCGACAGTGGATGTTTTAGGCCGACCAAATTTGCAAGCCGTAAGGTGGGCATTTTGCCCACCTCGCCCCCGCCGCGATGCCAGCCAGCCCCAAAGGCCCCCAAGTCGCTGTCCGAGAACGACAAAACCACCAGATCCGCAGGCGTCTGGCCCAGATCTGTTGGGGTCTCGGTTTCTTCGAGGCCATGGCTTTCGCGAAAGACGACGTGCATGGGGGGCTTTCTGGTTTATTCAGCGGCTTCGGACACCTGAACCAACGCCGCACGAATGGCGTCGCTGTTTACGTCATCATGTTCGGCAATCACGACCAAACGACCCTGACGGGGTTCATTCGGTCCCCACGGGCGATCAAACTGATGCCGCACGCGAGCGCCAACGGCTTGAACCAACAGGCGCATGGGTTTGCCCACAACGGCGGCGTATCCTTTGACGCGCAGGATGTTTTGCGACTTTGCCATGGCTTCGATCCGCGCGACCAGCTCGGCAGGGTCATTGATTTCGGGGATGTCGATGATGACCGACTCGAAATCGTCATGTTCGTGATCATCATGCCCATCGTGGTGGCTGGGGCGGGCGTCCATGTCGTCTTCGGCGGCGGCCTCAAGCCCAAGGATAATGCGGGGATCAACTGCGCCTTCGGCCACTTCGACCACAGGCAGCGGGCGGGGTGTTTCGGCGGCGATGATCTCTTTGGCCTTGGCGATACCTTCCGGGCCAGCCAGGTCAGGTTTGGTCAGCAGGATGATGTCAGCGCAACTGATCTGATCCTCAAACACCTCGGACAGCGGCGTTTCGTGATCAAGGCTATCATCTGCCAAACGTTGTGCATCGACGCGTGCAACATCGGGGGCAAAACGACCAGCGGCGACCGCTTCGGCATCGGCCAGTGCAATCACGCCATCCACAGTGATGCGCGAGCGAATATCAGGCCAATCAAACGCTTTAAGCAGCGGCTTGGGCAAGGCAAGACCCGAGGTTTCGATCAAGATATGTTCGGGCTGCGGATCGATGGCCATCAAGGCCTCGATTGTTGGAATAAAGTCATCCGCCACAGTGCAGCAGATGCAGCCATTGGCCAATTCCATGATGTTTTCAGCGGGGCAATCGGGGATGGCGCAGGATTTCAGGATCTCGCCGTCCACGCCAACATCGCCAAATTCGTTGACGATCACGGCCAGCCGTTTGCCTTGCGGGTTTTGCATCAGGTGGCGCACCAGCGTCGTTTTGCCCGAGCCAAGGAAGCCAGTGATCACAGTGACGGGGATTTTATTGAGGGTAGCCATGTTTAAAACTCCTGCGGGGGAATGCGGGCGATGCAGTTTTTGCGAAAGTGGTCCGAGCGTTCGCGCCAAGGCACAAGGCCATCGGCGGTGGCGGCGTATTTGGTGATGCCGTCGACAACCAGTTGGGCGTCGCGCCCTTCGATGAAGTTGCCATAGACATAGGTCCAGCGTTTGTCGCCGCCGCGCACAGCGACGGAACAACCCGACGAGCAGTTTGACAGGCATTCGACGGCCTTAAGGGTGACGTTGGCAGGCATCTTGTGCTTGGCAATCTCGGCATGCAGGGCGGTGCCGGGGCGGACGCCATTTTCGGGCATTTCGGCCTCGCGCAGGCATTTTACGCAAACCAACACCTCTACAGGGGCGAGGTTAGGGGGGGGCAAGTCGCTCATCTTTTATCCCATATGTTTTGGGCATTGGATGGCGGGCGGCACAGGTGCCAAAACGACCCGACACCCGGAACACCCCGTCCGGTTTCGTCATATCTTCTCGTGCTGGCAGGTCTCCCGGCTTGCGGATTTCAGGTCTCCCTGACGGTGGCCCTGCCTTCCCGACACATGCGCGTCAGTGGCTGTAGGCGACCTTCTCCGGTCACGGTCGCGGGGGCGGCTGCGTTTGGACCATAAGGTCCGCTGCATTCCCTTTTCACCCAAAGTGTTCGCTTAGGGCACCAGCAATTCCCTAGTGCGCGCGGCTTGAGCATGAGTCAAGCGCGAACAGGATGGAGCCGTCGGTTCTTGTGGTGTAGGGATTGGGTCGGAGGGTGCCATGCAGCAACCAATCATCGTGTGGGATTTTGACGGCGTCTTGAACGCCAATGTCATCGATGGACGGTTCGTTTGGGCGGACCGGTTGCAACAGGATTGGGGGATCGACCGGGCTGCGTTGGTGGCGCATCTGTTCCATCGCGACCGGATCGGCCGGATCATGCGCGGACAAATTGATTTGCGCGATGAACTGCAATTTTGGTTAACAGATGCGGGCCGTAATATCGATGCAGATACGTTTCTGGCCTATTGGTTCGCAAGAGACGCTTTGCCTGATGCAAAGGTTGTGCGTCACCTTGAACGCAGCGACGCGACCCACGTGATCGGCACCAACAACGAGGCCCGCCGCGCCGCCTTTATCGAACGTGATATGGGCTTTGGCAGCCTTGTTCGCCATATCTTTGCATCGGGCCGTATGGGGCATGCCAAACCTGACACCGCCTATTTCCGCCACATCGAAACATGGAGCGGGGCGCCCGCCCATGCCCATGTACTGATCGACGATACCCAAGCCAATGTGACCGCCGCCTGCGCACTTGGGTGGCAAGGCTTTCACTTTACAAATGAAACGCGCGGCGGATTGCCAGCGTTTCTGGATCAACTGGGATGAGGCCACAAACGCCTCTGGCCCCCGCGCAAAAATGATGGCACGAAACCCATCAGAAACTTCAGGAGCCTGCCATGGACGACGCCACCGAACGCCACAATGCCAAGATGAAAAAGATCAAGGCCGCCCGCGATAAGATGATGGCGACCAAGACCGAAGAAAAAGGTCTGATCATGGTCCACACGGGGCCGGGTAAAGGTAAATCATCCAGCGGATTTGGGATGATCATGCGCTGCATTTCACACGGTATGCCGTGTTCAGTCGTGCAGTTTATCAAGGGAAATTGGGAAACAGGCGAACGGACCTTTCTGCGCGATCGCTTTGCGGACGAGTGCCGGTTTTTTGTGTCGGGCGAAGGGTTTACGTGGGAAACGCAGGACCGCGAGCGCGACATTGCCGCCGCCCAAAACGGGTGGAAAATTGCGCAGGAACAGATTTTGGACCCTGAAATTTCGTTTGTTCTTCTGGACGAAATCAACATCGCGTTGCGCTATGATTATCTGGATATCGACGAAGTGGTCGATTTTCTGTTGGAGAAGAAACCGGCCATGACCCACGTGGTACTGACAGGGCGCAACGCCAAACCCGAGCTGATCGAGGCGGCGGATTTGGTAACCGAGATGACATTGATCAAACATCCGTTCAAGGATCTGGGTGTGAAGGCGCAAAAGGGTGTGGAATTTTAAAGCCAATGGCTGGCGCGCGCCCTTGTTGCGCGATGCGGCGTTGCTCGAACATCTGGTTTCAAGGCTTGGGTAAAAAAATAGACGGAGCCGCGTAGTGTGCTACGCTCGCTGAAAATCGCAGCATAAAGGGAGGAAAAACATGCTCGATACTTCAGTTTCAGATCAAACTCAGACGTTTTTGGATGCATTTGGCGAGACGTTATCAAAAGGGGATATCGCCGCAGCCTGTGACATGTTCGAAGATGATTGTTATTGGCGCGATCTCGTCAGCTTTACTTGGAATATCAAGACTGCCGAAGGCAAAGATCAGATCTCAGATATGCTGTCCCATCAGCTTGCCGCCACGAAACCGAGTGGTTGGAAAATTGCTGAGGGCGAAGTTCCAACAGAAGACGGTGGTATTACGACAGCTTGGATTGAATTCGAAACAGAGGTCGCACGCGGGTATGGCTTGCTGCGTCTGAAGGGCGACAAAATTTGGACTCTGCTTACCACCATGACCGAGTTGAAAGGCCATGAAGAGCCTGCGGGCGACAATCGGCCTATGGGCGCAAAACACGGGGCGAGTAAGAATCGACCGAGCTGGGCGGAAGATCGTGCCACTGAAGAGGCCGAGCTTGGGTACGAAACGCAACCCTATTGCGTCATCATTGGCGGGGGACAAGGCGGCATCGCCATGGGCGCGCGGCTTCGCCAGTTGGGTGTGCCAACGATCGTCGTCGAACGTAACGCGCGTGCTGGTGATAGCTGGCGCAACCGATACAAATCGCTCTGCCTGCATGACCCGGTCTGGTACGACCATCTTCCTTACATGAAATTCCCGGAAAACTGGCCGGTCTTCTCGCCTAAAGACAAGATTGGCGACTGGCTCGAGATGTATACCAAAGTAATGGAATTGAATTACTGGACAAACACCACTGCCAAGTCCGCCAAGTTTGATGAGACCACAGGTGAATGGACAATCGTGGTGGACCGCGACGGTGCTGAGGTTGTGCTGAAACCAAAGCAGCTTGTCATGGCCACCGGCATGTCTGGCAAAAAACGGATGCCAGAATTTGCGGGGATGGATGTGTTCAAGGGCGTTCAGCAACACTCGTCAGAACATGACGGGCCGGATGCCTGGGGTGGCAAGAAGGTTGTTGTCGTTGGATCTAACAATTCGGCCCATGACATCTGCGCCGCACTTTGGGAACAGGACGCTGCTGTCACGATGGTGCAAAGGTCTTCGACGCATATCGTGCGATCTGAGACTTTGATGGAGGTCGCACTTGGCGACCTTTATTCCGAACGTGCAGTCACCGCAGGTATGACAACGGAAAAGGCGGACCTGATATTTGCGTCATTGCCGTATCGCATTTTGCACGAATTCCAGATTCCGGCCTATGCCGCGATGAAAGAGCAGGACAAAGAGTTCTACGACTGATTGGAAAAAGCTGGTTTCTGGCTGGATTGGGGCGATGACGAAAGTGGGCTATTTATGAAATACCTGCGACGGGGCTCGGGGTATTACATTGATGTGGGTGCAAGCCAGCTGATCATTGACGGCGACGTTAAGTTGAAGCGCGGTCAGGTCACCGCACTTGATGAAACTGGCGTGGTTCTGGATGACGGTACGCATCTCGATGCTGATCTGGTTGTCTATGCAACCGGCTATAACTCGATGAACGGATGGGTCGCGGATTTGATCGGTCAAGAGACGGCCGACCAGCTTGGCAAGGTTTGGGGGCTTGGGTCTGACACGACCAAAGATCCCGGACCGTGGGAAGGCGAACAACGCAATATGTGGAAACCAACCCAAATTTCCAACCTCTGGATGCATGGTGGAAATCTGCATCAGTCACGGCATTATTCGCAGTTTTTGTCCTTGCAGATCAAAGCGCGAATGGAAGGTATTCCGACGCCCGTCTATGGGTTGCAACAGGTCCATCACCTTTCCTAAGAACAATCACGGAACTTAGAAGCAGGCCTTCGTATTCTATCAATGAAGGTCCGCTTCGCCCCCGTAAAGTAGTCTCTCCAACAGTTATTTTTCTGCAGTACGCACCGATCAATCAGTGCGAGGTTTTCAACGATGCGATCAATATGGTGTGCCAAACCGCAAACCCGGCATCGCTTTTCCATCTGGTCCAATCGTGGAAACTAAATTACGTCCATATGATGCGCAAAGTGGAAGTGATCCTGAACAGGGTCAAGGCAGGTTGATGACCAAATCCCTCATGATCCAAGGCACCGGCTCGAATGTCGGTAAATCGATGTTGGTCGCGGGTTTGTGCCGCGCGGCTGTGCGGCGCGGGCTATCTGTTGCGCCTTTTAAGCCGCAAAACATGTCCAACAATGCCGCTGTGACCACTGACGGGGGCGAAATTGGCCGCGCGCAGGCTTTGCAGGCAAAGGCGTGTGGGTTGGATGCGCATACCGATATGAACCCGGTGTTGCTCAAGCCCGAAACCGACGTGGGGTCGCAAGTTGTGGTGCAGGGCAAACGGATGGCAACCGTGAAGGCGCGCGATTATGCGGTGATGAAGCCTACTTTGATGGCGTCGGTTTTAGACAGTTTTAACCGACTGAAGTCGCAATATGATTTGGTGTTGGTCGAGGGCGCGGGCAGCCCGGCCGAGGTTAATCTGCGAACCGGCGATATTGCCAACATGGGCTTTGCCCGCGCCGCTGATGTACCTGTTATTCTGGCAGGCGATATTGATCGGGGCGGTGTCATTGCGCAGCTGGTTGGCACGCAGGCGGTCATTGATGCGGATGATGCGGCGATGATCGCGGGCTTTGTCATTAACCGATTTCGGGGTGATCCAAGGTTGTTTGATGACGGGTATGCCATGATCGAACAGCATACGGGTTGGCGCGGTTTTGGGGTGGTGCCGTGGTTCAGCGATGCGTGGAAATTACCGGCTGAAGACGCGTTGGATATCGCGACGCCTGTGCGCAGCAAGGGGCTGCATATCGTCTGCTTCAAGCTGTCGCGGATTGCGAATTTCGATGATCTTGATCCCTTGGCGCAGGAACCGGGTGTGCGGTTGACCATGTTGCATGAAGGGCAGGCGTTGCCCGCTGATACTGATGTGGTGATCATTCCCGGCAGCAAATCCACGCGAGGGGATTTGGCGTTTTTGCGGGCACAAGGCTGGGACGAGGACGTGCGCGCGCATTATCGACGCGGCGGGCATGTGTTGGGCATTTGCGGTGGATTTCAAATGCTTGGGCATTTTGTGGATGATCCTGATGGGATCGAGGGGGCCGCTGGGCGGACGGATGGCCTTGGTCTGCTGGATGTCGAAACGGTAATGACTGGGGATAAACGTCTGAGCACGGTGGCCGCGGTGCACGCGCCAAGCGGGCAGCGCTTTGACGGCTATGAAATCCATATTGGGCGCAGCGAAGGGCCTGATCGTGCGCGCCCGTTTGCACAGGTTGCGGGACAAGACGAAGGCGCGATCAACGCCGATGGCCGGGTGAGCGGCAGTTATCTGCACGGTATGTTCGCGGATGACGGTTTTCGTCGGGCGTGGTTGGCGGGTTTGAATGTTACAGCAAGTCAGGGGTCTTATAGCACGACAGTAGAGGCCACCTTGGATAGCCTTGCCGATCACCTTGAGGCGCATCTGGACGTTAGCGCACTTTTGGCTTGCGCGCGTTAGGGGTGGCAGGCGAAGATCACGACTATGCCTCATATCGTTCTGGAATATTCTGCCAACCTCGAAGATCGTCTGGACATGCATGCGCTTTGCGTGGCTTTGAAGGATGCCGCTGCCGTCACAGGTGTTTTTCCGCCCGCAGGCATCCGGGTGCGGGCGCATGCGGTTGATCACGTGGTGATCGCGGATGGTGACCCGCAGCATAGCTTTATCGACATTTCCATTCGGCTTGCCGCTGGGCGCGAGACGGCGGCCAAGACGCAGGCGACGGATGCAGTATTTGAGGCGGCGCGTACCTTTACGGCGGACGTGATGGCTGAGAGTGCGTTTATGTTGTCGTTAGAATTGCGCGAGATCGATGCAGCGTTCAGTCGCAAGGCCAGTTCTATCCGTGATTACTTGCCGCTCGATATGCACTGACGGTGGATGGCGTAGGTGTCCTACGCCTTACTTCAGAACGTGGCGGGTAAGGCGCAGGTGTCCTGCGCCATAGGGCATCCGGTTCCGGACGCGCGCGATCCGTTCAGCAAGTTACGGGGCATACACGTCGATAGGCATAAGATGGCGGTTTTGATTATCCGTTCAAATATCGCATGGCTCGTGTGGGCAAAAGTATGCCGCGCGCCCTGTTCCTAGCGTAAACAGCCGGTTTTGAGTCGAGCCGACGCTGCCGAACTTTTGTGTTCACTCTTGCCATTTAATGCAAACAGCCCGCCGACGGAAAACGGCGGGCTGCTTCTTTTAGCGGATCGCGTGATTTACAGTTCCGGATATAGTGGGAAACGCGCGCACAGTTCGGCGACTTCGGCTTTTACCTTATTCTCGACGTCGGCATTCCCGTCTTCGCCATTGGCGGCCAGACCATCGACCACTTGGTTGATCCAAGTGCCGATTTGGCGGAACTCGGCCTCGCCGAAGCCACGCGTAGTGCCTGCAGGGCTGCCCAAACGGATGCCCGACGTAATCGTGGGCTTTTCATCGTCAAATGGCACACCGTTTTTATTGCAGGTAATGTGCGCGCGGCCCAGTGCCTTTTCGGTCGCGTTGCCTTTAACGCCTTTGGGGCGCAGATCGACCAGCATTACGTGTGTGTCAGTGCCGTGGGTGACCGTATCAAGCCCACCTTGGTGCAGTTGATCCGCAAGTGCTTGGGCGTTCTTGATGACCTGTTGTTGGTAGGTCTTGAACGACGGGTCAAGGGCCTCGCCAAATGCGACGGCTTTGGCTGCGATCACGTGCATCAGTGGTCCGCCTTGGATGCCGGGGAAGATGGCAGAATTGAATTTTTTGGCGAGTGCTTCGTCATTCGTCAGGATCATGCCGCCACGTGGGCCACGCAGGGTTTTGTGCGTGGTCGTGGTTGCCACGTGCACATGCGGGAACGGGTTGGGGTAGACGCCCGCGGCGATCAGCCCGGCAAAGTGGGCCACATCGGCCAGCACAACGGCGTCAACCTTGTCCGCGATTTCGCGAATGCGTGCAAAGTCGATGACGCGCGGGATGGCAGACCCACCTGCGATGATCATGGCTGGTTTGTGCTCAAGCGCGAGCGCTTCGATTTGGTCATAGTCGATATCAAGTGTGTCGCGGCGCACACCGTATTGCACGGCGTTGAACCATTTGCCCGACTGGTTGGGTTTGGCGCCGTGGGTCAGGTGCCCACCGGCATCAAGCGACATGCCAAGGATTGTATCGCCGGGTTTCAACAGGGCTTGAAACACACCTTGGTTGGCTTGCGAACCAGAGTTGGGTTGGACATTGGCAAAATCGCAACCAAACAGTTGTTTGGCGCGATCGATGGCGAGGTTTTCTGCGACGTCGACATATTGGCAACCGCCATAATAGCGACGGCCCGGATAGCCTTCGGCATATTTGTTGGTCATGACGCTGCCCTGTGCTTCGAGCACAGCGGCAGAGACAATGTTTTCAGACGCGATCAGTTCGATTTCGTCACGCTGGCGACCAAGTTCGCTGCGGATCGAGCCAAACAGTTCCGGGTCGCGGTCTGCGAGGGATTGGGTGAAAAAGCCATCGGTGCGTTGAGGGGCGGTCATTGGGTGCTCTCCTGAAGTCGAGTCGGGTCAATTTGGGTCGTTTCCTATCGGAAACGATGTAGAGAGCAAAGGTTGTAAAGCCATATATGTGCATGAAGCGACGGCAATGCTGGTAAGGGCCGAAATTATATGGTTCTTTTGGCGCAGGCCCGCCACCATAGGAAACTTTATATGTCGTTGAAAATCGCCTTTGCTGCCAGCCGCGCCCCGTTGGCTCAGACGGCACGGGCCGCGTTGGTGACGCGTTATGGGGATGTGTCTTTCGACGAGGCGGATGTGATTGTAGCCTTAGGGGGTGATGGGTTTATGCTGCAAACCCTGCACGGCTCGCAGCATTTTTCCGCGCCTGTCTACGGAATGAACCGGGGCACAATTGGCTTTTTGATGAACGAGTATTCCGAAAGCGATCTTGAGGCGCGCCTTGAAGCGGCGGAAGAGGCGCTGCTGAACCCCTTGAGTATGACGGTGAAGGACACACGAGGGCAGACGCATAAGGCACTGGCGATCAACGAAGTGTCGTTGCTGCGGGCAGGGCCGCAAGCCGCCAAGCTGCGCATCACGATTGACGGGCGCTTGCGCATGGAAGAATTGGTTTGCGATGGCGCTTTGGTGGCCACGCCTGCTGGGTCAACGGCCTACAACTATTCGGCGCACGGTCCAGTTTTGCCAATTGGATCGGATGTGCTGGCGTTGACGGCAGTTGCCGCGTTTCGGCCCCGCCGTTGGCGTGGCGCACTTTTGCCCAAAACGGCGCATGTGCAGTTTGATGTGTTAGAGGTGGAAAAGCGCCCTGTTATGGCGGAAGCGGATTCGCGTTCCATCCGCGATGTGGTCAGCGTTGAAATCCAATCTGAACCCACGGTGGTTCATCGCATCCTGTTTGATCCGGGGCACGGGCTAGAAGAACGGCTGATTTCAGAGCAATTCAACTAGGGTCGAGAAAAAAGGCGGAGGACACCTCCGCCTTACGTAAGGCGTATCTTGATACGCCTACCCGTCGACAGACACATAGGTGCGCGCAATGTTTGCCGCCTGTTCCACGTCTAAAATCGGCGGCAAAAGTGTCAGTGTTTCCCCATCCCCATCCAACAAGTGCACAAAGCTGCCATGGGAATAGATCCACCCATATTCCGGATCTTGGAACAACGGCTCAACCTCAACTGAAAACGCATCATAGGCGACTTGCAAAGCATCGGCGTCCCCAGTCAGCCCAATGAAGTCAGAATGGATTTCCGCCAAGGGTTCCCCCATCGTGTCCACCTGATCTTGATCGGGGGCCACGGTGATCATCACGGGGGTCACAGTGATACCTTCGGCCGCCAAAACGTCGACCACCTCAGCCATCAAAGGCAACGCTGCCGAACAGATGTTTAGGCAATTGGCGTAGCCAAAAAATACCAGCTGCGCGTGCCCCTCGGGGTCGGCTTGTGTCCTTGTGTCTCCGAATTGGTCGGTCAATTCATAGGGACCACCGATATCGACAGGAAAGGGGCTTTGCGCCGCTACAGGTAGGGCGGCGGCACAAAGGAGAGCAGTGAAAATGGAGCGCATAGCTTAGAAATTCTCGTCAATAAAAGTTTGGTCCACATCCAGCCCAAGGCCCAAGTAACCGTCTTGCGCGATGATGTCGTTGACGCGGGGATCGCGGCGGAACCATGGGCCTTTGCCCTTGGCCTCGGGGTGTTCGGCGGCCCAATTTTTGGTCCATTTGTTGGCTTTGATCGGGTCAGATCCGGCGACTTGAATGGTTTGCAGCAAATACACGTTGTTCGCGCCCAGTTCAGGGTCGTCCAGCATCAGACCATCCACAGTCACGGTTTGTCCACAAAACGGCGCCAGTTCAACGGCGGCCCCGGTAAAGGCGGCCTGACTGTTTTTCATCGCCAGTACCAAAACGCCGTCCGCGCTGCGCACAAGACCCATCTGGCGCTTTCCAGCACCACAGTCGTCCGGGCAATCACCAGTCAAAGTGCACAGCACATCCACCACTTCGGCATCAAACTTTGCGGGGACTTCGGCATAAAGGTTCCAGCTTTTGGCGTTGGAGCCTTCGGAAAAGTCTTGTGCCGCGAGCGGGCTGGCGATCAGGGCCAGAGATGCAATCAAATACTTCATTTCTTCGGCTTCGGAATGGAGAAAGAGGGGACATTGCCATAATCGTCGTGGTTCTGGTTGGTAATGTCGAAATCAGATGCCACGTTTGCAACGACAAGGTAATTTAAGCCATCTCGTTCATAGTGCATGCCATCAACGTCAACGGTGTGGGCTGCAAGGTTCAGCAGGGTATCGCCGCCAGCGGATTCTGCGTCTTGATCAACTTTAAGAACCATATAGACAGTGCCGTCTTCGGCCAACACACCCACCGGGATGCCGCCAGCACTGCACCATAGCGCGCAAGTATGGTGCGCCGAGCCAACAACCGCGTCAGGGCTGCCCATGACGCCCGAATAATAACACCAAGTGTCGATGATTTCGCCAGTTACTTGAAGGCGCGTGCCCTCGGCGGCGTGGGCCGATAGCGGCGCGCAAAGCAGTGCAAGAGCTGCGCCAACGGTTGATGGAATGCGTAATCTCACGGGTTTGGCCTTTTTTTGCATGGCGTTTGATCTTAACTTAACGAGATGACCGTTTCCGTCAATTCACGCTTTGTGTGTTCGAGGTTTTGTGATCGCTTGGCGGTCGGCACGTCGCGTGTTAACGTGGGCCTAATTAATCAGAGGCACAGAACGGGCCCGGCAAAACAGGTATGACGGCACTCAGCAAATATGACCGGCTAGAAGCGACGGGTCTGTGGCGCGCCACTGGTGATGCACAACGCCGCGAGGTGTTTGTTGCCATTGGTGATGCGACGCTGGTGATTTCCGATATGAGCGACCGTGCTTTGGCTCATTGGTCGATTGCAGCCGTTGAACGCGCCGAAGATGCCGAGGGGCGTGCGGTGTTTCATCCCGATGGTGACCCGGGCGAAACTTTGGAACTGAACCCCGACGAAGCTGAAATGATCGAGGCCATCGACACATTGCGACAGGCCGTGGCCCGCGCGCGCCCCCGACCGGGACGCTTGCGGTGGTTCGGGGCTGTTGTGTCTGTCAGTGCTGTCGCAGCGGTGGCTGTGTTTTGGCTGCCAGGCGCTTTGGTGGATCACGCGTTGCGCGTTGTTCCACCCGTAAAAGAGGTCGAAATCGGCGCGGCTTTGTTGTCACGGATTGAACGCGTATCGGGCCCACGTTGTCGCAGCAATGAAGCACGCGCCGCGCTTGATGCACTGGCTGAACGAACAGGCGCGACGCGCATTGTTGTCGTACCGGGTGGCGTGCGCGAGGCCTTAGCGCTACCGGGGGGGACGGTGCTGTTGAATCGCGGGTTGGTCGAAGACCATGAATCGCCAGATGTTGCTGCGGGGTATGCCTTGGTCGAACAGGTGCGCAGCACATCGTTACCGCCTTTGCGTGCGTTGTTAGAACATGCAGGCCCACGTGCTTCGGCGACGTTGTTGACGACAGGTGCAGTCCCCGCATGGGCGCTTGATGATTTCACCGAAGCCCAGTTGTCCCGGTTTGCGCCGGTTCTTCCTGCCCATATGGTTTTGCCCGTTTTTGAGGAAGCAACTCTGCGCAGCACGCCCTATGCGCGGGCGCGTGATATTTCAGGCGAAGAAACCTTGGCGCTGATTGAAGCAGACCCAATGGTTGGCCGCGACCCTGCACCGATCATGCCAGATCGCGACTGGCTGCGATTACAAGCAATCTGCGAGAACTAACGCCGCGTGGCGGGTCAAGACCCGCCTTACATGTCCTTACCGCACAAAGGCGTCGTCGAATCCAACGGCTCGGCTGGTCCGTAGCCCATTGTTCAGATCCGTAGAGGACGTAAACGGCCCGGCCAACACAACCTGATAGGTTTTGCTGCCACGTGTTACCTTGCCCAAGCGTGCAGGCAAACCGGCGCGCATAATCCGTTGAGCAGCAGCTTGCGCATTAGAAGGTTGCCCGTAGGTGCCGACCTGCACATAGCGTCCTTTGCCGGATGCTTTCGGTTTGGGTGCCGCACGTGTTGCTTGTTTCACCACAGGTGCTGGGGCCGTGCTGGTGGATACTGTCGGCGCGCGCGCCTTTGCTTTGTTTCGCACAATCCGCTTTTGCAACTGACCGTCGCGCCGCACCAAAGTGACGGTGCCCAACTCGCGTTCCTGCGTCGCGGCGTCGGTGAATGGATAAACCAACGCCACTTTGGTGGTCACATCACGCCCGGTGTTACGTTCGATCAGGCGGCGCGGCACCGTTTGTGTCCAAACCAGCCGTGTGCGGGCAATGCCCTCTAGTGATTGCTCGGCCCGTCGCGTGTTCAGGCGGTCGTCTTGCCACACGCTGCGATAGCCGTCCGGGATGGGAAAAACACCCTCTTCTTGGCGGGAATCAAAGACATGGCGCGGGACAACGCGGGTTTGTGAACTAACCACCCGCTGGTTTGTCGCCGCGACCGTGCGTGTCGGTGCCTTGGCCACTTTGGGGGCTGCAACAACCGTAGGCGCTTGCGTTGGTGCGGGACGCTGGACAACCACGCGTTGGGCGGTTTTGGGCGCTGCAGGTTTAGGTTGGACGACCCTCGCGACCTGACGTGGCGCAGGTTTCCCGGCAGGTTGGGCCGCAGGCGCTTTCGCAACACGTGCAACAGGCGCAGCTGGCTTAGGCACCGGTGTCGTGGCGGCCGCTACCGTAGGCGCGGCAGGCTGCGCAGCTTGGGGCAGTGTGATCTGTTCTACCGTATTGGCCGTGGCAGTCGCGCGCGGTGTCGTGCGCGCGGATTGCGCGGCCTGCGCGCTCAGTGATGGCTGCTGTCCACAAATGATCCGCCGCTGTCGGTTTACACGTGGCACCCAAGTGACATTGCCGTCTATGCCTGCGCGGATAAACACACAGCCTTGACTGTCCACATATTGCGCACCCCGATAAGAGGCAGGCGGAAACTCGGCCGGCGCTTGTACATTTCGTAGATTTTGCGCCTGCACACTGCCTGAAAAGGCACTGGCAGTCATGACGGCAACGGCGACAACACTTGTAAACTTCATCATATCCCCCACAAGATATAGAAGAAAAAGATGCCTCAAGCGGGCGTCAGAGTAAAGCGATCAGAGCGGCTATTTCGTGCCAAACATGCGATCTCCGGCGTCTCCAAGGCCCGGAACGATGTATCCAACCTCATTTAAACGGTCGTCAACGGCTGCTGTGACGATTGGAACGTCTGGATGAGCGTCCCGCATCCGAGCGATTCCCTCGGGCGCGGCCAGCAAACATAAGAATCGGATGTTGGTGGCGCCTGCCTGTTTCAGCAGATCAATCGCAGCCACCGAAGAATTGCCAGTGGCCAGCATGGGATCGACCGCGATGACCAGCCTGTCCCCAAGACCCTCAGGAACTTTGAAGTAGTATTGCACAGGTTTCAGCGTCTCTTCGTCGCGATACAAACCAACAAACCCAACCCGCGCAGAAGGGACCAACTCCAAAACCCCATCAAGTAAACCGTTCCCGGCCCTCAGAATCGAAATCAGGGCCAATTTCTTACCGGCAAGCGTTGGCGCATCCATTTCCTGCATTGGAGTCGAAATCCGCTTTGTGGTCATGGCAAGGCCGCGCGTTACTTCGTAAGCCAGCAACTGGCTGATCTCGCGTAACAACTGGCGGAACACAGCAGTGGATGTATCGCTATCCCGCATAAGAGTAAGCTTGTGCTGAACAAGAGGGTGGTCAACGACGGTCAAATGTTGCGACATGAAACAGCTCCTTTACCACCCCTTTTGCCGTGCACTGGCACCCAAGACAACTCCCTCTTTGGACCCTCTTTGGGTTTGAAATACCTCGGGGCTTGGGGCAGAGCCCCAAAACACGTGCGTTAGCACAAATCAACCAAACGCACCGAATAGGTGCTCATCTGGGCGAAACGCCCAAATGGCGGGCGACCAGACCAGCGACATCCGTAAACCCGACAAGACCCAAAGGCGGCCCGTCATAGCCCTCCACCAACACCGGCACGCGCTCGCGCGTGTGATCTGTGCCGATCCATGTGGGGTCATTGCCATGATCAGCCGTTAACACCAACAAATCACCTTGGCGCAATTGCGCACGCAAAAAAGCCAAGCGGGCATCGAACCACTCCAAATGACGTGCATAGCCGGCCACATCACGGCGATGACCATATAGGCTGTCGAACTCGACGAAATTGGCAAAGGTCAGGCTGCCATCCTCTGCGGTCGCGACCAAATCATCAAGATGATCCATCAACGCTGCATCCGTCCCTTTGCGCACCTCGTCAAAGCCTTGATAAGAAAAGATGTCGCCGACTTTGCCCACGCCATAGACGCGGTGACCAGCGTCTTGGATCCAGTTGGACAGGATCGGGGCAGGGGGCGTAATGGCATAATCGCGCCGGTTGGGAGTTCGCTCAAATGCGCCGACCTCTCCGACGAAGGGGCGCGCAATAACGCGGCCCACGCGCATGTCGTGCAACATGGGTGCCACAGTGACGCACAGATCGAGCAAGCGGTCTAATCCAAAGGCTTCTTCGTGCGCTGCGATCTGAAACACGCTGTCCACGGACGTATAACAAATGGGCCAGCCAGTCCGCAGGTGATCGGCCCCAAGGCGGGCAAGGATATCGGTGCCCGAGGCGTGGCAGTTGCCCAATATCCCATCGGTGCCAGCCGCCGCACAGACGGCCTGCGTGATCTCATCGGGAAATGCGGGATCGGCTTTGGGGAAATAGTGCCAGTCCCATGGCACCGGAACGCCGGCCAGTTCCCAATGGCCCGAAGGGGTGTCTTTGCCTTGGGACACTTCTGTGGCTGCGCCCGACAACGTGTGCGCCGCGGTTCGCCCTTGCGCCAGCGCCATCACAGCAGGCAGGCCCATTTCGGTCAGGTTTGGGATCATCAGCGGGCCTTCGCGCCCAGAATTGGCCTGCCCATCAGCGCAAACTTTGATGATGTGGCCCAATGTGTTCGCGCCGGTGTCAGGCACATCTGCGTTGAAAAAGGCATGCGCATCCGGCGCGCCGCCAATTCCAACCGAGTCCATGACAACTAGAAAGGCGCGGGGCATCAGCCGATCCGATCAAGGATCAAGTCTGATTTCGGAGCGGCTTTGTCTGTTATTGTGATGGCAGCACGCAAAGCGGTTTCGGCGCGGTCAGCGTCGACCGCGCGTGCGGCATGAACAACGGCAAGTGGCTGACCGCGTTGAACTTTGGTCCCTAGACGCGCAACATCCGACAGGCCCACTGCAAGGTTCAGCTTGTCGGTTTCGACCCTGCGCCCGCCACCCAAATTGACGACGGTAAAACCCAAAGCCTCGCCATCAATGGCTGTGATATACCCAGATTGAAGCGCGGGAATCTCGCGGATCACAGTCGCTTCGGGCAGGAAACGCCACCAGCTTTCAACGAATTGCACTGGACCGCCCATCGCGGCAATCATGGCTCCGAACCGTTCGGCGGCGCGACCATCGGCAAGGGCTTGGATGATCGCGTCAGCACCGGCCTGCACGTCAGTGGCCAAACCCGCATTGGACAATAACACGCCACCAAGGCTGGCGCAGACTTCGATCAATGCGCCTTTTTTGACCTGACCCGTGAGCACACGCATGACTTCGTTGATCTCAAGCGCATTGCCAAGCGACGGCGCAAGCGGTTGGTTCATGTCGGTGATCAGCGCGGTGGTTTTGCAGCCCGCAGCATTGGCTGTCTTAACCAGCGCGTCCGCCAAGCCGCGCGCGGCTTCGACGTCTTTCATAAACGCGCCGGACCCAACTTTGACGTCCAGCACAAGGCCGTCCAAGCCCGCTGCCAGTTTCTTGGACAAGATCGAGGCCGTGATCAAATCAAGGCTGTCGACCGTGGCTGTGACATCACGCACAGCATAAAGACGTTTGTCCGCCGGGGCGATGTCGGCGCTGGCGCTAACAATGGCGCAACCTGTGCGTTGGACCACATCAGTCAGGCGTTCAGGGCTTAGGTGCGTTGAAAGCCCGGGAATGGCGTGCAGTTTGTCCAATGTGCCGCCCGTATGGCCCAGCCCTTGGCCGGAAATCATCGGCACATAGGCACCGCAGGCCGCCAAAGCGGGCGCAAGCACAAGGCTGACGCAATCACCGACGCCGCCGGTGGAATGTTTGTCGAGCACAGGACCGGGAAGGTCCCATGTCAGCACGCTACCTGAATCGCGCATCGCCATGGTTAAGGCCACGCGGCCCACGTCGCCCATACCGCTGAGGCACACGGCCATGGCAAAGGCACCTGCTTGCGCGTCGGTGACGGTGCCGTCGCCAAGGCCACGGGCAAACCAGTTCAATTCGTCGCGCGCCGGGGTCTGGCGTTTGGACAACTTAGAGATAATGGCGCGGGCGTCGCTCATGATGTTGTCTCCATATGGGCCGCACCAAAGGCCCCGGGCAAAAGGTCGGCCATGGTCATGACCTGTTCAACGCCGCCAGTGGTGGCCATTGTGACGCGCACATCGTGGGCCGCAAATTCGGCTAGTTTTTGGCGGCACCCGCCGCAGGGTGTCACAGGCATTGGGCTGCCTGCAACCACATAGGCTTCGGTGATGATGCGTTCGCCTGCGGCGACCATGGCGGCAATGGCCCCGGCTTCGGCACAGGTACCTTCGGGGTAGGCGACATTTTCAACGTTGCAGCCTTGATAAATCGCACCTGACGCCGCGCGGATTGCAGCGCCCACCTGAAAATTGGAATAAGGGGCATGGGCGTTTAGGCGTACTTGGGTTGCTGCGTCTTTTAAATCGGTCATTACAAATCCTTACCGCCCTGCGCATGGGTCGCAAACACACCGGGCAGGGATACTTCCAACAGTTCAAGGTCGTCGGAAGGGTCAGCATAGCGCACGGCCATAGCAGGGGGAATAACAAAGGCGTCACCGGGCTCAAGGGGGAAAGGATCGCGTCCTTCCCCTTCGAGGATCATGGTGCCGTTCATCACAAAGGTGAACAAGATATCGCTGGAATGCGAGGCCCAGCCCGTTTGACCACTGCTGCGCCGCGCCACTTGCACGCCGGCGACACCTTGGGTGCCGGTGGCGATGCCCGTGTCGCGCGCCTCAAAACCGGGCAACCGGAAGGGCGACCACGTGGCCTCAGAAATTTTGTGGTGCACAAAACGCTGCCCCTGAAAGCGACGTCTTGGGTTGGCAGGGCCGTTTGGCAGCTCCATCTCGTGATCAATGGTAGTGACGTGTTCGGCGGGCACGCCGATCTCAATCACTTCGATATTATCGGATGCAAACAACACACGGTGCCGGATTTCGGGCGGTTGGATCACACAACACCCTTCATGCAAACGGAAGGGTTCGCCCTGATCTTCATAGACCAGATCGACCCACCCTTTGTAGCAATAGATTAGCTGAAACCCGACGGTATGGTAATGTACCATGTCCGGCACTGGGCCGCCGTCGGGAATGCGGATGTGGCTGGCGATGATCGACCCGCCAAGGCGGTCGGGGATCAAATCGCGGTAATGCATGCCCGCGCGACCAATCACCCAAGGGGCCTGATCGGCAAGGCGGCGCACGACAAAACTATGCACAGTGTCGGGCATGACCAAAGGCGGGTTCAGCGGTTCTATTTTGATCGTGGTGCCATTGGGCGCGGTTAATTCACGCGCACCGTTTGCAAAGCTGTCAGGATCGCCGGTCAGGATATGCAAAGTGCCGGGCGCGCCATGCGCCCCTTGTTCGATGCGCACGCGCAGCCCGTAGCCTGAAAACACAGCGACCTGTGGGTCGTCGGCGGGATAGATCATCTCCATCCTCAGGCCGAGCGTTTTGGTATAAAATGGGATGTCGTCGCGCAACGTGTCTGTGGGCAGGCAAACAAGCGCGCGGGTTTCGGTGCTCATGCGGGTTGACCTTTCCCGTATGTGATTTGCGCCGTGATCTGGGCGATCATTCCTACAAGCTTGCACATCGCAGCACGTTTAAAGGGAAATGTGGCATGCACAAAGGTTAAGAACGCGTGGGTGAGGTGCATAACGATCGACCTAACTGGGATGTTTGAACACTAGCAGCAGTCCGCCGAGATGTTCCAGACCGAAAGCTGTGCCAAAAGCGCTTGGAATGATTTGATTTGAACCTTGCGTCCGCAATTTAATGGTTTAACGTTAAACTATCACTCCGAAAAAAGGGACGTTTTATGTCAGACCAGCCTTCTTTGCGCCAGGCGGCGTTAGACTATCATGAATTCCCAAAACCCGGAAAGCTTGAGATCCGTGCGACCAAGCCGATGGCCAATGGACGTGATCTGGCGCGGGCCTATTCGCCGGGCGTGGCCGAAGCCTGCCTAGAAATCAAGGATGACCCCGCCAACGCGCAACGTTTTACGGCACGCGGCAATTTGGTGGCTGTTGTATCCAACGGCACGGCTGTGCTTGGGCTTGGCAACATTGGTGCCCTTGCGTCCAAACCCGTGATGGAGGGCAAGGCCGTCCTGTTCAAGAAGTTCGCAGGCATCGATTGTTTTGACATCGAAGTAGACGAATCTGATCCCGAAAAATTGGCCGATATCGTCTGTGCGTTGGAACCCACGTTTGGGGCCATCAACCTTGAAGATATCAAAGCACCCGATTGTTTTACGGTCGAACGGATTTGTCGCGAGCGCATGAACATCCCTGTGTTTCACGACGACCAGCACGGCACAGCCATCGTGGTTGGCGCGGCTGCCAAGAACGCGCTGCACGTGGCGGGCAAAAAGTTCGAAGATATCAAGATTGTGTCCACTGGCGGCGGGGCTGCGGGCATTGCGTGCCTTAACATGCTGCTTAAAATGGGCGTAAAGCGCAAAAACGTCTGGCTGTGCGACATACATGGGCTGGTCTATGAGGGCCGCGAGGTTGATATGAACCCGGCCAAAACCGCCTTTGCGCAGGCCAGTGACAAGCGCACGTTGGATGACGTGATCGACGGGGCGGATTTGTTCTTGGGCCTGTCTGGGCCGGGTGTCCTTAGCCAAGAAAATGTTGGTAAGATGGCCAAACGGCCGATCATTTTTGCGCTGGCGAACCCCAATCCTGAAATCATGCCCGACCTTGCCCGCGAAGTGGCTCCGGATGCGATCATTGCCACGGGGCGGTCGGATTTTCCCAATCAGGTCAACAACGTACTATGTTTCCCGTTCATCTTTCGCGGGGCGTTGGATGTGGGGGCGACGACGATCAACGACGAAATGAAGCTAGCCTGCATTGACGGCATCGCGGCCCTTGCGCGTGCCACCACAAGTGCCGAAGCAGCGGCCGCCTATAAGAGCGAACAACTGACATTCGGCGCGGACTATTTGATCCCCAAACCGTTCGACCCGCGCCTTGTGGGCGTCGTTAGTTCTGCGGTGGCTAAGGCTGCAATGGAAACAGGGGTTGCGACCAAACCGATCGAAGACTTTGAGGCCTACAAAGAACGCCTTGACGGGTCGGTCTTTAAATCGGCGCTGCTGATGCGCCCCGTATTTGAAGCCGCGCGCGTGACCTCGCGTCGGATTGTCTTTGCCGAGGGCGAAGACGAACGCGTGCTGCGCGCCGCCCAAGCAATGGTCGAAGAAACCACTGAACGCCCGATTTTGATTGGCCGTCCTGAGGTGATCGAAGCCCGCATTGAACGCGCAGGGCTGAACCTAAAACTGGGCGATCACTTTGACCTGGTGAACCCGGAAAACGACCCGCGCTATCGCGACTATTGGGGCACCTATCACGAATTGATGTGCCGCCAAGGTGTGTCGCCAGATATTGCGCGCGCCATTATGCGAACCAACACCACAGCCATTGGCGCCGTCATGGTGCATCGTGGCGAAGCCGACAGCTTGATTTGTGGTACGTTTGGCGAATTCCGCTGGCACCTGAATTACATCACGCAGGTCTTGGGTCGTGATAGTTTCCATCCTGTTGGCGCGCTTTCAATGATGATCCTCGAGGATGGGCCATTGTTCATCGCCGACACGCAGGTGCATTTGCATCCTGAACCCGAACAGATTGTCGAAATCGCTACTGGGGCTGCACGCCATGTGCGCCGCTTTGGCGTTGAACCGCGCATCGCGTTTTGCTCGCAATCGCAGTTTGGCAATCAGGGGGCGGGGTCCGGTTGGCGCATGCGCGAAGCGATCCGCATGTTGGATGCGCAGGGCCATGATTTTGCCTATGAGGGCGAGATGAATGTCGACACCGCTCTGGACCCCGACTTGCGTGCACGTCAATTCCCAAACAACCGGATGGAAGGGCCAGCCAATGTGTTGATCTTTGCCCATGCGGATGCCGCGTCAGGCGTGCGCAACATTCTGAAGATGAAGGGCGGCGGCCTTGAGGTTGGCCCGATCCTGATGGGCATGGGCAACCGGGTGCATATCGTCAGCCCGTCGATCACTGCGCGTGGACTTTTGAACATGTCCGCCGTCGCTGGAACACCGGTAAATCTGTACGAATAGCCGCCTCGTGCCAGTTTGCCGTTTGGTTTGGCGAAGACACGGTCTCCTCTCCGCTCGGGGAACTTATGGGGGCGCTTGTTGGCGGTGACTTGCGCAGGGACAGATCAGGTAAAGTTGAGCATGGCTTCGACTGCATCTCATGGTATGTTTGAACCATTGTCCGTCAGCGTTTAGCCGATGGTTCAATGTGTGGAAAAAAGGAACGATCCAATGATCAAGGGCGCGACCCTCTTGGCGACAGCGATCACGCTTACGGCGTGCGCAGAGACCACCAGCGAAACTCAAAGCACCTATTCGTATCTAGGCAGAACCTACCCGGTGGTGGAGCGTTCTTTTCAATCGGCCAATGGCAGCTACAGTCGGCGTTTTATTAACGTCGGGGGCTTTCGGGTCAGCTGTTCGGCGACGGATGATCGGGATTGCGATCTGATGATCTTTAATGTGCGACAAAGATTCGACGGCCGTTAAGGGAATGCGTGGCTGAATGCGCTCGCAGCCCCTTGCCCCGTGACCTTGACCGCGCGTAAGTCTGTGCAGCAGGGATTTTAGGGAGGATCACCATGGGCTACCGCGCTGAATATGACAGTTGGAAAGCAGACCCCGAAGCGTGGTGGATGCGTGCCGCCGACGCCATCGACTGGGACTGCGCGCCAACGCAGGCGTTGTTTGATCGCGGTGATCATATCTATGAATGGTTTGCGGACGCGGAAGTAAACGCATGCTGGAATGCGGTGGATCGCCATGTGGCTGCGGGCCGTGGCGATCAGGTTGCGATCATCTATGACAGCTCAATCACCGGGACTGGATCGAAAACCACCTATGCCGAATTGCAAACCCAAGTTGCCAGTTTTGCGGGTGGGTTGGCGGCCAAGGGCGTGGGCGTGGGTGACCGGGTTGTCATCTATATGCCGATGGTGACTGAAGCGCTTGTTGCCATGCTGGCCTGCGCGCGTCTTGGCGCTGTGCATTCAGTGGTTTTTGGTGGCTTTGCAGCCAACGAGCTGGCAGTTCGGATCGATGATTGCACGCCAAAGGCGATCATTGCCGCGTCTTGTGGGATCGAACCGGGGCGGGTTTTGGCCTATAAACCGCTGCTGGACGGCGCCATAGAATTGGCCGCACATACCCCTGAATTTACAGTGATTTTGCAACGCGATCAGAGCCCTTGTGCGCTTGGGCCAAACGATCTGGATTGGCATGCATTCCAAGACGGGACAGCGCCCGCCGCATGCGTGCCAGTGCGTGGGGATCACCCGGCTTACATCCTTTATACCTCGGGCACGACGGGCGCGCCCAAGGGCGTTGTGCGCCCGACAGCGGGGCATTTGGTTGCGCTCAACTGGACCATGAAAAACATCTATCAGGTGGACCCGGGCGAGGTATTTTGGGCCGCATCTGATGTGGGTTGGGTCGTGGGCCATTCCTATATTTGTTACGGACCCTTGGTACATGGCAACACAACCGTGGTGTTTGAGGGCAAGCCCATCGGCACGCCGGATGCGGGCACGTTTTGGCGGGTGATCGAAGAACACGATGTAAAGTCGTTCTTTACTGCGCCCACGGCCATTCGTGCGGTCAAACGCGAAGATCCAAAGGGGCTTGAACGGGCGAAATACGATCTGTCCGGTCTGCGCGCTTTGTACCTTGCGGGCGAACGCGCGGACCCGGACACGATCGAATGGGCGCAGGACCTGCTGGGCGTTCCGGTCTATGATCATTGGTGGCAGACCGAGACGGGATACACCATCGCAGGCAACCCAGCCGGGCTTGAGGCCTTGCCGGTCAAAATCGGATCACCCACGGTGGCGATGCCGGGCTATGACGTACAAATTCTGGACGATGCAGGCCATCCGGTGCCCGCGGGCACCTTGGGCGCTATTGCGATCAAACTGCCTTTGCCCCCCGGCACCCTACCGACGCTTTGGCAAGCAGAGGCGCGCTTTAAGTCCTCGTATCTGAACACGTTTCCCGGGTTTTACGAAACCGGAGACGCGGGCATGGTGGACGAAGATGGCTATCTGTACATCATGGCGCGCACTGATGATGTGATCAACGTGGCCGGACACCGCCTGTCGACAGGCGCGATGGAAGAAGTGCTGGCAGGTCACCCAGATGTCGCAGAATGCGCGGTTGTGGGTATTGCGGACCCGCTAAAGGGGCAAGCGCCTTTGGGGCTGTTGTGCCTGACCAATGGGGTGAACCGTCCGCACGACGAAATCGCAGCCGAATGCGTCAAGCGCGTGCGCGATCAGATCGGGCCTGTCGCTGCGTTCAAGCTGGCGTTGGTGGTGGATCGGTTGCCCAAGACACGGTCGGGCAAAATCCTGCGCTCAACCGTGGTCAAGATCGCCGACAATCAAGAGTTCAAGATGCCTGCAACGATCGATGACCCGGCCATTCTGGACGAGATCAAGGTTGCGTTGCAAACGATAGGCTTTGCCAAGGGTTAAAACCACTCCACCACGCACCTGATATGTCATCAGGCGACGTGGGCGTTATCAAAAACCAATGAAAACAGCGGTGCACCGACCAGTGCACGGCTGTTTGTTTTTGCGGCTCAAAAGGGCGATCATAACATCCAGATTGAAATATCTGGCCGCACCGTCATCAACCACAACAGCACGACGATGGCCAGAAACGCCGGGATGCCACAGGCAAACCAAATACGATACAACCGCATATAACGCGGTGTAAGCGGCGTATTGTTTGCTGCCGACCTGCGGGCCTCATCCCGCATCTTTATTTGTATGGCGACAACGGGCAACCAGAACACGCCAATGAATACATAAAGCCCAAGCGAGAGCCCAAGCCAGCCCTCCAAAAGCGACCATCCAAGGTTGTGCGCAAGAATGACGCCGGTGATCGGTTGCGCAATGGCGGCGGTTGCGGTGAACAACGTATCGGCGATCACCACGACAGAAGCCGTGTGCGCAATGCTTGCCGGATCTTTGGTACGATGGGCCATAAGCATGAAAAAGGCGATGCCGGCCCCGGTTCCAATCAGAACGCAAGCACCAAGCACATGAAGCAGACGGATGACGTCAATCCAGTCGATCATCGTGTTTCTAACGCTGCGCGCGCGATCAATGCCAAGGTGATGCCGGGGAATATCTTTATCAACGGCCCAAGAGGGTCCAACCAAAGGGACGGCACAAACAAGGTTGAAGCCCCCAAGTAAAACAAACTGACCGCAACGGCGCACCAACATGCCTGTTTCGCGAATGATCGATAGGCAAAAGCTGCGGCAATCGCGATATCAACAACGGCCCAAAACAAGACGCTTGCCAGGGCCAGACTTTGGGACCACCCGGCATCTTGCAACACAAGGGCGGCTTGGCTGGCGCGTAGGAACCCAATCGCACCGGACAAAAACCAAAAGACGACGAGAGTGGCCACAATGATGGGTGTGAGCAGTGACATGCGCGCAAAAAGGCGGTCTTCGACCCGTGCGGGCATATGCGCCAAGGTGTGTTGCAAGGATTTTATCGGCGGCAAGCCAAAGCGTGAAAGGTCCTGATGCACGCCAGTGACACCTTCGCCCAACACACGGACAGCCGTGGTGCGCAACGGAGAACGCCACCCCAACAACGCCAATGCATCCGCGGCCTTGGACAAAATTTGAGTGATTGCTTTGGGGATCGCGATCTCTGCCTTGGCGGGGGCAAAACCCAGCCAGCTGCGCATAGATGCCACAACGTCGCGCAAGGAATGGGTTTCGGCTTCGACCAGATCGCCAACAAAACCATCCGGTAAGGCATTCGAAACCGCGGCACTGACGGTTGCGGCCAGGTCATCCAGCCCAATGGTTTGGATTTTTGCATCCGGCAAAGCGATGGGCTGAACCCAAGGCACAGCCGCCAACATGCGCAACATCGCAGAACCCCCATAGCTGTGCCGTGCCAGAACCAGCCCGGGGCGCAAAATGACGTGGTGCGCGCCTGATCGTTGGATCGCCGCGTCTCCGCGTGCCTTTGATGCTAAAAATGGCGTCGATGCATCTAAATCCGCGCCAGTGGCGGAAATTTGGATGATTTGCACACCTCGCGCGGCGCAGGCATTGGCCAATGCCGCGATGGCATGATGGTGCACAATCTCAAGGTCATCTTGCGGCCCGTCTTGCAGAGCGCCGGAACAATTCACAACGACATCAACATCGGCAAGGAGCGGCGTCCAATCGGTGTCTTTGATCAAGAAACGCATGTCCCCTGATCTCCATTCTAGGGTGGGAAGGACGCGTTTCCCGGTATCAATTTGTCGGCCAAAGCCAATGACCTGATGTCCCGCACCAGTTAAGTGTTGCGCGATCCCAGATCCGATAAGACCATATGCACCAATGATAAGGACAGCTTTGGGGGCGTGAGCGGGGCCATTTGCATCAGCCATGTGCATTCTCGGTTTGATCAAAGGAAAGAGAAACGCCTACAAAGCGCTTATTTCGCACTGACCGCTGCGCGCAAAGCGTTGTACAGGCGACCGTCGGTATGGCGGACGTCGGATGGGTTTTCAAAGCTCTTGCGCCACCTTGCGCAATTCAAACTTCTGAATCTTGCCTGTCGACGTTTTGGGCAGCTCTTGAAACACCACCCGCTTGGGCGCTTTGAACCCGGCCAGTGTTTGGCGGCTGAAGGCGATCAAGTCAGCCTCGCTTGGGGCTGTCCCCGGTTTCAGCTCGACAAACGCGCACGGCACTTCGCCCCATTTGTCGTCCGGTTTGGCCACCACAGCGGCCAAGTTTACGTCCGGGTGGCCCATCAAAACGCCTTCGACCTCGACGGATGATATATTTTCGCCCCCCGATATGATGATGTCCTTGGCGCGGTCGGCGATCTGGATATAGCCGTCGTCGTGCTGCACCGCGATGTCGCCCGAATGGAAATACCCGCCTTCAAATGCCTCAGCCGTTGCGGGGGCGTTTTTGTAATAGCCTTTCATAACCGAATTGCCACGGATCATGATTTCACCCTGCGCAGCACCATCCATTGAGATTTGCGCCATATCGCTGCCCATAACGGTGATATGTTCCATCATGGGAAAGGCCACGCCTTGGCGTGCCTTGATCGCGGCCTTTTCGCCCTGTTCCAGCCCATCCCAATCGTCGCCGCGCCAGACGCATTCGGTGACATGCCCATAGGTTTCGGTCAGGCCATAGACTTGGGTTACATTAAACCCAAGGGCTTCGATCTTGCCCAACGTGGCGGGGGCAGGGGGCGCGCCTGCGGTGAACACTTCGACCACGTGATCAAAGCTGCGCCGTTCACTATCTGGCGCGTTCACCAACATGTTCAACACAATCGGTGCACCACCGAAATGCGTGACGCCTTCGTCGTGGATGGCGTCATAGATGGCGGTGGCGGTGATGTCGCGGCAACACACAACCGTGCCCCCAAGCAAAGGCATCATCCACGTGTGGTTCCAACCGTTGCAGTGGAACAAGGGCACGATCGCCATAAAGACGGGGTGCAATTGCATGCGCCAACTGACGACCGTACCCATAGTCATCAAATATGCGCCGCGGTGATGATATACGACGCCCTTGGGCCGTCCTGTGGTGCCAGAGGTGTAATTCAGCGCAAGGCTTTCCCATTCGTCTTGTGGCATGACCCATGCGAAATCTGGGTCCGCTTGCGCCAGCATGTCTTCATAAACGGGATGGCGACCACTCGCGGGCCAGCCTGCGGCGGCGTCCGCAACTTCAATCAACTCGGGCGCAGGGCCGTCCATTGCGGCAACAGCCGCTTCGGCCAGCTCAAGAAACTGGGGGTCGACCAGCACGACCTTGGCCCCACCATGGGAAAAGATATACGCCACCGTATCCACATCAAGTCGGGTGTTGATCGTGTTCAAAACCGCACCACAGGCTGGGATGCCAAAATGTGCCTCGGCTTGGGCAGGCAGATTGGGGATTAGCGTGGCAACCACATCGCCGCCAGAAACACCGCGTGCAGACAGCGCTGACGCGAGCCGCGTGCAACGGTCATAATACTGCGCATAGGTCACGCGGTGCGCGCCATAGATCACCGCAATTCGGTCAGCAAAGACATGGGCCGCACGACGCAAATGCGACAAAGGCGTCAGCGCAACATAATTCGCCGGAGTTTTCTCCAGCCCCGTTTCATCTGCCATCCATCCCATGATGTCTCTCTTTGCGCGTTGGTGTTTTGCGCAGCAATCGTGTGGCCTTTTGCCGATAGGCGCAAGGCTGGAAAAGATCGACCTTGTCCCTTCATTGTTCGAATAAATACTCAAATCCCCATGGACGCGCAGGCAAAGGCCGCCCATCATGCGCGCATGATCCTAAGCCCGGGCCGCAATTACGTCTTTATCCACGCGCCTAAAACGGGTGGCACCGCCATGGCGCTTGCGCTTGAAGGGCGGGCGATGAAAGACGACATTATGCTCGGTGACACGCCCAAAGCGGTGAAGCGGCGGCGGCGTCTTAAGGATGTGCAAACCAAGGGCAGGCTTTGGAAACATGCCACACTTGAGGACATCGATGGATTGGTCCCATCTTTGGATGGGTTTTTTGCCTTCACCCTCGTACGCAACCCTTGGGACCGTATGGTTAGCTATTATCACTGGCTACAGGACCAAAATTTTGAACATCCCGCGGTGAAATTGTCCCGCCAGATGGGGTTCGCCGATTTCGCCTGTGCCGACCAAGTGTTGGCCTCGATGCAGGCCAGCCCTGCACGGTATTACATGACGGACGCGCATGGGGTGGAACGCTGCAACGCCTATATTCGGTTGGAAGCCTTACAGCAGGACGCGGCACCGCTTTGGGATCACTTGGGCTTTGAGTTACAGCTGCCACACGTCAATGCGTCAAAGCGGAGCGCGGATTATCGTGACTATTACACAGACGACGCGCGCAAAGCTGTCGGAACGGCCTGTGCAGAAGACATCGAAAGATTCGGTTACACCTTCGATTGACCAAGTTTAAATCGCATTGGCCGAAAATTTGTCGCTGAATGCGCGCAAATTTTAGCGGATCAGCCCAGATTGTTAACCAAAACATAAACAATGCCCGATTTCCGCCGCGATCCGGGCCGATCTCCGCCGCGAGAATCACCTCTACAGGTTTCATCAACTTAACGGCGCACATCGCAGCGCCACGGACCATGGGGATGGAAAACATGTTTGGATGGAAAACCAAAATCGCACCGCGCCGGATGGCTGACAGCTCGGCCGCCTGTGACGGCGCAATCATGAAGACACGCGGTTTGCTGGCTGGCACCAAGGTAGCAACGTCGATGGGATGGCGCCCTGTCGAAGCGCTGACCACCGGAGACACCGTTTTGACGTTCGACAACGGTCTACAGACCTTGATCGAAGTGCGCCGCGACACGTTTTGGGTTGCCGACATGATGGTGCCTGCCGCTTACGCCTCTGTGATGGTGCCTGCTGGTGCATTGGGCAATTCGCAAGACCTTGAACTGTTGCCTGACCAAGGTGTGTTGGTCGAAAGCGATGCGGCCTGTGACGCCAGTGGCGACCCGTTTGCCGTCATCGCGGCCAAGACGCTGGTCGGCTACCGCGGTATCACGCGCATCGCCCCACGGTCGTCAATCGAAGTCATCACATTGGTGTTCGCAGACGAACAGGTGATCTATGCCGAAGGCGGCGCGCTTGTGCACTGCCCACGCGCCCATATTTGTCTGTCCGAACTGGGTATCGATACCGGCGGCTATGATGTTGTTCCAGCACGTGACGCGGCATTCTTGATCGAATGCATGATGGTCGAAGACCAGATTGCGATGGCTGCCTAATTTTGAATTGGTGCGCTGCTTTCGGCGCGCCGCACGGTCTCTGTATCCGGCACACAGGTTTACCTGGCCGGTCCGTCCCCAACACCGGAGCGGTTGCCAGATACAGGGGCAAAACAATAAGTCTGAAATCCCCATTTCAAACAAGGGTCGCGCGATGGCGCGGCCCTTTTTTATGTGCCGCTACGCAAAAGGGGCCACGCAGATGCGCAGCCCCTTCGTGTTTTCTCAAAGCCATTAGTTTAGGCTGCGGCGGTGTCCTTTGGACCAAAACGGCCATAAAAGCTTTGGTTCTTTGCGGCCATCTCGCGTAGCAGTGCAGGGCACTTGAACCGTTCGCCGTATGTGGCTTCCAATTGATCACAACGTTCGGCGGCGTACGGGGTGCCGATGATATCAAGCCATGACAGCGGGCCACCAGACCAAGGCGCAAAGCCCCAACCAAGGATCGCGCCCACGTCGCCTTCGCGGATGTCCATCAACACGCCTTCTTCCAATGCGCGCACGGCTTCAAGCACTTGGCTGAACAACAACCGGTGCTGCACTTCGACCACTTCGGGCTGTTCGTCCAGCAACGGGTACTTTTCGTTCAACCCGTCCCAGATGCCAGTGCGCTTGCCTTTTTCGTCGTAGGCATAAAAGCCCGCGTTGGCCTTGCGTCCCAACCGCCCTTCAGCTTCGAGCCAAAAGATCAGATCGTCCGCGCCGGATTTGGGGTAATCATCCCCCATCGCGTCCATGGTGGCGCGTGCAATCTTGGCACCCAGATCGATGGCGGTTTCGTCCGTCAGTTGCAGTGGGCCAAGCGGCATGCCAACCAACTTGGCGGCATTTTCGATCAGTGCAGGTTCCACCCCTTCGGTGACCATCCGCGCCCCTTCGTTGACGTATGGAATGATGCAGCGGTTTGCATAGAAGAAGCGTGCATCGTTCACCACAATTGGCGTTTTGCGGATTTGGCGCACGTAATCCAGCGCCTTTGCAACAGCCCGATCGCCGGTGTTCTGGCCTTTGATGATCTCGACCAGCAGCATCTTTTCGACGGGCGAAAAGAAGTGGATGCCGATGAACTGGTCTTGGTTTTTGGATGCTTTCGCCAACTCCGAAATCGGCAAGGTCGAGGTGTTCGAGGCAAAGATGCAATCGTCAGGAATGATCGCTTCGACCTTTTTGGTGATCTCGGCTTTGACTTTAGGATCTTCAAAGACGGCTTCGATGATCAAATCGCACCCTTTAAGCGCATCAAGGTCGGGGGTTGGCGTGATCCGGGCAAGCAAAGCGTCGGCTTTGTCTTGCGTGGTCTTGCCGCGTTTCAAACCGCCTTCGGTATATTTTTGAACATAGGCTTTGCCTTTGTCGGCGGCCTCTTGATCACGGTCGATCAGTACGACCTCCATGCCCGCTTGGGCAGACACAAGCGCGATGCCAGCGCCCATAAGACCGGCGCCAAGCACGCCCAACTTTTTGACACGTTGATCTGGGATGCCGTCAGGGCGCACAGCCCCTTTTTCCAACGCTTCCTTGTTCAAGAACAGCGAGCGGATCATTGCGCCGGATGATGGGTTCATCAGCACGTTGGTGAACCAACGGGCCTCGATCTTGAGGGCGGTGTCGAAGGGCACCAACGCCCCTTCATAGACCGCGCTTAGCAACGCTTTGGCCGCCGGGTATACACCTTGGGTCTTGCCGTTGACCATGGCAGCGGCACCCACAAAGGTCATGAAACCCGCAGGGTGATAAGGTGCGCCGCCGGGCATTTTGTAACCTTTGGCGTCCCAAGGTTTCAGGATATCGGCGTCTTTTGCATTCAGCACCCATTCGCGTGCTGCGGCGACGGGGTCTGCGACGACCTCATCCACCAGCGAGCCTTTTGCCTGCTTTGGTCCAACCATCTTACCTTCAAGCAAGAAAGGCGATGCTCCCATCGCGCCAAGTTTGCGCACCAGGCGGGTGGTGCCGCCGGCACCGGGAAAGATGCCGACCATGATTTCAGGCAAGCCGACTTTGGCTTTTGGGTTGTCGGCCAGAAAAATGCGGTGCGTGGCCAGTGGCAGTTCAAGTCCGATACCAGCGGCGGTGCCGGGCAGGGCGCTTGCGATGGGTTTGCCACCTTTGTTGGTCTTGGGATCCATGCCTGCACGTTCGATTTTGCGCAGCAGGGCGTGCATTTTCATCGTACCTTCAAACAGGCCACGCGCAGGGTCGTCGCCTGCGTCTTCTTTCATTTTGGCCAACAGGTTCAAATCCATCCCGCCGGCAAACGTGTCTTTGCCAGAGGTGACCACGATGCCTTTGACCGCGTCGTCGCCAAGGGCGTCGTCGATCAGATCATTCAAGGTTCCAAGCCCCTCGAATGACATCACGTTCATCGATTTGTCGGCTACGTCCCATGTGATGGTCGCAATGCCGTCTGCGTCTTTGGTCATAGTGAAATCGGTCATGATCAAGTCTCTTTCTTTGATGTCTCAGTGTTGGCAGGCGGGGACGCGGGACCGGTTTCGAAATCGGTCATCGCGTGCAGCGTCGCGCCGACAGGAATTTGCCTGTCCAGCGTGTATTGCGTCGCACTAATTTGCCAACGGTTGTCGGTGAATTGCATCACCGAATAGGTGTGGAAGGGGTCAACCACGCGCTGATGGCCGGACATGACGTGGCTGACGTGGGTCGCTTCGACTTTTTGCGGCCCACGAAATTCAGCCACTTCGCAATGACGGATCAGGGCCGTCACGTTGCGATTTTTATAGTCCTGCACCACGCCTTGAAACAGAGTGCGCAAGGCATCCCGCGTTTCTAGGGTGACTTTTCTGTCGGGCGTGTCGATCTTATGGGGAATCGCAAAGCAATGAGAAAAGCCTTCAAAGTCGTCATTCAAGATCGCCTGAGCAGTGCGCTCAAGCAGCATCTCTGAGACCTCTTCTGCTTCCATTCCCAGCGCCCCGGTCATGGATCAGACCCGCTCGATGATGGTGGCTGCACCCATGCCGGATGCGATGCAAAGCGTGGCGAGCCCGACTTCCTTGTCGGCGCGTTCCAGTTCATCCAGCAATGTGCCGATGATCATTGCACCCGTCGCACCCAGCGGGTGACCCATGGCAATAGCGCCGCCGTTCACGTTGACCTTGTCGTGATCCACATCAAAGGCCTGCATGAAGCGTAGAACGACGCTTGCGAAGGCTTCGTTCACTTCGAACAAATCGATGTCTTTGATGTCCATACCATGATCCTTCAGGATCTTTTCGGTGACCGGCACAGGGCCTGTCAGCATGATGGTCGGGTCGGTGCCGATCTTGGCCGTGGCGCGAATACGGGCGCGCGGTTTAAGGCCCCACTTTTCGCCAAATTCCTTGTTGCCGATTAAGACAGCAGCCGCACCATCCACGATACCAGACGAGTTGCCCGCGTGGTGGATGTGGTTGATGCGTTCAAGGTGTGGGTATTTCATCAGCGCGACTTTATCAAAGCCGGGCATGACTTCGCCCATGGCCTGAAAGGCTGGGTTGAGCGCGCCGAGCGATTGCATATCCGTCTGAGGGCGCATGTACTCGTCGTGATCTAGAATGGTCAAGCCATTGATATCCTTAATGGAAATCACCGAATTGGAAAAGCGCTCAGCATCCCATGCGGCCTTGGCACGCTGTTGGCTTGCAACGGCAAGTTGGTCGGCATCATCCCGCGAGAACCCAAATTCAGTGGCGATAATGTCTGCGCTGATGCCTTGGGGGACAAAATAGGTGTCCATGGCGATGGATGGGTCTGCGGCGATTGCGGCACCATCGCTGCCCATGGCCACGCGGCCCATCATCTCGACCCCGCCCGCGATATAGGCGTCACCAGCACCGCCTTTGACTTGGTTGGCAGCTAGATTTACCGCCTCCATTCCGCTTGCACAAAAGCGGTTGATCGCAAGGCCGGGAATAGACTGATCCAGGTCCGAGGCAAGGACAGCCGAGCGGGCCAGACAACCGCCCTGTTCCATGACTTGCGTGACATTGCCCCAGATCACGTCTTCGACGGCGTGGCCGTCAAAATTGTTGCGCTCCTTAAGGGCGTTCATGGTCTGCGCACTAAGGCGCAGGGCGGTGACTTCGTGCAAAGCACCGTCTTTGCGGCCCTTGCCACGTGGAGTGCGAATGGCGTCGTAGATATAGGCTTCGGTCATGGTTGTTGTCCTTTCGCCGGATCAGTTTTTAATTTCGTTTCTCTACCCAAGTGGGGGTGAGGATTGGATCTGTTCAAGAGTGACGTTGCGGCGTGTTACGTAAACATGGGTCATTTTAAAGACATACCCCGGCAGCAGCGCGGCATGTCGAAAAAACCGCGTGAGCAAGTCTTAGGCGCGGTCGGCAGGAGAGCCGGGCATCAAGTCGTAAGGGGACTTCCATCCTGGCAACCCTTGGATGTTGCTAAGCCAGCGATCGATGTTGGGCCAGTCAGAGCGGACAAAGCCGAAGGGCTCGGGGTAATATAGGTAACCGCAGCAACTGATGTCCGCATTTGTGACGCCGTTTCCGACGATCCAATCGCGTCCCTCAAGATGGGCGTTCAAGACGGAATAAGCGCCGGTCAAACGTCCTTGGTGAAAGGCAATCACATCTTTGGGGCGTTTGTCTTCAGGCAGGAAGTTCATCAAAAAACGGGTCATGCCTGCGCCAGAACTTAGCTTGTGATTGTCCCACAGCACCCAGCGCATCACTTCGTATTTGTCTGCAGCCGCACCGCCATGTTTGCCGGTCTTGTCGGTGATGTATTGTTGGATGACGCCGGATTGCGTGAGTATCGTGTCGCCATCGACCAACAGCGGTGCTTCGCCCATTGGATTGAGGGCACGATATGCGTCGGTGCGCGAGCCGCCATTGAAAAAGTCTACAAATACGGGTTCCCAGTCGAGGCCAGCAAGTTCAAGCGCGAGCGCCGCCTTGTAAGAATTGCCGCTTTCGCCGAAGCAGTGGAGTTTCAGTGTCATATCTTTGGTCCCTGGGTGTGTTGATGCGGCAGAACTGGGGGTTTCACACCCCCAGACCCCCGTGGAGTTTATTTAGCAAGATGAAGGTGGATCGGTTTACTCAAAATTAAGGTTAACGCAGATAGGCTTTCCGGGCATGGCAGGCTGGAGAGCTGAGCCATGTGCAAGGTGAAGCCCCAAAGTCCCGCATGAACTGGCTGGATGGAGGGGTGGATCTTGCGCATTGATCCGATCTTCATCTTGCCAAAAAAACTCCCGCCGGAGGCTTCTGCCCTCACGACAGACATTGACGTCGGCAGTGTCAAAACGCCCTCGCAATGAGTTCTTTCATGATCTCGTTTGTGCCACCATATATCCGTTGTACGCGAGCGTCCGTCCACATGCCGCCTATGTCGTAGTCTTGGGTGAACCCGTAGCCGCCGTGTAATTGCAGGCATTCATCCAGCACCCAAGCTTGGGTGTCGGTCGTCCAATATTTGCACATGGCGGCCTTGTCGACGCTCAGGTCTCCGCGCAGGTGGTCGGCCATACATTCATCAAAGAACGCGCGACTGACGCAGGTTTTAGTCTTGGCTTCGGCCAGTTTGAACCGTGTGTTCTGAAATTGCATAATCGGACCGCCAAAGGCTTCGCGCGCGCCGGCGTATTCGATGGTGCGCGCAACTGCGCCTTCCATCGCTCCGACGGCCGAGCAGGCGATGATCATCCGTTCCTGTGGAAGTTGTTGCATGAGTTGATAGAACCCTTGCCCCTCATCCCCGCCAAGGATGTTTTCTGGCGCGATCGCAACATCATCAAAGAACAATTCAGAGGTATCGGAGGCATGCATGCCGATTTTATCAAGGTTGCGCCCGCGCTCGAAACCCGGTGCATCGTCCGTTTCGACCACCACAAGCGAAACACCTTTAGAACCAAGGCTAGGATCCGTTTTGGCTGCGACAATGACAAGGTTGGCATGCTGTCCATTGGTGATAAAGGTTTTTGACCCGGTCAGTTTGTAGCCGTTGCCGTCGCGGATCGCGCGGGTTTTGATGGCTTGGACATCGGATCCTGTAGAAGGCTCGGTCATCGCCAAGGCGCCCACCAATTCACCCGTCACCATTTTGGGCAACCAGCGTATTTTCTGATCTTCGGTGCCGTAATTCAGGATGTAATGTGCAACGATACCTGAATGGATGCCTTGGCCCCAACTGGCCAGATTGGCCCGTGCAGCTTCGATCAAGATCGCAGCTTCGTGGCCGAAGTCACCGCCCGCGCCGCCATATTCTTCAGGGATGGACGGGCAAAGCAAACCAAGGTCGCCGGCTTGTGCCCACGTGCTGCGATCCATCTGACCGGCTTTGCGCCAACGTTCGAAATGCGGTGCCCATTCATTGGTGATGAACTGCGCCGTCATGTCCGCGATCATTTGATGCTCATCACTCATCCAGAGCGACGCTGCGTGCTTTTGATCGTTCATATCTGTCCTCCCCGACAAAATGTGATCAGCGTTTGCGCGCCTCAAGTTCAGCGTTGAACAAGCGCATGCGTGCGGTGAGGTTTTCCTCATGTGTCACACTGTCAAAATTTTCGAAGAGAAAAGAAAGCGCCTCACCCTCATCCAGTCCGGCCTCGGCGGCAAAGCGCTTGAGGCGGCGATAGCCATCTTCGGTCATTGCGACAGGAAAACGGCGGGTCAGGCGAAATCGTTTGGGCATAGGGACTCCGAAATAGTAAGGCGGGGTTTACCCCGCCCTACCTGTTTAGAAGTTTGCAGCCTCCAGCGCCATAACTGTGTCACCTCCGGATTGAATCCGTGTGAGGTGCAGCGCCGTCGCAGGCAGTTGGCGCGCCATGTAATAGCGCCCAGTGGCCAGCTTGGTCTCATAGAACTCGGTGTCAGACGTTCCGCCTGCCAGTGCCGCGCGGGCTGCTTTGCCCATCCGCGCCCACATCAAGCCGATGCAGACATGGCCGAACATGTGCATAAAGTCATAGGAACCGGACAAAGCGTTGTTCGGGTTCGTCATGCCCTGTTGCATAAAGTACATGCCTGCCGCCTGAAGATCCTTTGAGGCCGCTTTCAAAGGCTCAAGGAATTCCGCGTCATAGGCGTCGTCCTGACCCGCGTTTTCCTTGATGAAGGATTTGACCAACTCAAAGAACGCCATCACATGTTTGCCGCCGTCTTGCGCAAGCTTGCGCCCCACAAGGTCCAGCGCCTGCACGCCGTTGGCCCCTTCGTAGATCATCGCGATCCGGGCATCACGGGTGAATTGGGACATGCCCCATTCTTCGATGTAGCCGTGCCCGCCGTAAATCTGTTGGGCTTTGATTGTCATGTCATAGCCCTGATCGGTCAGGAACCCTTTGATGATGGGCGTCAGCAGCGACACAAGGCCATCGGCATCCTTGTCGTCCGAACGATGCGCCGCGTCGATCATGGTTGCCGCCCACAGGCAAAACGCACGCCCGCCTTCGGCAAAGGATTTTTGATCCATCAACGAACGACGAATGTCAGGGTGCACGATCAGCGGATCGGCCGGGCCATCGGGGTTTTTAACGCCCGTCACGTCGCGCCCTTGCAGGCGATCTTTGGCATAGATCAGTGCGTTTTGATACGCGACTTCGGCTTGTGACAGCCCTTGCATGCCTACACCAACGCGCGCTTCGTTCATCATGGTGAACATGGCACGCATGCCTTTGTGTTCTTCGCCCACCAGATACCCAACGGCATCGTCATAGTTCATCACGCAGGTCGAATTGCCGTGGATGCCCATTTTTTCTTCGATGCTGCCGACGGATGCCCCATTGCGTTCACCGAGTGAGCCATCGTCGTTTACGAGTATTTTGGGAACAATGAAGAGCGAAACGCCTTTGATCCCTTCAGGAGCGCCTTCGATCTTGGCCAGTACTAGGTGGATGATGTTTTCGGCCATGTCGTGTTCGCCCGCCGAGATAAAGATCTTCTGGCCGGAAATCTTGAAACTGCCATCGTCTTGCGGGGCCGCTTTGGTGCGCATCAGGCCCAAATCCGTGCCGCAATGCGGCTCGGTCAGGTTCATGGTGCCGGTCCATTCGCAGGACACCATTTTGGGCAGAAAGATATCTTTTAGCTCTTGGCTGGCGTGGGCCAGAATGGCAGATGCCGCGCCGTGCGTCAGGCCGTGATACATGGTGAACGCCATATTGGCAGACGAGAACATTTCGCCCACCGCGGTGCCGATGACGTAAGGCATGTTTTGCCCGCCAAATTCTTCGGGCATATCAAGGCCAGGCCAGCCGCCTTCTTTGACTTGTTCAAACGCTTCTTTGAAACCTGTGGGCGTATAGACGACACCGTTTTCAAGGCGGCACCCTTCCGTGTCGCCCACCACGTTCAGCGGGGCCAACACGCCCGAGGTCAGCTTGCCGGCTTCTTCGAGGATGGCAGAGGTAAAGTCCGCTTCGAGTTCGTCATACCCGGGAATGTCAGAACCTGTGACGTTAAGCACGTCGTGCAGGATGAATTGCATATCTTTGGTTGGGGGTGTGTAGCTGGGCATCTCTCTCTCCCTTAGATGCGGTGGCGCTGTGTCAGCGACCAGTGTCTGTATGCTGCGCCGTTGTTATTCGGCTGCGTTCTTTGTTGTGTTCATCGAGGCGAGCATTTTCTCGCCCCATTTGAGCTGGTTTTGCAAATCGGAAATGGCCTCGTTCAGTTCGTCGCGTTGGGTGATCATGTCAGCCAAGCGGTCGCTGGCGATGGCATAGGTTCGGGCAAATTGGGTCTGCTGCTGGTCGCCCATGTCATAAAGGTCCAGCAACTGGCGTATTTCTTCTAGGCTGAACCCAAAGAGTTTGCCCCGCAGGATGAGTTTCAGCCGGGCGCGGTCGCGTTTGGTGAACAGACGTTTCTGTCCGTCGCGCAATGGAAACAAAAGCTCCTTGGCCTCATAAAAGCGCAACGTCCGTGGTGTGACGTCAAAGGCGTCGCACATCTCTCGGATAGTCATGGTTTTGTCGGTCATACGGATCACTCGTTTATCTTGGTACTATAAGCACATGGGGCAGAGATGGATTTGATGCAACGGTGGTTCGAGGTTGACGTAAGTAGTACGTTGCGTCACTTGCATGCTTGACGTGTTCGTGAACTACGTCAAGCAGTTTCGCGACGTACCGCTTGTGCTTTGTTGTGTATTCATGTTGCTTTTTAGATTGATTTACGTCGCGGCTGACTGAAACCACAAATGGGCTGACCGCACGCCGCATGGCTGATTCACAAGCGTGTTAGTCGACCCCATACACCGCATTTTCGGGAATACGATCGCCTTGGGTCGCCTGCAAACGCGTCTGTCACGTATTTGGTCGAGCGACGTCTGATCAAACCCGTGCGTCATCATTCGGCAGCAAGGAACAGACCTTAGGTCGTCAAAGCACCGGCCACGCTGTCGCGTAGATCTTGAAGCTCGACCCGGGCCTCTTCCATTTGCTTGCGCTGTTCGTCGAGTTCCGCAAGCTGCCCATCGGCCAGTTCGACCCACGCGCGCATTTGCGCCTCGGTGCCTTCTTTTTCGTAGATCAACAGCCATTGGCGGATATCTTCGAGCTGAAAGCCGAATTTGCGCCCGCGCAGGATCAATTTCATCCGTGCCCGTTCGCGCGGGCCGTAATAGCGCGCACGCCCTTCACGGTCGGGGTGCAGCAGTTCGATATATTCGTAGTAGCGTAAGGTGCGTGGCGTCACGTCGAATTCTGCGCACATTTCCTTAAAGCTAAAGCGGTCGTCTGCCATTTATCCTTCTCCCCTTGAACGAAATTCTAAGGCGCGATTGGGCATCACGCAATAGCCGCCTTGCTCTGACGTGGGTGCAGGCTCATAAAGTGATCGACAGGTGATAAGGTACAAACGTCCATGACCGACAAACTCAAACTTGCCCGGCAATTTATCGAAGCCATCCCCCATTCCCGTGATCTTGGCATGGAACTGGTCGAGATGGACGCCGGCGAGGCCGTGATCACCATGCCATATGACCCGCGCCTGATCGGTGACCCCGAAACCGGGGTCATCAGCGGTGGGGCAGTGTCTGCGGTGATGGACACATGTTGCGGGGCCGCGGTGATGAGCCACCCGTCCAACATGGGGGGTACGGCGACTCTTGATTTGCGTATCGATTACATGCGCGCAGCCACGCCGGGGCAGGCGATCACGACCCGCGCGACGTGTTATCATGTGACCCGCTCGATCGCCTTTGTGCGCGCGACAGCCTGGGACGAAGACATGAGCAACCCAGTGGCGGCTGCCACGGGTGCCTTTACGGTGGAGGGCTCGAAATGAAGCGCCCCGAACCTGTGCAAGTTATCAAACAACGCCGGGATGCGGCTTTGACCGCATTGGTCAGCGGTGTGCCGTACATGCAGTACCTTGGCGTGCGGTTTGATCGACGCGGCGATGAATTGACGGCGATCTTGCCATTTGACGACAAGCTGATCGGCAACCCGATGTTGCCCGCCCTACACGGCGGCGTGACGGCGGCCTTTTTGGAAGTCACGGCGGTTGTGACGCTAAGCTGGTCTTACCTGTGGGAAGACATTGAAAGCGGGGCGTTGGACTTCGACGGCGAAGCGCCCCGATTGCCGCGTTTGCCCAAAACGGTGGATTTTTCGGTCGATTATTTACGTTCGGGTCTACCGCGCGACGGCTATGCGCGTGCGACAATAAACCGGGCAGGGCGAAGGTACGCTTCGGTGCATGTGGAGGGCTGGCAGGACAATCGTGCGCGTTTGTTTGCCCAAGCGACTGGCCATTTCGTGATGCCGGGGCGCCGGTGAACGCGCCCATGTCCTCTGGGGTGCCTGCCGCGCCCTTGACCCACCGCAGGGTTTTGAAAATCGCGGTGCCTATTGTTTTGTCGAACGCCACTGTGCCCATTTTGGGTGCCGTGGATGTCGGTGTTGTCGGTCAGCTGGGCGAGGCTGCGCCAATTGGTGCGGTTGGCCTTGGCGCGATCATATTGACGACAGTGTTCTGGATATTTGGTTTCCTAAGAATGGGGACCGTGGGCCTTGTTGGGCAGGCCGCGGGGGCTGGGGATGACGACGAGGTCTCGGCATGGTTGACGCGGGCGTTGCTGGTCGCTGGCGCTGCGGGGTTCGGGTTGATCCTGTTGCAAATGCCGCTGTTTTGGGCCGCGTTTCAGCTTTCGCCCGCCAGTGCGGAGGTCGAAAACCTGGCGCGGTCCTATCTGTCGATCCGCATTTGGACAGCGCCGGCTGCGATTTCCATCTATGCCCTCACCGGCTGGTTAATCGCGATGGAACGCACAGGGGCTGTATTTTGGATACAGCTGGGCATGAACGGGGTGAATATTGCGCTGAACTTTGTCTTTGTTCTGGGCTTTGGTTGGGGTGTTGAAGGTGTTGCGATTGCCACCGTCATTGCCGAGGTTCTGGGCGCAGGCCTTGGGCTGTGGTTTTGTTGGGGTGCGTTTCAGCGCCCGGCTTGGCGAGACCGCGCGCGGGTATTGGAACGAGCCAAACTGATCCGTATGGCGCTGTTGAACACAGACATTTTGCTGCGGTCCGCTATGTTGATGATCATCTTTTCCAGCTTTGTGTTTATTGGCGCGCGGTTTGGTGATGTGACGCTGGCCTCGAACGAGGTGCTGATCCAGTTCATGTACATAACGGCCTATGCGATGGACGGGTTTGCCTTTGCCGCCGAAACGCTGATTGCGCGTGCCTATGGGCGCGGTGACCCGCGCCGGGTGCGCCGATCTGCCTTGATGACAAGCTTTTGGGGGTTGGTGGTTTGCGTGTTGACGGCATTGGCGTTTTTAGCGGCAGGGCCGTGGTTGATTGACCTGATGGCCAAGGACACGGCTGTGCAAGCGGAGGCACGTTTGTATCTTTGGTGGATGGTCGTCGCACCTTTGGTTGGCTGTGCGGCGTGGATGTTTGATGGAATTTTCATTGGGGCGGCACGTGGGCGGGACATGCGCAACATGATGGCGGTGTCATTTGTCATCTATTGGTTGGCGATTTTGGTGCTTTTGCCGGTAATGGGCAATCACGGGCTATGGGCCGCGTTGCTCATCTCGTTCGTGGCGCGTGGCGTGACACTTGGAATGCGCTACCCCGCGCTTGAGCGCGGGGCGGGGCAAGAAAATTGAAGAAATTTTCTTGGGTCTTTCCCTTGTTGACGTTGGCGAAACGAAGTTACAGCCAGTCGTCGCTTGCGCACCCTACCGCAGAACTGAGCGAGGCGTGGCCGTCTTGTTCAAGCAAAGTGTCAAGATCACGAGCTATTTTGCTGGCAAGACTTAATCCACCAAAAACAAGGCCTGTATAAAGTTGAACTGCGGACGCGCCTGCCTTGATTTTGGCATAGGCTTGGGCGGCGTTTGCCACGCCACCGACGCCAATCAAGGGGATGTCTGTCAGGCTGTGCAGTTTGGCCAAAACACGCGTCGATTTTCCAAACAAAGGTTGACCAGATAGGCCGCCTTTTTGACGTTTGTGCGGGCTGGCCAGGCGGTTACGTTCAAGCGTGGTGTTGGTCGCGATAATGGCCGCGACACGCGCGTCTGTCGCCACTTTGGCAATATCAGAAAGGTCTTGATCCGTAAGGTCAGGCGCAATTTTCAAAAAGACAGGTACGCGCCCGCGCACTTGCATCACACCGTCAAGCAGGGCGGCCAATGCCATCGGTCCCTGCAGGTCGCGCAGTTTTTCAGTGTTCGGGCTTGAGACGTTAACTGTCGCAAAGTCGATATAGGGCGCGCAATGTTGCAGCACGTGGGCAAAGTCCGCCGCGCGGTTTTGGCTGTCTTTGTTGGCGCCAAGGTTCAGACCAACGGGCACGCCTTTGGGGCGTTTGGCAAGGCGTTTGGCGATCGCTTCCATCCCATCATTGTTGAAACCAAAGCGGTTGATGGCGGCGGCGTCTTTGTACAGGCGAAATAAGCGCGGGCGTGGATTGCCCGGTTGCGGTACGGGGGTGGCAGCCCCCACTTCAAGCCAACCAAATCCTGCCTTTGATAGGGGTTTGATTGCAGTGGCGTTTTTGTCGAACCCAGCGGCAAGGCCAATAGGGTTGGGCAAGGTCATGCCCGCGATTTCGGTACGCAAGCGGTCGCTGGTGACGGGGCCGGGCTTGGTGACCAAAGGTGTGTGCAGTGCGCGCAAAGCAAGGCCGTGCGCGGTTTCGGGGTCAATACGGCGTAGGGCTTTCATGCCCAGGTCTTCGATTTTTTGCTTCATCCGAACTGCGCGGCTCCTGTTGTGGGGCCTGTGCGGATCAGGCGTGAAGTGGCAACGGCGGCCTGTCTGTGCACGACGGCGACTTGGTAATCGGGGTCGGTCACCATCGCCATGAATGCATGCGCCGTTGGATAACGGGCGATGAACATTGCGTCCCATGCTTCGGCCACAGGGCCGATGAGGGTGGTTTCGAACTGCGCACGCCAAACAATACTGCCGCCGACCTTTTTCAGAATTGCAGCGGTGTGTTTGCCATAAAGCGCATAGGCTTGTGCGCCTGACAGTCCGTCGCGGGCCAGTTCGTGATCGCCCGGATAGTTGGCAAGATCGTGGAACCGCACAAGGTTCAACATCTCAATTGGCTGGTCGCGGTCTAGGTTTTTGAAGGCTTCGAATTGGTCGCGGCTTGGATCGATATGGGTGTCAGTCATGTATCAAATCCTGCACCGACCGGGAATTGATGCGCACCGTCTATCAATGGCAAAGGCTGGGCCCAATGTACGTCGGCGATGCGCATCTCTCGATAGAGATGGGGAAATAGCGCATCACCCCGTGACACTTCCCATTTCAAATCATCGCCCAAGCTGTCTGCCTCGACTGCGATCAGGAACAGATCGTCTTGCCTTGCAAAATGTTTGGCCGCAGTTTCGGCCGCCTGCGTTGCGGTCGAAAAATGAATAAAACCGTCAGCCACATCAATCGGCGCACCGGTTGTTGTGGAGGCAGCGCGCAGTGCGGCCCATTCGGGCGCGCGGAAAATCTTGTAAATCAACATACGGCACTGATGCCTGTCGCCTAACAAACGGTCAAGTGGGCGTCGTTACCTAAGCGCCTGCGTCACGAGGTCACGATCACCTTTGACACTGGGGCGGGAATCCTGTCACGATGCCGTTATAACCAACCTGGGAGATTCCAAAATGACCCGACTTTTGATGGGCACTGCCGTCCTTGCGTTAAGCGCAGGCGTCGCTTCGGCAGAATATACACTGCACATTCTGCACACCAATGACATGCACAGCCGGATTGAATCGATCAATCGGTTCGATTCCACCTGCGACGCAGAGGGCGAGGCCGAAGGCAAATGCTTTGGCGGTGTTGCCCGCGTTAAGACGGCTATCGATGCCAAAAAGGCAGAACTTGCAGGCCAGAACGTCATCGTGCTGGACGCAGGCGATCCGTTTCAGGGCTCGCTTTTCTATACCACCTACAAAGGTGCGGCTGAGGCCGAATTCATGGAGCAAATGGGCTATGACGCTATGGCCGTTGGCAACCATGAATTTGACGATGGCCCTGCGGGTCTGAGTGCGTTTGTCGACACTGTGTCCTTTCCCGTAATTTCCGGCAATCTGGATATGTCAGGTGAAGCGTTGTTGGCTGGCAAGGTCGACGATCACTTGGTGCTTGAGGTTGGCGGCCAGAAGATCGGTATCGTGTCTGCCTTGGCTGTCGACACGGTCGAGACATCAAGCCCGGGCGAGAATGTGATCTTTGAAGACGAGATCACGGCGCTGACGGCAGATGTCGCGACACTCGAAGGTGAGGGCGTGGACAAGGTCATCGCGCTCACCCACGTGGGTATGAACAAGGACCTCGCGATTGCAGCCGCTGTTCCGGGTCTTGATGTGGTGATCGGCGGGCACAGCCACACGTTGATGTCCAATGATGACGGCGAAACCCCGGCTTATCCGACCATGGTTGAGGGTGTGCCCGTTGCGCAGGCCTATGCTTACACCAAATATTTGGGCCACTTGATCGTGACCTTTGATGACGATGGCAACGTGACGGCCGCAACGGGTGATCCGATCGTGCTGGATGCGTCTGTCACTCCGGATGCGGCGTTTCTTGCGCGCATTGCCGAAATGGGTGCCCCGATCGAGGAGATGAAGACACGTGTTGTGGCTGAATCCGCCGCAACCATCGAAGGCAGCCGCGATGTTTGCCGCGCGATGGAGTGCCCTATGGGGTCGCTTATTGCTGATGCGATGCTGGACCGGGTCAAGGATCAGGGCATCGAAATCGCAATCCAAAACGGTGGTGGCATCCGTGCATCCATTGATGCAGGTCCTGTGACCATGGGCGAAGTGCTGACAGTGCTGCCGTTCCAGAACACGCTGTCGACCTTTGAAGTGCCGGGCGCTGCTATTGTTGCGGCCCTTGAAAACGGTGTCGGTCAGATCGAAGACGGCGCAGGTCGTTTCCCGCAGGTTGCGGGGATGACCTATGCGTTTGATGCGTCTGCCCCGGCGGGCGCGCGTGTCAGTGATGTCATGGTGGGCGGTGCGCCGATTGACGTCGTCAAAGTCTATGGTGTGGTGTCCAACAACTATGTGCGCAATGGCGGAGACGGCTATGCGATGTTCGTTGATGCAGCAAAGGCCTATGATTTTGGACCTGATTTGGCAGATGTGACAGCTGAGTATTTAGCTGCTCAGGGCCCATTCGCGCCTTATACGGATGGCCGTATCTCTGTGAAATAAAGAGCGGGGCGCAGGACTCCTGCGCCTTACTATTTCGTATTTTGAGCGGGGCGTCTGTGAAGGCGCCCTGTTTTTTTACCGGCTTGGGCGGATAAATATCCGCCTTACTTTGATGCGTAGAACCGTTTGGTCATGGCCGCGATACGTGCCCCAAAGCGCTGGGCCGTTTCAAGATCACCGGGGCGCACTGATCCACGCGGGCTGCGCGCACTTGTGGCCATCAGGCCCAACCACCCGCCATCCACATTCACACCCTCGCGTTCTGGAAAAACGGGCGCGCCGATATCTGTCGGTCCGACCCAGATCATGCCCATTTGGGCGGCAAAGATCGAAAACCTTTGTAACGTGGCCAGTTTGTCGCCAGATCCGAATGTGGCGACTGTAAAGCCTCCGGCCAGCTTATCTTGCCAGCCTTGGTCCATCCAACGTTCCCCGGCTTCTTCTAGAAAGGTGCCATAACGGGCGGCAACGGACCCCATATAGGTGGGCGCGCCGAACAGGATTGCTTCGGCCTGATCGAGAGTATCCCAATCGGCGTCGGTTATGGCTTCTATATCGATGCAATGTGCCACAATGCCGTCGCAGGATGCGCCCGTTGCTATGGCCTTGGCCAATTGGGCGGTATGTCCAGCCCCCGAATAGTAGGGCAAAGCGATCGTCAAGGAATGGGTCATGGGATGACTGTGATCGCAGCGAAAGGGTGATGCAAGCACCTTGTCGCCAAACGAACGAGCCGCCATGATGCGTCATCATGTGTGGACGTTTTTCAATCACTTTGCCGAACGACGCGATGGCGCAGTTGTTTTCGGCCGTACCTGCAAACGATTTGCCATCTGTTCCGAATTACAACGTTTGCCCGACGGATGCTGTGCATGCTGTGACGGTTTCAGGAGGGCAACGACGGCTTGGGGCCATGCGCTGGGGGTTCATTCCCAGTTGGTACAAAAAACCCAGTGATGGTCCACTTTTGATCAACGCGCGCGGTGAAACGATTGCCGAAAAGCCAGCCTTTCGTGCGGCCTGTCGTGAACGGCGCGCGGTGATGATCGCAAGCGGGTTCTATGAATGGACCCGACAAGGCGAAACCCGCCTGCCGTGGTACATCTCTCGCACCGATGGTGCGCCGTTGGCCTTTGCAGCTATCTGGCAGGATTGGTCCGCGCCGGGTGCGGCTGCGGACACGATGCGAACGGCAGCCATCGTGACCACAGGCGCGAATGTTGAGATGTCTGAAATCCACCACCGCATGCCCGTGATTTTGGAACCTGACGACATTGGCCTGTGGTTGGGTGAGAAAGGCAAAGGGGCCGCCACGCTGATGCGGGCAGCCCCTAAGGATGTGTTGCACTGGCACCGTGTCGACGCATCGGTGAATTCAAACCGGGCTGCTGGGCCTGATCTGATCGTGCCGTTTGGCACGTCTGATCCGTGATGAGCGCCAACAGCGTTTAGTTCAAAGGCGCGTCGGAATAGCTCATTTTTCCTTCGACGAGAAAGACGCCGTCTTCACCTTCGGAGGCCGTGTCGTAGAACGTCTTTTGCACCCCATCGTCGATGAGAAGAGTCACTTCGCCGTCGACCGGAATTGGGCCGAGTTCCCAGCTGTTGTTTTTGGCAATGATGTTATGCGCTGTGCCCGAGGCGTTGACGAAACGCACAGTATCGCCGCGCTCAAGATAGGTGACCTGAGGGAAGTATGCATCTTCCAAGATCAAGATCATGTGTTCAGCAGCAGCAACAGGGCTGGCCGCAAAAAGGGTGGCAACTGTGGCCACTGCAGAAATTACGCGCTTCATAGCAGCACTCCTTGATTGTGTTCAGCTCCACCCGGAAGTGGGAATCGTCTGGCGTTGTTATGGGTGCAAAATGGGGCGCAAATACGGCCAGCTTGCGTCAGGCCAGCGGCAATTGCGTAGAAATCCATTGGCTGAAGGATCGTAAGCTGGGCGGGACGGAGCGCCCAGAGGGCCACACTAAATAGTAGTCCCCGATACTTTTTTCGACACCTCGTGCCGCGGTGCGCAACGTGCCGTTCTTTAGGTGTGGCGCGGCCACAAAGGTAGGCAATAACGCCACGCCAAGGCCGTGTATTGCGGCCTGCGCCATGGTCGAAAATTGGTCAAACATCATGCCAGCGCCCTTGGGGGGCGTCAGGTCGTGTGCCGCAAACCAGCGTGCCCAAGCGCGTGGTCTGGTGTCCAAATGCAGCAGGGTCATGGCGCGCAAGGCCTCTGGGTCGCCTGCATCTTTGACCAGATCAGGGGCGGCAACCGCAACAACAGTTTCTGGCATCAAGGCAAGGTATTCGGCACCCGGCCAGTCTTTGCGCCCAAAATGGATGGCCGCATCATAGCTATGGTTGCGAAAATCAAACGGCGCGAGCCGTGTGGACAGATTAACTGTCACCTCTGGATGCGCGCGTGCAAAATCGGCAAGACGGGGTGCCAGCCAATGCATGCCAAAGGCGGGTAAAATGGCAAGGTTAAGAGCGCCGCCTTGTGGGTTGGCACCCGCTGCAACCGAGGCCGAACCCAATCGCTGCAAAACGTCCTGAATTTGCGTCAGGTAGGTGCGCCCAACAGGGGTCAGTACCAAAGAACGGCCCTGTTTGGCGAAAAGTGCTGCGCCAAGCTGGTCCTCGAGCGTTTTGATTTGGCGGCTGATCGCGCTTTGCGTCAGGGACAGTTCCTGAGCCGCAGCTGTGGCCGACCCAAGCCGTGCTGCGGCCTCGAATGCCAAAAGGGCTGGGATCGAGGGCAAGTAGCGGCGCGGCGCAAACATATGCGTTTTACTCATGGGTTGCAGGACAAGGCATCGTTAGAACTTTGCCTTGCACTGTGCAATACATTCATAAATCGAACGCCCAAAGGAAATGTGGATATGAATGCCGAAGCCAAGATCTTGAAAGCCAAGGACGCCCCGGATTTGGGCAGTTTTGATTGGGCTGACCCGTTCCGCTTGTCTGCGCAACTCAGCGAAGATGAACGGATGATCCAAACCTCGGCCGCAGCGTACGCTGAGGAAAAGCTGGCCCCGCGCGTGATTGAGGCTTTTGCAGAAGAAACCACAGACCCGGAAATTTTCCGCGAAATGGGCGAGATGGGCCTGCTTGGTGTGACGTTGCCGGAACAATACGGCGGGCTTGGCGGATCTTATGTGTCCTATGGTTTGGTGGCGCGCGAAGTTGAACGGATCGATTCGGGATATCGATCGATGATGTCCGTGCAGTCCAGCCTCGTGATCTATCCGATCTATGCTTATGGCTCAGAAGAACAGCGCATGAAATACCTGCCGAAACTGGCTAGCGGCGAATGGATTGGCTGCTTTGGTCTGACGGAACCTGACGCCGGTTCGGACCCTGCTGGCATGAAGACTGTCGCGAAAAAGACGGATGGCGGATATGTTTTGAACGGCGCCAAAATGTGGATTTCGAACGCGCCCATCGCTGATGTGTTTGTGATCTGGGCCAAGTCCGAAGCCCACGGCGGTAAAATCCGTGGCTTTGTTCTGCAAAAGGGCATGAAGGGTCTAAGCGCGCCAAAAATTGGTCAAAAGCTGTCGTTGCGCGCGTCCATCACTGGCGAGATCGTGATGGAAGATGTTGAAGTGGGCGAAGATGCTTTGTTGCCTGATGTGCAAGGGCTGAAGGGGCCGTTTGGCTGTCTGAACCGTGCGCGCTATGGCATCAGTTGGGGTGCGATGGGGGCCGCTGAATTTTGCTGGCATGCGGCGCGCCAATACGGGTTGGATCGCAAGCAATTTGGCAAGCCTTTGGCGCAGATGCAGCTGTTTCAAAAGAAACTGGCCGACATACAGACCGAGATCGCGTTGGGTTTGCAAGCGTCGTTGCAGGTCGGTCGTTTGATGGATGCGGCACAGGCGGCACCCGAGATGATTTCAATTGTGAAGCGCAACAACTGTGGCAAAGCGCTGGATATCGCGCGCCATGCCCGTGACATGCATGGGGGCAACGGAATTTCGGGTGAATTCCAAGTGATCCGCCACATGATGAACCTTGAAACGGTTAACACTTACGAGGGGACGCATGATGTGCATGCGTTGATCCTTGGGCGTGCTCAAACAGGACTTCAAGCGTTTTTCTGATCGCGAAACGGGGGGCTGTCTGCCCCCACACCCCCCGAGAGTGTTTTTAAAACAATGAAGGGCTAAGGTTTCTTCTGTCTGTTCTAGACACCTCTTGTTGAACGCATTGCAGAATTCTTGGCAGGAGCCGTATGGACCGCGTATCGATTGTACACGATAATTTTCTGACCCGGGTGTCTGCGCTGAATTTGCCTGAGGTCACGCCACACGGGTTGGATGCCACATCGTCGCGTCAGTTATTTGAGCAGCAATGCCTGACCCGGGCGCTTGATATCGTCAGTCGCGAAATGCAAAAGGCTGGCAACGGGTTTTACACTATCGGCTCGTCTGGGCATGAGGGTATGGCCGCCGTGGCCCATGCGTTGCGCGTGGATGATATTGCCTTTCTGCATTACCGTGACGGCGCGTTTCAGGTGGCCCGTGCGGCGATGCGCGGGCAGGATATGTGCCGTGATATGTTGCTTAGCTATGCGTGCGCTGCGGATGATCCTGTCAGCGGTGGTCGGCACAAAGTGCTGGGCAGTCGAGATTTGTTTATTCCGCCGCAGACCTCAACCATCGCATCGCATTTACCCAAAGCGGTTGGTGCGGCTTTTGGCATTGGCCTTGCGCGCAAAGCGCGACCAGAGGCGGCGACACTGCCACGTGACGGGATTGCAGTTGCCAGCTTTGGCGATGCGTCTTTAAACCATTCCACAGCGCAAGGTGCCATCAACGCCGCAGGTTGGACCAGCGTGCAAGGCGGGGCTTTGCCGCTGTTGTTGATTTGCGAAGACAACGGGATTGGGATTTCGACCAAAACGCCCGAAGGCTGGGTTGCCGCAAGCCTGGCGCATCGCCCTGGGTTGACGTATTTCGCCGGTGACGCGTGCGATATGTGGGACGCCTTTCGCGCTGCAAAAGAGGCTGCGAATTTTGTGCGGACCCATCGCAAGCCGGCGGTGTTGCATCTGCGTACTGTGCGTCTTTATGGCCATGCGGGTGCGGATGTGGCCACAAGCTATTTGTCGCGTGCCGAGGTCGAAGCGGACGAGGCAAATGACCCGTTGTTGAGATCGGCCGCTGGTTTGATTGCCCAAGGTATGACAACACCTGGCGTCTTGGCGATCTACACCGGAGCGCTTGAACGCACGCGGGAAGAAGCCGCGCAGATCGCCGGTGCGCCTTCGCTTCAGGGAGCCGCGGCGGTGATGGATGCCATCGTGCCGCCAAAGCGCATTTCGAGCGTGCCCAATGGACCAAGCGCGCAGGTGCGGGTTGATGCTTTTGGCGGTGACTTGGCGCAAATGCATACGCCGCAACCGATGTCCAAGCTGATCAATTGGGCGTTGAGTGACCTTATGTTGACCTACCCCGAGACCGTCGTCATGGGCGAAGATGTGGGTCGAAAGGGTGGGGTTTACGGCGTCACGCAAAAGCTGCTGTCCCGTTTTGGCCCGTCGCGGGTGGTCGACACGCTGCTGGACGAACAGGCGATCTTGGGCCTTGCCATTGGGATGGCGCACAATGGATTTATTCCGATGCCGGAAATCCAGTTCCTTGCCTATCTGCACAACGCCGAGGATCAACTGCGCGGCGAGGCCGCCACCTTGCCGTTCTTCTCGAACGGGCAATGGACCAATCCAATGGTGCTGCGCATCGCCGGGCTTGGCTATCAAAAAGGGTTTGGCGGTCATTTCCACAATGACAACGCCCTTGCTGTGTTACGCGACATTCCGGGGTTGATCCTTGCCTGCCCGTCGGATGGGGCAGAGGCTGTGCAAATGCTGCGCGAATGTCACCGACTTGCGCGCGAAGAAAACCGGCTGTGCGTCTTTGTGGAACCGATTGCACTGTATCCGATGCGCGATGTGCAGCCTGGCGATGGGGCATGGATGCGGACCTATCCTGATCCGGACCAAAAGATCGCTGTGGGCGAGGTTGGCGTAACCGGAAGTGGTCCCTTGGCGATCGTGACTTTTGGCAATGGGCGCTATTTAGCTGCGCAGGCCGATGTCCCGAATGCGCGGATCGTGGATTTGCGTTGGCTTGCGCCCTTACCGCTCGACAGCTTGCTGGATGCCGTCAAAGGTTGTTCGCATATATTGGTGGTCGATGAAACGCGGCGGTCGGGCGGCGTGGCCGAAGGCGTCATGGCCGCTTTGTTTGAGGCCCGGCATCGCAATATTGCGCGCTACACAGCCGAGGATAGCTTTATCGCGACGGGCCGCGCTTATGCGGATACCTTGCCTTCGGCGCAAGGCATTCGCACCGCTGCACAAGATTTGATCGAGGCTGCGTAGGCTGTGCGCGCACGTCGCTGTGGCGGGGTGAAAGTACCATAGTATAAGGGCGTACCTGCACGGGGATGTTACGTCTTAGGTGGGACTGGCTTGTGTGCTGCGGCTGGCTTCGGGATCGTTTTACAATGAAGATGATGGACCAGATGACCATGTTGGGCCATGATCCATCATGTCGATCTGAAAGCACTGTGACCAGATGGCTAAAGCACTGGAAAAGCAATCGACAAAAGTGTTGGTTGGGCGTGGCGGCACGGCATAGGTAAGTGGCAATAGGGCCGTGCGCTTGGGTGGATGAAAAGTGTTTTGATGATGGGGAGCTGGAAATTGTTGGCGGAGTTGTGCGTATTTGGCCAGTGTGCTGCTGCTTCTAAGGCGAAGTGCGCGTGGTGATGTCGTTGCCGAAAACCCCGTCACTGGATCTTACCGGCAAACGGGCGCTGGTAACGGGTGCGTCTTCGGGCATTGGTTTGGGTTGCGCGGTTGCATTGGCCGAGGTCGGGGCGCACGTGGTGTGCGCAGCGCGTGGCGCGCAGGCGCTGAACGAAGCCGTCAGCGCGATGCAAAGTGCGGGGCTAAGTGCCGAGGCCTTACAGCTTGATCAAACGGACATTCCACAGGTCTATGCCGCATGCGAAGATCCCTTTGATGTGGTCGTAAACTCTGCAGGCTTTGCGCGTCACAGCGCGGCCATCGACACGCAGGTCAAAGACTATGATGCTGTGTTCGATATCAACGTCAAAGGTGCGTATTTTCTGTCGGCGGCGGCAGCACGTAGCTTGATACAGGCCGGTAAACCCGGTTCGATCATCCATATTTCGTCGCAAATGGGCCATGTCGGGGGCGTAGATCGTGCAGTTTATTGTGCCACGAAACATGCTGTCGAGGGTATGGTAAAGGCCATGGCCATCGAATGGGGCAAAGTAGGTATCCGTATCAATACGATCTGCCCTACGTTCACCCGAACGCCGCTTAGTCAGCCGACCTTTGATGATCCGGAACGGTTTGCTTGGATCATGGACAAAATCAAACTCCCCCGCGCCGCCGAAGTCAGCGATATCATGGGGGCCGTGCAATTCCTTGCCTCAGACGCGTCAGCGATGGTGACTGGGACAGCGATGTTGATCGATGGAGGATGGACTGCTGATTGATGCGCGAAACGCGGATCAAACCCAAACGGGCGGCACATTCATCGGCTGCAAGATGCAGTTTTTTAGTGCAAAAATTGGATTATAGCGAATATGTCAGACACAATAGGCGCATCACCTGAAGATACACAGCAGGTCTATGAACGTCAGGCGGCAGCCTTTGACAACACGCGCTCTCGCGCATTGTTTGAGGCGCGGTGGCTGGCGCGTTTTGCCGCTTGTCTTCCTAACAGCGGGCGCGTTCTTGACCTTGGGTGCGGTGCGGGCGAACCCATTGCGCGTTGGTTCATGGCTGAAGGTTTTGCTGTCACGGGTGTCGATTTTGCGGCACCCATGCTGGATTTGGCGCGCGCGCGGTGGCCCGACGGCGATTGGCGACAGGGCGATATGCGCAAGCTGGATTTGGGTGAAACCTTTGACGGCATCATCGCTTGGAACAGCTTTTTCCACCTGCGCCAAGATGAACAACCTACCTGCATCGCGCATATGGCGCGCCATCTTGCGCCGGGCGGGTCGTTGTTGATCACAGTCGGACCGGGCGCCGGAGAAGCGGCAGGCACAGTTGGGGGCGAACCCGTCTACCACGCATCGCTTTCGCCGGCGGGATATGCCACATGCCTCGAGGAAAATGGATTGCGCTTGACCGGTTTCTTGGCCGAAGATCCAGATACCAACAGCCATACCGTGTTGATGGCCCGCAAAGAAGAACAGGCAGGTTGATGGCCCCGCGCGCCCAAAGCCGGGTTGATGCCACAGAGGCGAAACCATGAGAATGAGAGCGCTCGGATTGGCCATGTGCACAAGTGCGATGCTGTGCGGACCCTCACAAGCACAGGAGCCTGCGGTGCAGCTTTTGCCGAATTGGGAATATGTGGCCGACACGGTCATGGGCGGTGTGTCACGCGGACAAGCGCGCCTCGAAACAGTGGACGGTCGCGAGGCGGTCCGCCTGACCGGAAATGTCTCTCTCGATAACAATGGCGGCTTTGTGCAAATCGCGTTTGATTTGAACGATGGTGCAACGGTTGACGCGCGCGGATACACGGGCATTACCTTTGATGTCATCGGCAATGGCGCACGCTATGATCTGCGATTGCGCACCACCGCGCTTACCCGTCCTTGGCAATCGTTTCGCACCGATTTTATAGCGCCGCCGATTTGGACAACAATTCGCATCCCGTTTTCTGAATTAAATGCCCACCGCACTGAATCTGACTTTAATCCCAAAGATGTACGGCGCATCGGCATTTTGGCAATCGGGCGGGAAATGACGGCAGACGTGGCGATTTCATCCATCGAATTCTATCGTTAAGCACGCAAAAGCGGCAGTGACCCCACGTTGCGCGCGTCACTGTGATCGCAGAAGCTGCGCTATGCTCTTTATTTTTACCTCTATATGGCGCTAAACAGACGCAAGTATTTTATCTGACAGTGATTTCTGTTCACGTTTTTCAAATATGCCCTTTTAAACAAAAGGGCCTTATCGTTTGGGGGAAAGTTCGCAATGAGGGTCGAGCGCGCCATTTTACTGGCCGATGTCTCTGGCAGCACCAGCCTTTACCGGCAACATGGTGATGAACACGCCAGTCGATTGGTGTTTGAGTGCGTCGAAGGGATGCAAAGGATCGCCACCATCCATGGCGGTGAATTTGTGCGCTCAAAAGGCGATGATGTGCTGTGCTTATTTGAATCGTCGGATACTGCGGTGCAAGCGGCGGGGGATATGATGACCTTTGGTGCGCGCGGCGAGGTGTCCTTGCATGCGGGTCTGCATTGGGGACTGGTCGTGCGCCGCGGCACCGAACTTTTTGGTGATGCGATCAATATCGCCGCACGCCTTTCGTCGCAGGCCAAAGACAACGAAGTGTTGATGAGCAGGCATTTGCTAGATCACACCAAATCCATCGATCGCAGTTCCCTGCGTTCGCTAGGCGAACATACTTTGCGCGGCATCAATGCCCCAACTGAGATTTTTGCCCTGATGGCAGGGGGGGACGACGATGGTGGTGTCACCAGTTTCGCCGCCCAACCCACAATGTTTCAAGCGCAGCGCAAAGATCAGGTGGCCAAGACGACGTTGCGCCTGTCTTTGATGGACTGGACACAAGACATTGCCGAGGGCGAGCAGATCACCATCGGGCGTTCGCAAAGCTGCGGACTTGTGGTGCCCGAGGCTTGGGTGTCACGGGTGCACGCATCGATTTCCGTACGCGGCGGGATTGTGGAATTCAAAGACAGTTCGTCCGCAGGGACAACACTGACCATTGGCGCAGCGCCTGAGTTTTACATTTGCCGCCAGACTGTGGCCCTGACCGGATCGGGCATTATTGCACTGGGTGGTGTCGCATCGGGGGACGCACCGCGCATCACCTACCAAGTGGTGCAAATGGGCTAATCGCGCGCATCGGCGCGCAACTATCCCACTTAGGTTTTTAGCGCCGGGGCTCCGCCTTCGAACGCATTTCCATTAACGTAATCGCAGGGGTCTTCCTGCATTTGCAGGTGCAGCCCGTCGCCCGTAAAGGGATGCGCGCGTGCCAGATCTTCGTCGACATCAATCCCAAGGCCCGGCGCGTCTGAGGGTGTGATGAACCCATTTTCGACACGGATTGTGCCTTTGATCAACTGATCATGGAATGGTGTTTCGATGGTTTCGCACATCAAGATGTTGGGGATCGAAGCGGCGAGTTGGATATTGGCGGCCCATTCGATCGGCCCGGCGTACAAATGCGGTGCCAGTTGTGCGTTGTAGACTTCGGCAATGGCCGCGACCTTTTTCATTTCCCAAATGCCGCCCGCACGGCCCAAGGCAGGTTGCAGAATGCTGGCCGCACCATTGCGCAGAATGGGGGCGAATTCGGCCTTAGTGGCCAAACGTTCGCCCGTGGCGATTGGGATGCCCACCGCATTTGCGACTTTGGCCATCTCACCCACAGCATCAGGCGGAATGGGTTCTTCGTACCAAAGCGGGGAATAGGGCGCGATGGCCTGCCCAAGCCGGATCGCACCGGCGGTTGTGAATTGCCCATGCGTGCCAAACAACAGATCAGCGCGATCGCCGACCGCTTCTCGGATGGCTTTGCAAAACGCCACAGACTGGGAAATGTCGCGCATCCCCGGCATGTGCCCACCGCGCAGCGTATAAGGGCCCGCGGGGTCAAATTTCACGGCTGTGAAACCACGGTTCACACAATCCACAGCGGATTCAGCAGCCATCTCGGGCGACGTCCAAAACGCACCCAGATCGTGATGGGGTAGGGGGTATAGATAGGTATAGGCGCGGATGCGCTCGTTCATCCGCCCCCCCAATAACGCATGGACAGGCCGCCCACGCGCTTTACCAAGGATGTCCCAACAGGCGATCTCAAGACCGGAAAACGCCCCCATCACCGTCAAATCGGGTCGCTGCGTAAATCCGGAAGAATACGCACGGCGATACATCATCTCGATATTCTCAGGGTTCTCGCCTGCCATGTGGCGTTCAAACACGTCCTCAATCACGCCGCGCATGGCACCGGGACCAACCGAAGACGCATAGCACTCCCCCCAGCCAACGATCCCATCATCCGTGGTCAGCTTAACCAATATCCAATAGCGGCCCCCCCAACCGGGGGCAGGCGGGGCAGTGACAATGATATCAAGGTCCTGAAGTTTCATGCGCTGATCCGTTTCTTCATCTTGCCAAATAAACTCCGGGGGAGCCCGAAGGGCGGGGGCAGAGCCCCTTTACCGGTTGAACACAATCACATTGCGCCGCGCTTTGCCGCCTTTGGTGTCCTCAATCGCTTCGTTGATTTGATCCAAAGACCAACGTCCGGAAATCAAGCTGTCAAGCTGCAACCGTCCTTGTTCGTACAAATCCACCATCCACGGAATATCACGTTGAATGACCACGTCGCCCATTTTTGACCCGACCATTCCTTGCCCAAGGGCGGCCAGAACGACGGGTTCGTATTTCGCAAATGCATCCGAATGGGGCATGCCAACCATGATGACTTTACCGCCCGCACCCAAATAACGCGGCGCTTGTTCATAGGCGGGGATGGCACCAACGGTGACGATCACCGCATCAGCACCCTTGCCACCGAGCGCCTTGTAGGCGGCACGCCAAGGGGCATCCAAAGTGGCAAGCACACCATCCGTTGCGCCAAAGGCACGGGCGTCTTCCAGCTTTTCTTCGGACATATCGACCGCCACGATGCGGCGCGCACCAGCAATGCGTGCACCTTGAATGGCGTTCAGGCCAACGCCGCCCGCTCCGATCACCACAACGTCCTGCCCCGCGCGCAGACCAGCCGAATTCACCACAGCACCAACACCCGTGATCACACCACAGGCGATCAGGCTGGCCACATCCTTGGCAATCTTGTCCGAGATTTTAACCAATTGCTTTTGGTCGACCACAACTTTCTCGGCAAAACCACCGCAGGCCATGGCCTGATGCAACTTACCGCCATCGCTTGTGCGGATAGGGCCATGATCGCCGTCATAGGGTGTTTCGCATCCGGTCGGTTTACCGCCCGCACAAGTCGGGCAGGTGCCGCACGAACGGATCAACGTCACAACAACACTGTCACCCACCGCGACACTGCTTACATGATCGCCGACCGCACTAACGATGCCCGCAGCTTCGTGACCGTATACGGCAGGTAGGCTGCCACCCCATGCGCCGCTGGCATAAGAAATGTCAGAATGGCAGATCGCAACAGCGTCCAAAGTCACTTCGACTTCGCCAAATTCGGGGGCGCGCAGTTGAATATCTTCGACCACAAGGGGGGCGCCAAACTCGTGGCATACGGCGGCTTTGATGGTTTGCATATCTGTCCCTAGCTGCGCCGCTTGTCTTGCGCGCAAAGCGTTTCGATTTACCGAAGCGTCGCGCAGGTCGATCCCACCCGCAAGAGCGAAACCGACGGAATTGGTCGTGTTTGTCCAATGGTCAATAAAAGATGGCGCGGCTGGAAAACCCGCCGCGCCAGTAAAGCTCATTGATTTCGGCTATCGAATAGCAACCTTTTGCTTGCCAGCGAAGACGTCGCAGACACCCATATGAGTGGTCCAGCTTCCCATCACCATATGGCCTGTACGTACGTCGATATCAAACATCGCCCATGGGTCGAGATCTTTGGATGTGCCAAAGTTTTTGACACGATTCATAATCACATCGACTTCGCAGGTGTGTAGTTTTGGCATCTTCAAGGATTTGATGAAAATTCTGATTTCTGGAAATTCCCAACAACTATCGAGTTTACAATCGGCTGGGATTCCGCCCGGCGCATTGTTGGACATCTGCTTGACCTTTTGACCGGTCTTGTAAGCGACACCAATCTTGATTTCGTAGACGCCCTCGGGTTGTTTGAATTTTAATGTACCTTGGCCAGTCCCGTTCCAAGTGTTGTTATATTTGCATCCCTTTAATCTACTGTTTTTGCTTAGTATTTTCTTGTAAGTGGCTGTTTTTGACTTTTTGCCGCCTTTGGCAATCATCACTTTACCCTTAGGTTCTGTCCAAAGACCCACGGTGTGTTCCCTTCAAAATACGCTCGACGGGCACATGTTGCACCGGTCGAATTCCTCTTAAAAATTGCCGATCATGAGGATGGTCCTTTTTCAAATTCATCAACAATTTCACTATTTGACCCGATGCGCCGTAATTGGCTTTCGTATCTGGACTAATGGTCAGACACGCGGATCTCAGTCGGCACAATTGCCGACTTACAAAAGCTACGTATGCGTAGGGTTTGTGTCAAGTAAGCTCAAACTGGCTTGACGGTGGGTTTGAGCGCTGAAAGTGTTTCGGGCGGTGTCAGCTACGCGGACGTGCGCGTAGGAATACCATCAGCCCAAAACCTATTAAAATCGCTGACAAATAGAATGGAGCGCCGGGCATATAAAGTGGCGCGGTCGGCCCGGTGAAGCTGTAGAATACATAGGTCATCACCATGGGTGAAATGATCATGGCAAGGGCCGACACCGATGTCAGCGCGCCTTGCAATTCGCCTTGTTGATTGTCGTCGACAGATTTGGACATGATGCTTTGCAGGGCGGGTGTGATGACAGCGGGCAATGCGGCCAAAGGTGTTAGGATCAGCAGCAGTGTTCCTGAACTGACCACTCCGATCAGGCCAAAAACGACCACATCCGCCACATGCCCATAGATCACAGCGCCTCGTTCGCCCAAGCGGCGCAGGATAGGCCGGATCAGCCCGCCTTGCACCACGGCCATTGCAATGCCGAACAACGCCAACGACAGCCCGCGCACACCCGGCGACCATGCAAAGCGTTCTAAAGTGTAATAACTCCAGATCGCCGGATAGACGGTAAAGGCGACCTGATAGAAAAAATACACCACCAAAAGTGGGCCAAGACCGGGCAGCCGCGCCAGATATTTGAATACACCAAACGGGTTGGCGCGCCGCCATTCAAACGGGCGGCGTATGCGATCATTTACAGTTTCTTTAAGCACAAAATAACCAAAGACCGCATTGGCTGCGGCCAGCCCCGCGGCGGCATAAAATGGTGCCCGGGTGCCATATTCGGCCAGTACTCCGCCGATCAAAGGGCCAAAGACAAACCCCATCCCAAAGGCCGCCCCAATCAATCCAAAGTTCGCGGCCTTTTGACCCGGCGACGAGATATCGGCCATATAGGCATTGGCGGTGGATTGTGTCGCCGCTGTGATCCCGCCCACGACGCGTGCGCCCAGCAACAGCCAAATCGATCCTGCCACAGCCATCACCAGATAGTCGGCGGCCATCACCACAAGGGACAACAACAAAACGGGCCTGCGCCCAAACCGATCAGACAGCGCGCCCAGCAGTGGCCCAAACAAGAACTGCATCGCCGCAAAAGTCGTCGACAGCACGCCCCCCCACAGTGCCGCCGAAGCGAGGCTTGCGCCCTGCACCTCTTGCAGCAGGTCGGGCATGACGGGCACGATCAGCCCAATGCCCATCGCATCCAGCATGACCGAGATCAGGATGAAAACGACTGGCAGCTTCACAAGTCAGCAACACGTTTGGCAAAAGCGCGCGCATCTGCTGGGGCGTGGCCCATTTGTGCGTGGGGCGTAAACAGATCAGTGGGTAAATCCGGGTGTGCCGCGCGGGCGATCTTGGATAATGGCGTGTCGGTTTTTACGGCCTTTGCCACTAGCGTTTTGGTGGCGGTTTGTGCGTCCGCACGGCGCATCTGTGCACAAAGCGCAAAGCTAAGCGCCTCTGCGTGCACCAATTCCAACCCACCAAGGTGGTCCAACATGCGCGCCGGTGCAGGGGTGATATTCTCAACCAACGCCCCCGCCGTTTCTAATGCAGATGCACAGCACAAGGCGATTTGTGGCAACACCATCCATTCCGTGAACCAAGCGGCGCCATCACGTTGGTATTGATGCGCGCTGGCCGCTTGCAGACTGGCCCGCAGCCCCGTCATCTGATGGTTCAGCGCCACCAAAACCGAAGGGGAAACGGGATTTTGCTTTTGCGGCATGGTCGACGAGCTGCCCGCCCCGCCAAGGCGGACCTCGGCGCAATCTGAACCCACAAGCCCAATCAGGCTGTGCCCCATGGCGGCCAAGGTCGCCACTACATCCGCCATCCATTCCGCAATGCGCAGGATCGGGCCACGATCCGTGTGCCAAGAGCGCCCGGGATCGCGCAAATTAAGCGCTTGTGCCAAAGCTGCACGCGTTTCTGCCGCCTGCGATCCAAGGGCCGACGCCGTGCCCGCCGCGCCACTCAGTGACACCCAAAGTGAGGCGTCTTGTAAGATAGGTAAACGTTCTAACGCATCTGCCAACGGTGTACCCCATTGCGCAAGCATCGCCCCCCAGGACGTCACCGTCGCGTGCTGCCCATAGGTGCGTGCAGGCATTGAGGTTTCGGCATGGGCCTTGGCCTCATGACTTAGTTTGGTCAAAATGGTGCGCAATGTGGCGTCGTGCGCGGCCAATGTCTGACGCAGTCGCAGCATCAGCCCGGTGTCGATGATATCCTGACTTGTCGCGCCCCAATGGGCGTATTGTGCGTGTTCCGGCGCTTCCATCGCTTTGCGAAACGCGGTGACAAGGCCAGGCACGCTCACGCCATTGGTTGCAGTGGCCGCGGCCAACCCGCCGGGATCAATCTGCACCTCAAGGCTTGAGCGGTGGATAAAGGCGGCGCTGATTTCGGGGATGATGCCTTGGGCGCCCTGCACCTTGGCCAGCGCCCCTTCGACCAACAGCATGGCGCGGACTTCGGCGCTGTCAGACCACAGCCGTCCGACGTCGCCCGTGGTGAACAATTGCCCATAAAGGGAGGATGCAAAGACGCTGGCGGCCATGGATCAGATATGCCCGGTGGCGCGCATGAAGGCGCTGATAGTATCGGCAAATTCCTTGGGTTTTTCGACGCAAGGCAAGTGACCCGCCTTGCGGATCAGGTGGAATTGACTGCCCGGCACCAGATCAACCATCTCGCGCACAAGGTCGGGCGGCGTGGCCCCGTCTTCGGATCCGGCAATGCCAAGGGTCGGCAGGCGCAACGTGGCGGTTGTGGCATAAAAATCGCTGCCCGAAATCGCGGCCGAACACCCCGCGTAACCCTCAGCTTGCTGGCGCACCAACATGTTACGCCACAGCTCTAGGTCAGGGGTCTTAAGAAACTCTTTGGAAAACCAGCGTTCCATCGTGGCATCACCCAAGGCTTCGATACCGTCGGCTTGCACGGCCGCGATGCGGTCATCCCACATCTGTTTGGTGCCAACTTTAGCGCCCGTGTTGGACAACACCATTGCGCGCATCAGATCGAGTCGTTTGACGGCAAGCCCTTGGGCGATCAGCCCCCCAATGGACAGGCCAACAAAAAACGCGTCCTTAAAACCGCGCAAATCCATCAGCCGTTCAGCATCCGACACCAGCGCACCCATCGTGTAGGGTCCATCAGGGCACGTCGACAGCCCATGTCCGCGCTTGTCATAGCGCAAAATGCGCAGGCCCGCTGGCAACAGTGGCAAAATGGGATCCCAAAGGCGCAGATCGGTGCCAAGCGAGTTGGCGAATACCACAGGCACGCCGTCGTCGGGGCCATCGATGCGATAATGCAGGCGTACGTCGCCTAAATCTGCCATGTGCATGATATCAGTCCTTTAATCTCATATGGGCGATGATCTGCCCGTGATCCGAAGCCAGTTTGTTATAGGGTGCCTCGGGGTGACTGCCATCTGTTATGTGATCGTTCAAGGCGTTGAAATAGTCCATCTGCCCAATACTGTCCGGCGCGTTTTCTAGAAAATGGCGCGACATGTAAATCTGGTCGATGCTTTCATAAACACCACCAAACGCTGACGTATAGATCATGTCGCGTGCAGATTTGCGTACAAATTGGCGTTCGGCGGAATGCAATTGGACGGCTTCGATGTCTTCGCGAATTTGGGTGTTTTCGTCGTCGGAATACCGATCGCGCCCGGTTTTTGCATCATGGCGCAACATCCATGCATAGTTCTTGAACGGATGTTCGCCGCTGATGATTTCAGCACTTGTGCTGTGCTCGGCGTCGTTGAAATCGCCCATGACGATGACGGGGTAACCGGCTTTCAATTCGGCCACGATGGCGCGGCGCAACACCCATGCTTCGGCCATGCGGCGCAGGGCTGCACGCACGCCGCCAAGGGCGCGCCCGACGGGGTCGTATTGTGTAAGGTCCACCTCGGACGGGGCGCTGCCGTCTTCGGGGCGTACAAATTCACCAAGCTTAGATTTTAGGTGGCAGTTAAAGACGCTGATCACGTGATTGCCAACGGGCACGCGTGCCTTCAGGATCGGACGGCTGAGACGTGTCAGGCGGAAACTGCCGCCCCCTTCGGCCCCCATCGGTCCAAAGTCGATATCAATCGGCGCATCAAGGTCTTGGATCACTTCGGGTTCACCCACAAACCCAAGCCGCGACAGGATCGCGACACCGGGGCGGCGCTGACCGGGATCACCATCGTTGACGTTCAATGCAACAGCGAGGGCCGCGTCGGTGTAGGGACGATAGGCCAGTTTGCGAAAGATCGCTTTGCGACGGTATCGTTTGTTCGCGCCGGGAATATGGGCGGCGTTGCCCTCAATACCGTCTTCGTCGGCCTGCGCGATCACGTCACGTAGCGCGCTTTCCTCAAAGATCTCTTGAAAGCCAACAATATCGGCATCCATGGTTTGGATTTGCTCGGCCAGCCAATCGGCTTTCCACGCATATTCTTCGGGCGTGTAGCTTTGAAACCGGTAATATTCTTGATCCGGTCCGATCAGGTTTTTGACGTTGAAACTGGCGATGGAAAAATCGGTCATGAGAGTGTCGCGAGGCCTCTTGCAAAAATGTCTGGGTCGACGTTGCCACCGGATATTACGGCGATGACGTCGCCGCCTTTTATGTCGTCTTGGCGACAGATTGCGGCAGCAAGGGCGACAGCGCCACCCGGTTCAGCCACCACCTTCAGACGTAAAAACGCGTGCGCCATGGCGTTAAGCGCCTCGTCTTCGGTTACGGTCAAGCCGGGGCCACACAGGCGTTGCATGATGGGAAACGTGATGTCGCCGGGCTGAGGTGTGATGATCGCGTCGCAAATATTGCCCGACAGCTTTGCATTCTTTTCGATCTGACCCGAAACAAGCGAACGTGCCACATCGTCAAATCCTTCGGGCTCGACCGGGCGGGCACGTAGGCCGGGGGCCTCTGCCTCGCAAGCCAATGCGATGCCGCTGGTCAAACCGCCCCCGCCGCAACAAATTAACACGTCAGCCTCGTGCACCCCGACGTCTGCCGCTTGGGCCGCGATCTCAAGGCCAGTTGTGCCCTGGCCCGCGATTACCTGCGGTTCGTCATAGGGTTTGATCAACGTCAGGCCGCGCGATTGGGCCAGTTCTGCGCCGATCACATCGCGATCTTCGGACCCGCGATCAAACAGCACCACTTCGGCCCCAAGTGCTTTGGTGTTGGCAATCTTAAGGGCAGGCGCGTCGCTGGGCATCACGATGACCGATGCAACCCCATGTTGGGTGGCGGCGTGGGCGACCCCTTGGGCGTGGTTGCCGCTGGAATAGGCGATGACGCCGCGCGCGCGCACGTCCGGGTCCATCGCAGACAGCGCCGACCAACCGCCGCGAAACTTAAAGCTGCCGGTGTGTTGCAGGCATTCGGGTTTGACCCAAACTCGCCGTCCGGCGATCTTGTCGATGAAGGGCGAATTGAGCAGCGGCGTTTTGCGCGCGTGTCCGTCTAGGCGTTTTGCAGCGGCGCGGATCATGTCGATGTTCATTGCATTTGCTCCATCCAGGTGCGTATGGCTGTTATGGCTTCGGGTTCGTCCAAGAACGGGATGTGGCCACGTTCGGGCACCGTGGCGCTGATCATATCGGGGCGGCGGTTTTGCATCTTTTGCGCGGTATCGGCGCTAAGCAGATCAGACCCAGCCGCGCGGATCAGACATAGTGGTTTGCCCGCCAACGCATCAAAAAAAGGCCAAAGGTCGGGGATGTCGCCGCCAGCTTCAACTGCATCGCGCAGGTGCGGATCATAGGTGATATCGAGGCCCTCGTCGGTCTCAATGAAATGGGTTTGCGCCTCGTTCAACCAGCGCGCGGCGGGGACGTTTTCGAACCCCTTAAGGACATGCGGCAAAGCCGCAGCCGCTTCGGCGTGGGTGCGAGCGGCAGGTTTGCGACCAAGGTAAACCATGATGTCCGACAGGCCTGTCGGGTCAAGTTCTGGCCCCACGTCATTTAGTGCAGCCCCAAGCAGGCGATCAGGGGCGGTCGCGGCCAGCCCCATAGCGTTCAACCCGCCGCGCGAGGTCCCAAGGATCGCAGTCGCATTCAGCGACAGGTGGTCCATCAATTCCAGCACGTCGCGAATTTCGATCGGCAGGATATAGTTCTGCCAATGGGGATCAAAGTCAGACTTCCCACGCCCGCGATAATCCAGCTTTATCAGACGACAAGGGGGCAGATGCGGCGTGACATATTGGAAATCCTCAGATGTGCGGGTCAGGCCTGCCAAGCACAACAGCGGCAGGCCGGCACCTTCGTCCGTATAAAACAGCGACAGGCCGTCAGACGTGGTAAATTTCGCCATCAAACACCTGCAAGGGCAGGGATGCCGGTCAGGTCATCAAGAACGGTGTTTGGGATCCATGGCAATCGGTCCATCGGCTCGCCGCTGCGATTGACCCATGCGGTGCGAAAACCATAGCCGGTTGCACTGGCCACATCCCATCCGTTGGAAGACACAAACAACACTTCGTCTTTGGCACAGCCAAACCGTTGCCCCACAAGGTCATAGACCCGCGAATCCGGCTTGAAGATGCCAACCGACTGTACCGAAAGGCTGTCATCCAAGACATCTGCGATGCCTGCAGATTGTACAGCGCCATTCAACATATCGGGCGACCCATTGGACAGTATCGCGGTGTTCAGCCCCGCGTTTTTGAGGGTGTGCAGCATTTCGGGCACTTCGCCGTAGGCCTGCAATTCCCAGTATAGGGCCAAAAGTCGTTCGCGCAGGGCCGGATCCCCGTCATGGCCGGTTTTTTCCAGCGCCCAATCCAGCCCATCTTGGGTGACGGTCCAGAAATCGGTGTGCGCGTCGGTGATGGCGCGCAGCCATGTGTATTGCAACTGTTTGCTGCGCCAATGTTCGGCCAATGCGGGCCATGTGTCGCGAATGGCTAGAAATTCGGGTTCGGACGCCGCGCCGCGCGCAGCAGCTGCGACATCAAACAACGTGCCATAGGCGTCAAAGACGCAGGTGGTAATGGGCATGGGCGTACCTTTCATGGTTTAACGACAGAGTGGCACGGCGATGCCGTAACGAAAAGGGGGGGCTTGGGGTTTACCATCTGCCCCCCTGTCGGGCAGGGTGTCGCAAATAATTTTAGGAAACAGGTAAATGACCGACATCAAAGATGGCGACACAGTGCGCATCCACTACACTGGCACGCTGACGGACGGGTCCGTATTTGACAGCTCCGAAGGGCGCGACCCGTTGGAATTTGTCGTGGGTTCTGGCCATATCATCAAAGGTTTGGATGTTGCGCTGCCCGGCATGCATGCGGGTGACAAAAAGACGGTAAACATCGACTGTGTGGATGCTTATGGGCCGATCAACCCGGCGATGCATCAGGCCGTGCCGCGCGACGCGATCCCGGACGACATCCCGCTAGAGGTGGGAATGCAGTTGCAAATGCAGACGCCGCAGGGCCAACCGATGCCGGTCACGGTGACCGAGATCAAAGACGACGAAATTATGCTAGATGCCAACCACCCACTGGCTGGGCGTGATCTGGTGTTTGAAATCCAAGTGGTGTCCTTTGACGCGGGCTAGGGCGCGGCGCTTGGCATTTGGGCAAAGGTAACTGACGTTTGTCGTCGCGGCGTCACCAACGCCGCGCGACCTCAATTGATGAATTGGATTCAGAAGGCTCAACGATGAAAATCACCCGCATTATCAGCCATGTTTTGAGTTGCGACATGCCCGAAGAACTGGGCTATTCGCAGCAATACTATTCAAAGCGATCGGCGCATATTGTTGAGGTGCAAACCGACGAAGGCGTGACAGGTTGGGGCGAATGCTTTGGCCCCGGAAATGTTGCGCTGGCCAACAAGGCCATCGTTGAACGTGTGATCCAACCGATGATCTTGGGCGATGACCCAATCGACCGTGATGTGATTTGGCACAAGGTTTACAACCTGCTGCGCGATCACGGTCAAAAGGGGATGCCGCTGCAAGCGCTGTCAGGTGTCGACATTGCGTTGTGGGACATCGCAGGCAAAGTTGCGGGCCTGCCGATACACAAGCTGATCGGTGGCGCGCATCGCACCCAAGTCAAAGCCTATGGCTACGGGATGATGTTGAAACGTCAAAGCGTGGACGATCATATTGCCCGCTTCAAGGACGAGGCCGCTGCGATCCGCGATATGGGATTTGTGGCCACCAAGATGAAGCTGGGGCTTGGCCCAAAAGATGACGTGAAACTGGCACAGGCCGTGCGCGACGGTGTCGGTGCCGATTTCAAATTCATGGCAGATGCCAATCATTGCTACACCACATCTGATGCGTTTTACGTGGGCCGTGCTTTGGATGAACTAGACGCATATTGGTTCGAAGAACCCGTCGCCCCCGAAGATCACGATGGATACCGCGAATTGCGCGCGGGCCTTAAGGTTAATATTTCGGGGGGCGAGGCCGAATTCAATCGTTGGGGGTGGCGCGCGATCCTTGAAAATCGTGGACTTGATATCGCGCAACCCGAAGTCTGCGCCCTTGGTGGGATTTCAGAATACCGGCGGGTTCTGGCCCTGTGCCACGCGCATTTTACGCCGGTGATCAACCATGTCTGGGGCTCAGCCATTGCTGTGGCAACCAATCTGCAACTGCTTGCCGCGATGCCGCCGTTACCGGGGGGACTAAACCCGTGGGAACCGCTGTTAGAATTTGATACGACGGAAAACATCTTTCGCGACGATCTGCTTGCCGATCCATTGGACATAAAAAAGCAGGTCAAGGCGTCAGGTGGTTCTGTCGCGATCCCACAAGGGCCGGGCATTGGCGTTGAACCTGACCGTGACTTTCTGAAGGCATATGCGGTGACGTGACGCTTGGGTTTAAACGCCCGTATCTAATCCTAGATACTGCACATTTAGGACCGTTGCCGCATGCGAAATTCTTGGGGCGGCACCGATGCGGATCGAAGGCTGGAAACTCGCAGCAAAGCGGGTTTAGCGCGTAGGGCTTAGTTCGCGCAGCTGATTGCTTACGGCGTCGGCTTGGGATTGCGTCTGTTGCTGAGGCGCACGGGTGCCGTTGCCGGGCAGGCTACCGCCGCGTCGAACGGGCACAAAACTGTCGGGCATCTTGCGCACAAGTGTGCCCGAGGCAGAGGATAGGCTGGCAGTATCCTGTTCGCCCTTAAAGCTTTGCGCGGTGGACATGGCTTGGATTATCACCTCGGGATTGAGGCGCAAGAACAGCAAAAGCCCCATGCCCGTCAACGAAAAAATCACGCGCCCCAACCACTTTGAACGCTGCGAGCGCGCTTCGCGCCGTTTGAATTTGCGTTCCAATACTTGGGCGCGCTCAATTTGATCCATATCCATGCGGACACGGATATCGCATTAATCTGGCAATTTTTGGGCGCCGTGTGGGCTGATCAAAGGTGATCGGGCTGCGGCATGCCCAAAACATGAAAGCCACCATCAACGCGGATTGTTTCCCCGGTTGTGCAGGCACCTGCGTCGGAACACAGGTAAACAGCTGTGCCGCCGACGGCCTCAAGTGTTGCATTTGAACGCAAGGGGGCGTTCTGGTCCGTGTGCTTGTAGGTCTTGCGCGCGCCGCCAATTGCGGCCCCTGCCAATGTCTTCATTGGACCCGGCGAAATCGCGTTGACGCGGATGCCTTCGGGGCCAAGGTCGTTGGCAAGGTAGCGGGTGGCGGATTCCAGTGCGGCCTTGGCCACGCCCATCACGTTATAGCTTGGTACGACGCGGTTGCTGCCTTGGTAGGTTAAGGTCAGCAGGGTGCCGCCGTTTTCGATCATAAGCGGATGGGCCCGGCGCGCAACTTCGATGAAGCTGTAAACGCTGATATCCATCGAGTTTTTGAAATTGGCCCGGCTGGTGTTCAAGAAACGCCCTGTCAGTTCGGATTTGTCGGAAAACGCGATGGCGTGGACGACGAAATCGATCGTGTCCCAACGCTTGGCCAGCGCATCAAACGCGGCATCAAGCGATGCATCGTCTGTGACGTCCACATCGACCATGAAATCGGACCCGACGCTTGCGGCCAGCGGTTCCAACCGTTTGCCAAAGGCGTCGCCCTGATAGGTAAAGGCCAGTTCGGCCCCGGCTGCGTGCATCGCGCGTGCGATGCCCCACGCGATTGAACGGTCATTGGCGACACCCATTATCAGGCCGCGTTTTCCTTTGAGTGATTCGGACATAATCAGTTCTTACCCGTGAAATTTCGAAAGGATCATTGATCCGTTTGTGCCGCCAAAGCCAAAGGAGTTGGTCATAACGCTGTCCAACCCGGCCTTTTCGACAAGAGACGTGGCAATCTCGCCCGGGTTAAACGCCGGGTCCAAATTGTCGACATTGATCGAAGGCGTAATAAAGTCATGGTCTAGCATCAAAAGGCTAAAGATCGCCTCAAGTGCGCCCGCAGCACCCTGCGAGTGCCCCGTCATCGACTTGGTCGAACTGACCGGTGGTTGGACACGCCCTTCAAAGGCGCGGCGCACGGCCGCGATTTCGGGCTTGTCGCCAGCCGGTGTCGAGGTGCCATGCGCGTTGATGTAGCTGACGGCGCGCCCCTCGGGCAGCGTGTCGAGCGCGAGTTTCATCGCCAGTTCGGCGCCTTCCCCAGAGGGGGCCACCATGTCGTGCCCGTCAGATGTGGCCGCATAACCTGTCACTTCGGCATAGATCTTGGCGCCGCGCGCTTTGGCGTGTTCGAGTTCTTCGAGAACAAGGATGCCACCGCCGCCCGAAATCACGAACCCGTCCCGGCCCGCATCAAACGCGCGGCTTGCACGTTCGGGCGTGTCATTGAATTTGGAAGACATCGCGCCCATCGCATCGAATAGGCAAGACAATGTCCAATCCAGTTCCTCGGCACCGCCTGCGAACATTACGTCTTGTTTGCCCATCATGATCTGTTCAGCCGCATTGCCGATGCAATGCAAAGATGTGGAACAGGCGCTTGTGATCGAATAGTTGATGCCCTTGATCTTAAACGCTGTCGCGAGATTCGCGCTAATGGTCGAGGACATGCACTTTGGCACCGCAAAGGGGCCGATCCGCTTTGTCGCGCCCGTTTTCAGAACAGTTTGGTGTGCTGAGAACATTGCAGAGGTTGACGGCCCGCCCGATCCAGCCACAAGGCCAGTCCGCGGGCTGACGATATCGCTTTCTTCTAACCCAGCATCGGCAATGGCTTGGGTCATAGCGATATGCGCATAGGCCGCACCGGGGCCCATAAACCGCAGCGTGCGCTTTTCCACATGTTCAGCCACGTCCAGTTTCAGCGTGCCAGCGATTTGGCTGCGAAAGCCGTGCTCGACCATTTCGGGGCAGGCGACAATGCCGGAGGTGCCGGATTTCAGCGATGCCAAAACCTCGTCCACATTGTTCCCGATGCTAGAGACGATACCCAGTCCTGTAACGACAACCCTGCGCATGCGTGCGCTCTCCTTCACGTTCTGTGTTGAGTCCATGTAGGACAGGGGGGGCAGGGGGCGCAAGGTGGAATGGGTTCTGGGGTGGCGTAGAGTGTCCGCTTTGTGACCTCAATGTCTGATGCTGCGTTTTGAAAGGATGTCCGCTATCATAAGAGGAACCAAACACCTTCAACAACGGCTTGGATTTTGACAGGGGTTTTGACAGCGTAAATCGGCGTGGTTTGTGGCTGTGTCAAAAAGGAGAGTTTTTGGAACGGTGTCGTATGGTGGGTGTGCGGACAAAGCACTAGTTCGTTGCGGTTGCGCCAAAGGTCGCTTTCGGTCTTGACTAGGAACGTATGGGTGAAATTATATTGCCCTAAGCAGCGTTAGGCCGAGAAATAAAGCACAAAGAAAAAAAGATACTTGGCAAACCCCAAACACTAAGCCAGGTCGTTGAATTAGGATATTAGGGGCAAGAGATAGTCCAATAGTACCTATGCGAAATGTTAACTGCGTGAGCTTAACCGCCAAATACTGATAGTAGAGGCCACATAAGATGGATGTTAGAGCGAATAAAATAGCTATATTGAGATATGTATCCGGAGCTTTACTAGGTGCAAATTTATCAAATGCAACCATAAAGGCTAGAAGTCCTGTTGTTAGCGATATATAGTTTTTTGTAACTCCTATATACATATCAATAATTTTAACGAATTTTTCAAACTCTTGTTCCGATGCGTTCATTTTTCCAAGTCTCCCAAATGCTTACTGCCAGATAGATAAGTTTCCTTAATGCCTATAATAATAGCGTCACGCTTGTGGGGAGATACTAACCGTAAGTCAATTTCTTTTTTCAATATTTCGTTGATGGAGATAAATCCGTTTAAAATATAGTGAGAATTTATGACCGAATGTAGTATTTTCATTTTTTTCTTCATCGGGATACGCACGAGCCTGTGAGCTTGATTCATCCTTATCAGATTTGCATGTGCAATGTCTCTAAAACTACAAATCATCGCCACATCGTTTTTTACGATAAACCCACCCTCAATGTGAGCATCGCCGTAGTGGCTTGTTAACAGTATCATCTCATACATAAATTGACCCCTTAGTTCGATTTTCCATACAGAAAATCGGAAATATGCCTCTATACATGTTCTTTTTTTTGAAAATTTTCTGATTTTGTAACCATAGTAGTCTCCGTCAATTACTACAGTCCCAACGACCATCTTATGATGATGCTTTATGAGGTAAATCAAGTTATTTAGTAAGGAGCGTACACCTGTAAAAATAAAGAAAACATAACAATATTTGATGATTGGATATAGCAAACCTCTTATAGTATTTGTCATTCTTAGATTCATCCGCTCTAGTTTTGTAGTCTAAATAACTGTGCTGGCTTGTCTCTAGTTGAATAAGGGGAGCCACGATCCACGTCTCAACTATGTAAGTGGAATAGGTTTTGACAAGCTTAAACCTGAATTCAAGATGTGCTGTCAACGTTCAAAAATGGTGGCTTTTGCTACCTTCATCCTGAGGGCGAAGGCTTGATGGTTTAACTGTTACAAAATACCTGTTTCATATGCCTCAGGTTTTGATCGGTTTTCGGTCGCCTTCCTCTAATGTGTATCAAGCAAATGACTGTGAACTTGATACACTGCGCCACAGTTAAAGCTGACATTCATGCGCAGTGCAGCATCCAGTAGAGTGGGCTCAAACCGGGCTTTAGCTGCGCCAGCATATGGCATTTAAAACGACCGTTTGTGGAACAGTTCACCAAATTGGACATTGGTACGTTTGCGGCGCATTTCTGCTTTGTTCGGCACCGCGAACCTTCAACTCTCGCTTAGCGCGACCTTCATGTCTTTAACTTCATAGATCACTTCGCCGTCAGCCTCTACGATGCCATCAGCCACGCCCATGGTCAGGCGCCGCGTTTGGATCGCCTTGGTAAAGTCGATCTTGTAGGTCAGCATTTTGCGATCCGGACGCACCATGCCCTTCAGCTTGACCTCACCCACACCCAAGGCATAGCCGCGCCCCTGCCAGCCGCGCCAGCCGAGGTTAAAGCCAGTTAGCTGCCACAGCCCATCAAGGCCAAGACAGCCCGGCATGATTGGGTTGCCGGGAAAGTGGCAACCAAAGAACCAAAGGTCGGGCGTGATGTCGAATTCGGCCACGATGTGACCCTTGCCATGGGCACCTCCATCACCGGACACATCTGTAATCCGGTCCATCATCAACATGGGCGGGGCCGGTAACTGCGCATTTCCCGGGCCAAACAGTTCGCCACGGGCGCATTTAAGCAAGCCTTCTTTGTCAAAACTTGTGGGGAAGTCTGCCATGCTAGGCCTCACATTTATGAGTGATGTATGGGTTCGAAAGTAATCGCGTCCCTCTAACATTGGGTGGGTGGCCTGTGCAAGGGCGCGGCGCAGGCACCCACTTGCATCCCGCGTAAAAAATCAGTCAATGTCATGGACATGAAACAAATTATTGACCTCGACGCTTATCCTTTAGACCTGCCAGGCACGGCCGCTTGGGATGCGCTTGTGGCGCGCGCAAAGGTCGGGCTGGCGCAGGATGGGCTTTTTAACTTTGCCGGATTTATGCGCCCAGAGGCATTGGCCGATACTTTGGCGCATGTGCACCCGCGGATGGAGACAGAATCTTTTCATCACAGCCGGTGGCACAACATTTATTTTAAGGATGACGTGCCGGGGCTGTCTGCGGATGACCCTGCGCTGAAAAAGGTCGAAACCGCCAATCACACGCTGTGCCATGACCAATTGCGCGGCACAGCGTTGGACAAGTTGTACCAATGGCCGGAATTTGCCACGTTTTTGGCTGCTGTCATGGACCGCCCGCAACTCTACACCATGGATGACACCTTGGCCGGTATCAACGTTTTGGAATACCGCGCGGACGAAGCGTTGAACTGGCATTTTGACCGCTCGATTTTCACGACCACATTGCTGCTTCAGGAACCGACGCAAGGCGGTGTGTTTGAATATGCCCAAGACTTGCGCAGCGCTGATGACCCCAACCACGCAGGGATATCTGCGTTATTAGATGGGCGCATCGAACCCACGCGCTTGCCACAGACTGCTGGGACGCTGAATGTGTTTCTTGGGGTTAACACAGCGCACCGGGTGTCGACCGTGCGCGGGGCGCAATCGCGCATTGTTGCGGTGCTGTCGCATTACCCCTCACCGGGGCATCGTTTTAGCGAAAGTGAACAGATGGGATTTTTTGGGCGTGTGGCATAATGAGAGAATACCGTTTTATAATTGAATTTCGGGCCGTACGCACTTTATAAGTAAAGACAAGACATTGAGGATGGGCATGGCACAGGATCAACACGAGGTTGGAACCAATTGGCTGGCAGGCGCGGGTTTGCGCCCAACGCGTCAGCGCGTCACGCTTGCGGCATTGCTGATTGGCGATGGCCAACATCGTCACGTCACCGCCGAAAGCCTGTTTGATGCCGCCAAAGATCAGGGCGAGGCCGTGTCCTTGGCCACTGTCTACAACACTTTGCGTGCGTTTTGCGAAGTGGGCTTGATGCAAGAAATCATGGTCGACGGCACAAAAAGCTATTTTGACACCAATACGCATGATCACCCCCATTTCTTTTGGGAGGATGACTGCACGCTTACCGATGCGCCGACGGATCAATTGGTTATTGCGCAATTGCCCGATGCCCCGGCAGGGGCCGAGATCGCCTCGGTTGACGTGGTGATCCGCCTGCGCCGCAAGCACTAAACACCATGAGCCACGTGACTGCCGCCGATGCCGCGACCTATCACGCGGACGGGGTTGTGCTCATCCGTGGGCTGTTTGCTGAACATGTCGAGACATTGCGCGCCGGTGTCGCCCGCAACATGGCAGAGCCGGGGCCTTATGCGTCGACCAACGATCGCAAGGGCGAGACAGGGTTGTTTTTCGACGACTACTGCAACTGGGATCGCATCCCGGAGTTTCGTGAAGTGGTGCGCAACCCGCGTGTTATTGACGCGGCGGCCACGCTGATGGGCTCGCAGTCAGTTCAACTGTTTCATGATCACGTGCTGGTCAAGGAGCCCGGCACTTCAATGGCGACGCCATGGCATCAGGATGCGCCCTATTATTTTGTGCAAGGGCGTCAAACGATCAGCTTTTGGTCGCCGCTTGATCCTGTGACCTCGGCCACTTTGCGCTGTGTCGCCGGGTCGCACCTGTGGCCCAAGGACGTCGTGCCGACCCGTTGGGTTTCGGAAACCGCCTTCTTTGAGGGGGATTACATCCCCGTGCCCGACCCTGAGGCCGAAGCCATGCGGATCGTTGAATTCGAGATGGAGCCGGGCGATGCTGTCGCCTTTCATTTTCGCACCCTACATGGCGCGCGCGGCAATCACAGCGACGCGCGGCGGCGCGCGTTTTCGTTGCGATTGGTGGGGGATGATGCGCGATATGTGAGGCGGCCCGGTCCAACATCGCCCCCGTTTCCCGGGCACGATATGGTCGAAGGCCAGCGCCTGCGCGAAGACTGGTTTCCCAGACTTCGCTAATCTTGGCTGCATGACACCTAATTTTGGATTAGCAACCAAAGTTGACCGCTGACGTTCTGGCAACGGTCCATAAAAGCAGCTCCTTTCAAAGGTCCACCTGCAGAACGGCGATTGCCTTCCAAGCACATGTTTTGACCTTCAAGAAACTGCGTGGTCAGGCGGACATAGCCATCCTGTGCAGGAATGATGCGCCACAGTTGCCCGCTGACATTTTGACAGTCGTCCATGAATGCCGCGCCAGCAAGTGTTGCCCCCGACGTGCGGCTGTTGCCTTCAAAACACTTGCCTGCGGGTTCTTGGAACATGGTTTTCATGCGATAGTATCCACCACCGGCGGGTTCAAATTTCCACAGCTGCCCTGAAACGTTCTGGCAGTCATCCATGAAAGCGCCACCGCCCTGACGTGAATTGTGGTCATAGCGATTGCCTTCGAAACACTTGCCAGCAGGCGCTTGAAACTGGGTTTGTAATTTGAACCAACCATTTAGGTTTTGGGCCTGCACGGTCGGTGCCATAGCAATGAGTGCAACGGTAAATAAAAAAGACAGAAAACGCATATTGATACCTTTTAGATACTTCATGTGAAAAACCTAAGTATCTTGGACCGTTAAGGCACGTTTGTCAGCTATACCGTTCTGGCCCTTCCCACTGCACATCTGAATAGCGATCGCCGTGGGCCCAACCGATAGGCAGAACTGCCTCAATACGCGCCAAATCATCGGGGCTGAGCGTCATCTCGGTTCCACGCAGCAATTCAGCCAGGTGATCGATGTTCTTGGTGCCGGGGATTGGCAAGACGTGATCCCCTTGCGCGATCAACCACGCAATAGCTAGCCCTGCCGCCGGGCAACCCATGTCAGCGGCCAATGCGCGAAACCGATCAGTGGCCGCAATGTTGGCGGCGTAATTCGGGGCCATAAAGCGCGGATTGTTGGCGGTGAACCCGTGCGATTGCCCGCGTTCATAGCTAAACGGGGCATCTGTCAAAAAGGCGCGACCGACGGGCGAGAACGCCACAAGGGTTGCATCCAGTTCAGCGCAAGCTTGCGCCAGCCCCAGTTCAGGTGCGCGGGTGGATAGCGAATATTCGGACTGCACCGCTGCCACCGGACATTCCGAAGCAACCCGGCGCAGGGTCGAGGGCGCGATTTCCGACAGGCCCACAGCGCGTGTTTTGCCGCTGTCAATCAAGGCCTTGAGAGTACCGCCCAGTTCTTCGGGCGTGTAGCTACGATCATAGCGGTGCACATAAAACAGATCGACATGATCCACGCCCATACGGGCCAAGCTGGCATCCAAATTTTCACTCATATAGGCAGGATCGTTGTTAAAACGCCGCTCGGCCTGTCCAGTGATCCCGGCTTTGGTCGCAAGATGCATGTCATCGCGCGCGCCCTTCGTTTCAGCGAACCATGCGCCAATGATCTCTTCTGAGCGGCCATTGCCATAGACGTTTGATGTATCGATATGCGTCACACCGCCATCGCGGCAGGCGTTGAGAACCGCGTGGCTTTCGGCATAGGTCGCATCGCCATAGATGCCGGCAAAAGACATCGCGCCAATGCCAAATTGTGACACCGATGGGCCATCCGCCCCAAATTTCATCATTTTCATTAGCTTTGGGCCTCGTTGTTAAAAGTGTGCGTCGTCAGAACCATTGGCCCGGTTCCATAAGTCCCAGATCAAGCAGTTGACGCGAATGCCATTCAAAACGTGCGGAATTGTGCCATTTGAAGGTCTCGATGTCATAGGTGCTGCCGGGGTTCAGCTTAAGCGCCTTGGCGGTCCGAAACGAACAGATGGCGGACGTCAGGTTGTGGTGCCATTCGCAGGAATAGGTGTTGTATTCCTCGTCGTTGAACGTGTGATCGGCGTCTATCTTCAAGCCCGGCTTGGTTCGGAACAGCGAAATACGGTCAATCTTGCGCCGCGCGGCGGGCACGTGTTCTTCGTAGCGCCAGCGCAACCCGCCAAAGAAATCAAGCTGTCTGGTCTTTGGATGCCCGTTGTCGCCTTTGCGCGCCAACGCATAATAACCCGAGCGATCTAGATGCGCATTATCAAGTGCAACGGCATTGGGATGTGCGCCTAAATCGTCTGAATACAGATCAACCA
>NZ_JBDVGB010000055.1:0-6447 GCF_039940735.1 Tateyamaria sp.
CTTCCTTGAAAACTTTTTCCGCCGCTATGTGGGTTATGATTTCACCGCCGACCTAGAGGGTCAGCTGGATGATGTCAGTGCGGGCGACCGGGATTATAAGGACGTGCTTGGCCGGTTCTGGACGGACTTTTCCGCCTCTATTGCCGAAACCAGCGAATTGCGCATCACCGAGGTGCTGGAAAAGATCAACGAGGTGTTGGAACCCCACCTGTTCCCACCGCTTGAAGATGGCGGCGATCCGCGTCTGTGCCCGAATTGTGAAATCGGGCGCTTGTCCATGCGCACGGCACGTTCTGGTGGGGCTTTCATTGGCTGTTCGAACTATCCTGAATGCCGCTATACGCGCCCGTTTGGTCCACCTGATCCTGAAGCCGAGGCCTCGGCCATCCCGCCAGACGGCAAATTGCTGGGCGAAGATGCAGGCGACGAAATCCGCGTCTTTAAGGGGCGCTTTGGCCCTTATGTGCAGCGCGGTCCCGTCACCGAAGAAAACAAAAAGCCGCCGCGGCAATCGATTCCCAAAGATTGGGCCCCAGAAGAATTGGAACTGGAACGCGGTGTGATGCTGCTGTCTCTGCCCCGTCAACTTGGGCCACACCCAGAGGACGGCGTGATGATTTGGGCCAACATCGGGCGATATGGCCCGTATTTGAAACACGCTGAAAGCACGTCAGATCGAGGTGGCACCAATGCCAACCTCGAAGGCATCGACGAGGTGTGGACCGTTGGCATGAACCGCGCCGTTCAACTATTGGCCGAAAAGGTGGCCAGCCGCGGTGGGCGTGGCGTGGCCGCGAAACCGCTTCACGAGCTTGGTGAACACCCGGATGAAGGTGGCCCAGTGGCCGTGATGAAGGGCAAATACGGACCTTACGTGAAATGGGGCAAAGTGAATGCCACGATTCCCAAAGGCACCGAACCGGAACAAGTGACAATGGAAATGGCGGTTCAGTTGATTCTGGAAAAAGCGCCAGCCAAGAAGAAGCCTGCCAAAAAGAAAGCGGCCGCCAAGAAGAAACCCGCTGCGAAAAAACCAGCGGCGAAAAAAGCCGCGACAAAAAAGAAAGAATGATCGCGGCTATCAGGATTATTTAACGCATCATCACGCCGTGGTGGCGTGGTGTGCGTTGACATTATCTTGCGCTGAGGCCACATAAAACGAACAGATAATTCGGCCTCATTTGAGGCACGCAGGGGAACCAGCATGAAAAAGATTTTCGACTCGGCGGCGGACGCTCTTGATGGGGTTTTATTCGACGGAATGTTCATCGCGGCGGGCGGCTTTGGCCTGTGCGGCATCCCTGAACTGTTACTGGACGCCATCAAGGACGCGGGCACCAAAGATCTGACGTTTGCATCCAACAACGCAGGCGTTGACGATTTTGGCATCGGCATCCTGTTGCAGACCAAGCAAGTCAAAAAGATGATCAGCTCTTACGTGGGCGAAAACGCTGAATTTATGCGCCAATACCTAAGCGGCGAGTTGGAACTGGAATTCAACCCACAAGGCACGTTGGCCGAACGCATGCGCGCAGGCGGTTGCGGTATTCCGGGCTTTTACACCAAGACGGGCGTGGGCACCGTGATCGCCGAGGGCAAAGAACACAAAGACTTCGACGGCCAGACCTATATAATGGAGCGCGGCATTGTCGCCGACCTTGCCATCGTTAAGGCATGGAAAGCGGACGCGACGGGCAACCTCGTGTTCCGCAAAACGGCGCGCAATTTCAATCCGCCAGCCGCAATGTGTGGCAAAACCTGCATCGTTGAGGTCGAAGAAATCGTGCCAACTGGCAGCTTGGACCCTGATACAATCCACCTGCCAGGGATTTATGTGCACCGCATCATTCAAGGCGAACATGAAAAACGCATCGAACAGCGGACAACGCGGGCTGCGTAAATAGACGTAAGAGCGTGCTCTTGCCGGATGATCCATTTTCGCATCAACCGAGCCGGACCGTCACTTGCAGCTTTATCTCAATCGACGCGCCTGCGGGCGTGACACCATTGGATCAGTAAGGAAAACAAATGCCCTGGGACCGCAATCAAATGGCCGAACGCGCCGCACAGGAACTGGAAGATGGCTGGTATGTGAACCTTGGCATCGGCATTCCGACATTGGTGTCCAACTATATCCCCGAAGGGATCGAAGTTACTTTGCAGTCTGAAAATGGCATGCTGGGTATGGGCCCCTTCCCCGTTGAAGGTACCGAAGACGCCGATCTGATCAACGCCGGTAAACAGACGATTACTGAGTTGCCGCAAACTGCATATTTCGATTCTGCCCAGAGCTTTGGCATGATCCGTGGTGGCAAAATCGCCATGGCGATCCTTGGGGCGATGGAAGTTGCCGAAAACGGCGATCTGGCCAACTGGATGATTCCGGGTAAATTGGTCAAAGGCATGGGCGGCGCAATGGACCTTGTGGCCGGCGTGGGGCGCGTGGTTGTTGTCATGGATCACACCAACAAGCACGGCGATAGCAAAGTGCTTAAGGAATGTAGCTTGCCGCTGACGGGTCAGGCCGTGGTCGATCGTATTATCACGAACCTAGGTGTGTTTGATGTGGTCGAGGGCGGTCTGCGCATTGTCGAAACTGCCGACGGCGTCACAGAAGACGAACTGCGTGCAGCCACGCAAGCAACGATCGTTTAATATAATGCCCCCCATCGCAACGGGGGCATTTTCCCAACCGGAAAATGTGCCGGAATTTTTAAAAAATTCCGCGCACGCTTAGTTGATAGCAGCAAACACACATCCATCAGTCACAAGTTCTGGTGGCGTGATACATAAGCCCCGCGCCAGCTGGAATGTAGCGAGCACCTTCGGAACATAATCACGCGTCTCATTGTAAGGTGGCACGCCTTGATGTTTACGCACAGCACCTTCGCCGGCGTTATATCCTGCAAGCACCAACATCGGATCACGGTCAAAGTGGGTCATGAGCCAGTTCAAATACTTGACCCCTCCCGATATGTTCTGCGTTGCGTCTAATCGGTCCGTCACGCCAAAGCGACTGGCTGTTGCGGGCATCAGTTGCATGAGCCCCTGCGCCCCTGCTCCGCTTTGGGCTTCCACTTTGCCACCCGATTCCACCATCATGACAGCAAGTACCAATGCCGGTGACACTTCTGTTCCGATAGTCGCTTTCAAGATTTCAACGCCTTGCGCCTTGGCCAAAGCTTGCATTTGTTGAAGCCGCGGAACGGGCACTGGGGATTTTGAGCGCGCCAATGCACGCATCGCGACATCAAGCCGCCCAGGGCCCGCATCTGCAATATCAGGCGATACATCTGCCCAGAACCAATCATACCGCGCATCAGGACGTGCAGGAGAAGTCCCCGCTTTATCCGTAGGTACAGCCGCGACGACAGGTGCTTGGGGTTCAATTTGAATCGTTATGCGGTTTTTAGTGCCCGACGACGGCGGTTTAACGCGTTTGGCTGAAAATTCCTTGAACGGAGGGGGATCTTTGGCCGCTACGGCACCGCAACTCAGGCCAAAAGCCAAAAGAGCCACGTAATACATGGATTTCATCATAACTGCTTGCCTCATGGTTACGGTTCTTTGACCGCTATTGGTTCCATTATCGCAAAAATCGGCCGTTCAGGCCACCATTAGTGACTTCAAAAATGGCGAACTTGCCTCATTTGACACACCATTTGATTAAAATCGTGTAAATTTCATTTTTTATTTAAAAATAAAATGAACAAAATCAATAGGTTAAAGATTGATCCGATGTTTTTCACCCTGCGACGTGAAAAGCCCAATTTGCTGCCAAATTCGTGCCCCAATCAGACGGCTATATAGCGTCATACCAAGTCGGACACGGGCCAATGAGAGAGAAACGGCCCACACTACGGACGACAAGGTTGCAACTTAAATATCTACTGATCCTTTGGAGGGACACTACCATGATGAAATTTATCAAAAACTTCCGCAAAGACGAAAACGGCGCCGTAACAGTTGACTGGGTTGTTTTGACAGCCGCAGTTGTTGGCCTGGCCGTAGCAGCTTACACCTCAATCGAAACAGGCGCATCCGACCTGACAGAAAGCACCGCAACTTTCTTGGACGGTCGCGCTCCATAATAGGCTGATCTAATTTAACAGCTTAAAGCTCAAGTGGGGCCGCGACCGGATCCGGACGCGGCCCCTTTTGTTTCAAAATACACCTGTCCACCATTACAAGGGTTCCAAACCATGAAACAATTTCTAAGAACTTTCATGTGCGATGAAAATGGCGCCGTCACTGTGGACTGGGTCGTGCTTGCGGCTGCCGTCGTCGGATTGGCCGCAGCAATCGTAACCGCGATGCAAGCCAATGCTCTTAGCCTGACAGGCAGCATTGCGTCATTTCTAGCAGGTTGGGCATTCTAGACTTAACCGCCCAGCTTTTATTCGACCTCGAAGCGCCCGGCCTTTGTGCCGGGCGTTCGTCGTATTCGCACCTGCAATACCTGCCTTAATAACTCCCCCCCAATTCCCTGAATATGCCACATTCTGCAGGCATATTTTCAATCAAGAGGTTCTCACTGTTTTGGTGATCGTGAGCCCAACTATGAGGTGACGACATGCGTATGGTTTTCGGATTGGTGCTATTGGCCGGGATCGCCCTGGCAGGTGGTGCTGTGTATATGGCGAAGAATTACATCGGCCAGTATCAAACAGCACTGGCCCAAGAACGTGCCCAGCGTGAAAAGATCGTCCCGACGATCCCGGTTTATGTCGCCGAACGCCCGTTAAAATATGGCGAGGCGATCATGGAAGAAGACATACGCACGGTAAATTGGCCTGAAAATGCCATTCCCGAAGGCGCATTTACCGAAGACAACCCTATCTTTGTCGAAGGCGATACCGCACCGCGTGTTGTTCTGCGTGCCATGGAAAAAGACGAAGCAATTCTGGCCGTAAAAGTGACGGAACAGGGCGAAGAAGCTGGCCTGACCTCGCGCCTTGAACGCGGTATGCGCGCATTTGCCATTAAAGTTGACGTGGCATCAGGTGTTTCGGGCTTCCTTCGCCCCGGCGACCGCGTGGACGTCTATTGGACAGGTCGCGTTGACCAATCACTTAGCCAAGACCGCGGCGATGTAACCAAACTCATCGAAGCCGGTGTGAAACTGATCGCCATTGACCAAAACGCAGCTGGTGACTTGGATGGCGCAAGTATTGCGCAAACGGTCACGGTTTCAGTGAAACCCAATCAGGTTGCCACACTTGCACAGGCCCAATCATCCGGCCGCCTTGCCTTGTCACTGGTTGGAGCAGAAGACGACACAGTCGCTGGCGCTATCGAGGTTGACCAACGCGCACTTTTGGGCATCGCAACAAAAGCGGTCCAAGCCGAGGTTGAAGAAGAACAAACATGTTCGATCCGCACACGCCGCGGCGCCGAGGTGGTCGAAATTCCGATCCCCTGCACCAACTGATCTCAAGCACTCAGACTTATTAAATGGCGTCACCTAGCGGTGGCGCCATTCGCATTTGAGCCCTGCTGTTGCCAGTTATCCACATAAACATTCACCACGAAACCATTGAAACTTGCAAAAAAAACGAAACTGACGCATGCTACATTTAATACGCGGGCAAAAAGACCCGATACCGAGGCGTGATCATAAAAGGCAGGTCACATGAAAATTGTTGGAATACTCAAAGCAGCCCTCTTGGGGGCGTCTGTTGCTGTAAGCCCATTGGCCCTTGCAACAGTGCAGGCGGACACACTTCGTGTGGTTCGCAAATCAACCGATTCGACACTTGATGTGCCGATGAACCGTGCCGTTGTGGTCGAAAGCGAAACGCCATTTGCCGAACTCAGCATCGCCAATCCGGCGATTGCAGATATTTCGTCACTCAGCGATCGAACGATCTATGTGCTTGGGAAATCCCCAGGGCTCACCACCCTCACCCTCTTGGACGGCAATGGCCGTTTGATCACAAACGTGAACGTACGGGTCGCAGCAGACATTTCGGAATTCAAGGAACGGCTTCGCCAAATCCTTCCCGGTGAAAAGATCGAAGTACGTACAGCCAATGACGGGATCGTCTTGTCTGGCGTTGTTTCCTCAGCATCGCGCCTACAACGCGCGCTTGATTTGGCCGAACGCTACGCCGAAGGCCGGGTATCCAACTTAATGAGCGTCGGTGGCGTCCAGCAAGTGCTGCTGAAAGTGCGCTTTGCCGAGATGAACCGCTCTGTTTCCAAATCTCTCAGCTCGTCTTTGTCGCTGAACGGTTCGCTCTTTTCGGGTGACGTCGGCGTGAACGGCGGTACCGGCACCAGCAACAACGCAGGCGCTGTCGGCACAAGCCTTGGCGGCAGTATCCCTGGCTCAAATGAAAACGCAGGTGCGGTTCTTTTTGGCTTTAGCGCGGGCAACACACAGATCGGCCTTTTGCTGGAAGCCCTTGAAACCAAAGGTGTTGTTCGCACTTTGGCTGAACCAAA
>NZ_JBDVGB010000056.1:0-47990 GCF_039940735.1 Tateyamaria sp.
CTGTATGGCAAAAACGCAGTACTCGTTCTCAACCGACCCAACACAACGCGGCGCGCCCACAGGCTTTACTGTGCCCGTGCGCGAAGTGCGCCTGTCAGCGGGCGCCGGGTTCATCGTGGCGGTTTGCGGAGAGATCATGACGATGCCGGGCCTGCCCCGCGTGCCCTCAGCCGAAAGCATCCACCTCAACGACGCAGGACAAATCGAAGGGCTGTTTTAAGGCCTCGTTCTATGACCTTTGGGCACAGTTGGCGCTGTGCCCACCAACATCATACGCGAAAAGAAAGAACCTAGCATGCCTGCAACCGTGATTGACGGAAAAGCCTTTGCCGCCAAGGTGCGCGGCCAAGTTGCTGAACATGTGACCAAGTTGAAGGAGGACCACGGATTAACGCCGGGGTTGGCCGTTGTGCTGGTCGGGGAGGATCCTGCATCGCAAGTCTATGTGCGTTCGAAGGGCAAAATGACGGTCGAAGTTGGCATGAACAGTGTCGAACATAAGTTGGATGCGGACACGTCCGAAGTGGATTTGCTGGACTTAATTGATCGGCTCAACACTGACCCGACAATTCACGGCATTCTGGTGCAATTGCCGTTGCCAGAGCATCTGAACGAAGACCTTGTGATCAATTCCATTGATCCGGCCAAGGATGTTGATGGGTTCCACATCTCGAACGTTGGGCTTTTGGGTACGGGGCAAAAATCGATGGTCCCATGCACGCCTTTGGGATGTTTGATGATGCTGCGCGATCATCATGGGTCATTGTCTGGATTGAATGCAGTTGTTGTCGGACGTTCGAACATTGTGGGCAAACCGATGGCGCAATTGCTGCTGGGTGACAGCTGCACGGTGACCATCGCGCATTCGCGCACCAAGGACATTCAGGCAATCACACGGGCCGCGGACATTGTTGTGGCTGCGGTGGGTCGCCCTCAGATGGTGACTGGGGCATGGATCAAACCGGGTGCAACTGTGATTGATGTGGGCATCAATCGGATCGACGCCCCCGAAAAAGGCGAAGGTAAAACGCGGCTTGTGGGCGATTGCGATTATGCCAGTTGCGCGGACGTTGCGGGTGCCATCACACCCGTGCCCGGTGGTGTTGGCCCGATGACGATTGCGTGCCTGTTGGCAAATACCGTTACCGCGTGCTGTCGTGCCAATGGCTTGGCCGAACCCAAGGGACTGACGGCATGAAAGATCACCAAGATGACCCGCGTTACCTCAAAGGTGGGCCGGTCAAAGATCGTATCCTTAGCGACGTAAACACCTATGTGAAGGCGGTTGGTCACGTTGGCAAACTGGTATCTGTGTCCATTGGCGATGTGCCCGAAGTGGCCGTGTACGTGCGCAACCAAGCCCGCGCCGCGCAAAAGGCGAACCTGCCTTTCGATCAACAACTCTGGGGCGGAGAAATCACTCAGGAAGAATGTAAATCGCTGATCCAACAGATGAATGATGATCCTGAAGTTCTGGGTGTTATCCTGCAGCGCCCGGTCCCTGAGCATTTGAATATCCGTTCGCTGCAATCTGCGATTCACCCTTTGAAAGATGTCGAAGGCATGAACCCGGCTTCGATCGGGAACATTGTTTACAACGACGTCGCGATGGCGCCGTGCACTGCTGCCGCTGCTGTCGAGCTGATCCGCGAAACCGGATTGGATATGGAAGGGCTGGAAGTGGTCATGGTTGGCCATTCCGAAATCGTCGGAAAACCGGCTGCGATGATGCTCATGGCCGAAGGCGCGACGGTTACGGTTTGTCACCACATGACACGTTCAGTTGCGATGCATTCGCGGCGCGCAGATGTTGTTATTGTGGCCGTCGGCAAGGCGCATCTGATCGGCCCGGATATGATAAAACCAGGCGCTGTTGTCATTGATATCGGGATCAATCAAATCATCGCAGACGATGGCACAACCAAGCTGGTAGGCGACGTCGATACCGAAGGTGCCAAGGAACTGGCCGGTTGGATCACACCAGTGCCCGGTGGCGTCGGCCCTGTCACTGTCGCTATTTTGATGCGCAATGCCATTCGTGCGCATGCACGCCAAAAAGAGGCTGGGTGGACGGCCTGACCCTAAAGCGCCAGATAGCCGACCCCGGCAAAGGCGACGGCACACCCGGCCCATTGAGGCAAGGTCATCCGCTCCTTTAGGAACATCCACGCCAACACGATTGTCAGCATTCCAAATAATGAGGATGAAACAGCCGCGTATTTAGCATTGGGCAGGGCACCAGCGGACAGAACACACATCAAGGCAATGCCGTCCGCAATGCCCATCGCCAACAGCCACGGCAGCGCTTGTTTCCCCGGCCAAATCGGCAGTTTCAGGATCGCAACGATCCCCACGACCAGTGCGAATGAAACCAGACGAGTCACAAGGGTGCTGGGCATGTCATGGCTAAGGGCGGCTGCACTTTGGCCCAACGCAAATGTGCAGGCAAAGGCGATGGCGGCGATCACTGCAAATAGGATTGTTGGCCCAATCGGCGGGTCTTTTTCCGCGCTGTTGTCTGACAGAATGGCGACGGCTGACACACCGACAACAATCGCAATCACAGCAAGCCATTGCAGACCAGAAACGGGAACACCCTGAAATGCAGCCCAACTGACAGACAGAATCGGATAGGCAGCAATCAAAGGTGCGACAAGGCGCACCGGCCCGCGTTGAAACGCATAATAAAGCCCAAACGTCGCCACCACAAAAAAGAAACCTGCCGCGAGCGCGCGAAAGACTGCGGGGGCAGGCATCGTTTGCAACGTGCCAGTGGCGACGGTCAGGCCTGTGTGAAACACCAACCCTGTAAGCAGGACTGTAAAAATGCAGGCACTGACAGCGGTCTTCTGGCTTAGAAATCGGGCGCAGACATCGTGAAATCCCCAACACAATGCAGCCACAAGGCCCAAAGCGAGCGCGTTCACGGGTCGTTCCGAAAGAAGGGGATCATGAACACCAGACATGCGATCAAAAAGAAGACAGAGCCAAACATAGCCCAGAAACTGCCAATGGATGCGATGCAAAATCCAAGCGCCGAGATCACAAACAGGATCCAACCGATAAAAGTGATCTGATGATTGCTCATGACGTCCGAATTTGTTTGCTGAAATGCCCGAGGTCTGTATTCTTATGATTAAACATTTATTCCGTTCATGCAACACGGCCGAGGGGAGAACATAGTGCTCGACGAATATCCCAATGTACGCCCCGGGCCGCCAAAAGCCAGCTCGATCATCAAGCCACAGGTCTTTTCGATGCCTCCGGGTACTGAGCGCTATGTTGTCGAAGGGCAAGGCGCGGTTTTGATCCCGATCGAAACCGGTGATCAGCTGACCATCATCAATGATGAAGGCGGGCAGCATTGTGAAGTCGTTGTTGTTGATGAAAAGGGCAAAAGCGATGCCGGGATCATTGGTGCAAGCGCGTCTGGCAATGCAAATGGGTTGCAGGCGTTGGTGACGTCAAACAATCGGTCTTTGCGCGGGTTGCGTATGGGGCTTGATGCACGCGGCATCGATTTGGGTGCAGCACCCGCTGTGCATCTGTTCGAAAGCACGACTCCAGCCAAGACCGAGACGGCCTTTTCCGTGACCCGATCTGGAACAGTGATCATTGCCGCACCCGCAGCGGCGATGGATTTTGAGGTCCAAGACACCGCCACGTCTCTGACCGTGATGATCAAAAGGGCGACGTTAAAAACACAGGTTCGTTTTGCGTTGCCAGACCCGTTGGCCGACCCATTGACGGACTTGCGCGTCCATAGCCAAACGGCAGAGGCGTATTTTGTAAAAGCTGGCGATTACATTCAAATTTTGGATGTTGATGGGCGTCAGTGCACTGATTTTGAATGCTTTTCGGCACGCAAGCTGGACAAGGGGATAGAACACGCGCTGGATGTCACCACCACGCGAACCCTGATGGGGCATGCCTATCCGATGCCGGGATTGCACGCGAAATACTACGATCAGGAAATGCTGCCGCTTGTCGAAGTGGTACAAGACACATGCGGGCGGCATGACGCCTTTGCGCTGGCCTGTTCGGCGAAATACTACGACGATATTGGGTACCCGGGGCATGTGAATTGTTCGGAAAATTTCAACACCGCACTGGAAAAGTTCAATGTAACTGCGCGGCCCGGTTGGATGGCCATCAACTTTTTCTTCAACACGTTTTTGGACGATCATGGTGTCATGTATGCGGACGAACCATGGAGCCGTCCGGGCGACTACGTTCTGCTGCGCGCGCTTACGGACATTGTGTGCGTATCCAGCGCTTGCCCCGATGACACAACAGCCGCCAATGGCTGGAACCCCACTGACATTCACATCCGCACCTATAGCGGCAAAGAAACCTTTCAAAAGGCCGTCGCAATTCGCGCGACACCGGACTCAGAGGCTAAGATGACCAAGCAAACAGGTTTCCACGACAGCTTTGCCAAACACACGCGCAATTTTATCGAATACAACGGCTATTGGTTGGCAAGCTGTTTCGCAGCCGCCGGGCCCATCGCAGAATACCATGCGTGTCGGGAAAAGGCCGTAATCCTTGATCTGTCGCCTTTGCGCAAATTTGAAATTACCGGCCCCGATGCCGAGGCGCTGTGCCAATATGCCTTTACCCGAAACATGAAGACCCTGCCCGTCGGCGGCGTTGTCTATACGGCGATGTGTTATGAACACGGCGGAATGATTGATGACGGCACGGTGTTCCGTTTGGGCAAAGACAATTTCCGTTGGATCGGTGGTGCGGATTACGGCGGCGAATGGCTACGCGAACTGGCCGAGAAAAATGGGCTGAAGGTGCTGGTGCGTTCATCCACGGATCAAATGCACAACGTTGCCGTGCAAGGCCCCGAAAGCCGGGATTTGTTGCGCAAGATCGTGTGGACTGCGCCACATAACCCCGAGTTCGATCAGCTTGATTGGTTCCGCTTTACACCTGCGCGCTTGCACAACGAAGCGGGCACGCCCTTTGTCATCAGTCGCACCGGTTATACGGGCGAATTGGGGTACGAAGTTTTTTGCCACCCCAAAGATTGCGCCGAAATTTTCGATGCGATTTGGGGTGTCGGGCAGGATCATGGGTTAACCCCAATGGGTCTTGAGGCCCTTGATATGGTGCGGATTGAGGCGGGCTTGATCTTTGCTGGCTACGATTTCACAGATCAGACGGATCCGTTTGAGGCTGGCATTGGCTTTACTTGCCCGTTGAAATCCAAGACCGACGACTTTGTTGGCCGGGACGCATTGATCCGGCGCAAGGAACATCCGATGCGCAAATTGGTAGGGCTTGAGATCGACAGCAACGTTGATGTGGGCCACGGCGATTGCATCCATATCGGACGCGCGCAGATCGGCGAGGTTACGTCCTCTATGCGCTCGCCGCTGTTAAAAAAGAACATCGCGTTGGCGCGCATTGATGTGGCGCATGCAGATGTCGGGACCGAGGTGGAGATCGGCAAACTTGACGGTCATCAAATGCGCTTGCCTGCAAAGGTGGCTGAAACATTGGCTGCGTTTGACCCCAAAAAGGAACGCCCCCGGTCATGATCCGATTTGCGCTGACATTGGCTGTTTTGGCAGGGGCGGCTGACGCTCAGTCGGTCAAGTTGAGCGCGGATGAGATTGCGACCCTACTCACCGGTAATACTGCCGTTGGGACGTGGGAGGGAAATGCCTACCGCCAGTATTTTGATGCCGATGGCAGCACGATTTATGCCCAAGAAGGTGCGCGTTCTGCCCGCGGCAGCTGGCGTGTTGAAGGGGAAGAATACCAAAGCATCTGGGCGAGCGACACGGAATGGGAAGGCTGGCTTGTCATGGAATATGCGGGGCAGTGGTTCTGGGTCAGTAAGATAACTCCACCTACGCCATTCGACGTGGTCGAAGGACAAGAACTGGTCGTGCAGTGAGCATGCTTGACGACATCGGCGGCGAACAGAAGCTGCGTGATCTTGTCGAAACATTCTATGATCTAATCGAAACGCTTCCGGAAGGGTCGAACCTACGGCGTCTTCATGCGCGCGGTCACGGGATTGCACATGGTCGCGTTGAGCAGTTCAACTTTCTGAGCGGATTTATGGGCGGTCGATCCTACTACAAAGAAAAACACGGGCATATGGATGTGAAGTTGATGCATGCCCATGTGCCCATCCGACCCGAAGACGCCAAAAACTGGCTGTTTTGCATGCGCCAGGCGTTGGCCGAACAAGGGCATTGCGGTGCCCACGTGGACAAACTGAACAGTGCTTTTGAGCGGGTCGCAGCGGTTCTGGTCAACGACGTACCAGATTGGGAAGATGACTTGGCAGAAGCTCGATGATCGCGCGTGCGGTGGTCTTTTTTGCTATGTCTATCTTTGCAGGATCGGCCACGGCGAGCGTGTTTTGCGAAACCATCCAAACCCTAAGCGCACGGTCAGACAATATCTCGCTGGCTCTGCCGGGATCCGCAAGTGTAGTGCGCTGTACGCGGTCTCTGATGCTAGATGGCGGGACACAGCTGCATTGTGGTTGGTCATTCACCTACCGCGCGTCAGCAGCTTCTGAGGCCTTTGAAGGGCTTGTCGAAGCGGTGACGCAATGTTTAGGGGACGGGGCTGTCGTGACGACAGATTTGAACGTCAATCACCCCGATTTTTATGACCTCCAAACGTTTCGGGCTGGAGGCCAAGAGATTGGCGTTTCGCTTAAGGACAAAGCTGCGTTGTCAGAAACTTATGTGTTCCTGAGGGTCACCTTGCCCAAGTAAGCAACCTTAGTTTTCCAGGTACACCTCAAGACTGTCATCGAGCGCATCTTTCCACGGCGTGTGATGCACCGGAGCCATCGTGCCGGTGATCACTGACGTATAAGAGTTGTTGCGGAAGGTCATGATGCCCGCCTTTTTGTGGCCCTTCCATGCTTTGAATGCCTGACACGCGCCTTCAACATCAAAGCTGGGGTAGTCCGTTTCGTCGATCAGCTCTTTGGTGTAGTCACCTTGGAACCAGATGCTGGCATAGTCATCCTCAATCGCGGCTTCGGCTGTTTGGCGTGCTTCCACATCAGCAACCATTGTAGCGTGATCGGGTAGGGCGATCCGGTCTAAGATCACGTCCCGTACCCACCAGGCTTGTGCGTCGAACATGTTGAAGGTGAACCACTGGTCCTGCATCCCCAGATAAAACAGGTCCGGCTCGTGTACATAGGTTGTCCCTTTGTAAAGATCATCGGACGCGAGGACGTTTGGTGTTCTCAGGCGCAGGCTGTCCGGCAGGAACGGGAAGTGGTGCTTGTAGCCCGTGCACAGGATCACCGCGTCAATGTCTTTGGTTGTGCCGTCTTTGAAATGTGCCGTGTTGCCTTCGACTTTTGTCAGCAGGGGCACTTCTTTCCAGTTGTCGGGCCAGTCATATCCCATGGCTGCGGTGCGGTGGCTGACAGTGATGCTTTTTGCGCCGTATTTCCACAGCTGGGATCCAATGTCTTCGGCGGAATAGGATGTACCAACGATCAAAACGTCTTTGTCGGCGAACTCCATGGCATCGCGGAAATCATGTGCGTGCAGAACGCGCCCTTTGAAGGATTCAAACCCGTCAAAGTGAGGCACGTTAGGCGTGCTGAAGTGTCCGGTTGCCACGATCACGTGGTCGAATTGTTCGGTGTAGGTGCGATCGTTAGGAAGATCGCAAACGGTTACGTTGAAGCCGTTGTCGGTCTTTTCAACCCAGCGCACTGCTGTTTCGAACCGGATCCAGTCCCGTACTCCAGCCTTTTCGACACGACCTTGAATATAATCGAACAGAACCGCCCGTGGTGGATAAGATGCGATCTGCTTACCAAAGTGTTCTTCAAAGCTGTAATCAGCGAATTCCAGACCTTCTTTGGGTCCATTGGACCAAAGATACCGATACATGGAACCGTGGACCGGTTCGCCGTATTGATCTAATCCGGTGCGCCATGTGTAATTCCAAAGGCCGCCCCAGTTCGCTTGTTTCTCAAAGCACACGACCTCTGGAATATCGGCGCCTTTGGCTGCCGCAGATTGGAATGCACGCAGTTGTGCCAAACCTGATGGACCTGCCCCTAGAACAGCGATTCTCTTTGTCATTGTGCAGCCTTTAGTTGGAAAAATCGATTTTCAGAATGCACAAAAATATCCCTACAAGTCAACAAATTTTCTTTTTAGGAAAGCTGCGATATGTGTATGGTCATTACTTAAGAGGGTGTTGAGTATGAATGACATAAAACCACATTTCAGTTTCTGGGTTGTCGCGGCCCTGGGCTTGTTTTGGAACCTTATGGGGTGCCTGAACTACGTCACACAAGCCAATCCCGAAGCGGTTGCGCAGATGCCACCTGTCTATCAGGCGATCATCAATGGTCGCCCAGATTGGGCGACAGCGGGTTTTGCGATTGGTGTCTTTGGTGGTGCTGTCGGGTGCATTTTGCTGCTGCTGCGCAAACGCGTGGCCGTGCCGGTGTTTATTCTATCAGGCGCAGGGGTTCTTTTGATGGGGGTCTTTACCCTCAGCATTGTCGGCGTGGTGCCAAGCATGGCACTGTCGATCCTCGTCGCAATTGCACTGTTGTGGTATGCGTCCATCGTGCGCCGTTTTGGCTGGCTGTCATAAGCCAAAGCAGGTTGCCTGCGCGATGATCACACCGCGCAGGCAAGTCTTTAAATATCCAGAGTATTGGCCTTTTCCCAATCCGAGAAATGCGACGCATAATCGTTCCATTCCTCGTGCTTCATCTTAAGGTAGGCGGCTGAGAATTCTTCGCCCATTGCAGCTTTGAGGCCTTTGTCTTTGTCGTATTCGCGCAAAGCATCCAACATGTTCAACGGCAGCTTGGGTGCGCCTTTGACCTTGTGACCTTCGGCATACATGTCGATGTCGTGGCGTTTGCCGGGGTCCGCTTTGGAACGGATGCCAGACAGGCCCGCCGCGATGATCACTGCTTGCAACAGATAGGGGTTGGCCGCGCCATCTGGCAGGCGCAATTCGAACCGGCCGGGGCCGGGAACGCGCACCATATGTGTGCGGTTATTACCTGTCCAGGTCACAGTGTTGGGCGCCCATGTGGCCCCCGACGTCGTGCGCGGTGCATTGATCCGCTTGTAGCTGTTCACTGTTGGGTTGGTGATCGCGGCCAGTGCGCTGGCGTGTTTCATGATGCCACCAAGGAAGTGCTTGCCGCGTTCAGACAGGCCCAACTCGCCGGTTTGGCCTTCGCCTTCGCCCGCAAACACGTTGGTTTTGGACGCCGCACCGGGTGCATCCCAAACCGAGATATGCGCGTGGCAGCCATTGCCGGTCAGTCCTTCGATTGGCTTGGGCATAAAGGTCGCGCGATATCCGTGTTTTTCTGCGACGCATTTGGTCATGAACTTAAAGAAAGAATGCTTGTCTGCGGTTTTCAACGCGTCATCGAAATCCCAATTCATTTCCCACTGACCGTTCGCGTCCTCGTGGTCGTTTTGGTACGGGTTCCAACCCAGTTCCAACATGTGATCCGAGATTTCGCGGATCACATCGAGGCGGCGCATAAAGGCCTGTTGATCATAGCACGGCTTGGCCGCCGTATCGAATGCGTCCGAGATTTGATCACCCGCAGGGGTGAGCAAAAAGAACTCGGCTTCGATCCCGGTTTTGACATGCATGCCTTCGGCGGTGGCTTCGTTGATCAGGCGGCGCAGTACATTGCGTGGCGCTTGGGCGACGTCTTCGCCTTCCATGACGCAGTTGCCCGGCACCCACGCGATTTCCTTGTTCCATGGCAGGATGATCACGGCCTCTGGGTCGGGCACGGCCAGCATGTCGGGGTGCGCGGGCGTCAGATCAAGCCAAGTCGCGAATCCGGCAAAGCCAGCGCCGTCCTCTTGCATATCGGCAATGGCGCGTGCCGGAACCAGCTTGGCGCGTTGCCCGCCAAACAGGTCTGTGAACGAAATCATGAAGTATTTCACGCCATTGTCTTCGGCGAATTTTGCGAGGTCTGTAGCCATCGATTTGTTTCCCTGTCGTCTAAGAAATGGGGCGCGGTCTGCATGCAGCCGCGCCCTCGTGTTGGTTAAAAAGATGTGTTGGGTTTGCCGGGGTACCAGTCGGTGCCCGCCAAAGGCACTTTCGCCATGGCGGCGGCCTCCATTGTCAGGGCCACAAGGTCCTCGGGTTCAAGATTGTGAAGGTGGTTTTTGCCACACGCGCGCGCGATCGTTTGCGCCTCGAGCGTCATCACCTTGAGATAGTTTCGCAGGCGACGGCCACCCTCGACGGGGTCGAACCGCGCCATCAGCTCAGGGTCTTGCGTTGTAATGCCTGCGGGGTCTTTGCCTTCGTGCCAATCATCGTATGCACCCGCAGTCGTGCCAAGAGCATTGTACTCGGATTCCCACTTTGGATCGTTGTCTCCAAGGGCAATCAACGCCGCAGTGCCGATCGCAACGGCGTCCGCGCCAAGCGCCATCGCCTTGGCGACATCCGCACCAGAGCGAATGCCACCGGACAAGATCAGCTGGACTTTGCGGTGCATGCCAAGATCCTGCAACGCCTGCACAGCGGGGCGCACAATGGCGAGCGTCGGTTGGCCGACATGTTCGATAAAGACATCTTGCGTGGCAGCGGTGCCACCTTGCATGCCATCCAGAACAACCGCATCTGCACCGGCTTTGATCGCAAGCGTTGTGTCATAGTAAGGGCGCGCGCCCGCAACTTTCACATAGATCGGAACCTTCCAGCCCGTGATCTCGCGTAGCTCAAGAATCTTGATCTCAAGGTCGTCCGGGCCGGTCCAATCTGGGTGACGGCAGGCCGAGCGTTGGTCGATCCCTTTGGGTAAATTGCGCATTTCGGCTACGCGATCCGAGATTTTTTGACCCAACAGCATACCACCGCCGCCGGGTTTGGCGCCTTGGCCCACCACGATTTCAATCGCGTCAGCCTTGCGCAAATCATCCGGGTTCATGCCGTAGCGCGATGGAAGGTACTGATAGACCAACTTGTCGGAATGCCCACGCTCTTCGGGTGTCATGCCCCCGTCACCTGTAGTCGTCGACGTGCCAGCCGCCGATGCGCCACGCCCCAACGCCTCTTTGGCAGGCCCAGACAGCGCACCAAATGACATGCCCGCAATGGTGATGGGGATATCCAATTCAATCGGGTTTTCAGCGTGCAGCCCCCCGATGGTCACAGAGGTCTCGCATTTTTCGCGATACCCTTCGAGCGGATAGCGCGAGATTGACGCGCCCATGAACAACAGATCGTCAAATGACGGAACCTTGCGTTTGGCACCGCCTCCGCGAATGTCATAGATGCCTGTCGCTGCGGCGCGCCGGATGTCGCTGTTTACATCTTGGGTAAAGGTCGCGGATTGGCGCGGCGTGGTGTGGGGAATACCCTGTGGATCATTTTTGTTCATTTACAGGGTGTCCTTAATACGCGCCGGCATTGTCGACGTCGAAGTTGTAAAGAGTACGCGCCGATCCGTAGCGGGTGAATTCGCTTGGTTGGGCATCTATTTCGGCTTCGTTTAAAAGGTCCTGCAAAAGCGTCAAATGCTCTGCGCGCATCTCTTTTTTCTCGCAATCCGCGCCAAGGCTTTTGACGGTGCCGCGTACAAAAAACTGTGCCTCATAGCAGCTGTCACCAAGGGCATCGCCGGCATCACCACAAACCACCAGATTGCCTGATTGCCCCATAAAAGCGGACATGTGTCCGATGTTGCCCTGAACGACGATGTTCACGCCCTTCATCGAAATGCCGCACCGCGAGGATGCGTTGCCTTTAACGACGATCAGCCCACCGTGCCCGGTTGCCCCAAGGTATTGGCTAGCGTCACCTTCGATGACGATTTTACCTGACATGATGTTTTCGCCGGTGCCCGGACCCGCCGAGCCATGAATATTCACAGTCGCTTGCTGGTTCATCCCGGCGCAATAATAGCCGGTTGAACCTTTGACGGTCACTTCGATTGGGGAATCCAAGCCACAGGCGATCGCATGCGCACCTTTTGGATTCACAATTTCCCATGCGGTTTGGTTGGTTGTTTCGGTTTGTGCGTGCAACATTTTGTTCATGTCACGCAAGCCGACTTCTGAAAGGTCGATTGTTTGCATCAGGCCGCTTTCTCTGTGGCTGAAGGAGTGTCGTTGTGGCTCCAGAAATAGACCGTTGCGGGTTCTGGTTCCCAAACGCGCGCATTTTCGATGCCCGGCAGATCAACTAAGGCGCGGTATTCGGAACCAAACGCCACATATTGATCGGTTTCGGCCATGACGGCAGGTTTACAGGCAATTGGGTCACGTACGACGCCAAAGCCGTCTTTGGTCCCGACAACAAAAGTGAAAAACCCATCAAGATCATCAAGGCTGCTGGTGAGGGCTTCGCCCAAGGTTGCGCCATTCTGCATTTGCCATGTCAAATAGGCGGCACCAACTTCGGTGTCGTTTTCGGTTTCGATATGGATGCCCTCACGACGCAATTTGCGGCGCAACGAGTTGTGGTTGGAAAGTGAGCCGTTGTGCACAAGACATTGGTCGTCGCCGGTATTGAAAGGGTGCGCGCCCATTGTGGTCACGGCAGATTCCGTTGCCATACGTGTATGCCCGATACCATGGGTGCCCGACATTGCAGCAAGATCAAATTGGGCCGCTACTTTTTTTGGCAGACCGACTTCTTTGTATATCTCAAGGCTGTCGCCCCGGCTCATCACGCGAATGTTTAAATCATCCAAAGCCGCGCGCACTTTTGCGGTTGATCCGGCAGGGATATCAAGAATGGCGTGCGTGCTTTTGGTTGTCATGGAGACACTGCCGCCCGCCGCGTCGCTAAGCACAGTTTCCAGTCCCGCAAACGCGGTATCGGGCGTGTCTGACTGAACGGTCATTTTGGTCCGACCACTTGATTCACCACCATAAATCGCGATGCCAGCGCTGTCCGGCCCGCGGTCAGTCATAGTAATCAACATCGCCGTCAGCATCTCGCCTAACTTAGGTTCTAAGGATTTGTCTTTCAGAAAAAGACCAACGATTCCGCACATATTTACGCTCCCGACTCGGTGCTGATCTCTTGGACCAGTTTTCCTGCTAAACGCTATCACCAAAATTCCAAAACTCAACCATCAGGAAACTTTTTTTCTTTGAGGGCAAAATTTGCTAGGCGGTTTCGACGTTTTATGTTTCATTTGCGTCATCGGCCCCATGCGTGGGCACTGAAACGACTGAAACGAAATTCTACGTGGGGGTACAAACCGTGGAAGAACAACTGGCTGAACTCGTCGCCAAAGTGGCAGAGTTAGAGGCGGCGGCAGGTGGCGCAGCCGTCACCAATACCATGTTCGCTGAGACATTTTACTATCTGACAATCCCGCTGATGATCATCATTCATGCGGGCTTTTTGGCGTACGAGATGGGGGCATCGCGCCTTAAGAACGTCTTGTCATCCGGGGTCAAAAACATCCTGGCCTTCGCCTTTATGATTCCAACGTTCTATTTCTTCGGTTGGTGGATCTATTGGGGCTTCCCCACTGGTTTGCCGGGTGCCGCGGGGCCCGCCGGGATTTCTGGTGTGGAATATGCGAACGCTATTGCTTGGGGTTGGGGCGAAAGCGCCCAATACATGGGGCCAAACATTGCTGACCAAGCATCTGGCGTGTTCTTTGGTGCCTTTGCGTTGTTTGCTGCAACGACCGCCTCCATCATGTCCGGAGCTGTGATCGAGCGGATCCAAACTGTTGGCTTTATCATTCTGGCCGTTGTGCTTGGGTCTTTTGCTTGGGTGGTTGCGGCCGCTTGGGGCTGGCACGCAGATGGCTGGTTGGTCACAAAATGGGGCGTGCACGATTTTGGTGCTGCTGGCCTTGTCCACGCTGTGGCCGGGTTCTTTGCGCTTGGCGTGCTGATCAACCTTGGGCCACGTATTGGCAAGTTCAACGCGGACGGGTCTGCGAACCACATTCCGGGGCACAATATGCCACTGACTGTGACGGGCTTGATGCTGATCATCGTAGGGTTCTGGGGCTTCTTGATGGCTTGCGTCATCGTTCCGGGCGAAGCGTGGTCATGGTTCGCTGACAAACCTTCGACTATTTACGGGACGCCAATCACGTTGTCGGCCCTGTCCTTCAACATCCTGATGGCTGTCGCTGGTGGGATCATCGGTGCGTGGTTGTTTACGCGTGATCCGTTCTGGATGATGTCTGGCGCACTTGCCGGGATCATTTCGACAGCGTCTGGGTTGGATATCTACTTCCCTGCGCTGGCGTTCATCATCGCCTTCTCGGCAGGGATTATCCTGAAGCCCTGTGCCGACTGGCTGGAAAAACGCGGTATCGACGATGCTGTTGGCGCGGTCACTGTGCACGGCACGATTGGCCTTTACGGCGTTGTCATGCTGGGCATCTGGGGTTCAGGTTACCCCGCATTGCAAGGCGCCGCAGGCGAAGTCCCGACGATTTCCCTAATCGGGCAAATTGTTGGCGCGATCGTCTTCTTCCTGCTGGGCTTTGTGCCGGGATATGTTGTGTCACTTCTGCTTAAAATGGCAGGTATGCTGCGCATCCGGGAAGGCGCTGAACTTGCGGGTATGGACATCGTTAAAGTGCCAGCCGCTGGCTATCCTGAATGGGGTGGTGATGCACCTGTCACACCTGCACACCCTGCTGAATAATGAACACCAAAGGAGAAAATCATGTTTCCATATGATGAAGCAAGCTGGTCTGTTGTTGATGGTGCGATGTTTATGGGTTGGGGCGGCGCATTGCCCGGTCTCACCACATTTATCGCGGCGGTCATCTGTGTCGTTGTCCTTGTGATCGGCCAACGATCCGAAACAGAAAAGGCAAAAGCCTTCGACAAATAAGTGATCGTTAATCTGATCAATGGGGCCGCCAACAGGTGGCCCCTTTTTGCCAAGAATTGCCTGCTAGGAAAAAAAGTTGCATGACATTGTTGCTTTTTGAAGTGGCCTGAGGCTGAATACACTTCAACGATGACAGAGTCGAAAACAGGGGATTATCAATGGCCATTCTATGGAGAGCGTCAGCGCTTGCACACCGTCACACCGAGATCGGCGGAGAGTTGGAAGATTGGAACGGTATGGGCACGGCGTGGTTTTACGACCAAACGCCTGAACGCGCCAAAGCGGATTACGAAGCCGTACGGACCAAGGCCGGGCTTATGGACGTGTCTGGCCTAAAAAAGGTCCATGTCGTCGGCGCTGATGCGGCCTATGTCATCGACCGCGTGACCACACGCAACGTTGAAAAGATCGCACCGGGCCGGTCGACATATGCGTCCATGTTGAATTCCGAAGGCAAGTTCATCGATGACTGCATCATCTATCACATCGCGGTAAACTCGTGGCTGGTTGTGCATGGTACAGGCACTGGCATGGAACAACTGGCAGCTGCGGCGGCTGGCAAAAACTGTGAAATCCTGTTTGACGATGATCTGCACGACATGTCGTTGCAGGGGCCTGTGTCGGTTGACCTGTTGGCCAAAGAAATTCCGGCGATCCGCGATCTTGCATATTTTGGCCTGATGCAAACGCGCCTTTATGGTCGCGACGTTATGATTTCGCGCACTGGCTACACCGGTGAGCGTGGATACGAGATTTTCTGCCGCGCCAAAGACGCAACCCACCTTTGGGACAGCATTCTAGACGCAGGCAAGGACATGGGCGTGCGCCCGGTTCAGTTCTCGACACTCGATATGCTACGGATCGAAAGCTATTTGCTGTTTTACCCCGGCGACAACTCCGAAACCTTCCCGTTCGCGGATGAAACCTGTGGCGATACGTTATGGGAACTGGGCCTTGATTTCACAGTGTCCCCCGGCAAAGAAGGTTTTGTGGGGTCCGAAAACCACTATGCTTCCAAGGGCAAAGAACGGTTCAAGATCTACGGCGTGAAGCTAAGCGACAGCATGGATCAGATGGAGATGTTTGCCCGCGTTCTGCACGATGGCAAGGATGTCGGTGTGATCACTTATGGCCTGTCGTCCGAGTTAAACAACTACAGCGTTGCGATCGCGCGTCTTGACCCATCGGTTGCCAAACCGGGCACCAAGTTGGTGGTCAAGCAACCGGACGGAACCGAACTGGCCGCGACGGCAGAAGAAATGCCATTCTATGACCAAGACAAGAAAATCCGTACCGCTAAGGGCTGATTGACTTGGGTGCGGGATTTGGTCCCGCACCCTTTTGCTATTCAAAGGACTGAGATGTCGAAATTCACGTTTCCCGAAAGTATCAGAAGCCGCCCGGTTTATGGCACGTTGAGCGTGCGTGACGGGTCGGCGCATTTGTTGGTTGCCGATGCCCACGGGGCCGAGGCGATCTTGGATGTGGCGACGCCGGACATGATGGCGAAAGCGCACATTATTTACATTTCCAAGGGCGAAGCGTTTGAAGATAAACTGCGCGCCTTGAACCCTGCGTCGTTCTATTCTGGGCCAACATATGGGGCAGCAGAGTCGCGACTGCGCAAAGCGTTAGAAGATGCCAAAATGGGGTTGCAGGTCTATTTGGCAGGCACCGAAGGGCTGATGGGGCAGGCGCAAAACGCGGCCATGGCCGCCGGTATCCCACACACAGCTATTCAGACCGAACACCGCGGCAGCGTGGCGCGCCGGATGCAGTGCGTGCATTGCAAGGGCATCACCGAAGACGTGGAAACGGATCCGTTTGTGTGTGCCCATTGCGGGCTGAACCTGTTTGTGCGCGATCACTATTCACGTCGTCTTGCGGCCTATCAAGGGGTGTGCATTGATGCTGAGGATCCAGGAAACGTGCCAGCATCCAAGGGGATTTACGAATGAGTGGCGCTGAAAAGATTGCTGTGACGGTTACGGATATTGTGCCGCTCAACGCGCTGGTGACCCGGTTCGAATTCAAGCGAACGGATGGTGATTTGCTGCCCACCTTTTCGGGCGGTGCCCACACCGTAGTGGAAATGAAGGACGGCGCACTCACGCGGCTGAACCCCTATTCCCTGATGTCGGACCCGATGGATCAAACGCATTACACCATTTCCGTACGTCGTGACGACGAAGGGCGAGGTGGGTCGCTGTTTATGCATAACAATGTCGCAGTCGGGGACGAGATGGTGATCTCTTATCCGGTTAACCTGTTCAGCCTTGATCTGCGCGCCAAAAAGCACCTGTTTGTTGCTGGTGGTATTGGGATCACGCCGTTTCTTGCGCAAATCAAACAGCTTGAACGGTTCAACGGCAACTGGGATTTGCACTATGCGTGTCGGTCCGAAAGCCTGGGGTCTTATGTGGATGAGTTGACCAACCACCACCCCAATGAAACGCATGTCTATTATGATGATCAGGATCAAACGATTGATCTGGTGAACCTTCTCGATGGGCAACCTTTAGGAACGCATGTCTATGTATGTGGCCCGAAGGGCATGATCGATTGGGTGCGCAAGACTGCGGCAGACGAAGGGTGGCCGCGCGAGGCGATCCACTACGAAGAATTCCTTGCACCCCAACCGGGCAAGCCGTTCGAGGTTAAACTGGCCGTGTCAAACAAAGTCATCCAAGTCGGTGAACAAGAAAGCCTGCTGGAAGCGATAGAACGCGCAGGTGTCGACGCACCCTATCTATGCCGGGGCGGGGCTTGCGGGCAGTGTGAAACGTCAGTGATCGATTACACGGGCAACTTCATTCACCGCGATCACTGGTTGGACGATGACGAACATAAAGGTGGTCAAAAGATCATGCCCTGTGTCAGCCGCTTTGAAGGCAAAACACTGGTTTTGGACCGCTAACGCGGCGGACGGAGAGACAACAATGACACTTCAATTCAACGACGAAACCTTCCGCGACGACTATTCCTTTTTCAACTCGGAACGCGCGATCAAACGGTTCCCCTTTCCGTTCCACGAAGACAGCTACATGTATTCGGTCAACATGGAACAGCACCGGGGTGGGCCAAAGGATTCCGTCTACGAAATGCGGTTTGATGTCGACGAACATTACGTCGCCGAGATGCGTGACCGGGCGATGGTTTTGGCCGACGACCCACTGCGTTGTCAATCATTGCCGCACATGACGCTTGCCGGATGGGACTTACTTGAACTGATCATGGTCTCGAAATCCGAAGACTATCCTGACCTGTTTGAGCTGCACCGCGATGGCAACAACTGGCGGTGGATTAACAAACCATTGGGCATCGACGACAGCTTTGTGTTTTTGGATGAAACCACGCTGCCATATGGCCCGATGGAATATATTACGCGTCAGGCGCAGGGCGACTTTTGTGTACTAGACCAACGGGATGACAATCTGTGGATGGATGCGGGTTGTGTGACCACGCAAGCGGATTGGTCGCTGGATTTTGACATTGGAATGAACTTTTTTGAGTGGCACGCACCTGTTCCGCTGGCCCATGAAAAAGGGATTTTTGTCCGCGCGTTGAAATTCCTGCTTAACATCCAACAAGGCGCACCTGCGCGGCGGTTGAACTGGACCATGACAGTGAATCCACTGTTGGACACTAGCCCCGAGAACTACCACAAATGGGGCATTCAAAAGACAACACTGACCCCTGAAAACTTGGGCTCAAAACAGCACTTGCGGGTTGAATTGCAGACCTTCTTTCGTTTGCCACGATCCAATGCGTTGGTGTTCCCGATCCGCTGCTATTTGTGCAGCTTTCAAGATATTATGACTGTGCCAAAATGGGGGCGCCGTTTGCACCGCGTTGTGCGTGACCTTCCGGTTGAGCTGGCTACCTATAAAGGGTTTATCGACAACCGGCCCATGATGTTGGACTATCTCGAAGCCTTTGATGACGGATTGCCCACATCTCCCGGCATCTGGCCTGACCTAACGTCTGAACCACCACTCGCAAAATAAGATAGGATACATATGCGCACTTTCTTGACGACAGGAATGAGTGCGCTGTTGATTGTATTGGCTTTGGGTGGGGCTGCATTTGCGCAGTCGTGCCGCTTGGCCTTGGTTCTTGCACTTGATGTCTCGGGGTCTGTGGACGCTGCCGAATACACACAACAAGTGAATGGATTGGCAGCGGCCCTAGATCATCCGGATGTGCGCGCGCAGATATTGGATGGTTCGGGCTTACATGTGTCGTTGGCAGTGTACGAATGGAGTTCGCGCAACCATCAATATGTGATCCAGCCTTGGACAGCTTTGACCACAAACGGGGTGTTAGATGCGGCGATTGCACGAATCCGCGGGCATCAAAAGGTTCGTGCAGGATTGCGAACAGCAATGGGCACGTCTTTGTCGTTTGCAGCATCGCTTTTTAGGGCCCAATCGGACTGTTGGGTGAAAACGGTTGATGTGTCGGGGGACGGCAAAAACAATATCGGCATCACACCTGTCCAGCTTTACCAAAGTGGCGCTTTTGACGAGATCACGGTAAATGCGTTGGTTATTGGTGGAAGCGGGGCCAGCCAAGCGTCGGCGAAACATGATTTGCTGCGGTATTTCGAAACCGAAGTCATCCACGGCTCATCGTCGTTTGCGATGATCGCCCATGGATACGATGATTATGCCGACGCGATGCGCCGCAAATTGATCCGGGAATTGCAAGTGCCGGTGTTTGGCGCGTCCAAGTATTAACCGTCTTGCGGATAGCTGATGACCGACAAATAGCGGGCAGGCAGCGCAATCAGGTTTTCTGGACCGTGCGGGGCATCTGCGTCAAAGAATAACGTGTCGCCGGGTGTCAGGTTATAGACCTGATCACCGTGGCGATAATCAACTTCGCCTTCGAGCATATAGATCGTCTCGATTCCGGCGTGCTGAAACGTCGGAAAGACGTCAGCCTTGTCTGACAGTGTAATCAGATAGGGTTCAACAATCACGCCACTTGCGTTGGAACCGATATGTCCCAGCAGATTGTACTGATGATTGGCCCGCGTGCCTTCGCGTTCCAGTTCGACACCCGCGCCGGCTTTTGTATGGACCGCTGTGCGGGATTCTTCGAAACGGCGGAAAAAGGCGGTCAATGGAACGGACAGCGCGTTTGCAAGGCTTTGCAACGTCGTCAATGACGGCGAGGTGTTGCCGTTTTCGATCTTGGATAACATCCCGATTGAAATACCGGTGATCGCGGACAACTCGGCCACAGTGATTTCTTGCTTGCGGCGAAAGGCGCGCACTTCACGTCCTATGGCAACTTCAAGAACCTTTTCACGGTTTTCATCAACGCGGTGAGGATCCTGTTGCAAAAGAGTGTTGGCCATCTTCACATCCAAATTTTCTACATTCATCGCATTACTGCTTTGTTTCAGACTGACAAGTAGACGGTTCAATTTTTTTACTATCCCGTCACTAGTATAGCACCGAATTTTCCTAGTAGGATAAAATTATGCATGCTCGTAAAGAAAGACATATTGGATTTCTAATTTTCCCTGGCTTCCCGATGGCTTGCCTGACTTCGATGATCGAACCTTTGCGCGCAGCAAATGAGATTGCGGGCGAGGACATTTTTCGTTGGACGTTGATTTCAGAGGATGGGGGCAGAATTGAAGCCAGTGCGCGGGTCGGTTTCGACCCTGATGTTGCGCTTGCAGATGTTGATGATGCCGAGCAAGTGTTTTTGCTCAGCAGCCCGTCCTCTCTTTTTCAAAACCCCGAGCGTTCAAATGGAAAATTGCGCAAGCTGGCCCGGCACGGTGTCACGATCGGTGCAATCAGCGGTGGTGTATTTCCGTTGGCAAGGTCGGGCCTTCTTGAAGAACAAACAGCATCTGTTCATTGGTGCTATGAGGCGGCATTTGCCGAGGAATTTCCGCATCTCGCAACCTCAAGCGATGTCATCACTTTTGACAATCGCAGGGTTACAGCGTCGGGTTCTGCCGCTGCATTTGATGTGTCATTGCATCTGATTGAACAGGCATTTGGTGCGGATGTCGCAACAGAAGTGGCGTGTTGGTTCCAACATCCATTTGTGCGCGGGCAGGGGGTGCTGCAACGTACGCCCACCTTTGCCGCAGAAAGCACCAGTGACATGTTGCCGCCCGTGGTTCGTGATGCGGTCGCGATGTTCGCCAGCCACCTTGAGGATCCGTTGAATATCGCAGATGTGGCGCAAGAGGTCGGTGTGTCTGTACGTCAATTGGAGCGGCTGTTCCAAAAGTCGACCGGCAGTTCGCCGCTGGTCTATTACAAGTCGCTGCGCATGCACAAAGCCCGTCAGTTGTTGCTTTACGGGACGCAGACACTTGCCGAAATCGCCGCCGCCGTTGGGTATTCAACCTCAACCACACTGACCAAGACATACAAAGAGGTTTTTGGCATCCTCCCCAAAGAAGAGCGCAGCAAAATCAACATGTTTCGTGTGCGCGAAGGCATTCGCGCCTCAGATTAGGCTGTCGATTGCGCCGCCGTCAAAAGCGCGTGATGCAGTGTGGCGGCCGAGGCGCGGGGGCCAAGGATACGCAAGTGATGTTCGTCGACGCGGCGGATGACAAAACAACCAAGCTGATGGATCACAGTGCGCTGCGCATCCCCTGCTTGTAACTTGCGGATTGGTACAGCGCACAGTCGTTCAACCACATCGGCCATGCCCGACCCGGTCAGATCAAAGCACACCCATGCCCCTGTCTGTTCGGTCACGGATGCCGTGTCGCCAAACCGCTGTTTGAGGTCATCGGCCAACAAGTCATGCGTCGTCTTTGGCGCGCCAATCATCCACTGATCCGGCCCCATCCAAAACCCGGCCTCTGGGTCATGCAGGACCGCGCGGCCGGGGGCAGGGACCGCCCCAAGCACGTTTTTCAACGTGGCGTGGCATTTCTTTTCATACCCCCTTCGTGCCGCCACTGAGGCCAACGCAACACCGTCGTTTTCCGCAATTGTGACATGGTCAAACGTGTCGACGCGGGGTTCTGACCCACCTAGGGCGGTGACTGGTTGCAGATCATGCACGAAGACGTCCTCCCTCGGGGTCGATAAAGTGGGCGCTGACAATTTCAACTTCGGTTTCCACTTGCGTCAGGGGGCTGACCAGCCGCATCCGTTCGCCCATGCGCTCGCTGCCGTTCTTAAGGAACCCAAGCGCAATGGCGTGGCCTAGATTGGGTGAATAACACGCCGATGTGGCGTAGCCTTGGTCGTGTGCGGCATCAATCGGCCCGGTCAGCGCCATCAAATGTGCGCCTGCCGGGACAGGGGCCTCGGGATCGACGGGTTTGATCCCGACTTGCCGAAGGTCATTTTCCATATTCAGGCCTTCACGTTCAGACAGGATTGATCCGATGCTGTCCTTTTTCTTGGACACCATGCGCCCCATTCCAAGGTTTTGTGCAGTCGTCGTGCCGTTTAATTCATTGCCCGCTGCGTGGCCTTTTTCGATGCGCATCACGCCAAGCGCCTCTGTCCCGTAAGGCGTAATGTCGTATTCCGCCCCAGCCTCCATGATCTTGCGCATCAGCGCGTCGCCATAGGCGGTTGGCACAGCGATTTCATAGGCTAGTTCGCCACTAAACGAGATGCGGAACAGGCGCGCGCGCAAGCCGCCGCACACAGTGATGTTCGCACAGGCCATAAAGGGAAAGGCCTCGTTCGACATGTCCTGATCGACGATCTTTTCCAATACACTGCGACTGTTTGGGCCAGCCACCGCATATTGCGCCCACGCTTCGGTTGTCGATATCAACTGCACGTCCAAGTCAGGGAACAGGCATTGGCGCCCAAATTCCATGTGCCGATAGACGGGTAGGGCGTTGGCGGTGGTGGTTGTGACCACAAAGTGGTCCTCGGCCAGTCGCGCGGCGGTTCCGTCATCCATGGCAATGCCATCTTCGCGCAGCATCAGCCCATAACGGGTCTTGCCAACAGAAAGCTTGGCAAAGCCGTTGCAGTAAATCTTGTTGAGGAAGGTCGCGGCGTCAGTGCCTTGCACATCCACTTTGCCCAAGGTCGTCACATCACAAACCCCAACGGATTGCCGCGTCGCCAGAACTTCGCGGTCCACACTTTCGCGCCATGTTGTTTCACCGGCGCGTGGGAACCATTGCGCACGTAGCCAATTGCCGACTTCGACAAAGACCGCACCCTGTTCAGTCGCCCATTGGTGGCTGGGGGTCAGGCGTTTAGGGTGAAAATCTTGCCCCCGATGTCGTCCGCCAAAAGCGCCAATCGCAGTGGGCGTATAGGGCGGGCGAAAGATCGTCGTGCCAACTTCTGGAATGGATTTACCGGCCAGTTCAGCCATGATGGCAAGGCCACCCATGTTCGAGGTCTTGCCCTGATCGGTTGCCATGCCAAGCGTGGTATAGCGTTTCAAATGCTCGACCGACCGAAAGCCTTCTTGATGGCTAAGCTTGACGTCTTTGACGGTGACATCGTTTTGCTGATCCAGCCATGCGCGCGCGCACCCTTCGACATACCAAAAGGGTTTCAACGCAACGGGCGCGTCTTCGGCTGCTGGCAGATCAAAGTTGGGTGCTTTCAAATCCAGCGCGTCCATGGCTGCTGCACGGCCGCCGTTTAACGCACCAGCTGTAGATAAATCACCATTTGCAGCACCCGCGACGGTCATCCCAGCGGGCAGATCACCACCGGGCACAAAGGCGGCAAGGCCCTCGTTCCACGTTGGGCGACCGCGTTGATGGCAGGTCATATGCACATTGGGATTCCATCCTCCGGACAGGCCCAAAGCCCCACACTCCAAGACACGGGTAGATCCATCACCCAACCGAACATCTACAAAGGTCAGGCCAAGCCGACCTTTGGTATCAACGACCTCGCCGTGCAACACTTCGTAGTCCATGCTGCGCGGCGTATTTGGGCGCACATCGACAACGGCGGCGATCTTGACGCCCTTGGCGTGCAGGTCAGCAGCGGTGCGATGTCCGTCGTCATTGTTGGTGAAAATCGCGACACGTTTATCAGCCGTCACAGAAAACCGATTGGCGTAGGTACGTAGCGCGGCACCCAACATGATGCCCGGACGGTCGTTGTTTTCAAATGCAATCGGGCGTTCCGTTGCACCAGCGGCCAGCACGGTGCGTTTGGTATAGATGCGCCACAGGATTTGGCGCGGTTTTCCAGCGGCAGGTGTGTGGACATGATCGCTGATCCGCTCAACTGCGCCGTAAGTGCCGTGATCAAATGCGCCGATAATGGTTGTGCGCGACATCACGCGAACATTTGGCAGGCTTTCCAGTTCATTGACCGCAGCCCGCGCCCAATCTGAACCGCTTTGATCGCCAAGGCCAAATGTTTCGCTGTTCAAACGCCCACCCATACGGAAATCTTCATCCGCGAGGATCACATCAGCACCGGAACGCCCCGCCGTCAAAGCTGCGGCCAATCCAGCGGGTCCAGCCCCAATGATCAGCAGATCACAATGCAAGAAACCTTTGTCATACACATCAGGGTCATCCTGAAGCGACAATGATCCAAGACCCGCCGCATGGCGGATTATGGGTTCATACAGTTTTTCCCAGAACGCAGCGGGCCACATGAAGGTTTTATAATAAAACCCGGCCGTCAAAAAGTTCGAAAGCCGATCATTGATGGCGAGCAAATCAAACCGCAGCGATCCAAGCCGGTTTTGGCTTTTGGCAATCAACCCGTCATAAAGTTCGGCCGTGGTCGCGCGGGTGTTGGGTTCTTGGCGGTTGCCATCACGCAGTTCGACCAACGCATTGGGCTCTTCGGACCCCGCCGTTAGAACGCCACGGGGGCGGTGATATTTAAACGACCGCCCCATCAGACGTACGCCATTGGCTAGTAATGCCGATGCAAGCGTATCGCCGGCGTGGCCATGGTAGGTTTTGCCGTCAAAGGTAAAGGACTGTGTGACTTGGCGGTCGATTTGACCGCCGCTTGTGAACCGATTGACTTGGGTCATGTGCTGCGCCCCCGCTTGCGCGCCACATTGCGGGCAAGCTCAACTGATTTGATTTCATGCGTGACGGTGTTGCGCGTCACCACCAACCACGAACGGTCGCCCGCTTCGTGAAACCACAGCTCTTGGTGCCAACCTGTCGGATTGTCCCGCAGATAGCCGTATTCGTAAAAATCCTGCGCTGCTGTTTCGGACTGCCAATCGGGGCGGTCGATCAATTTGGCGTCGCCCAAATAGGTGAACTCGGAGGCGTCGCGCGGACCTAAAAGAGGATGTTCGATAATCATACTGTGCGTCCTCTCAATGCAAGTTGGGCTGATTGCCCATGCCTTTTTCGTCGATCATCAAACCCTTTTCGAAGCGGTCGAACCGATAGGCCGTAGCTGTGTGGTGAGGTGTGTCAGTGGCCAACAGATGGGCAAAGCTGAACCCGCTGGCTGGGGTGGCTTTGAACCCGCCGTAACACCAACCGCCGTTGAAATAGAGCCCGTCGATATGGGTGCGGTCGATGATGGGTGAGCCGTCCATCGACATGTCCATGATTCCGCCCCACATACGCAACAGTCGTGCGCGTCCAAAGGCGGGGAAGATCGCCATGCCGCCTTCGCAGACGTCTTCGACCGTCGGCAGGTTGCCGCGTTGTGCGTAAGAATTGTACCCATCGATATCGCCGCCAAAGACCAGCCCGCCTTTGTCAGATTGGCTGACATAGAAGTGACCAGCACCGAACGTCACGACACCGGGCAGCACGGGTTTTAACCCTTCCGAGACAAACGCCTGCAAGACGTGGCTTTCGATCGGCAAGCGCATCTCTGCTTTGGCCATCAGGCGGCCTGAAGACCCGGCAACCGCGCAGCCCACTTTGGTCGCTCCGATAAATCCGCGTGATGTTTCCACACCAAGGCATGTGCCATTTTCGATGCGAAACCCGGTCACTTCGCAATTCTGGATAATGTCCACGCCGTTGCTGTCCGCACCCCGTGCATAGCCCCAAGCAACGGCATCATGGCGCACGGTCCCGCCGCGATGCTGCGCCAAGCCACCTTTGATCGGAAAACGCGCATCCTCAGTGTTCAGAAACGGGTAACGCGCCTTGATCTGCTCGGTTGATAACATTTCGGCGTCCGCGCCATTCAGGATCATCGCGTTGCCTCGGCGTACAAAGGCGTCGCGCTGTGCGTCCGAGTGGATCAGGTTCAAGATCCCGCGTTGTGAGATCATCGCGTTGTAGTTCAGGTCCTGTTCCAAACCTTCCCAAAGTTTGAGAGAGAATTCGTAGAAGGGTTCATTTCCATCCAGCAAGTAGTTGGACCGAATGATCGTGGTGTTGCGCCCAACATTCCCACCGCCAATCCAACCTTTTTCAAGAACAGCAATGCGTTTTTGTTTGTACTGTTTGGCAAGATAGTACGCCGTCGCCAGACCGTGACCGCCGCCGCCGATGATGATGTAATCATAATGGCTTTGTGGCTCTGGATCACGCCACGCGGGCTGCCAGCCTTTGTGGCCGGTCAATGCCTCTTTGATGACTCTCAATCCAGAATAACGCATTCCGCGATCCTTTTTTGTTCATTTTGCCGAAGCTGAAGCCCTTGTGAAGTTCGGGATCAGACGCGGTTGCGTGCATTTGCGACAGATTATTGTGCAATCAAGTTTTTAGTACTGGCAAGAAAAAAACTTGATTGACAGGAATATCATGCGAAAGTGAAGGTAGATGCATACTATGGCGCACAGAATCGCTGAGTACACATTTGAAAGCCATCAAGGGCGACCAAGATGGCGTTGTTTCCAGTTTGGAAGCTAAAAATAGGGAGCTAAAAAATGAACAAATTTACGACTGCTTTGACGGCTGGGGTTTTGACCCTCGCGCCGTTGAGCGCTTTTGCGGCCGACAGCGATGATCCTATCGTGATTCCGATCCACAACTGGTCCAGCCAGATCGTTATGTCCAACGTGGTTGGTCAAATGCTTGAGCAAAACGGGAATGCTGTTGAATATGTGACGACCGATAGCCAAGCGGTATACGAGTCGGTTCGTCTTGGTGACGTCACGCTAGAGCTGGAAGTATGGGAAGGCGCCTTTGGCGCGTCGTTCCGCGCAGCTTTGGAAAAAGGTGGCATCGTTGATGTGGGCGACCACAACGCCGTGACACGCGAAGACTGGTGGTATCCAATGTGGACCAAAGACGCATGCCCTGGCCTTCCAAGCTGGGAAGCGCTGAATGACTGCGCCGCTTTGTTTGCAACTGCCGAGACAGGCGACAAAGGTCGTTATCTTGATGGCCCCGTTGATTGGCTGAAGCACGGTCAAGAACGTGTTGAAGCACTGGGCATGGACTTTGTTGTTGTGAACGCAGGTTCGGCTGCGGCTCTGTGGGCTGAAATCGGCTCTGCCGAAACAGACAAGCGTCCGGTTGTTGTGTTCAACTGGACACCAAACTTTGCAGAAGCTGTTTGGCCCGGTGAATTCGTTGAATTCCCAGAATGGGTTGATGGCTGTGACAAAGACCCAGCTGTTGGTCCGAACCCAGACGCGCTTTATGATTGCGGCAACCCTGCAACGGGTTACCTGAAAAAAGCGGCTTGGGATGGCATGGCTGACAAATGGCCAAGCGCATATTCTGTGTTGGAAAAAGTCAGCTTCACTAACCCACAGATTGCTGAAATGGCGAAACTGGTCGACATCGATGAGATGGAGCCTGAAGAAGCCGCCGAAGCTTGGTTGGCAGACAACAAAGATATCTGGGAAGCTTGGCTAAACTAAGCCATCCTAGATTAACTTTGGTTGATCCCCGTCCGGTTGCTCGGGCGGGGACACTTACCTGCAAGGAACGCTATGTCCTCCGATACTCCTGTCATTTCATGTAAAAACGTTTGGAAGGTTTTCGGAACCGACCCCAAGGGCTTTTTGAGCAGTATGCCAGAGGGCATGAGTTTTGATGAAATCCGCGAAGCCGGATATATCGCGGGCGTCAAAGACGTTTCCATCGATGTTCACAAAGGTGAAATGTTGGTGATCATGGGCCTGTCCGGCTCTGGCAAATCCACGTTGGTGCGTTGTTTTTCCCGTTTGCATGACATTACCGGCGGGACAATCACTGTTGAAGGGCAGGACATCATGTCCTTGTCCGAAAAAGAATTGATCGAACTGCGTCGTTCCAAAATGGGGATGGTGTTTCAGTCATTTGGACTGTTGCCGCATCGCAGTGTTCTGGAAAACGTCGCATTCCCTTTAGAAATGCGCGGCCAAGACAAGCATACCCGACGTGAACGCGCGTTGGAGGTTGTAAAGCTTGTCGGTTTAGAAGGGCGCGAAGACTATTTCCCGCGCGAATTGTCCGGTGGCCAGCAGCAGCGCGTTGGTATTGCGCGCAGTCTCGCCATCGAACCCGACATTTGGTTCTTGGATGAACCGTTCAGCGCGCTTGACCCATTGATCCGTAAAGAAATGCAGGATGAATTCCTGCGCTTGCAACAACTGTTGAACAAGACAATTGTCTTTATCACGCACGACTTTGACGAAGCGCTGCGCCTTGCGGATCGCATTGCCATCATGAAAGACGGCGCGGTCGAGCAGTGCGACACCCCGGATCAAATCGTGCTGCACCCAGCGACTGAATATGTGCGCAAATTCACCGAAGACATCGACAAAGCACGTGTGGTGCATGCAGGCGTGTTGGCGCAAAAAGGCGCGACCGGAGAGGGCGAACCGTTGGATGCGATGACAACTGTGCATGACATGGCGCGCATGCTGGTCAACGATACGCGTGACATGATCCCCGTCAAACGTGGTGATGCGCTGATCGGGGCCATGCCGCGCAAGGACGCGTTGGATATCTTACTGGGCGCTGAAACATGAGCACAGAGACGACGACATTGCCAACCCAACTACGGGCGCTCAGCAATTCTCAGATTGCTTTGGGGCTGGTGGGCGCGGCGATTGTTCTGACATTGCTGCAATATCTGGGCGGCCTGCCTGAGTGGCTGCACCGGCTTCCCGAAGCGGTCATTCCGAATTTCGCGGTCTGGCTGGACGCTATCTTTAATTTTGTCAAAGATGACCTTGGCCTGCTCGCCTTTACACGATTTTTGACCGAGGGGCTTGAATGGCTGTTGGATTTCTCAGGCAACATTTTCTTTGGCAAGCGTCGTTTCCCCAATATCGGACCTATGCCGTGGACGGCTGTGGCCGCTGTTGCAGCTGTGATCGGGTACCATCTGGGCGGCTGGAAGTTGGCGTTGCTTGGCGGCGGCACGATGATTTGGACCGCGCTGATTGGCCAATGGGAAATCGCGATGCAAACGATGTCTGTATTGGCTATCGCTGCACCATTGGCCTTTGCCATCGGGTTGTCGCTGGGCATCGCTGCTTGGAAATACTCAAGGGTGGATCGGGTGATCAAACCCGTCCTATCAGTGCTGCAAACCTTGCCGTTCTTTACCTACCTGCTGCCCGCGGTGATCTTTTTCAAAGTCGGCCCGACGGCGGGTGCCGTTGCGACCACGATTTATGCAATTCCGCCGATGATCTTGATGACAACTTTGGGCCTTAAGAAAGTGTCGCCCGAAGTGATTGAAGCGGGCAAAATGAGCGGCTGTACCAAAGGTCAAATGCTGCGTCACGTTTATATCCCATCTGCGCGCACCGAGATCCTTGTCGGTGTGAACCAAGTCATCATGCTGTGTCTGGCGATGGTGGTTTTGACGGCCTTCATCGGGATGCCGGGATTGGGGGCCAAACTGCTCGCCATGATGGGCAGTTTCAAGCTGGGCCGATCCTTTGAAATCGGTATCACAATCGTTTTGTTGGCCGTGATGCTAGACCGGATGTCAAAAGCGTGGGTCATCAAACAACCCGAGCACTTTGAACGCGGCACACCCTATTGGAAACGTCACAGCATGTTGCTGCTTGGGGTCGCGTTGTTTGTTGGGTTCACCTTGTTGTCGCTGATCGTCCCGTTCCTTGCAGAAGTCGGGCGCGGGCAGGATTTCAGCCAAGGCAAAGAGCTCGATAATCTGATCAAGGGCTTTTTGAATATTGAATGGGTGAAGGCGACGACCAGTTTCTTGCGTGCCTTCCTAAACGTTCAAGTGTTAATCCCGTTTCGGAACTTTATGCTGTCGATCCCGACGCCTGCGTTTATCTTTCTGGTGGCTGCGTTTGCATTGGCTTTGGCCGGGCGACGCGAAGCGATCTTTGCGCTTGTGTTCTTTTCGTTGGTTGCCTTGTCTGGATGGTGGGATCGGGCAATTATCACGCTCTATTCCGTGATCTCTGCCGTAAGCCTTGCCGCCCTGATCGGTCTGCCTATTGGGATTTTGGCGTCGCGGTCGGGCAAATGGTCCGAGCGTGTGCTGTTGATCTGCGACACCGCACAAACCTTCCCAAGTTTTGTCTATCTGATCCCGGCGATTATGCTGTTTGGGATTACTGATATCGCGGTGATCTTTTCGATCCTGATCTTTGCGATGGTCCCGCTTACGCGCTACACAATCGAAGGTTTGCGCACAGTGCCCGAAGAGATGACCGAGGCGGCCGACATGTCCGGCGCAACCCGTATGCAAAAATTGTGGAGCGTTCAGTTGCCGCTCGCTTTGCCGACGATGGCGGTGGGGTTCAATCAGGCCATTATGTTTGCGTTCTTCATGGTTATTATTGCCGCCTTCATCGGAACTCAGGACCTTGGTCAAGAATTGCAACGCACTTTGGCAGGGACGGATTTAGGTAAGAATTTTGTTCTTGGTATCTGCGTTTCTTTAATGGCGCTGACTTTCGACTTAACAATCATGAAATGGGCATCTGATAAAAAGCGAACCTTAGGCCTTGAGTAATTGTTTTGGTTGAACCGCAAATTTCTACCTCATTACGAAATTATTCTAATCCGACTTAGGCATATAAGTCAGTTCTATTTCTTCGTGAGAAGAGCTGCTATAATAAAATATTGACCCTAGGTAAGAGACACCGACCCAAAAATTGCCTTATCTGTCAGCGCACTTTTTCCGCGCTACCAAACACCGGTTACCCTGGTTGTCTCGGCGTTGCAGTCATTCGCTGCGCCTTCCAGGAACGCACACAGTTCGGATTTTGTTGTCATTCATTCTTTGAAGCTCAATGATATCTTTTAGGAACTATCAATGTTTGCGTTTGTGATGTGACATGAAAATTACGGGATGCCAGTCGTCGCCAACAAGTAGAGACACCCGCCGAAAATCGATATGATTTGTTTCATTGTTCCCCAGAAAGGGGAAAGCTCATGCGGCGTTTCGTTGTGCCATAACACTCGGATTTCAAATTCTTTCCATATAGCATTGTCGTTATTATCGGTTCTTTTCCAAGCTTTGAACTTTGGCCAAACAAAAGCAACGGAGACAAGGTAATGCCAAATCGGAAATACGATCACTACCGAAAATGAAAACGGGATCGAACTCATATTTGTCGCCCCCAAAGACAAGTGCGCGATCTATCGGTCATTGGCTGCATCGCAGAAAATGGTCAAGATGGGCTCAAAGCCAGCATTCTTTGCGACATGTATGAAGGGTTGTTGTGGAACGAAATGCAGTTTTTTAACATAATGAACCTTATTCAGCTTTGATCATATGGATCGGGTACATTCTAAACTGGGAAGCGACTTTTTCTCTATCCTACAGGAAAGTCAGGAGAACAGTTTATGAAACGCACTGAGTTAAATTTAGGCGAACGACGTACAATCAAAGATCTTTTGAATCGAAAAGTCAAAGTGATCGAGATCGCGCGCCGGATCAATCGTCATCGTGCGACTGTTTATCGCGAGATCAAACATAATTACTTCACAGATCAAGAGCTACCGCAACTGAATGACGGCGCAAAAGTCAGCGGGCGAACGGCGTGCAAGACGCTGTAAGCTGGTACGCATTCCGGAACTCCGCAAAGCTGTGATTGATCGGCTTCAAGAAGGCTGGTCGCCGAAACAGATTGCAGGCCGTCTGAAAATTGAAGGCCATGTCACAACCGTCAGCCACGAGACGATTTATGCGTATGTCTACAGCCCGGATGGCCAATCACAGGCTCTGGCCCGTTACCTGCCGGACCGTCGTAAAAAGCGGAGACCTCGCTATGCTCGGACGCCACGTGGTATGATGTTCCCGCTGGAACGCTCGATCCAGAACAGACCCAAACACGTCAAAGATCGTTCGGCATTTGGTGACTGGGAAGGCGATTTGATGATCTTTCGACGCGAACACGGCAAAGCCAATGTGGCGTCGTTAGCCGAACGCAAAATGCGCTACGCCGTACTGTTCCGCAACAATGATCGTAGCGCCAAACACTTCATTGCAAGGCTGATGAATGTCATGGAACCCCTGCCCCAAACCGCACGTCAATCGATCACCTTCGATCTCGGAATTGAATTCTCGGGCTGGCGAAAGCTCAAACCTGGGATCGGAACTGAAGTTTGGTTCTGCGATCCGCAAGCTCCGTGGCAGAAAGGCTCTGTCGAAAATCTGAACAAGCGAGCGCGGCGATACTTGCCAAGAGGCACGCCAATCTCAACGCTTTCCGATCGCGACATGAGGGCAATTTGCAAACGCCTGAACGGAACACCGCGAAAATGCTTGGGATGGAAAACACCAGCCGAGGCATTCGCCCAAGAACTAAGAAATCTAGGGTAAAGAAATGTCGCAACCTAACTTGAGGTCACAAAAATATCACGTAAAAATGTCCTGATCTCAGATCAGTACTAGAATGCTCTCCCCGGCAAGCTAACTCGACAGAGTACAATTATCTTGAAGTCTCGTCCTTATGAAAACAACCTGTATTTGTGAGTTTTGATTTCGACAACGATCGAAAGCTTAAAGACTTCATTGTTATGCAAGCCCGTAGAGCAGATTCACCGTTCAACATTATAGATCTCTCGCTCAAAGCAGCCACGCCTCAGCGTGAATGGGAAACCAAGGCCGCAAAAGCAATTGCGAGGTCCCGTGCTGTTTTGGTGATGGTTGGACCTCAAACGTATAGAGCCCCTGGCGTCCTAAAGAAAACCGCCTTGGCACGCCAACAAGATAAGAAGTTTATTCAGATCATTGGCTATAAGGACGGCGCTTAGAGTTGAGGCATACCGCTCGAAGAGTTTCGCTATCCAACTGGCCAAGTGCAGTTTGACGAACGCATGGCAAAGCCCCGCTTTGCGCAGGTACCGTTGGAAGAAAAAATACAGTGGAGTGACGCAATGCAACAGCCATGTCGAATGCCCGCATAGTACCTGTTACATCGTGATGTTCATTTTAGGGCGCATTGTGGGGCATAGATTTCGGAGTGGCTCACCTCAGAGAGCAAACGCAACATTTCCCAAAAGCTAAATTACCAACGCCTCAATGAAACCCGCGCCGATGACTGCGTGATTGCGGATCGACCTATTATCTGGAACGTCCAAAAGTTGACAGACGGTTAATCTCGTCAAGGCGTTCCAAGTTAACCACTGTTGAAAGCATCAACCGATCATGGCTCCAGTCACCAGGGCTTTGGAGCGCCATTGCTGTGAGCATAACCGCAGCCATCAAGGGCAAGATGACCACCGCAAAGGCAAGTTTTGGGTGGCGCAGCTTGCGCGCATCGAAAAGTGTTGTGATACGATGTTCAAGAAATGTCATTTTGCCATCACGCAGTGCTGAGCGATCGGCTGTCACGAGTGTGACCTTAGGAACAGCGATCACAAAAGTGCGGTCACGACGTAGTGTCTGCTGACAAACACTTAGCAGTGTATTGCAGTAAGATTTGGCGGTGATCTTGCCGGAGATCAGAACCTGCTGATCACAACTAAGTTCGCGCAGGTTCTCGATCTGACGCTTCCACGCATGATAGGCCGGATTGAGAAAAAAGAAGGGCTTCAACACCTCGAGCAAGATTTCCCATTCAAGATCACCCTGACGTAGGTGTTGAAATTCATGCGCGATGGAGACTTTTAAATCCTCCGGATTGGTCAGCATACTCGTCGGGATCACAACATAGTAACTCCACAAGCCACGGGTGGAAAAAGGAACCAGCGTCCGGTCGGACAGGCGGATTTTGACCCGGCCAAGCTCCCGCCAGCCATAGCTGGCAGAGACGATCTTGTGCAGGCAAAACATCGAGAACACGAGACGCACTATGCCAACAACGACGCCGGCGACAAAGACGACAATAACCGCAAGCGTGGACCAGCTTCCAGCACGCATAACATCGGCGGTGAATGTTTCACGGAGGACAAGCATGTCTGCGAACTCACTCGCCTTCATTTCGAAGCCGCCGTTCAGGTAGTAGGCCACAACCATATCTGACAGGGTGAAATTGATCCTTTGTCCGAGGATTGCGTTTTGCACTGCGGTGAGGCCAAGTATAAGAAACGGCGAGAAAAGAATTGCCAGAAAGACTGTGTTCAACAACATCAGTTGTGTTGTGTAAGCGTGTTTCAAACCCGTCCGGTCAAGCCCCAAACGGGCAATACGCCAGAGCGAAAATGCCACAATAAATAGGATATTGGCATTGATGAAAGCGTCTAGAAGAGCATCACCCGGTATCATTTTTCAACCTCCGATCCACAAGTGCTCGGATTTGCCCCAACGCCTCTTCGCTCAGATCTGCATCATCGACCAACCGCGCCACGAGAGAGGCGGGCGTGTCATCAAACAGTTTCATGGAGAGGTCTTTCAGTGTGCGAGTTTGATACGTGTCTTTGGCAAGTGTCGGCTTGAAGATATGGCGTTTGCCTTCCTTCTCGCTGATCACAAAGTCCTTTTGCTCTAAAATGCGAAGGATTGTTGCCGCAGTAGTATAGGCCAGATTACGCTCTTTGGGCAGTTGATCCAGCACATCACGTACTGTCCCTTCGCCCAAGGCCCAAAGTTCGCTCATGAACTCCAGCTCAACTTCTGTAAGCAGATCGTTTTTCTTCTTCTGTCTCATGCCATCCCGTTCACGCGTATCCACCCACTCGTTATGGGTAGGGAATAGATACTAAATCTTTCGTATCTCAAAGTGCTTTCTCAAACTTTCCAAAAACAGAAGGTGCCCCAACCAAGTGAGATGGCAAGCGGCCACCAAAGTGGCTGTCCCATCAGGCCAAGCCATGCAAGGAAGATATAGGCAGACCCGAGCAGGCTCAGGAACAGCCGGTCGCCACGAGTTGTGGTTAGTCCCAGTGCCCCTTTGCGCTCTGATGTGCCCGGTTTTTTTATCTCAATGAATGTGATGATTGCCATGGCGGTGAAGAGACCGATGAAGAACAATCCAGTGGGCCATGTCCAGGCCATCCAACTAAGCATATTAAACCCTTCCGAGTGCAAAGCCTTTGGCGATGTAGTTTCGCACAAAGTAAATAACGATTGCGCCGGGGATGATCGTCAACGTTCCGGCGGCAGCGAGCAGACCTAATTCGTAGCCCGCAGATGATGCGGTTTTGGTCATAGTCGCGGCGATGGGTTTGGCAGCGACTGCTGTGAGCGTCTTGGCTAGCAACAGTTCCACCCATGAGAACATAAAGCAGAAGAACGCGGCGACGCCGACTCCGGCTTTGATGGTGGGGAGGAAGATTGTTACGAAGAAGCGCGGGAAGGAGTAGCCGTCGACATAGGCGGTTTCATCCAGTTCTTTGGGAACGCCGCCCATGAAGCCTTCGAGGATCCAAACTGCCAGCGGAATGTTGAAGAGACAATGCGCGAGCGCCACGGCAAGGTGCGTGTCGAACAACCCGACGGAAGAATAGAGCTGGAAAAACGGCAAGGCGAAGACCGCCGCCGGGGCCATACGATTTGTTAGCAACCAGAAGAACAGGGTCTTGTCGCCGAGAAAGCTGTAGCGAGAGAACGCGTAGGCGGCTGGGAGCGCCACAGTAATTGAGATCACGGTGTTAAGCGACACGTAGATGATCGAGTTGATGTAGCCCCAGTACCATGACGGGTCGGTGAAGATGACTTTATAGTTTTCTAGCGTAAAGGTCTGCGGGAAGAGGGAGAAGCCTGAGAGGATCTCGTTCGTGGTCTTGAAGCTCATTGCGACAAGCCAGTAGATCGGAAGCATCAGGAACAAGATGTAGAGGATGGGAATGAGGGAGCGTTTTCTCATTTGGTATCGTCCTTGGTCATAAGTGTATAGAAGAGCCATGAGACCAGCAGCGTGATCGCGAAGTAGATAAGGCTCATCGCCGCGGCAGGGCCAAGGTCGAATTGGCCGAGGGCGATTTTGACGAGGTCGATAGACAGAAGCGTGGTGGAGTTCCCTGGTCCGCCGCCTGTCAGGACGAACGGCTCTGTGTAGATGTTAAAGCTGTCCATGAACCTTAGCAGAATCGCAATGGTCAAGACCGTTTTCATCTTGGGCAGTTGGATATAGCGAAAGACCTTCCAAGGGCTCGCTCCGTCAATTTTGGCGGCTTGGTAGTAAGCGTCTGGGATCGACACAAGACCTGCATAGCTGAGCAGAACAACCAGTGAGGTCCAGTGCCAGACATCCATCGTAACGATTGTAACCCACGCAGCGATAGGGCTGCGGGTCATGTTATATTCGATGCCCAGCGTGTTGTTGATGAAGTAGCCCAAAAGGCCGATATCAGGAAGCGTGAAGATGTTCCACATGGCCCCCACCACGTTCCATGGGATCAACATAGGAAGCGCCATAGTGACGAGGCAGACAGGGACCCAAATGCCTTTCTTGGGCATCGCAAGCGCGATGATGATGCCAAGCGGAACCTCAATGATCAGAATCAGGAAGGTGAATAAAAACTGACGCCCAAGCGCGCTGTGGAAGCGGTCTGAGCGCAGGATTTGTTCGAACCAACCGAGGCCTTCCCAGAAGAACAGGTTGTCACCGAAGGTTTCCTGGACCGAGTAGTTGACTACAGTCATGATCGGGATCAGCGCGTTGAAAGCGACCAGCAACAGCACTGGAAGCACAAAGAGCCATGCTTTTTGGTTTTCAGTTTTCATAATGCACCCTCCGTCGAAAGCCAGCCGTCACGGTAAAGCCGGGTTTGGTCTTGGCGGAAGGCGAGATGGACGGCTTCTCCTTGTGCAGGCACATCGCCTTCGACGACGGCTTTTACTGAGGTGTCGCCAACCATCGCCTCGACCACGGAGTGCCTGCCGATATCGGACACTTTGCGCACGTGCGCTTTTAAGCCAGCGTCGCTGAGCGACACAAATTCGGGGCGAATGCCAACTTGCGTGGTTCCACCTTGGCCTATGACTTTGCCCTCGACAGCAATCTGCTGTCCCTTAAAACTGATTTTTCCATTCACGTCGGATGCATCAAGGATGTTCATCCCCGGCGAGCCGATGAAATGGCCAACGAAGGTGTGCTGTGGGCGTTCAAACAGCTCGACCGGAGTGCCTATTTGTACGACCTCCCCGTCCTGCATGACGACAACCTGGTCGGCAAAGGTCAGTGCCTCAGTTTGATCATGGGTGACATAGATCATTGTCGCCTTAACGCGTTGATGCAGCTCTTTCAGTTTTGAACGGAGTTTCCATTTGAGGTGTGGGTCAATCACCGTCAGCGGTTCATCGAACATGACAACATTCACATCGTCGCGGACCAAACCACGTCCCATAGAAATCTTCTGTTTGTTATCAGGTGACAGGTGCGACGCGCGGGTTCCCAGCATCTCTGTCACTTCCAGCATCTCGGCAATCTCACGGACGCGTTCATCGACGCGGGCGGCGGCGACGCCGCGATTGCGCAGCGGGAAAGCCAAATTGTCGTATACTGTCATCGTGTCGTAGATCACCGGGAACTGGAACACCTGCGCAATATTGCGCAGGTCCGGTGGCAGGTCGGTCACGTCTTGCTCGTCAAACAAGATGCGTCCCTCCGATGGCGTCAACAGACCAGAAATGACATTAAGCAACGTGGACTTGCCGCAACCGGATGGACCAAGCAACGCGTAAGCGCCGCCGTCCTGCCAGTCGAGGTCAACTTCCTTCAGCGCATAATCCTCGGGGCCTTTGGGGTGCGGTATGTAGGAATGGCGCAGTTTCTTAAGGGTGATCTTAGCCATTACGCGACGAGCCTTCCGTCAGGGGTGAAGTAGAAGCAGTGCGCGGAGTTCATATAAAACGCGTGGTCTTTTCCAATTTCATAGGGATGTACGCCATTGGCGAGCGATACCCAGCCATTGTCACCCATCTGAAAATGCGCGCTGGATTCCGAACCAGAGAGCTCAGTTACTTGCACTTTGCCGTTAAGCGCCACGTCATTTGATGTCGCTGCGACTGGTGTCACGTGATGCGGGCGCACCGCGACGGTATAAGAGCCATCCGGCAGATCCGCAGCAGGACCAACCATGTTCCATGTGACGCCAGTTTCCAGACGCGCTTGCGTGCCTGCTTTGACGATCTTGGCGGAATTGATCGGCGGGTCGCTGAATACGCGCGCTGCCGTCAGGTTGTCGGGCTTACGATAGATGTCGGCGGTCGTGCCGAATTGGGTAACGACGCCGTCATCCATCAGCGCAGTCTTTCCGCCAAGCAGTAGCGCTTCTTCCGGCTCGGACGTCGCGTAGACGACAACCGCGCCTCTGCCCGCAAAAAGCTCTGGCAGTTGCTCACGCAATTCTTCGCGGAGTTTGTAATCAAGGTTCGCCAGCGGTTCATCTAAAAAAACAGCGCGGCTTTCTTTGGCAATAGCACGGGCGAGCGCGCAGCGTTGTTGTTGGCCACCGGACAGCTCTTGCGGGCGGCGATTGAGCATGGGTTCGAGCTGTAGAATTTTCGCAGCTTCCTCGACTCGGCCCGCGATTTCGGATTTGGCCATGCCTGCTACCTTCAGGGGGGAGGCAATGTTGTCGTAAACTGTCATCTGCGGATAATTCACGAAGAACTGGTGCACGAGGGAGATGTTGCGCTTTTGGGTGGACAGTTTCGAGACATCGAGACCGTCCATAATAATCTGCCCAGAAGCCAGTTGATCCAGTCCCGCCATCAATTTGATCAGGGACGTTTTACCCGATCCGGTCTGACCCAGCAGGACGTTAAAGTGGCCAGCCTCCAGTATGAGAGATGTCGGTTTGATGTGGGTGATCCCACGGGTTACCTTGCTAGCTTTTCTGAGCTCAACGGTCATAGTGTCGTCCTGCTTGTGCGGAGGGTCTGAAAGGGCCGGAGCTCGGAAGAGACCCCGGCCAGATGTCGGCCCTGCGCACTCAAGCGCAGGACCAGCAGGGAGGTTACTGGTTCCAGCGAGCCACAAGTTCGTCGTAGTTGACGGTCTCACCCTGTGGTTTTTCGTTGTCCAGTTTGGCTTTTGCACCACCTTTGCCAAGCCATTCTGAGGCGTCTTTTTCCTCGTTCAAGCGTGGGCCGCAGCCACCATAGACATTAGCGGCCTCGTCAGCTGCTTGCATCCGAGCCATGGTGATGTCCATCTCTTCAGCCAGACGATTCATCGCTTCCTGAGGTGTAAATGCACCTGAGTTGACGTCACCAATCTGCTGCCACCAAATCTGAGCCAGTTTCGGATAGTCAGGTACATTGATGCCAGTTGGCGACCATGCAACACGGTCAGGGGAGCGGTAGAATTCCACCAATCCGCCGAGTTTCGCTGCACGCTCCGTGAAGCTGTCATGATTAACCGTGCTGTCACGGATAAAGGTCAGACCCACGTGGGATTTCTTCACGTCAACCGTTTTAGAAGTCACAAACTGGGCGTAGAGCCATGCCGCTTGCGCACGATCAGACGGTGTGGATTTCAAGAAGGTCCAGGACCCAACGTCTTGATAGCCAACCTTTTGGCCTTTTTCCCAGTATGGGCCATGCGGGCTTGGCGCCATCCGCCACAATGGATTACCGTCATCGTCAACCGTGTTGTTGCCTTCTGACTTCGGCTTCACCATGTCGGCGGTAAAGGCTGTGTACCAAAAGATCTGTTGGGCCACGTTGCCTTGGCTCAGGGCTGGCAAAGACTGATAAAAGTCAAACGACGCCGCTCCTGGAGGCGCATAGTTGCGCAACCATTCGTCCCATTTGCGGATCGCATACACCGCCGCAGGGCCGTTGGCCGCTCCACCACGAGAAACAGACGCTCCGGCAGGGTTACATGAACCCGCTTCCATGCGAATACCCCATTCATCAATAGGAATGCCGTTTGGTTCACCGACAGATCCTGCGCCCGCCATGGACAGCCAGGCATCGGTCATCCGCCAGCCAAGGTCAGGCGCGCGTTTACCATAATCCATGTGGCCGTAGATTTCGACTCCGTTGACTTCTTTCACATCCTTGGAAAAGAACTCAGCGATGTCTTCATAGGCCGACCAGTTGACCGGCACTCCTAGTTCGTAACCATACTTAGCCTTGAATCCAGCTTTGTTGGCTTCGTCGTCAAACCAGTCTTTGCGGAACCAGTAGAGGTTTGCGAATTGTTGGTCCGGCAGTTGGTACAGGTCACCATCCGGACCGGTGGTGAATTGACTGCCCATGAAATCTTCGAGATCAAGGGTAGGTGACGTGGTACCGACCCAGTCACCCGCCATTTGATCAGTCAAATTGTAAGCCAGTTGCAAGCGTGAGTGCGTGCCAATTAGGTCGCTATCGTTAACGTAACCGTCATAGAGGTTCCGCTTTGTCTGCATCTGTGTTTGTACAGCTTGCACAACCTCGCCCTCACCAAGGATCTGGTGATTGACCTTGATACCGGTGATTTCCTCAAAGGCTTTGGTCAGTACTTCGGACTCGTATCCATGAGTCGGAATGCCCTCGGAGAGCACGTTGATCTCCATACCCGTGTAAGGTGCCGCAGCGTCAATGAACCACTGCATTTCGGACATCTGCTCGTCCTTACTGAGCGTCGATGGTTGGAATTCGGAATCAATCCATTTCTGAGCTGCTGCCGCGTCGGCAAAAGCAGTCCCATGCCCCGCGAAAACGGCCATTGCCGCTGTCGCGGAGAGCAGATACTTACGCATCTTGTCTCCTCCCTAGATTTTTCTGTGAGCCGGATTTCGCCGGCTGCTATACGCTACACACAGTCATGGAAAGCTGTCAAACTAATTATTTAGTAGATAATTTATTAATTAAAAACAGTATGTTAGTTCGAAAATCTCGATCTGTCAAAAGCAATGCCCGCTAAGGGCCGTTCGCGTCGATCGACACAACGGGTGGGAAGCGGAAGTTCGCTGCGCTGAGCATGATCATCCGCTTTACCATAGTGATAAGCGGACCTTGTAAAGCTGCGTTGCACGAAAGCGTAACGATTTCTCCGAGGGCGAAGTCTGGAACCGGATACTCCGCGTTCACGCCGTAATCGCGCAGGTCTCGCATAAAGGTCTCTGCACCCTTTGGTAATTCTTGTTCGGGTAGGCCCCAGGTGATACTTGCGGCGCAGATACAGAACTTTCTCGGCGATCTCAGCAGAGATTTGATTGGCAAGATTCTTCGGGATTGCTTTGGCATTCTTCAGCCCAGCTTCGCGCCATCTACAAAAACTAAATCTGCCGACCCCAAAATACCGGAAGGCTCGGCGAGCATTGCCGATTTTCTCGGCGTTCTGGGGACTCTGAGTTTGCGTTGAATGTCGCGCTTTCGTTCGTCATGAATACTGCCTCCATCCCAAATCAGGGAATTTACAGGAAGTGTCCCGAGAGTCCGTACATATCTACAGGGCCCCACTTAGAATTTAGCGATCAGGTTGATAAACACCCCTTCGTCATCGAAAGTTAGATCAGTTAGATCATCAGAGAAATTCGAGAAGTTGTAGCCTATGCCCACTGATACGTTGTTATTTGCCTGATAATAGGCTGCGCCAAGAAACCCAGTTTCTGAAAACTCGGCATCAACAAGACTTAGGTGACGCGCTTCTAGCAAGACATCCCAACGATGAACCAAATGATACCGAGCATTTGCAACGGCCAACCAAGCGTCGTTACTTGTCATAATGCTGTCTGAGTTAGGTGCGCTTGTCGTGCTGCGGCCGCCTAATTTACCGGCAATGGTCCAGCGTTCATTCAAGTCATAGTTCGCTTCGACGCTTAAGACATGGCTTTCTTGGACTGGGCCACTATCAAATACGCCATCAACCTCTTGACCGACGGTATCTAAGAAATAGCGATAGCTTGCGAGAATATTCAAGCGTTCGTTGTCAATTGGACGGAACGCATAGCCTAGAACGACATCGGCATAGGTGCCCTCTTCAAAGCTGTTGCTGCCGTTGTTTTCTGTGTTTGCATAATCCAAGCTAAAGAGCAGGCGTTTTTCTTCGCTGATCTCGTAATCGGCGTCAAACGATAGGAAATACGAGAATGCATCCTGTTGGTCCGTGTCTTCAAAGTCGTCATAGCGAAGCTCTACGCGACCTGAGGTGCGCAAATGTGCATCTTCATAGCGGACACCAAAGCTAAGGGCCTGACGGTCGATATCGCCAGTGTCTTCATCTGTCCGGAGCTGACCCAAGTCGTACGTCACCGTGTAGGTTAAGAAATCACTTGGTGAATAGGTGATCCCATACGCGCCAATCAATTCTTGTGTTGAGCCAAACAGATCGTATGTGTTTTCGCCAAACACGGCGACATCTTCATTGATCTGGCGGCGCGTCCCTATAACGTAGCGTCCGCCGTTATCGCTAGGTCCGAACCCATCAATGCTGTCGATACCAGTCAATGTCCGGCCAGGATCTAAATCGTACCCAAAATAGGTAGAGTTGTTATCGTCACGATTATGGATCGCAAAAAGTTCAGCCCCCAGACCGCCGCGACCATCGGAAACTTCTGCGCCTATTTCCCAGTTGTTAGACAATTCAGCAGCAAGGCCAACGCCGTAACGTTCGTTGTCGTCCAGCCCGTTGTTGTCGATTGTGGCCTGTCCGAACACGAATAAATCAAGCTTATCCGTTGGCTCGTATGTCAGTTCCAGTGCCAGATCAGTTCGGTTGCCGGAAGTTCCTGCTTGGATGTTTTCTTCATCGAGGTATTCGATTGCTCCGACAATTCTAAATTTCTCACTAAGCTGACCAGATACTTCTGCGCCAAGTTCCAAACGATCATCGCCGACATCATTTTCATAGACATCAGCGTAAAGGTTGTATCCTAACTTACCCGGCTCTTGTTCGACGAACAGGAAAAAACCATACAGTGTTTCGTCGCCAGTTGTCGGCGTCACGTTGTAGTCGAGAGTGGTGAAGCCGACAGTACGATCTTCAAAATAACCGCCCACGATGCCATCACGGTTAATGCCTAGATCTCTAAGTGCGAATTGGGCTTCCAGTTTTACTGCTTCACCAGACCCATCAGAACGATCTGCCGTATCGGTATCAAAATCTAAGCCGCCGTCGTTGGAGAGCGAGTTTGTGAACCCAGGTCCGTCGCTTTCAGCATAATCAAACTGAACAAAGCTATTTTCACCGAGCTCATATCGTAGATCGACACCAATACTCTGCTGTTCAGTTTGGTTGTCGTCGTCGCTTGTCGCTGACAAGCCAATACGGAAGTCATCTGTTACCCAATGTTCGACGCGTCCGCCGTAGCTAAAGCCATCAACATCGCTGGTTGTCGGAGAGAACTCGTATTGGACAACAAGGTTGATAATCTCATCACCACTGCCCGTGCTCGAGATTACGCGACGATCCAAGCTATCCGTAAGCGGTTCATTTAAAGTGATAAGACCTTGCAAAGCGTTTATTTGGTAATCACGTCCCTCAATCAGAATGACCCGATCAACAACGCGGTTCGTGACCTCATCTCGCAGCTCAACAGTCACTGTTTGCGTGCCAGGTTCAATGTCTTGCGCGCTCAGGAAATAAACTGACCCACCTGTGCCGCGGAACACGTCGCGACCAACTGCTTGATCAGGTTGTGCCGCGTAAACATCAAGCGATGTACGAACGTCACCTCGCTCGGTTGTGGTCTCACCTTCCAAGTGTACTTGGGCACCGTAAAGGTTGCGTTCATTGCGCACAAATCCGTTGCCCGCGAGCGATGCCTGATAGTCACCCCAAACGCCAAAGTTGTTGTCTTTTTCCACCCGCAGATAGAAGCGACCGCTGGTCGGCGTGTTGTCGACAATCGTGCTGTCGTCACCATACGTCGGATAGCCAGAATTGGGGTCGATCCGTTCTAAAATATCGTCGGGATTGCTTTCATCCAAGCGGCTGAACAACTCGTCCAATTCTTCTTCGCCTGTATCCAGCGAAGACGTTACTTGGACACCGTTTTCAGTTTCGCCTTCGACGTAATACTGCAGTCGCCCTGTGCTGCTTGTATAATTCCCATCCCGTTCAGAGTAGTAACGACCATAGGTTAGATCTGCGACAGCTACATAAAACCATTCAGCACCGGGGACCTGAATCGGACGAGTCAGACCAAGGTTTTGGCCACCCTCGGTTACCTCAACGTCAACAACGTAATCGCCAGGTGGCAAAATGCGGTCGATGACCAGTTGCCCCTTGCTATTGGGGCGAATGCGTTCGCCCAAGGTTTCTAAAACTGCGTTTGGGGGAATGTTTTCAGCGGAAACCGTAACAGTGGAACCCGACGTGATTGGAATATTCCGGTTTGCTGTAAATTGGGTTCCTTCCTCGACATCATCGATCTGTGCGCGATCGTCAGGGAAGAACAAAGGCAACGCTTGAGTTTCGTCAAACCGGCCACGCGCGTCATATACGCGGTGGACGACAACGATGTCGCGCCCCTCGGGTATGGTTACACGCGTTTGACCATTCGGCTCCACAGGGACCGTGGCTAGAACACGTGGCCCACCCGCCGCAGCCCGGTCAATGATCCGCATTTCGCCACGTTCAACGAAAGCTGGATAATTTAGCTCAGAAATAAGGGAAATTTGGTCACCTGGCGCATAAGCTTGTGGTGTACCGGCGATTTCAACATCTAAGCGTGGTACGGGATCGTTGGCATCCAGTTGAATTTGAACATCCGCATTTTCTAGGGCGATGTCTGCCTTGCGTATGCGGTCTTCAATTTGTGGATCTGCATCAACAGGATCCCCGTCCAGCGAAAGAACAAAGCCCGAGTTATTGTTAACTGGTCCTGTGTCCGGCTCTGTGTTGGGCAATACGGGAGCCTTAACAACATCGTTGTCTTGCGCACTCGCTGTTGATGTCATCAACGCGATTGTAAGAGCTAAAACTGATACGTGGTTCATGGATGGTTTACGCATTTTTACTCTCTAAACAATTACTGTAGGCGCAGGACTTGAGTTTCAACAATCAGACGATAGCGACCAATATCTTTCCAACGGCGATCAATAAGGTCTTCCAATTCAGCAATACGGTTCAGCGCGGTTTGTTTGCTTTCCCCGTCTCTGAAGTAGCTGATCCGGATAATTGCTGGTGTATCAACCACTTGACCCAGCAATTGGACGATACCCTGGTCCAGACGGTCAATCGGTTCATTTCCATCAAATGCAGCAGCGGTCAGATCGATATCCAAAACACGGCCCAAAGCGGCGCCAAAGTTCATTTCTGTCGCGATACCGGCGGTCACGCGCATTGTACGTGGGTTTTCCGTCGTAATCCGGTACCCCGTGGGCAAGGAACGAGGATCAAGTTTCAGAGTGAAGTTGGCGCCAATATTGTCTGGCAATGCCGCGCAAGGCACAGAATAACGGCCATGCTCATCTGTTGTGATGATCGTCCCTGTGGGCGTCACCAAACGAACATTTGGCAAACCAGGCTCACCCTCAGGATCAGCTGGAATTGGGTCTGCTTTGCCTGCAAATTTGCCGCCAAAGATATTCTGATCAGTAATCAACGAGCGGTTAACAGCATCCGCGGCCGGATTCTGGTAACCATTGAAGTTTCGATCATCAAAGACCTTACCAATGATGTCGGAGCAGTCGAAAACGGCTTCTGGCAAGCGGCGAATTGTAGCTGAAGCAGGTTCGGTCAAGGCTATTCCAGTGACTGGATCAAGTGCGTTCACGACATTGGTCAATTCACCAAGCGGCGATCCGGGCCCTACGCGTGCAACCAATTCAAGGGTCACAGTCGCGTTTGGTGCGACCGCAACATTTTCCCATGTAAGCGTGCGGCCCGAAACAATAGGTTCGATTGCCACACCGTCGATCAAGCCGCTTCCTGGCGTGTAAATGAGGTCGATCGGTAATCTATCCTGTAAGTCTACCGGAATACTGTTCGGACCCGCATTAGATATCGTAATTGTATATGGAACCGCATCACCAAGTATCACTGCCGTGTCGCCGTCAGTTACCCGTTTCGTGAGCGTAAGTGTTCCTGCTGGAACAACTGCTGACGCGGGATCGATAGGAATATGATTGTTAACGGTATTCGGGTCACCAGCTTCTAAGAAGAACATGAAGAAATAGGGTGTCGGTGATGTCGGATTCGGAGGCGTCTCAGATGCTGAAACGTTACATGCACCTCCTGGGATCGCATCGAAGTTCGTTCCATCTGACGTACAAGTGGTACCGTCAAGTGTTCCAGACTCTGGCAAAATTCTGGTGGATGGGCCTGTGAAGGTACCAGTATCGACAAACTCAATTGCATACTTAGTTTCTGTCACAGGGCATTCAGGTGCTGCTCCGGCAACCAAATCGAACGCATAGAAACCTACGGCGCTAGTAAGCTGGTTCTGTTGGCCAGGCAGGAGACACTCATCAGGAAGGGGTAAACCCGTGGCAGCATTTACAAACGCAAGTTGGATACCTGGCACGCCCTGACCGGTAACGGAATCGTAAACGATACCGTTGGGGTCAATTGGTTGGTTCACCACCGGCTCAACATTGGGGTCATCGACAGTAACGGGATCAGAAACCCCAATCGTCACACCCTCATCCGTTAGGAACGCGACTGTATATTCTCCGGCTGCGAAACCCTCAAAGGAATAGCTGCCGTCTTGTCCTGTGGTTGTTGTTGCAACAATGTTACCGGAACTATCGAGTAGATTTACATTGAAACCTGCCTCTCCAGATTCGCCCACACCTAGTGAACCGTCACCGTCATCAAAGAACACTGTACCTATCAATGACAATTCAGATGGCACAAAAGGAAGCATGACAACTGTTGGTTCGTCTGCATCATCGCCAACAACACCATTTGTGTTCGCAAGCGCAGGATCACCAACCACGTTGACGATATTTCCATCGGCGTCTGCATCCGGCTCAGTACCAGTATCACTTATGTCAGTTACGGCCCCAGCTGTCCCAATTGGTGCATTGGGGTCTGGATTGCCATTCGATCCTGTCGCAACGGCTGTTGCAGTTACTGTTGCGGTATTAACAATTTCTGCAGCGTCTACATCGGTTTGATCTAGAACATAGGTCGCAGTCGCAACCACAACTGGACCTTCACCAATCGCAAGGTCACCGTCAAAGCTTGGGTCGACTGTTGGTCCAGTCGCAACCCCGTTAAGAGCGGCAAAGCCCAAATCTGCAATTGAAACGGCTGCAACAGCAGTGTTCCCGACATTCTCAAGTGTAAACTGATAAGTCACAGTGTCACCAGCGTTACCCAGCACCTGATCACCAGCTGGAAGAACGTTAGTATCCTCAATGGTGACAACAGACTTCACGAGCCGAATTTCTGGTCGAATTTCAGACAAATTCAAAACAGTCGGATCGCTACCCCCGTCAGCTGCAGGATCATCGATCGTTGCCACTGCGCCGTTGGTTTCATCTATTTCAGGATCCGTACCTGTATCAGATGTATCCGTTACTGGATCTAGACCCGCCAATGGTAGGGACCGGTCAGGTGTACCATCTGCAGCCGTAGCCACCGCCGTTGAAGTAACAACAGCTGTATTTGTCACAGCACCCGCGACAACATCGGCAGGGGTCAGGACATATTCGGCTGTAGCTGCCAAAACTGGTGAAGCTACCCCAGAGGTCTCAGGCGGCAAGACATTGTTTGGAGCTTGGAAAGCCGCCACAGGAGTTGCAATGACATTTGCAAGCCCTGTGTCTGTAACAATAATGTCGGCCAGTGACAGATTGCCTGTATTTCGAACAAAAAACTCATAGCTGACAGTATCACCAGCATCACCGAACAGGCTATTCTGGTTTGTATCTGCAACGTTAGACACTGACTTAATCAGTTCGATTGAAGGTTCTTGAAGGCCTTGAACGGATTCATCCGCAGGCGAACTTGCAACGGGAAGGTTTCCTGCACCGAATGTCGTTTGGGCAAGGACGACATTGTCCACTTGACCAGCGTCAAGATCGGCCTGCGTGACGGAATAATCCGCGGTACAAGTTGCTTGCTGA
>NZ_JBDVGB010000057.1:0-4857 GCF_039940735.1 Tateyamaria sp.
TCTTCCGGGCTTTTTGCCCCTGTCCGATCCTGTATTTCTGTTAGCTGGCTAGACTTGAGTTCCAGCAACTCTTTGGCGCTGCTCAATCGATCCTTGTAGATCAACCGCACAACCAGCCATATCGCAACGGTAATTGCTGCGATGGTAAATGGCGCTCCACTAACCAAAGCCCACTCGTCTTTCAGTATTTGCAATAAATTCATTCATGACATTGGACTCACTTACTCGGGTTTGTCAAATATACAATCTCCCAACTTAGCGCATGCAGATTCGAGATCAATTAGGACTTAATATTAGAGAATTACGCCGTTTCCGTGGTCTGACCCAAGAGGCATTTGCCTTCAGTGCTGGCATTGATCGAGGCTATGTTGGTTCTATTGAAAATTCAAAAAACGCTGTTACCGTCGATATGCTGGAACGTGCGTCGGCTGCCCTCGATGTTCAACCATTCGTTTTGCTACTTCCGCGACACCAAAAGCGTGGGTGGCTCATTGATTTTGCTAAGGCTCGTGGTGGTCACATTGATTTCACCTAGCCCAATACAGATAGAAGGATTCCCAACCAATCGACTTACTTGCCCAAGAAGCGGCATTGTGGTTGGCATTGAATACCGTTGGAACACTGGCGAGACCTCGATCCTCTGGAAAGGTGATCCAGTCGACAATTTTAATCGCGAGCCAATCCTCTTCACAGGCCCAGAAAAATCCTAGTTGTCCCCTGCCCGCTGCGAAAACGCCCCGTACTGCTGGCTCACCTGCCGCGCTTCTTCAAATGCTCGCCCTCGTTCTGTATCCAAGCAGTGAAAATAGAACTGAACATTATGGATGTAGTCTTCAAAATCTCGCCGAATCAGGTTTCCAAATTCGACGACCGCAGCCGCGTCATCAGGCACATACGGGCGGATTGGCGCGACGCATGGCTCCGCTGTTGCCGCTGAGTTTTGGGCCAGCACCAATAATATAGCCTGCGGGACCGACTGCAGTCGCTTCATCTTTGTCAAAGAATCTCCTAGTCTTGCGTTCACGAATGGTCTCCCGCGATTTTTCTTCGGGGAGGTATTTCGCGAACACAGGCGCATTAATATATCTTGCGTTTCGTTAGTATATTTACGTATGGTTGTGTTGTCCATGGGGACACACGGTCATGCGTCTTTGAATGAGAGAAGTGACCACAGTTATGAACTGGGAAATCGAAGCACCAAATGTGGTCACTGAAGCCAGATTCCGCGTTCTCGTGGAAAGCGGATATAACGCTGAGATCTTGTGCCAGGAAGCTGCGCACAAGAAAGGTCCTAGCTATTATGGGGTCTGGATCATGCGTGCAGTCTCTGATGACCGTGTCGAGAAACTTCTCGTCACGGCTCGAACACGCACAACGCATAACGACATCAAAATCCGCGAATTCAAAACCATCACCGGCGTTGTGTCTTTCTTGGTTGGTATCGGCTTCACCCACGCTGATGTCCCGCTCGAAGAAGGGCAACGGACGTCGCACAAACTCAAGCCAGAGGACGACAAGAGCAGCTAGCTTCGCTGCACTTTGGCTTTGCGCGGCAACGCCGCTCCAAGCCCAAATGGTTCTCATCATGGAGAACGACGGGTCCCTGACACCCTCCGCTCCTCAAACCAGTTTTGCGCGCGACTACAACGATGGGATCGGCCAAGGATCAGCAGCTGAGTCATTGGAGCTGCTCGGCACAACATCAGTTACCGTTGAGTCTGAGGTTCGCGTTGCGGCGATAGCACCGCGAACGCCCCTCCCTCGGGCAGACGTTCTGACTGCAATTGAGACGACGGCCCTGCGATACGCGATTCATCCTGGCCTACGCCGTGCGGATCTTTCCGTTTCTGACTGGTTGCTCCTGTTTCGCGCAAATATCGAAATCGAAAGTGCATATCGCCAGAGCGCTGTCTCAAGCGCAGGCGCTATTGACCTCGGCCAACTGATGCCAGCGACTGCCCGCGATCTTGGCGTCGATCCGCGAGACCCGCTTCAAAACCTCGACGGTTCAGCCCGCTACCTCGCGATGATGCTTGAGCTGTTCGGTGACCCACGCCTTGCTCTGGCCGCTTACAACGCCGGTCCCGATGCCGTCCGTGAATACAACGGGATCCCCCTTTACCGAGAAACCCGAAACCACGTGGCCCGCGTCATGGCGGTTGTCGCTCGTCTGGAAGGAACCAATCCATGAAACATCTATCTTCATTATTCATCGCAACGTTGGCGCTGTTCCTATTGGTTGCGGAGCCTGCTCTCGCCCAAAGCATCGACCTCTCGCCAATCCAAAGCCTTCTGCAAGGCATTGTCGACGCGCTGACCGGCCCGCAAGGCGTCGTCATAGCGACACTCGCGGTCCTGGGCGTGTTCCTCAGCTGGTTCTTCAACATCATCGATCTGCGCCAAGCGCTTTGGGTTCTTGTCGGTATCGCTGGTGTTGCAGCTGCTCCCACAATCGTTGCCGCGGTCTTTGCCGGTGGCTGAGCGATCACCTCTCTTCCTCGGACTTGTGCGCGCCCCAAAGCTTTTGGGCTTGCCCATCATGTACGCGATGATCTGGCTCTTTGGTTCGGTCCTGCTGTTCGTCTGGATCCAGCACATCGTGATCCTTGGGGTTGCGATCGTACTCTATCCGGTGCTGTGGAAAGCGGCAGATTGGGACCCACGTTTCATCGATGTGATGATGACATCCCTGCAGGAAACCCCACCGACGCGAAACCGGCAAGTGCATGGCGGGGACAGCTATGCACTCTAATGCAGCCGGCGACCAGGTTCTGGATACACGGACACAGACGCCCAGTTGGTACGCGCGTGAGACACGCCTCGCGCATATGTTGCCATATGTTAGTTTGGTTGATGACCAAACGGTTCGCACTCGCGTGAATGAGCTGTTTCAGTGCATCCGCCTTGATGGGGTCAACAGCTACACGACCGATGACGCTTATCTCGACAAGATCACGGCCCTCTTTGCCCGGATCATCGCACAGCTCGGGCCAGAATATTCCTACTACGTGCACAAAGTCTCCAAAGCGATTGCGCCGGAGTTAGAACACATCGCAGATAACAGCTTTGCAGGTAAGGTCGATCGGCAATGGCGCAGCAAGCTCGCGACCAGTGGTTTGCGCGACAAGACGCTAACATTGACGATCATTCATCGCCCGCCGCCAAAGAGTTTCCTCCCTTTTGTGAACCGCAGCGCGCCCGAACGGCTTAAGGAAGAAACCCACAAACGCGTCCGTCGTCTGAACGAGGCAGTAAATGTCTTTGTGTCCGGCCTTGCGGATCTCAAACCTCGCGTCCTGTCCTCAAAGACAGGCGATCTCGTCGGTTTTCTTGGGGCGCTGAATACGGGCCAAGAATTGCCGCTGTATCCGGCCAGTACCTATGGTTTTCTGGCGTTCAATGTCGCCAACACCCGTGTGACTTTTTTGGACGACCACTTTGAATTGTCCGAGGGCGTCGTCGGACACCGTTACGGCAAGAGTTTCACCATCGGTGAATATTCCGAGGCGACCTCCTGCACGATGTTCGACATGCTCAACCTGCCTATCGACATGATCGTCACCCATTCCTTCACGCCGATCAACTCGAACCTCATGGCCGGCCGCATCAAACGCCAGAAACGCCAGATGCAGGCTTCGCAGGACGCGGCTCTTTCGTTGATGGAGGCCCTCGATATCGCCGCTGACGATCTCGAAGCCAAACGCCAAAGTTTTGGCGAACACCACATGGTCGTGACGATCTTTTGCGACACCCTTGATGAACTGCAAGCCCTGAGCGCCGAGATCGTCAACGCGGCAGCGGCCGAGGGCGTGAAGATGATCGGCGAACGGGTTGCAGCAAAGGCACATTATCTCAGCCAGCACCCAGGCAATCAGCCCAAGCGCGTGCGCGCCAGTGCCATCACCAATCGCAACTTCGCGGATTTCGCAGCGTTTCATCGAACACAGCTCGGCAAAGAAGCAAGCAACGTACCGTGGGGCAAAGTGATCACGATGTTGCCCACACCGGAGCAAAGTGCCTATCGGTTCTCTTATCACGAGCAAGGATCGCCCGATAAAGAACCTACCAGCGGCCATACCCTGATCATGGGTCGGCCCGGATCAGGCAAATCCGTCCTTTCGGCATTCCTTATGACCCAAGCCCGTCGAGCAGGCGCGCGGATCTTCGTCTTTGATTACCGTCTTGGTATGGAGATGGCGGTCCGCGCCAACGGGGGCAGCTATGCGGCATTGAAGGCCGGGCAAGCCACCGGCCTCAATCCCCTTGGGACAGAGGTGGATAATCGTGGCACGGCCTGGTTGTCAGACTGGCTGGGCACCCTGCTCTACCGCGCGGACAAGCCGCTCACGCCCGTTCAAACCAACCGCATCCAAGAAGTTGTCCGTCAAAACGCAAACGCCACTGACCCCGCTTTGCGCAATTGGAAGGACTTTGCATCGCTCTTCGTCTCCACAGATGATGGAGGCGATCTTCATCAACGCATGCTCGAGTGGACCGAGGACGGCCGCTACGGTTGGATTTTTGGCCAGTCCTTGGAAGACACGTTTTCTCTGGAAGGTGATGTGGTCGGGTTTGATCTCACCGGCATTCTGGACTCTGAGTCTGAAAAAGAACGCATGGCGGTTCTGAGCTATCTCTTCCGCCGCGTTGAGCGCGAGATCGAAGACCGTCGCCCCACAATCATTGTGATCGATGAAGCCTGGAAGGCCCTCGACAACGCCTACTTTGCGGAACGCCTTTCGAACTGGCTGGTGACCGTGCGCAAACAAAACACCGTTGCGGTGATGATGACCCAATATGCCAGCCAGCTGGAACGCACGCGGACCGGCAAGACCATCATCGAAGCGGTCCCAACAC
>NZ_JBDVGB010000058.1:0-39997 GCF_039940735.1 Tateyamaria sp.
AAAAGCTGCCGCAAAACCGAAGGCAGCTGCGGCACCGAAAGCCGCTGCTAAAACTGAAGCTGCTGCGAAACCCAAAACAAAAGCCAAGCCCAAAGCGGCTGCAACAGCGGCAGCCGAAGCACCTGCCGCAGCTGCGACTGCAGGTGCCGGCACCAAGCCAGCCGCGTTGGCTGCTGCGCGTGACGGTGGTCCGGATGATTTGAAACAAATCAAAGGCGTCGGTCCAAAGATGGAAACCTTGCTGCACAGCATGGGCTTTTTCCACTTTGACCAAGTCGCGAGCTGGGGTGCTGACGAAGTGTCTTGGGTTGATCAAAACCTGAAAGGCTTTAAGGGCCGCGCAACCCGTGACGAATGGGTCGCACAAGCCAAGATTTTGGCGGCCGGTGGCACGACTGAGTTCTCGGCCAAAGTCGATAAAGGCGGCGTTTATTAACGCATGACCAAGTCAACTGATGATAATCGGCTTGATCCCAAAATGGCCCGTCAGGGTCGTATCGCGGCCCTCGTTATTGCGGGGGCCGCTATTTTGTCCATCTTTGCGCCGCTGATTGTGCAAGGATTAGGACTGCCTGCGCGGTTTGAAGTACTTTTGCTGCTTTTCGCGCTGGCTGCGTTCATTTGGGCACTGGTGGTGGCCCTCAGGATTTGGCAAAACAGCCGCGACACATAAACGGGCCCGACGGCTCGGCACTGCATCGAAAAGGAAGTGACATGCTCGCTGACAAGGATCGTATCTTTACCAACCTTTACGGGATGCACGACCGTACGCTGAAAGGGGCGCAGTCGCGCGGCCATTGGGATGGCACCGATAAGCTGATCAAAAAAGGCCGCGATTGGGTGGTTCAGGAAATGAAAGACTCTGGTCTGCGTGGCCGGGGCGGTGCGGGTTTCCCGACGGGCCTCAAGTGGTCTTTCATGCCTAAAGAAAGCGATGGGCGTCCCAGCTATCTGGTTGTGAACGCTGACGAATCCGAACCCGGCACCTGCAAAGACCGCGAGATCATGCGCCATGATCCCCACACCTTGATCGAAGGCTGTCTGATTGCGTCTTTCGCGATGAATGCCAACGCCTGCTATATCTACATTCGCGGCGAATACATCCGCGAAAAAGAAGCCCTGCAAGCCGCCATTGACGAAGCATATGACGCGGGTCTGGTTGGCAAAAATGCTGCCAAATCTGGCTGGGATTTCGACATTTACCTGCACCACGGGGCAGGGGCCTATATCTGCGGCGAAGAAACCGCATTGCTGGAATCGCTTGAAGGCAAAAAAGGCATGCCGCGCATGAAGCCACCATTCCCGGCGGGTGCCGGCCTTTATGGCTGCCCGACCACGGTGAATAACGTCGAATCGATTGCTGTTGTGCCAACGATCTTGCGGCGCGGCGCGTCGTGGTTTTCCGGCTTTGGCCGCCCCAACAATGCGGGCACCAAGCTGTTTGCGATTTCAGGCCACGTCAACAACCCCTGTGTGGTTGAAGAATCAATGTCGATCCCGTTCGAAGAACTGATCGACAAGCATTGTGGCGGCATCCGTGGCGGCTGGGACAACCTTAAGGCGGTGATTCCCGGTGGCTCGTCTGTGCCAAACGTGCGCGGCGAAGACATGCGTGATGCCATCATGGATTTTGATGCGCTCAAGGAAAAGGGATCAAGCCTTGGTACGGCTGCGGTCATCGTGATGGATGAAAGCACCGATATCATCAAAGCGATCTGGCGTTTGTCGAAGTTCTATAAGCACGAATCTTGCGGGCAGTGTACGCCGTGTCGCGAAGGCACGGGCTGGATGATGCGCGTCATGGATCGTCTGGTCAAAGGCGAGGCCGAGGTCGAGGAAATCGACATGCTGCTCGACGTCACCAAACAGGTCGAGGGCCACACAATCTGCGCGCTTGGCGATGCGGCGGCGTGGCCTATTCAAGGGTTGATCAAGAACTTCCGGGGCGAGATCGAAGACCGGATTGCAGGTAAACGGATCGCAGCGGAATAGAGGTTATCTTTGGATAGTTTTTATGGGATTGCCGCGGTCATTTTCTTTCTAATGACCGTTTACGTCCTATCTAGGGAGAATGGGTGGTCTCGCGCTATGTCTTGGGCGGCAACCTTTGGCATCTTTTTTGTGCCTGTTTTGCTCGTCTTTTTCACGCTCATTGTGCCTGTGCCCGCTTATGTAGGTGAAGCCATAGTTGGGTTAAGCTTAGTCGGGTCCATGATTTTTATCTTTGCCTTGGCGAAGTCGGTCGCAAACAAAGTCTCAAAACGCCTCTGATGCCCCTCGCTGAATTCAACATCGGCACTCTCAAATACGACTGGGACGATCCGCGTGTGGCGGATTTTCAGAATAATCTCGACCGGGTCTATGACATTGCGCGCCGTAGCCCCGGTTATATCTGGCATATGGAAAATGAGGATATGGAAGCGGCGCAGGTCGACGCAGGTGGCCCGCTTGGGGGCAATCCGCGCACGGCCTCGACCCTTTCAGTTTGGCAAGATGTCGACAGTCTTCGCCACTTTGTCTTTCAGACTGCCCACAAACGATTCTATGACCGCAAAGCGGAATGGTACGATCTGGACGGGCAGGGTACGCGCCTTGTGATGTGGTGGGTTGCAGATGGGCATATTCCAACCATCGTGCAAGCGATGGAACGCTTTCATCATTTGAAAAATCATGGCACTAGTAACCACGCTTTTGGCTGGGACCACGTGTCGTGAGTGCCGCCTAACGTCAAAGCCCGTGCGGAGACCAAGATGACCAAGACCCGAACCCTACCTTTTCAACGCCCCGTGATGTTGACCGCCCTCCTGTTAATTGCGGCATTGCTGCTAAGCGCATGCGTCGAACGTCGCGCCGACCGGATTGCCTTTGATGACGAATTTTTCCGCGCGACCTCCAAGAAACTGGACAAGGACCGCATTAATTTTGAGGTCACTGTACGCCCGGTTTCGGCATCCTTGGAAGGCGCGCGTGATGCAGGGCGGCAAGAAGCGACACGGTATTGCGTTGGTAATTTTGGTTCCTCCGACATCGATTGGATCGAAGGGCCCGATGCCGAAGATGGCCGTCTGCGAGTCTCTAGGGATACCTTGCGATTGGTCGGTCGCTGTAAGGCGCGCTGAACATGACAAAAAACTTATCTATGTACGGTGAATTTTCGCCTTGTGACGGGTTGTGTAAGGCCATGATATTGCATAGCACAGTCGTGCTTTCCCATCTTGTGTCCTAATGACACGACCAGAGGAGAGAACTAATGCGCGCGATGAAAATGGCCCTGATCTTAAGCTTATCTGCCGGAGCTCTTTCGGCCAAACCGCACTTGCGGGATGTGGCAAAGGTTGACCGCACGCTTTTGGCTGTGGGCATCGCGGATGAGATTCGCAAAAATTGCCCAAGCATTTCGGCCCGTATGTTAAAAGCGTTGAGTGTAATCCGAGACGTGGGTGCCCATGCGCGCGACTTGGGTTATACAGAAGAAGAAATTGACGCCTATCGTAAGTCGGATGTCGAAAAAGATCGCCTAAAGGCTGAACGTAGAGAATATCTTAACGCCGCTGGCGTTGTCACGGATGCACCAGACACGTATTGCCTTCTGGGGCGCACAGAGATCGAAAAAGGTGGCCAGATTGGCGCCCTACTGAGGATGAACTGACGTATGAGCAACACACGCAAAATCGTCATCGACGGAAATGAGGTCGAAGTAGATGGGGCGCTGACCCTGATCCAGGCCTGCGAAGAGGCCGGGATTGAAATTCCGCGTTTCTGTTATCACGAACGTTTGTCCATCGCTGGTAACTGCCGCATGTGCCTGGTCGAAGTTGTTGGTGGCCCGCCCAAGCCCGCCGCGTCCTGCGCCATGCAGGTCAAAGATTTGCGCCCCGGTCCCGAAGGCGCACCGCCCGTTATTAAAACCAATTCGCCCATGGTCAAAAAGGCCCGCGAAGGGGTTATGGAATTTCTGCTGATCAACCACCCGCTTGATTGCCCGATTTGCGATCAGGGTGGTGAATGCGATTTGCAAGATCAGGCGATGGCCTACGGCGTCGATTTTTCCCGCTTCCGCGAGCCCAAGCGCGCCACAGACGATCTGGACCTTGGTCCACTTGTTGAAACCCACATGACACGCTGCATTTCGTGCACGCGTTGTGTGCGCTTTACCACCGAAGTTGCCGGCATCACTCAAATGGGCCAGACGGGCCGGGGTGAAGACAGCGAAATCACGTCCTATTTGGGCGAGACGTTGGACAGCAACTTGCAGGGCAACATCATTGATCTGTGCCCAGTGGGTGCGTTGGTTTCCAAGCCTTACGCCTTTACCGCACGCCCTTGGGAGCTGACCAAAACCGAATCTATCGATGTGATGGACGGTATGGGTGCTTCGATCCGGGTTGACACCAAGGGGCGCGAAGTGATGCGTTTCTTGCCGTTGAACCATGATGGCGTGAACGAAGAATGGATTTCGGACAAAACACGTTTTGTCTGGGACGGCCTGCGCCGCCAACGGTTGGACACGCCCTATATCCGTGAAAACGGCAAATTGCGCAGCGCCACGTGGCCCGAAGCGCTTGGCAAAGCGGCTGACGCGATCAAGGGTGCAAAAGCGCTGGCGGGTCTTGTCGGTGATCTGGCCCCGGTCGAAGCAACATTTGCATTGAAGCAGCTGATTGAAGCGCAGGGTGGTATCGTCGAGTGCCGCACAGATGGGGCCAAGCTGCCGTCTGACAACCGTGCCGCCTATGCGGGCACGGCCACGATTGATGATATTGATGGGGCCGAGGCGATCATGCTGATCGGCACCAACCCGCGCCTTGAAGCGCCTGTGTTGAACGCGCGCATTCGCAAGGCCTGGACCATGGGTGCCAATGTTGGTGTGATCGGTGACATGCCGGACCTGACTTACGAGGCAGACCATGTCGGCACCGATGCCAGCATCATCAACGATCTGCTGAAGCATGATCATTCTGACGTGGCAGACAAGCCGTCGGTGATCATCGTGGGCATGGGCGCGCTGACGCGTGGCGACGGCGCAGCGATTCTTGCGGGCGCTCAAGCGCTGGCCGAATCGACTAAGTCAGGTCTGATGATTCTCCACACAGCCGCTTCGCGCGTTGGTGCGATGGATGTGGGCGCAACGAACCCTGATTCTATGGCCGCCATCGATAAAGCCGACGTGATCTATAACCTTGGCGCGGACGAGCTGGAAATCGCGAAAGGCGCATTCGTGATTTATCAAGGCAGCCATGGTGATCGCGGCGCGCACCGCGCGGATGTGATCCTGCCCGGTGCTGCCTATACCGAAGAGGGTGGCTTGTTCGTCAACCTCGAGGGGCGTCCGCAAATGGCGGCGCGTGCCAGCTTTGCCCCCGGTGAAGCCAAAGAAAACTGGGCGATCTTGCGCGCTTTGTCTGGTGAATTGGATGCAACGCTGCCGTTTGATAGCCTTGCCGCCCTGCGCACAACCATTGTCAAAGCGCACCCGCACTTGGGTAACGTTGACGAGGTGGCCACAAATACCGGTGACGCATTGGCCCAAGGCAAGATTGAAGGCGGGGCGCTGACCTCGACCATCACGGACTTCTATCTGACGAACCCGATTGCACGGGCCAGCCAGTTGATGGCCGAACTTAGCGCCAACGCGAAAGCGCGCAAAACCGAGGCCATGGCGGCTGAGTGAAACTTGCATGGCTCATAACGCTGGCACCCTTTGCGGGGTGCGATACTGTGCCAACGGCTGAACAGTTCATTCCCGACTACCGTGGTGTCGAAACCACGCTGCTCGACAATGATCTGGTGCAATTTAACGTGACGATGACGAATGCGTTAAGCTCTGGCGACGTAGAAAACTATGCTGAATGTGCAGCTGCCGGCTATACGCTGATCCGAGGATGGGGTTTTGCACGGCATTTACGCACAAATGTTGACGAAGAGGCTGGCGTGTGGACGGCGGATGCTGTTTACACCATCTCGCCAGCTTTGCCGCGGGGGACAAAGACAATCGACGCTGAAGTCGTGTCTGCATCCTGCGCGGAAAAGGGAATACCGACGGTGTGAGGACTGATGGCTGACTTTTTCACAAATAGCCCGTTGGGCATAGGATTACTGATCGTAGGTCAGGTGTTGTTGGTGGTTGTTCCACTGCTCGTCGCCCTTGCGTTCCTGATGTATGCGGATCGCAAGATCTGGGCAGCTGTCCAGATGCGCCGCGGCCCCAACGTTGTTGGCTTTTTTGGCCTGCTGCAAAGTTTTGCGGATTTTGGCAAATACATCGTCAAAGAAGTGGTGGTGCCTGCGGGTGCTGACAAGGGCGTGTTCTTTATGGCGCCCATGGTCAGCCTTGTGATGGCTTTGATCGCTTGGGCGGTTATCCCGTTCAACGATGGCTGGGTATTGTCCGACATCAACGTGGCCATCCTTTACGTGTTCGCGGTGTCCTCGCTTGAGGTTTACGGCGTCATTATGGGCGGCTGGGCAAGCAACTCGAAATACCCATTCCTTGGGTCTTTGCGCTCTGCGGCGCAGATGATTTCTTATGAGGTGTCGATTGGCCTGATCATCATTGGTGTGATCTTGTCGACAGGATCGATGAACTTTGGCTCGATCGTTGCTGCGCAAGACAGCGACTGGGGTATCCTTGGATGGTACTGGTTGCCGCACTTCCCAATGATGTTCTTGTTCCTGATCTCGGCCTTGGCCGAAACCAACCGCCCTCCATTCGATCTGCCCGAAGCGGAATCAGAATTGGTCGCGGGCTATCAGGTTGAATATTCGTCCACGCCGTTCTTGCTGTTCATGATCGGTGAACTGGTGGCTGTGGTGCTGATGTGTGCCCTTGTGTCGCTGTTGTTCTTTGGTGGCTGGTTGTCTCCCATCCCGTTCTTGCCTGATGGCATCTTTTGGATGGTCGCCAAAATGTTATTCGTCTTCTTCATCTTCTCGATGGTGAAGGCGATCACGCCGCGCTACCGCTATGACCAACTGATGCGTTTGGGGTGGAAAGTGTTCCTGCCGTTCTCGTTGTTTTGGGTCGTGTTCGTGGCATTCGCAGCCAAGTTCGACTGGTTCTGGGGCTTTTATGCCCGCTGGGCCGTGGGGGGCTAAGGCGGATGACCGAGATATCCGAAATCATGGTCATCGACATGTTGACCTTTTTCCACGCAGAATTGGCGGTGGCCTGTGCGGCGGGGCGTGCATCGCTTGATTTCACCAACCGCAGCCAAAACGGTAAGTCGTTTCGCAAAGTGTCGGTGAGCAAGCCTTGCGACGTGGCCAAAACAGTTGAGACACAGATTGAAATGGTGAAAGCCGGTAAGCTGAAGGTGCCGCAATGACTCAGATCGACTATGGACGTCATGCCAAGTATTTCCTGCTACAGGATTTCTTTGTCGGCTTTAAGTTGGGCCTGAAGTATTTCTTCCGCCCCAAAGCGACGTTGAACTACCCGCATGAAAAGGGGCCTTTGTCCCCACGTTTCCGGGGTGAACACGCGCTGCGTCGCTATCCCAATGGCGAAGAACGCTGCATCGCATGTAAGTTGTGCGAAGCCGTGTGCCCGGCCCAGGCGATCACCATCGATGCCGAACCCCGCGAAGACGGATCGCGCCGCACCACGCGCTATGACATCGACATGACCAAATGCATCTATTGCGGTTTCTGCCAAGAGGCATGCCCAGTTGATGCCATCGTCGAAGGACCGAATTTCGAATTCGCCACCGAAACGCGCGAAGAACTGTATTACGACAAGGACAAGTTGCTGGAAAACGGCGACCGTTGGGAATCTGAGATTGCGCGCAATCTCGAAATTGACGCACCGTACCGGTAGGGTAGGACACGACGATGGGCGCTTGGGGCGTAGGCATATTTCAAGACGACAGTTCGGTGGACTGGATCGAAGACGCATATGCGTCTGGCGGTCCGGAAGCTGTGCGTTCGGCCTTGGAAGATGCAGCAAACGCATCGGCTGGCGACTATCTGGAATATGACGAAGGCACGGCGGCCCGCGCGGCGGCCGAAGTTGTGGCCTCTGCATTTGGGGCTCCGCCCGAATTGGAAGACGGCGACACCATGGAAACGCTGATGGAACACAGCGAAAGCGTGGCCGAAGATGACGATCTGATTGCGCTGGCACTGCGCGCCATCCGACGCGTCGCAGCGGAAAATTCCGAATTGCACGACCTTTGGAGCAAAGCCGAGAATACCGCCAGTCAGTGGATGACGGCGACAGAGGGTCTTGAGACCCGATTGCGGGGCATTCAATGACCGATGCTGCGAACCCTTTTGCGGCGGTGATCGCGCAAATGCAGGAAATGGCCAAAGCCATGCCGCAAGCCACTGCAGATCCCGCCGCGGACTTTGACGCCAAATCGCTAGAGGCCATGTGGCCCACCATGCCCAAAGAGGTCATGGAAATGTGGTTTGGCAAGTCTGGCAATCAAGATGGTTTAGATGCCAAGACGCGCATGCTGTTGACCCTTGCGGGCCTGACCATGCAGGGCGCGCAGGCCGAAACACCGATGCGTCAGACCGTGCGCCATGCGCGCGAAGCGGGTGCAACCGACCAAGAAATCACTGATACTTTGGGTATGATGGCACTGTTTGCCGGCATGCCTGCCGTGACTCGAGCCACCACTTTGGCCCAAGAGGTCATGGACGAAGATAAGGACAAGACATGACCGTATTTGCCTTTTACCTCTTTTCGATCTGCGTGATTACCGGTGGCCTGTTCACCGTTATCTCGCGCAACCCGGTGCATTCGGTGCTGTGGTTGATCCTTTCGTTCCTTAGCTCGGCTGGCCTGTTTGTCATGCTTGGGGCTGAGTTTGTCGCGATGCTGCTGATCATCGTCTATGTGGGCGCGGTCGCGGTGCTTTTCTTGTTTGTTGTGATGATGTTGGACATCGATTTTGCGGGCCTCAAGGCCGAGATGGCGAAATACATGCCACTGGCGCTGTTGATCGCTGTGATCATCTTGATGCAGTTCATGATTGCCTTTGGCGCATGGGAAAGCAACGCCGCCGCAGAAGGTTTGCGCGCGCAAGTCACCCCTGTTGATCGCCACAACACCGAAGCTTTGGGCCTTATCCTTTACGATCAATATTTCCTGCTGTTCCAACTGTCAGGCCTGATCCTGTTGGTTGCGATGGTGGGTGCGATTGTGCTGACGCTGCGCCACCGCACAGATGTGAAACGTCAGGATGTAGTTGCGCAAATGATGCGTGATCCGGCCATGGCGATGGAACTAAAAGACGTGAAACCGGGGCAGGGGCTTTGATCCGGCAATTTCTCATAAGCGGTAGCATCTTGTTACTAGGGACTTTGCCGGCGGTGGCGTGCATCTTTCCCCACTATTCACCTGCCGAGTTGCGTCAGCAAAATCGTGATGCGCGCGCAGCCAGCAAGCCCGTTGTCACGGGGGCTGATTGTTCTTTCGTGAATGCCGGACTGAACGACAGTTTGTCAGGCGGTCCAGCAATCCGCCTGGAAAATAGTCGTATCTATCATGTGCTCGGGACATCGAAGGGCGTAGTCAGCGATGTGATGGTCGTGGATTGCGAAGGTCGATCTGCGACACGTGTGCGGCCTGATTATATCCAGAATGATAACTATGCGTTGGATTCCTGCGGTGGAGAGCATGGCGACCGCTATCCGCTTCTTGCGCCTGAAGGGCCGCTGTCTTTGACTGAAGGGAGCAATCTGGCTGCCTTTGAGGGCATCGCCAAAAAGACCGGTAAGGTGCGTGTGGATGGCGAGATGCCAGCGTACTTCACCGACTTTTTGGACAAGCCTTTACCGCGCAAGGATCGCGTAGATTTTCTGTGTGGCTGCCGGAGATATCATCCGCAAAGCGCGGGGGGTAAATCATGATTAGCCGGGTTTTTGTGATGGACGTAGAGCCGTGGGCCTTCGCTGTAGGCTGCCTCAGTACTTGCGGCGACAAGACAAAATTCAAGCTCGCGGTATGACCTCCGCTGGCCAGATTAGGAAAGACCGATGATCGGACTAGAACACTATCTCACTGTTGCGGCGACGCTGTTCGTCATTGGCATCTTTGGCCTGTTTTTGAACCGCAAAAACGTGATCATCCTGCTGATGAGCATCGAATTGATGTTGCTGGCGGTGAACATCAACCTTGTGGCGTTCTCAAGCTTTCTTGGCGATCTGGTCGGGCAGGTGTTTACGCTGTTTGTTCTGACGGTCGCCGCCGCCGAGGCCGCGATTGGTCTGGCCATTCTGGTCTGTTTCTTCCGTAATCGCGGCACGATCGCCGTCGAAGACGTCAACGTGATGAAGGGCTGAACAATGAAGGGTGTAACAACATTCTTGTGCAGCACGCTGTTTGCGATCGGGATCGCTCCGGCTGTGTTGGCCTCTTCGGATCCGGGACGCATTTGCCACGGCAAAGAAAACCGAGAGTTTGTCGGGTTTGCGGAACTTGGCGACTCCAAGAGCCTTTGGCAGTCATTTGGAGGTGAGGCGACCATCATCTTCCTCGACAATGCCAATCGACGTTCTGTGACTGCCCGTCGCGTTTCAAAGAATGACTCGCTGAAAATGCGCGCGGTTATGCGCACAATGTTTACTCAAGATGATAGTCTTGGCTTTGACATGGCCGACGCACATGCCGTCATGGCAGCATTCTCGCATAAGCGCTTTGTGCGCGACGACGACGTCACCGAACAGCTTCTAGATTGCATTTCAAAGGGCATTCGCTAATGGAAACCACTCTCCTCTTTGCCCCTCTGGTTGGCGCACTTCTTTGCGGCTTTGGCTGGCGTGTCTTTGGCGAAACAGCGGCTTGCTGGATCGCCACGGGCCTGTTGTTCCTGTCCGCCATTCTGTCGTGGATCACGTTCATCGGCTTTGATGGCACCACCGAAAACATCCAAATCCTGCGTTGGATTGAATCTGGCACGCTGTCCACCGATTGGGCCATTCGCCTTGATCGTTTGACCACCATTATGCTGATCGTGATCACGACGGTATCCAGCCTCGTGCACCTTTATTCCTTTGGCTACATGAAGGACGACCCACAGTGGAAAGACGGCGAAAGCTATAAGCCGCGCTTCTTTGCGTATCTGTCGTTCTTTACCTTTGCGATGTTGATGCTGGTGACGTCTGATAACCTTGTGCAGATGTTCTTTGGCTGGGAAGGGGTGGGCGTTGCATCCTACCTTTTGATTGGCTTCTATTACCGCAAGCCCTCTGCCAATGCCGCTGCGATCAAGGCCTTTGTGGTTAACCGTGTGGGTGACTTTGGCTTTGCTTTGGGCATTTTTGCACTGTTTTACCTTACGGATTCGATCCGTTTTGATGATGTCTTTGCTGCCGCGCCGTCGCTGGCCGACATGCAGTTGACCTTCCTGTGGACAGACTGGAACGCTGCTAATTTGATCGCTTTCTTGCTATTTGTCGGCGCTGCGGGCAAATCAGCACAACTGTTCCTGCACACATGGTTGCCAGACGCGATGGAGGGGCCGACGCCTGTGTCTGCCCTGATTCACGCAGCGACCATGGTGACGGCAGGCGTTTTCCTTGTATGCCGCATGTCGCCGATCATGGAATTTGCCCCCGAAGCGATGGCATTCGTGACCTTCATGGGCGCGCTGACAGCGTTGTTCGCCGCTTCGGTCGGCCTTGTGCAGACCGACATCAAACGCGTCATCGCCTATTCGACTTGTTCGCAGCTGGGCTATATGTTCGTGGCTGCCGGTGTTGGCATGTATTCGGCAGCGATGTTCCACCTGCTGACGCACGCGTTCTTTAAGGCGATGTTGTTCCTTGGGGCCGGTTCGGTGATCCACGCGATGCACCACGAACAGGACATGACCAACTACGGTAACTTGCGCAAAAAGATCCCTTACACGTTTGCTGCGATGATGATCGGCACATTGGCCATCACTGGCGTGGGTATCCCGGTATGGATGTTCACCTTGGGCGAAATTCCGATCGGCTTTGCGGGTTTCCAATCCAAGGACGCGATTGTTGAAAGCGCTTATGCCGCCGGAACTGGCTTTAGCTTTTGGGCCTTGGTGATTGCTGCGCTGTTTACCAGTTTCTACAGCTGGCGCTTGATGTTCCTCACCTTCTACGGCGAGGCACGCGGCGACAAGCACACGCACGATCACGCCCACGAAAGCCCGATGGTTATGTTGATCCCGCTGGGTGTTCTGGCAATTGGCGCGATCTTTGCGGGTATGGTTTGGTACGGATCGTTCTTTGGCCACACTGATAAAGTCGCTAAGTTCTATGGTATTCCTTACGCGGATGCCGCCGAAGCGCATGGCGACGACCACGCGGATGATCATGCAGATGACGACCACGGCGAAGCCAAGGCCGACGACCACGGTAAAGAAGGCGAGCATCACTATGCGTTCGCCGGCCAACCGGGCGAAGGCGCCATCTACATCGGCGAAGGCAACACCGTTCTCGATGACGCGCACAAAGTGCCGTATTGGGTCAAAACTTCGCCTTTTGCTGCGATGCTGCTTGGGTTCCTGACGGCCTATTGGTTCTACATCAAGAACCCGTCACTGCCGGGTCGTTTGGCCGAAAACCAGCGTCCGCTGTACCTGTTCCTTAAGAACAAGTGGTACTTCGACGAACTGTACCACTATGTCTTTATCACGCCCGCGCTTTGGATCGGCAGACAGCTGTGGAAAAAGGGTGATGGCAATGTCATCGACGGGTCGATCAACGGCGTGTCGATGGGCATCGTGCCCTTTATCACGCGCCTCGCGGGTCGTGCGCAGTCGGGTTACATCTTTACTTACGCCTTCGCTATGGTGATCGGGATCGCGGTTCTGGTCACGTGGATGAGCCTTTCTGGAGGAGCCCACTGATGGACAACCTTCTTTCCATTGTTACCTTCATGCCAGCAATCGCGGCTTTGATCTTGGCTGTGTTTCTGCGCGGAAGTGACGAAGCCGCCAACCGCAATGCCAAATGGGTGGCGCTGGCGACCACTTCGATTACTTTTATTGTATCGCTGTTCATCCTGTTCCAGTTCGACAAAAACTCCACCGACTTCCAATTTGTGGAAGAAGCGTCGTGGATCATGGGCCTGCAATACAAAATGGGCGTCGATGGGATTTCGGTCCTGTTTGTGATGCTGACCACGTTCATGATGCCGCTGGTGATTGCGGCGTCGTGGAATGTCGAAACGCGCGTCAAAGAATACATGATCGCGTTCTTGCTGTTGGAAACGCTGATGCTTGGCGTGTTTATGGCGCTGGATCTGGTGTTATTCTATCTGTTCTTTGAGGCTGGCCTGATCCCGATGTTCTTGATCATTGGTATCTGGGGCGGTGCGAACCGCATTTATGCGAGCTTTAAGTTCTTCCTTTATACCTTCCTTGGGTCCGTGCTGATGCTGGTGGCGATGGTTGGCATGTATGCTGACGCAGGCACCACGGATATTGCGCAACTGCTGACGCACAACTTCAGCTTTGAGACATTTGATCTGCTTGGCGTCCAAGTGGTGGGAGGGATGCAGACGCTGCTGTTCCTTGCGTTCTTTGCCAGCTTTGCCGTTAAAATGCCGATGTGGCCTGTGCACACATGGTTGCCCGATGCACACGTTCAGGCCCCGACGGCCGGATCCGTCGTTCTGGCGGCGATCTTGCTTAAACTGGGTGGCTACGGCTTTATCCGCTTTTCGCTGCCGATGTTCCCTGTTGGGTCCGAAGTTCTAAGCCCGATGGTTTTGTGGATGTCGGCGATTGCCATCGTTTACACGTCGTTGGTGGCACTTGTGCAGGAAGACATGAAAAAGCTGATCGCTTATTCGTCAGTGGCACACATGGGCTTTGTGACCATGGGCATCTTTACGGCCAACCAACAGGGCGTTGATGGCGCGATTTTCCAGATGATCAGCCACGGCTTTATCTCGGGGGCATTGTTCCTGTGTGTTGGCGTCATCTATGACCGCATGCACACCCGTGACATTGATGCGTACGGCGGTCTTGTGAACCGGATGCCAGCCTATGCGTTGATCTTTATGCTGTTCACCATGGCCAACGTTGGCCTGCCGGGCACATCTGGGTTTGTCGGAGAATTCCTGACGCTGATGGCTGTGTTCCAAGTCAACACGTGGGTTGCGCTGGTTGCGACCTCTGGGGTGATCTTTTCGGCCGCCTATGCGCTGTGGCTCTATCGCCGCGTCGTCATGGGTGATCTGATCAAAGAAAGCCTGAAATCGATCACGGATATGACCACGCGGGAACGTGTGATTTTTGCCCCGCTGGTGGTGATGACGATCTTGCTGGGCGTTTATCCGGCGCTGATCCTCGACATCATTGGGCCAACTGTGGCTTCGCTTGTGACCAATTACGATACGGCTTTGGCCGCAGCAGAAGCTGCGACCCAACTCGCCGCGAATTAAGGACTGTAGAGATATGATCACCGCTGATCTGACCGTCATCCTGCCTGAAATCCTACTGGCTGTCTTTGCCATGCTTGGATTGTTGGGCGCGGTATACACATCCAAGGACGGCCTTGCGTCAACGTTGCTTTGGGCGACTGCGGCGGTGTTTTTGGTCATGGCCGCATGGATTGGATTTACCGGCGAGGGCACGAACGTCGTCTTTAACGGTATGTTTGTAGACGACGCGTTTTCGCGCTTTGCCAAGGTCGTGATCCTTGTATCTGCTGCCGCCGTTCTGTTGATGAGCGAAGGTTACATGTCATCGCGCGGCATACTGCGCTTTGAGTATCCAATGCTGGTTGTTCTGGCCGTTGTGGGCATGATGATGATGGTGTCTGCGGGTGATTTGATGTCGCTTTACATGGGCCTCGAATTGCAATCGCTGGCTTTGTATGTCGTTGCATCCTTGCGCCGCGATTCAATCAAGTCGACCGAAGCGGGCCTGAAGTATTTTGTTCTGGGCGCGCTGTCGTCTGGTTTGCTGCTTTATGGCGCATCGTTGATCTATGGTTATGCGGGCACAACGTTGTTCTCGGGCATCATCACGGTTGCGCAAGGCGAGGTGTCGTTGGGCCTGTTGTTCGGCCTTGTGTTCCTGATGGCTGGCTTTGCATTCAAGGTCTCGGCAGTGCCGTTCCACATGTGGACGCCAGACGTCTACGAAGGTTCGCCCACACCAATCACCGCTTTCTTTGCCACAGCGCCCAAAGTCGCCGCGATGGCGCTATTTGCGCGCGTCATGCATGACGCCTTTGGTGGTGCCGTTGCGAGTTGGCAGCAGGTCATGGCCCTGCTTTCGGTGTTGTCGATGTTCCTAGGCGCGTTTGCTGCCATTGGCCAAACCAACATCAAGCGTCTGATGGCGTTTTCGTCGATCGCCCATATGGGCTATGCCCTTATGGGATTGGCGGCGGGCACCGTTTTGGGTGTGCAGGCGATGCTGGTTTACATGGCGATCTATGTGACGATGAATGTCGGTACTTTTGCCTTTGTTTTGATGATGGAAAAAGACGGCCAACCAGTGGTTAATATCGGCGCGCTCAATGGCTATGCCAAACGCGAGCCGTCGCGGGCATTGGCGATGCTAATCCTGCTGTTTTCGCTTGCTGGTGTTCCACCGATGCTGGGCTTTTTCGGCAAGTTGTACGTTCTGCGTGCTGCATACGAGGCGGATTTGATCTGGCTAGCGGTTGCTGGCGTGATCGCATCTGTGATTGGTGCCTATTACTACCTGCGCATCGTGTTCTTTATGTACTTTGGCGACGAGGCCGAAGAGGGCCTAGACGGCGGTAAGTCTAAAGTTCTTTGGGCGATGTTGATGGGATCGGCGGCTGTTATGATCTTTGGAATCGTCAACATGTTTGGTGTCGAAGGTGCTGCTGCGATGGCTGCCACGGCCTTGGTGAACTAAGGCGCGTTTGGCAAACCGACCCTCCGGGGGGAGTTTAATTGGCAAGATGAAAAGTGGATCGTGGCCAGACGGATACGGTCGGACTGTTCTTGACCGCGTGGATTCAACTTTGACTGAGGCGGCACGTCGTGTGCCTGGGTTGACGGGGCCGGAGTGGATTTTGGCTCACGTTCAGACAGCTGCGCGTGGGCGGCGTGGGCGTGCGTGGTCCATGCCCGAGGGCAACTTTGCTGCAACTTTGATATTACCGATTTCGGAACAATTGGGGCAGGCTGCGTTGCGGTCCTTTGTGGTGTCTTTGGCGCTTTATGAGGCTTTTGTTGCCACCACGGGGCGGGCTGAGGCCTTTGCCCTTAAGTGGCCCAATGATGTGTTGCTGCGCGAGGGCAAGGTTGCGGGTATTTTACTGGAGACGGTTGGCACGCATCATCTGGCAATTGGAATTGGGGTAAACCTAATCGCTGCTCCGGGCGCCGAGGCGGTTGAGCCGGGGGCGGTACGCCCGGTCGCTTTAGCAACTGAATTGGGCCAACGCATCGCGCCAGAAGATTTTTTGGATGTTCTGGCTGAAACGTATGCGCGTCTTGAAACGCAATTCGTCACCTATGGGTTTGCCCCGATCCGCACCGCTTGGTTGGCGCACGCCGCACGTTTGGGAGAACCCATCACTGCGCGTACCACTCGCGAAGTCTTTCACGGCACATTTGCGGATGTGGACGCCGATGGGCAACTTGTTCTAGAGACAGCGCAAGGCCGGGTCATCATTCCGGCGGGCGACGTCTATTTCTGAAAGGGGCTTTGTATGCTTCTGGCTATCGATTGTGGCAACACCAATACGGTTTTTTCCATTTGGGACGGAGAGGCGTTTATCGGTACGTGGCGCACGTCAACCGAATGGCAGCGCACGGCGGATCAGTATTATGTCTGGTTGTCGACGCTGATGAAGTTTCAGAACGTTGATGTCGAAATCACGGATGTCATCGTATCCTCGACCGTACCGCGCGTGGTGTTCAACTTGCGCGTATTTGCGGATCGCTATTTCAACACACGCCCCATTGTGGTGGGCAAATCGGATTGCCTGTTGCCTGTTGATGTGCGTGTGGATGCGGGCACGGCTGTCGGGCCGGATCGGTTGGTGAATACCGTGGCGGGGTATGATCTGTTTGGTGGCGATTTGATCATGGTGGATTTTGGCACCGCCACCACATTTGATGTCGTCGACAATGACGGCGCTTATATTGGTGGGGTGATCTCTCCGGGCGTGAACCTAAGCCTTGAGGCATTGCACAACGCCGCTGCCGCCTTGCCGCACGTCGATATTACCAAACCCCAAGCCGTGATCGGCACCAACACGATTGCGTGCATGCAGTCGGGCGTGTTTTGGGGTTACGTTGGCCTTGTCCGTGAGATATGTGCCCGAATTAAAGCGGAACGCGCCCGCGACATGCGCGTCATTTCAACCGGAGGGCTGGCACCGCTGTTTCAGCAGTCTGAGGCCCTTTTTGATCATTACATCGATGATTTGACGATGCATGGCCTGACAGTCATCCATCGCTACAACAAGGAAAATAACTGACTTATGAGCAGTGAACGTTTGATCTACCTGCCCCTTGGGGGGGCGGGCGAAATTGGCATGAATGCCTATGTGTATGGCTATGGGAAACCCGAACAGGAACGCCTGATCGTGGTCGACCTTGGCGTTACCTTTCCCGATATGGATGGCACGCCGGGCGTGGATTTAATCTTGCCCGACATCACGTGGTTGGCGCAGCGCAAAGACCGGATCGAGGGTATCTTTATCACCCACGCCCACGAAGACCACGTTGGCGCCGTGTCCCATAGCTATGAAGCCCTTGGTGCGCCGATCTATGCGCGCCCCTTTACGGCCAATATCGCGCGCCGCAAAATGGGCGAATATGGCTATCCCGAAGAAGCCGTGACCGTGTCTGCCGCGTGGCCTGATCAGGTCGAGGCGGGGCCTTTTAAGGTTGGCTTTTTGCCGATGTCCCATTCGATCCCGGAAAGTGCGGCATTGATCATCGACAGCCCGGCGGGCCGTGTGATCCATTCGGGTGACTTCAAACTGGATGAAACGCCGCTAGTCGGCGAAGCCTTTGATCCAAAGCTGTGGGCCGATGTGTCTAAGGACGGGGTGAAGGCGTTTGTTTGCGACAGCACCAACATCTTTTCGCCCAATCCCGGCCAATCAGAATCCACGGTCGGTCCTGAAATTGAAACGCTGATCCGTGGCCACAAAACCGGCATCGTGGTTGCGACCACCTTTGCGTCAAACGTGGCGCGCGTGAAAACGCTGGCAGAGGCGGGCGAACGGGCAGGGCGCTCGATTGTGTTGCTGGGGCGTGCGATGCGTCGCATGGTCGAGGCTGCGATTGAAACTGGCGTCCTCAAGGACTTTCCGCCGACGGTCAGCCCTGAGGATGCGCGCAATATCCCGCGTGAAAACCTGATGCTGCTGGTGACGGGATCACAGGGTGAACGCCGTGCAGCTTCGGCCCAACTGGCCAACGGGAAATATATGGGGCTTGAGCTGAAAGAGGGCGATCTGTTCCTGTTTTCCTCCAAAACCATTCCTGGCAATGAACGTGGCGTGATCCGCATCATGAATCAACTGTCGGAAAAAGGTGTGGACGTGGTCGATGAGTCCTCTGGCGGACACTATCATGTGTCAGGCCACGCCAACCGCCCTGATCTGGAACGCCTGCAAGACATTGTGAATCCGCAAATCGTTGTTCCGATGCACGGTGAACACCGTCACTTGCGCGAACATGTCAAATTGACCGAAGGCAAGGGCCGCAAAGGCGTGCTGGCCGTGAACGGGATGATGATCGACCTGTCGGGCAACGCGCCCAAAGTGGTTGAATACATCGAAACCGGGCGCACCTACCTTGATGGTTCTGTACAAATTGGCGCGCTGGATGGGGTCGTGCGCGATCGCATCCGCATGGCGCTGAACGGCCATGTGCTTGTGACGCTGATTTTGGACGACAACGACGAACCATTGGGCGAACCTTGGTGCGAAACCATGGGTCTTGCCGAAACAGGGCGCAGCAAAGCGGCCGTGGTCGAAGTGTTTGAGGCAGACCTAAGCCAATTCTTAGGACGTGCCGATGCCAAGACGCTGCGCGATGACAGCAAGCTCGAAGAGGCCCTGCGCCGCATTGTCCGCAAGACTGGACAGGACGAAGTTGGCAAGAAACCTGAAGTGACGGTTGTGATCAGCCGGATGCACTAATGCACAATTATTACGGTGATATCTTGTCGCGTATAAGCGACCCGGTTTTGTGGTTTGACGAACTTGCGGTGCCGCGTTTCGATCCGTTCGAACCGGGGCACGTGGCCAACATCTATGCATCTGAAGTCGCATTGGTGCGGATTGAGTGCCAAGGCTGCGGGCATCCGTTTGATGTGGCCTTCACCGCGCCACGGGCATCCGCGCCATTGCCATCGGTCGAACGCGAAGATAGGCGATACCCTTTGCTGCGGGACTATATCCGCGCCGCTCAGCTTCACTATGGTGATCCACCCAACATCGAATGTTGCATAGCTGGGGCTAGCATGAACAGTATTCCGCGCACAGTGCTGGAATACTGGGTGCGACCTTATATTTTAGGTGAGGGCTTGGGGTTGGCGTGGCCGCGCCGTGGTAATTTAAATACCTCAGATGTGGGGATAAGAACCGTTCTCAACCCGGATGCGATGAAGTTCCGGCGTGAACCGGATCTTCAGATCGATATCTCGCCGGACTAGGCGCGTTAACCTGCGCGTCGCTCTTCAAAGCTGAGTTGGATAAATGTTGGCGTGTGATCGCCAAGGCCGACCACTTTGTTGCCACCACGATCATCGCGTCCTGAGGATCGACTGCGGCTGGACGACGACCGGCTGCGGCTGGATGTTTTTTCCGGTGCCGGTGCCGGTGTCGGTGCCGCTTCAACAGGCGCCGTCGGGGCGTCCGTCTCTACTGGGGCAACACTTGGGGCCGCTGTTTCAGCCTTTGGTTTGCGCGGTGCGCGGGTGCGTTTGGGTTTTTCGGTCTTCGGTTCTGTGTTTTCTGGCGCAGCAGGGGCGGGCGCCACTGTTCCCAGCGGGTTCTCAATGCGCGGAATTTCCCGCTGGATCAGTTTTTCGATTGCTACGAAATTCTTTTCGTCGCGCACAGAACTGATCATGACCGCTTTACCGTCACGTCCCGCGCGGCCAGTGCGGCCAATGCGGTGTACATAGTCTTCGGCGTGGCTGGGCACATCAAAGTTGAACACGTGGCTGACTGAAGGAACATCCAAGCCGCGCGCCGCAACATCGGAAGCCACAAGAAAGCGCAATTCGCCGCCTCGGAAGCTTTCAAGCGTGCGTGTACGTTGGGATTGATCCAAGTCGCCATGAATTGGCGCCGCGTCATAGCCGTATTTTTTCAATGACTTAGCGACAATATCCACATCCGTCTTGCGGTTGCAAAAGATGATGGCGTTTGTACATTTTTCGCCCTCAGCGTCGATCAACAAGCGTAGCACTTTGCGCTTTTCCGTCGCCTCGCGGTCGCGCCGCGAGCCTTTGAACATGACCACGCCTTGCTCAATGTTCTCGGACGCCGTTGCTTGTCGCGCGACTTCGATGCGGGCTGGATTGGACAGGAACGTGTTGGTGATCCGCTCGATCTCGGGCGCCATCGTGGCTGAGAAAAACAGCGTTTGACGGGTAAAGGGCGTCAGTCCAAAGATGCGTTCGATATCGGGAATGAAACCCATATCCAGCATACGGTCAGCTTCGTCCACGACCATTACTTTGACGTCGTTCAAGATCAGTTTGCCACGCTCAAAATGGTCCAGCAAACGGCCGGGGGTGGCAATCAGAACGTCCACACCTTTGTCGATTGCGGTGTCCTGTTCTTTGAACGAAACGCCGCCAATCAGCAGCGCTTTGGACAGCTTCACATATTTGGCGTAGGTGTCAAAATTTTCCGCCACTTGGGCCGCCAATTCGCGCGTCGGGCACAGCACAAGTGAACGCGGCATGCGTGCGCGTGCGCGGCCTCGGGCCAATTGGGTGATCAAGGGTAGGGTAAAGCTGGCAGTTTTGCCGGTGCCCGTCTGGGCAATCCCAAGCACATCGCGCCCTTCTAAGGCGGCGGGAATCGCGCCTTCTTGGATGGGGGTCGGGCTTTCATAGCCCGCCTCGTCAATGGCTTTGAGGACCTTGGGATTTAGGTTTAGTTCAGAAAATTTTGTCATGTAAGTCCGTAAGTTGCGGACACTGACTTGGCCCGCGGCGTGTATAAATGTCGGCCCGCATGGCCCAAATGGAGGCCACAGGCCCCGACATGCTGCGTGTGCTTAACAAAGCCGGTGCGTGGCGTCAAACGCCAGCCCTCGGGAAGTGTCGCTTCAATGCCGCATCTAGATCCAGATCAATGACGCGCAACACGGCGTACGCATCAAGGCGGGCACGCATATCGGGGCTGTCGCCCACGGCTTCGTCATAGAATATGCGCAAACCAGCCTCGCCTTGGTCGGCCTGAAGCCAAAGGAACAGGTCGTGGAGCGACATGCCGCCCTGCGCGGGTTTGCTGGCGGCTTTCAATTCCGCCCGATAGGACCCTTTTTCAAGGCGGTACGCAAAAGCGGCGCGCCAATCGTCCCACGATTTTGCGTGGCAATGCGCCAGATCCACCTGCACCAACTCGACGGCGTCTTGCATGATTTCGCCCGCCTGAAACGCATTGTGGATTTGGATCGACATGTCCTTGAGGCCCGTGCGCACAAACAGCTTGCCCGCCAAGTGGCTTAGGAAACCGCCGCGCAGATGTTTGCCAAAGGTCGGATAGATCTGATCGACCAGCGCCCGTCGTTCCCCGTTTGGTGGAATGAACGCCTTGAACGCGTCTGAACTGCCCCCCAGCAGTTCCATCGGACGAACGCGCGCAGACGTTGCATTTGTTTTGCCCAGAACATCGGAGATCGGCACTTGAGGCACCAAGAATTCGTCGACATCCATGTGGATCAGCCAGTCGACTTCGACCCGGCGTTGATAGGCGTGGGTGGCGTTCATTGTCTGGCGCGCCTGATGCTTTGCCGGTCGTTTCCCCACCAGCTTTTTCCAGTGCGCGGTGTTGCAGGTTGTGACGCGAATTTTGGGATGTGCCTTGAGAAAACCAAACGCGGTTTCGTTTTCTTCATCCAAATACAAATAAAGCCGGTGCGCCCCCTGATCCAAATGATAGGCCGCAAAGCGCAAGATTTCAGGGGTAGGGGCAAGAATAGTCGCGGACAGGCCCCAAGTCGTCATGGCTTACTTCTCCAACGTGCCGAAATAATGCGCCACCTTGGCATCTAGATTCAACTCACGCGTGACAAGCATGCCATGCGCCGCAAGGAGGTCAAGCCGTTCAGGGCTGGCACCGCACATTTCGTTATGAAACGCACGTAACGCATCGGGATCAGGGTCATCCATAAGGGCAAGGATCAGGTGGCCCAGTGGGTTCATGCGGCCTTTGCGGTCGTGATAGCTGCCTTTTTCCAATCGATAGGCCAAGTGACGTTGAAAGGTTTCGAAATCCGGCGCATGGGCATGGCCCAATTCCAGCCCGTCGATCTGCGTGCCACCGCGCACGATCTGGTTTTTAAGCCGCAGGGCATGGATGCCTTGGCGGATGTCTTTTAGTCCCGTCCGCGCAAAAAGCTTGTGGCTTTGAGTGCTGATAAACCCACCGGGAACATATTCGCCGTAGGTCGGGTAAATTGCGCGCTTTTTGGTGCCATGGCAGGCGCGTTTGAAATGATGCGGGTCGCCGGCGCTGTCCATCATCTCGCACGGCGGGATTTCAACAAAGGGCGCATTGGGATCTGCGTTCGCCAGCACGTCGCGCAAGGGTGCGGGCGGCAAAAGGAATTCATCCACATCGATATGGGCCAGCCAATCCAATTTGCACATGCGATACACACGGCTGGCGTTGAAGACTTGTCGCATTTGATGGGTTTCGCGTGCACGTTTGGGTCGGTTGGCCCAATAGGCGTCATCACATTGAATAAACCGCACGTTTGGATGCGCCAAGCGGTCGGCAACGGCCGCGTCGGGTACGTCCAAATGAACATGCATGCGATCCGCACCCAGATCGAGGTGATAGGCGATGAAACGCGCGATCTGCGCGGTCGACCCTTTGACCGTCGAGACAATCCCCCAGCGCACGCGATCCGGGTTGGTTTCAACCGGTTGCGGCACGGGGATGATCAGATCGGTCATGGGGTCAGACCATCATTTCCTTGGTCGCGGTCAAAGCAACATCGGGATAGTCGCGCGCAACACGGTCGATATCCCATTGCAGACGCGTCAGGTAAACGATGTCGCCATCATGGTCGCGCGCGATATGCTGTTTGTTGGCATCTTCAAACTTTTCAACGGCTGGCTTTTCGCCGCTGACCCACCGGGCAGATGTGAACTGCGATGGCTCAAACCGCACGGGCAGGCCGTATTCCAGTTCAATCCGGCTGGCGAGCACTTCGAATTGCAACGCACCAACGACGCCCACGATGAACCCAGACCCGAACGCCGGTTTAAAGACCTTCGCCGCGCCTTCTTCGGCAAATTGCATCAGCGCCTTTTCGAGGTGCTTGGATTTCAGCGGATCGCCCGCGCGCACACCTTGCAACAATTCAGGCGCAAACGAGGGGATGCCAGAAACGCGCAGCGCTTCGCCTTCGGTCAGCGTGTCGCCAATGCGCAACTGCCCGTGGTTTGGGATGCCCATGATGTCGCCGGCCCATGCCTCTTCGGCCAATTCTCGATCCGAGGCGAGGAACATCACCGGATTGGTGATCGCCATTTGCTTTTTGGACCGAACATGGGTCAGTTTCATGCCGCGTTTGAAATGGCCCGATGCCATCCGCACAAAGGCTACGCGGTCCCGGTGTTTGGGGTCCATATTGGCTTGGACCTTAAACACAAAGCCGGACACCTTCTTTTCTTCGGGCAAAATCTGACGCGGGGTGGCGGTTTGGATTTGCGGTTGGGGGCCATAAGCGGCGATCCCTTCCATCAGTTCTTTGACGCCAAACGAATTGATGGCGGAGCCAAACCAGATCGGCGTCAATGAGCCCTCAAGCATGGCGTCGCGATCTAGTGGGGGCAGCAATTCACGTGCCATTTCAAGTTCTTCGCGCAGTTTGTTTAACTGATCCTCTGGCACGTATTCGGCCAGTTTCGGATCATCCAGCCCGTTGATTTCAATGCTTTCCGCAACCTTGTTCCGATCGGCACGGTCCATCAATTCAAGACGATCACGCAGAATGTCATAGCACCCCATAAAATCGCGCCCCACGCCGATGGGCCAGCTTGCAGGCGTCACATCAATTGCAAGGTTTTCTTGGATTTCATCAATAATTTCAAATGTATCGCGGCTTTCGCGATCCATTTTGTTACAAAAGGTCAGGATCGGAAGGTCGCGCATGCGGCAGACTTCAAACAACTTTTGCGTTTGGCTTTCCACACCTTTGGCCCCATCGATGACCATGATCGCGGCATCAACAGCCGTGAGAGTGCGATAGGTATCTTCGGAAAAATCTGAGTGGCCGGGTGTGTCCACCAAATTGAACCGGAACTCTTTGAAATCAAACGACATAGCCGATGCCGAGACCGAAATTCCGCGGTCTTTTTCCATCGCCATAAAGTCAGACCGGGTGCGTCGTGCTTCGCCCTTGGCGCGCACCTGTCCGGCCATTTGGATCGCCCCGCCAAACAGCAGGAACTTTTCCGTCAATGTCGTTTTACCGGCATCCGGGTGCGAAATGATCGCAAAAGTCCGGCGGCGGGCGATTTCAGGGGGCAGTTCTGGGCGATTATCTAACATGTCAGCCCTATATCTGCGCCGTTGGCGCGGGGCAAGCAACGCTTGAACAGTGCAGGTGCGTTCCCGACGGGTGGTACTGCCAAAAACTGACAGGAGCGCCTTTTAGGCAAGCCCTATCAAAAGCAAGGAGAGATAAAATGGACATGAACGCAATTTCCGCCACATTGGTCGAAGGCTGCCGCGCCGGAACCGCCCATGAAAACCTGACCAAGCTTTATGCCGTTGACGCGATTTCAGTTGAAGCTTCGGATAATGGGCAAGGACGCGAGGCGCAAGGGATCGACGCGATCAAAGGCAAACATGATTGGTGGGATGCGACTTTTGAATTTGTGAAAGGCGACATCTCTGACCCAATGCCAAACGGGGACGACCGCTTTGCCGTGATTTTTGACATCACGGTCAAGCACAAGGAAAGCGGCGAAGTCAGCGACATGAAAGAGGTCGCGCTGTACACAGTGGGCGACGGAAAGATCGTGCGCGAAGAGTTTTTCTATACCTCGTAAGCGATGAAATCGCCTTTTGATCGGTCAACACCATCTGACGCAGCACGTTCTGCGTCAGAAACCTATTGGGCAACCTACAACGAACCGCGATGGATAATCCTTGGTTAAAATGTGCTTGGTTGGCCCGGTAGACATCGTCCAAACCGGTTGTCTGGAAAGTGGTGGCGGGTTGCCTTCCTTGCTTCAGACATAGGCCCTTGTGGTAATGACTTATCGCCTTGACGCGCGGCGCAAGATTTCCGCCGCATCGGGGCGATCCAGCAAGGTTTCCGTCACATCTAAGTCTGACAGATCGGCGTGGTCATGTTCTTTTAGGGATGCGGTCACGTCGTCTGGCACGCCGGCTTTGCTGCGGGTGTCGATCAACATGGATTCCGCTGCGATCCCTTCGGCATAGATGATTTGATGGCTGTCAAACAGCAGTTCAAAATAGTCGACAAAACCGCCGTCTTGGATCGTCACAGTATCGTCGTTCAACAAATGACGCGCTTTGACCAACAGCTCAGAACGGCCTGCGCCCAATCGGTCTTGGCGTTGATAAATAAACAGGCGGTGATCGGGGGATACAATTAGATCGCGGTCATTATTCAGCGTGTTCGCACGAATGCGGATGGGGGCGAACTCACCGACAGCGCGCACAGTGGTCTGCCCGATCCAACGCACCTTTTGCGGCCCATCGTTGCGTGTCAGCACGCGGCTGCCGACTTCTAGGTCTTCGATCGGAACCTGGGCACCGGAGGCCAATGTTATGTGCGTGCCGCGTGTGAAACGGGCACAGGTGAGATCGGCGAATTTGGTCCGCACATCATCCTTGTTGGTGCCGACAAGCGCGTAGGGGGTGCGGATGGCAAGGGCCGCGAGGGGTAGAAGATAAATGTCGGCGATATCATCGGCTGGGTCCGTTTCGACCAAAACGATGGCATCCGTGATTTGCCCGTCCGGTGACATTAGGGTCAACGCGCAATCTAGGTGGATATCGGCACCCTCGACACCCAAATCGCTGTCTGTGGCCACCGTCAGATATGCAGCATCGGTGGCGTGCAACGTAAGGCGTTGCGGCGTGGCTGCGGGGCTTAGCATATAAACGTCGTCCAACATCAGATCGTCTTGAAACGACAAGGGATCCCCAAGGTTTGCGCCTTGGCAGACGGCGAACTCCGCCGCGCGAAATACGGGGAGACTTTGGGCGGGGCCTTTGGGTTTGGCGTCGGTCATAGGGATTCTGCTTCTTGGTTGAGCAACGAATAACTTATAATTGTGGCGCGCCTTGGTCAACGTTTCGGTCTTTTGCTGGCGCAAGCGTGATCGGAGCTATAGCAATGGCTTCAAAGGACAAAGGGGAAGAAAAATGGATTTGGGAATCGCGGGCAAACGGGCGGTCGTGTGTGCATCATCCAAGGGTTTGGGCCTGGGTTGTGCCGAAGCTTTGGCAGGGGCAGGGGTGCATCTTGTGATGAACGGACGCGGCGTTGAGGCGCTTGAGGCCTCAGCCGACGCCATTCGCGCGGCGCACGGTGTGGATGTGACCACTGTGGCGGCTGATGTCACAACGTCCAACGGGCAAGCTGCGTTGATCGAGGCTGCGGGTGACGCAGATATTTTGGTCAACAACGCGGGCGGCCCGCCTCCCGGCGTCTGGAGCGATTGGGATCGTGACGATTTTATCGCCGCCTTGGATGCCAACATGCTGACCCCGATTGCGCTGATCAAAGCGCTTGTGCCGGGAATGATGGTTCGGGGTTGGGGGCGAGTTGTGAACATCACCTCGCAATCGGTCAAAGCACCTATTGCGGTTCTGGGCCTGTCGAATGCGGCGCGCACCGGGTTAACGGGCTATGTAGCAGGCACTTCGCGGCAAGTCGCGGGATCAGGTGTCACGATCAACAACATTTTGCCCGGCATTCACGCCACGGATCGCGCTGACGCGTTGGATGGGGGCGTGGTTGCGGCCCAAGGAATCACATTGGAACAGGCCCGCGCCAACCGCGCGGCCACGATCCCGGCAGGACGCTATGGCACGCGCGCAGAATTTGGCGCGGCTTGTGCGTTTTTATGTTCGCAGCACGCAGGCTTTATTGTGGGGCAGAACTTACTTTTGGATGGTGGCGCCACCAACGCGACGATCTGATGGCCAAGGCTGCGCCTACGTTTTCCCTTAAAGATCAGCTGTTTAATTCCGATAGTTTAGGTGATTTAGCAGATGAATTCGCGGGCGCGGTTTCTGGATTTGACCGGGCGGCATTCCATGTTGCGGCATTGTCTGGAATTGGTGAACGGTCCTTGATGGAGTGTTTGGATTGGTTTGCGGACTGTCTGGAACCGTACCTTGCGCCGGATTTTCCAACGATGGCTGACCAACTGGAAACGGCGATGCCGACGCGGTTGGACCCAACGCTGCGCGACGATGACTTTGGCCGGTTTATTCATGCTGTGCCAGGCGTTCTTGCGGTGCGACATGGGTTAGAGGCACACAGTGCGCGCGCTTTGGATCTGCTTTACGCCGCCACACAGCGCTTTTCGATGGAGTTCTACATCCGTCCTTTCCTGAACCGTTGGCCGCAGGAGACATTGGCGCAACTGGCGCTTTGGGCGCGCGACGACAATTACCATGTCCGCAGGCTGGTCAGCGAAGGGACGCGGCCAAAATTACCCTGGGCGCGAAAAGTTGCGCTGACGTTGGATCAGACTTTGCCGTTGCTGGATATCTTGCAGGCGGACGGGACGCGGTTTGTGACGCGTTCGGTGGCCAATCACTTGAATGATGTGGCCAAAACGGACGCCGACGCCGTGTTGCAACGGCTGGCGCAGTGGGACGCAGATGAGCGCCAACGCGCGGCCGAGCGTGCATGGATGCAACGCCACGCGCTGCGCACCTTGGTCAAGCAAGGCCATTCAGGGGCGTTGTCGATGCTGGGCTATGCGGGGGATGTGCCGGTGGCGGCGTCGCTTTCTATTTCCACGCCTAAGGTGGCCATGGGCGAAGCGCTGGAATTTGAAGTTGTGCTGAGTGCGGCTTCAGACCTGCCGGTGCTTGTGGATTATCGGCTGCGGTTTGCCCGTCCGGGTGGGCGAACGGGGGAAAAGGTGTTCAAGCTGAAAGTTGGGAAAGTCACGGCTGGTAAACCTTTGTCGTTAACGAAAATCCATAAAATCAAGGCCAACGCCACCACATTTGAATGGCACCCGGGCACGCATGGGCTTGTGGTGCAGGTGAACGGAGTGGACCGGGCGGAGGCCACATTCGAGGTGGTCTAAGGTCGATGGACTGGTCTGTTTTGTGCTTGCACAAAATGCGCCCACCCACCGACCCTTTTTCGGCTTTTGCTTCACTGCTTTGTTGCGCGTCTGCGCCGGGTGCGCGCTGCCGGTTTGGTCTTACATGGTGGCGTTTGGCGCGGCCGTTTTGCGCGTACTGGCCAATTTTAGGCAGACTTGGCCTGTGTTCGCGGGTATTTTGCCTGAGGGGCATAAATACGAGCAATTGCTGGTGAATTGTGTGCTTATTCTGGTGGTTGGCTTTGCGGCAGTGCTTGCGGGGGCGCGTCGGGCCTGATACCTCCCGACTGTTTTAATCGGGAATGAGAACGCGTGACTGCACCTCGGCTAGAAATTCGCAATATGGTGCGCACCTATGGTGGACGGCGTGTGGTCGATGGCGTGTCGTTGTCGATCCAACCGGGGCAGGTGACCTGCCTTTTGGGGCCGTCGGGATGCGGTAAATCCACCACCTTGCGCATGATCGCAGGGGTCGAGATGCAGGATTCGGGCGAAATCTATGTGGATGGCGCTTTGATCTGCGATACCAAGTTCCGCGTCCCACCAGAGCGGCGCGCGATTGGTCTGATGTTTCAGGATTTCGCTTTGTTTCCGCATCTGAGTGTGGCTGGCAACGTCGCCTATGGGCTGTCCGGCACGCGTGAAGAAAAGCGCGCACGGGTCGAAGAAATGCTGGATCGCGTGCGCATGACGCGCTTTATCGACATGTTTCCCCACCAACTTTCTGGCGGCGAGCAACAGCGGATTGCTTTGGCGCGGGCTTTGGCGCCGCGTCCACGCATCATGTTGATGGATGAACCGTTTTCCGGCCTTGATAACCGTCTGCGTGATGGCATTCGGGATGAAACTTTGGCGATCCTCAAAGAAGAAGACACAGGCGTCTTGCTGGTCACGCACGAACCCGACGAAGCGATGCGCATGGCGGATGAGATTGCGTTGATGCGTGATGGGGTGATCGTGCAACGTGGCGCGCCTTACAACGTTTATACGCGACCAGTTGATCGGGCTTCGGTCGCTTTTTTCAGTGATGCCAATCGGTTGCGCGCCACTGTGGATGGGGCCTTGGCCATGACGCCCTTTGGTCGGTTTTTAGCCCCCGGCGTGGTTGATGGCACAGAGGTCGATATCGTGTTCCGCCCACAGCATGTTAAAATCGATTTTGACCGCGCAGGCGTTGGGCCGGGGCCGACGGCGACAGAAGGCACGGCAGCGCATGCGCATGTGGTGCGCGCGCGGTTCATGGGCAACGAAAGCCTTGTGGAATTCCGTCTGAGTGATGACGGTGCGTTGATCAAGGTGACGGTGCCGGGGGTGTTTTTGCCGCAGCCTGAGACGGTGATGTGGCTGCGCATCCGGCGCGACAAGTGTTTTGTATTCCCGACGGAGGAGACGTGATGGGACCGATGATTGTAGAGTTCGGGCTGGGCACGTCCCTGCGCCGTGGGGATTATACCCAAGCGGCGGAACGCGCGGTGCGCGCGGCCCTTTGGCGCAATTCGATCAATCTGGCGGAATACATGGGTGTCGCCAAAGAGGACATGACCATTGAGGTGCGCATTGGGTGCGCACGCCCCGACATGGTCGATGTGGATGTGTTGGCGGCAGTTTTTCCTTATGGATCAACTAGCTTTGTGGTGGAAAAGGGCGGGCTGGATGTTGTGCGCCCCGAAGGTGTCGGCAACCCCACTGTGATGGCGCAAGCGGCGCTGATTGTGTCGGTGTCGTCATGAGTGAGCAACGTTTGATTATCGAGATGGCCCAAGGGGTTGATCTGCATGGGCGCGACGACACCAAAGCGGCACGGCGCGCGGTCGAGCAGGCCTTGCAAGGGGCGTCTTTGCCGATCTTTGGCACGTTGGATGTGGCACGCGACACGATGCGCGTTGTGGTCCATATTGGTGTGCCGCGCCCCGATGCGGTGGACGTCGATGTGATCGCATCGCTTTTGCCCTATGGGACGGTTGAGGTGGTGGTTGAGGCCGGTGGGCTTGATGTGCCTGTTGCGGGGGATGTTGCTGTGATGGCCGTTGTAGCAATCGAAGTGTTTCTGCCCAAACGCTAGCCGCCGGGTGGCTCTGTTTGCTTGCGCAAAGGCGCCCACCCGCCGACCCACGCGCAGTTACAGATTTGCATTGTAGTCGCTAAGGCGTTTGCCGGGTTCGTCCACGAACATTTCTGGCAAAGCCTCGGCTGATTGGATGAGGTCAACGCGGAACCCTCTGAAACCTTGTTGCTTTTCGCACCAAGCGGTCAGCGTCCAAACACGCCCCCAATATTCCATATGAAGGGGGCGGATGGTGCGTGTCGTTATTCGATCCCCCTTGGAATGATATGTCAGGCGCAGTTTTTGCCGCGCGCGGATGGCGGCGCGCAGTGTCGACATTTGGGAAAACCCACGCACCGCGTCGGCAAAGGGGTAGGTGGCGAATTTCCACATCTCCGTTTCGGTCATGCTGCGTTCGGGTTGGGTTGCGTCGACTTTGTCCGCAAGGCTGAGCGCTGCGGATTTCAGATCGGGGTCGGCAACTTCGGACACGATGGCAATGCCAAGGTTCAGCGCTTCTAGCTCCTGCGGTGTTAACGTCAGCGGGGGCAGGGTGGTTGTATCGCCAATGCGGTAGCCAACGCCGCGCGCGCCCTGCACAGGAACGCCTGAGGCAACAAGCGTGTCCATATCGCGGTAAATTGTGCGTACAGAGACAGCATGCCTGCGCGCCAAATCTTCGGCGCGGTGCAAGTGACCATCGCGCAACGTGGTCAGAATTTGGAAAAGGCGGTCAGAGCGGGCCATGCTCCTGACATTAACATGTCAGTTTTGCTTGGGCTATTGAAAAATTGCACCATTTTTCACATGACTTGGCCTGTTTGATCCCATGTGTGCGCTGGCCGTTCCCAACGGCTGGTCGTAAAACGGTACCGAACACACGGCATGCGCCGTTGGATGGGAGATACACACATGTTGAACAATATTGGTTTACCGGGAATTCTGCTGATCGCAGTTGTGGTTTTGGTCCTGTTTGGACGCGGTAAAATTTCGGGTCTGATGGGCGAAGTCGGCAAAGGCATCACCAGCTTTAAAAAGGGCATCAACGAAGGCCAAAAAGAGCTGGAGGACGAAGCTGAAGCGGTTGAAGACGAAATCGTGGCCGAGGCCAAGGACGTCACGCCCGAGTCCGACAAAGACAAGGTCTAAGCGATGTTCGACCTCGGTTGGACCGAGATGCTGGTGGTTGGGGTTGTCGCGTTGATCGTGATTGGCCCCAAGGATTTGCCGGTCGTCTTTCGCAATGTGGGCCGCTGGATTGGTAAAGCCAAAGGCATGGCGCGCGAATTTAGCTCGGCTATGAATCAAGCAGCGGACGAATCCGGTGTGCGTGATTTGCAAAAGACCCTTAAGACGGCGACCAACCCGGTTGGTTCGGCGATGGACGGGGTCAAGGATGCCGCGCGCGATGTGACATCGTCCCTGAGTAACCTCGATAAAGACAGTGAAACGGGAAAAATGGCCGCCGAAAAGGCAGAGCGCGCTGAAAACGCTCGTAAAATTCAGGCCGCCACAGCCCGTGCCCAAGCTGAACGCAAAGCCAAAGAGGCCGCCGACGCGCTAAAGAAAGCCGAAGAACTGGAGGCCGCTGCGCCTCCGCCGAAAGAGAGTAAAGATGGCTGAAGCGCCTGATATGGATGACAGCACAGCGCCATTGATCGAACATTTGGCAGAGCTGCGCACGCGGTTGATCCGCTCTGCCATTGCGTTCCTGATCGGTATTATCCTGGCCTTTACGGTGGCCGAACCCATACTGCAATTTTTGCTGGAACCGATCGAGGCGACACTGCGTGAGTTGGGCGATCCGTCGCCGACGATGCAGTACACAAGCCCGCAGGAATATCTGTTTACGCTGTTTCGGATATCGATGGTGTTTGGTTTTGCGTTGTCATTCCCTGTTATCGGGTTTCAAATGTGGCGCTTTGTGGCGCCGGGGCTTTATAAACAGGAAAAGAACGCGTTTTTGCCGTTCTTGGTTGCCTCGCCATTGATGTTCCTTTTGGGCGCATCCTTTGCACATTTTGTCGTCACACCGTTGGCGATGGCGTTTTTCCTTGGCTTTGCTGACGTGCCATCAATCATCGCAGATTTGATGAGCACAGTTGTCGGCGCAGAGGCGGTCACAGGCGTAGAGGCCGTGGTGCCAGATACCGCTGACGGCATCCGCATTACCTTCTTTGGAAAGGTCAACGAAAGCCTTGATATCACACTGAAATTTATCATGGCCTTTGGTCTGTGTTTCCAATTGCCGGTGCTTTTGACCCTGATGGGCAAGGCTGGTTTGGTCAGTGCCGAAGGCCTTGGCAATGTGCGTAAATACGCCATGGTGGGCATCTTGGTGCTGGCCGCTTTGGTCACTCCGCCTGACGTCATCACCCAAGGTATCTTGTTTACCGTCGTCTATGGTCTGTACGAAATTTCGATTTTCCTTGTCCGTCATGTTGAGAAAAAGCGCGACGCAAAATTGCGTGCCGAAGGGTATTTCGATGAAGACGACGAAGATGATCAAGGCGATTTACCAGAGGAAGACCTGAAGTGATCGACGACCCGATGGACCGCATTGCGGCCGCACTTGAACGCATGTCGCCCGCCCCAATGGCCGCGCCAGACTTTGACGCCGCGCGCGCCTTTGTCTGGCAAACGGGGCCAGATCGTTTGGACCCGGTCGCGCATGTGTCGCGTGTATCGCTGGATTTGCTGATTGGGGTGGAACGGTCGCGTGATACGCTTCTGGCAAATACGCGCCAGTTTGCCAAAGGGTTGCCGGCCAACAATGCCCTGCTTTGGGGGGCACGCGGTATGGGGAAATCCAGTCTGGTCAAAGCGATACACGGCGCACTTGAAGCAGATCACCCCGGCCTAAAGATCGTGGAACTGCACCGCGAAGATTTGCCCAGCGTTGGCCGTTTGTTGGCCGTTTTGCGCGAAGCAAAGACAGCGCGTTTTATCCTTTATTGCGATGACCTCAGCTTTAGCCACGATGATCAGCACTATAAATCCCTAAAAGCGGTGCTTGATGGCGGAATCGAAGGGCGGCCGGACAATGTGATCTTGTATGCCACGTCGAACCGTCGCCATTTGATGCCGCGCGATATGATCGAAAACGAGCAGGGCAGTGGCATTAACCCCTCCGAAGCCGTCGAGGAAAAAGTGTCCTTGTCGGATCGCTTTGGGCTGTGGTTGGGTTTTCACGCGTGCGATCAAGATCAGTACTTGGCGATGATCCGGGGTTATTGTGCAGCGCACGGCATCGAAATTGATGACGATACGCTGTGGGCTGAAGCCATTGAATGGCAGGCGACACGCGGGTCCCGTTCAGGGCGTGTGGCCTGGCAGTATTTCTGTGATTTGGCAGGCCGCCGGGGCGTCGCGCTTTAGGCGGCCAGCAGGCGCGCCTCGTATCCGCGCAGGCAAGGGGCTGCCATCGGACCATATTCGGACAAGTCAGGAAACAGGCGCAGAATTTCATCACGCGCCGCTTCATTCACCGCGCCCATCGCCACTGCGCCGGGATACAGCGTTTCGCTCCATAAACCGTGGGCCTGCACCAGTTGATGGCTGTCCATAAGGACGTGGCAGTACGTAACGATACCGCCCGTTTTGCGGTAAACGCCGTCCATTCCAAGCAATTCTACAGCGCGGACCAGGACTTGATCCTCGCCAAACAGCAATTCGGCCCGCCAATCGTTAAGCAGGATGGCGTGTTGTGGCGACACGACCAGATCGGACGCGTTGCCAAGGGTGCCTGCAGTGATCACGATGGGGGCCAAGTCATCGTTGGCGGCAACCGTCGTCTGCCCAGCCCATTTCACAGACTGCGCGCCATTATGAGCGGTGGTGACGATGTCGTCTGGGGCAATATCTTCGATTTTGCGCGGACCATTGGGGGTTTCGATCAACGTGCCAGAGGTAAAGCATACGATTTGTGCGCCCAAATCAGCATGGGGGATGAAGGCGCCGTTGTCTGTAATTCCACCGGTGGTTAGATCCGTGTCTGCGGGCGGCAATCCATCTGGAAAAACAAGATAATAGCCGTCTTCGCCTGCGTCTTGCACGTCGTCGTCATTATTCAGATCGACATCAATGACCGCGATCCGCCAAGTAGTCGTGCCGTCGGTTACGGTAAACGTATAGTCCCAGATCAGTTGACGATCGGTGCCGTCAATGTCGGTGGTTTGAGGAAAAGCGCCGTCAAAGCGTTCTTGCGGCTGAATTGTCTCGTTCGAGGTGCTGTCGCCGTTGAATACCGTCGCGCCGTCGTTTTCATTGACGACAAAATAGGTGGAGTCGCCTGAATAGCTCCAAGTGCCGTTCGGCGCAAAATTATAGTCCGCCGTGGCGCCGTTAACCGTAGTTTGGCTGCCAAGTAAGGCAAAGGTGTATCCGTAGAAAATCGCCATGCTCTGAAATCAATCCATCTTGGTTCGATGCATTGTTTCTGATCGAGAAACATGGCGAGGGTTGGGCATTAAGGTCCCAATTGAGGCAGTTTTGTGGCGAATTGTCTAAAACATGTTCGCCTAAGTTGGATTGCGCGCGAGCGAGCCCGTGTGATTACTCAAAGAAGGGGGCAGGGTCGACGCTGTCAAAACCGTCACGTACTTCGAAATGGACAAAGGCCTGATCGGCATTTTCACGCAAACTTGCGATGGCTTGGCCGCGCGACACGCTGTCGCCCTTGGCCACTTTTACGTCCGCCACATTGGCATAGACGGTCAGCAAATTGTTGGGGTGACGTACGACAATGATTGGCACGCCTTCCGCACTTGCAGTGATGGCCGCAACTGTGCCAGAGGCCGCTGCATTGACGGGCGCGCCGGGGGCGGCTTTGATGTCGATGCCTTCGTTGCGCCCTTTTGAATAGGCGCGCACGATGCTGCCCTGAACGGGAATTGCCATGTCCGCCACCTTGGGTTTGGCGGTGGTTTGGCCCACGTCCGCCAAAGGTTTTTCCGGGATCGGTGCGGTCTCGGCGACAGATGTTGGGGTGGTGTCATTTTCAGGCAAAGGTTTGACCGCGCTTGGGGGTACAGGCGTGACTGTTCCATTGCCCGGGGCAGTGGTGTTTTGTGCTGCAACGCGTTCGGGGGCGGCGACACGGGCGATAGGGATCAACAGGAACTGACCTTCACGCACGGAAAAACTGGCGTCTAGGCCGTTCCATTCAGCCAGTGATTTGACCGGGACTTGATACAGACGCGCGATGGTAAAAGCGGTTTCGCCGCGTTCCACTTTGTGGCGCACGGGTTCTTGCTCGTTCGGGGCCAAAGGTGCGGTGGTGACGGGTGCGCTGGCCGGGGTCGGTTCGGCACGATCAATGGCTGACCCTGCAAGCGTGGTGACATCCACATTCGTCGGGGCCGCAACCGTGGGTGCCGTTGCCACAGTCGGTTCTGCCACGCGCCGGGGCAGGGCGATAATTTCGTTATGGCGCAGCGGGACATCTGCTTCGACGCCGTTAAAGCGGGCCAATTCGTCTGCGGGCAAACCCACACGGGTTGCCACATCATTAAGGGTGTCACCGCGCCGTGCCACCGCAACTTGATAGGTGGGATAAGAGATAACTCCGCGCGAGTCCGCCTCTGGGCGGTCGATGGTCGCATTGCGGGCTGCGGCGCGGGTGTTGAAACCACCCTCTGGGCCGCGCAGATCAAAATCCAGTGGTGTATCACACGCCGCAAGTGCGCCAAGGCACAGGGTTACGATCGTTAACCGACCATAGCGGTTGGGGAATGTTCGGGTCATCTGCGTCGTCCTCTGCCGGACCCCTCTGAGCGGGGGCGTTGCCGGTATCCAGTGCAGGCTGTGCCTGTCAGTGTTCCAAACCGTTTTACACCAAAGTTACTCTTTGCCCAAGCCCTCGAGCAAAGGAACAAAGCGGACATCGCGTAATTCGTCGTATTCCAGCCCGGATTCGGTCTTGTGCACCCGGATCAGGCTTTGCACGGCATCCGATTGGCCGACGGGCAGCACCATAATGCCCCCCACTTTGAGCTGGGCAAGCAAGGGGCCGGGGGGATCTTCGGCCGCGGCTGTGACCAGAATGCGGTCAAAGGGGGCTTGGTCAGGCAGGCCAAAAGACCCATCTGCGGTGATTGCGGTGATGGTATGCAGGTCAAGGTCGTCGAAAATCTGCCGGGCTTCGCGCACCAAGCGGCGATGGCGGTCAATCGTGTAAACGCGGCGTGCAAGTTTGGCGAGGATCGCGGCCTGATATCCCGATCCCGTGCCGATTTCGAGCACCTTGTCGCGTGGGCTGACATTAAGCGCTTGTGTCATCATCCCCACCACAGATGGTTGGCTGATCGTCTGTCCACAGGCGATGGGCAGGGGCATGTCCTCGTAAGCGCGTTCGGCGAAAAGCCCACGAATAAAGGGGCCGCGGTCGATATTCTCCATCGCTTCCAGCACGCGGGTATCCGTCACACCGCGCGATCGCAGGGCATAAAGAAACTGCATTTTGCGAGTGGCAATGTCGTCGTTCTCGCTCATGTGGCGATGGCCCCCAGCGTGTCCAGCATGTCATGGGCCGTGAAGTCGGCACGCATCGGCGTGACAGAAATATACCCATCCAGATTGACAGCGGCATCTGTGGCGGGGGCAGTTTGCACCTGTTGATCCCCGCCCTTGATCCACAGGAATTGACGGCCCGAGGGCGAGGTCGTCGCCTCGGTGTGAAACCTAAGACCGGGGCGCAACCCTTGGGGTACCACGTTGATGCCTTTGACGTCCGCAGCAGCGACCGGCGGGACATTTACGTTGTAAAACAATTGATAACCCGGCTGGTCTTTGGGTGTGTTGGCGACAATCCGCTCAATCACCTGTTTTCCATGGGTCAATGCGGCCTCAAACGGGTCATCAAGGTCGCGATTGCCGGGGCCAAAATACTGCGAAATGCCGATAGACAACACGCCTTGCAGTGCGCCTTCGATGGCGGCACCTAGCGTGCCGGAATACAGCGCGTTTTCAGCCGAGTTGTTGCCCCGGTTCACGCCGGACAAGATCAGGTCGGGTTTTTCATCCATGACCTGAAACAGACCCGCAAGCACGCAATCGGCGGGGCTGCCTTCGACGGCGACACGACGCGGCGCTAGGGTTTGGATCATGAAGGGACGTGCATAGCTGATGCAGTGGCCGACGCCGGATTGTTCGAACGCAGGGGCCACTGTCCAGACGTCTCCGTCTGGTCCGGCAAGGTCGCGCGCGATGTGTTCCAGCGTTTTCAGGCCGGGTGCTGCGATGCCGTCGTCATTGGTGATGAGAATGCGCATGTTTGGCCCCTTTGTTCCTTACTATGACCCGTTGTGCGCCGGGGCAACTGCGACAGCCGCCACTGTGCACTTTTTTGGGCCGCAGAAAGGCAGCGTTGCTTTGAGGCGACGCGCTACGCCTATAAATTGAGATCGACAATCAGGCGCGCGGCTTCGGTCATCGGATCGTTCAGGCCTGCGCGGTCTTCGCCGGGGTGAAAGCGGCCGCGCGTGGCAGTCGGCATCGGTTTTGGCGTGGCGATGTGCACATTTGGCCCGGTGCGCGCCGTTTCGGCCTGCCAGCTGCGCGCCAGTGCAATTTGTGCAGCCTTGGTCGCGCCGTAGCCGCCATAAAAAGGGGCACCAGCTTGTGGGTCGTCAAAGAACACGGCGGTGCCTTTTGTACCCAAAAGCGGGGCAAGATAGGTGATCAGCGTGGTTGTTGCCGTCACGTTTGCGGCCACTGATTTGGTCATGTCTTTTGCATCGATCATCGATGCTGGTGCCAGTGGTGCGGCGTGGATCGCGGTATGTGCCCACAGATCAAGGCTGCCCCAACGATCATGGATGCCACGGCACAGCGTTTGCATGGCTGCATCCACGGTGATGTCCATCGGCGCGAGGGTTGCGGCACCACCAACGGATTTGATCTGATCGTCCAATTCCTCAAGTGCGCCGGTGGTTTTCGCGACGGCGATGATATGATGGGTTGGGGCAAGGGCGCGGGCAAGGGCGGCACCCAAGCCACGCGAAGCACCAGTGATAAGAGCTGTTTTTGTCATGGGCCGGGTGTGCCTGTCGCAACCCTTTGCGTCAAGCGGCGACGCTGTTTTTGCACGGCCTTTAAGTGCGCAAATGGTCGCGATGTTTGCCAAAAAAGGTGTTTCGACTGCGGCACTTTGATAACTAAGGATCGCGAGGTGTTGTCGAACAAAAGTAACGCCGAAAATCTGGAAATGTTCGCTTTGGCCGTCGTTAAATTACTTTTATGGCGGACCTTGGTATCTCGCGGATCAAGTCTTGAGACGGTAATAGGTGAATGCGAGCTGGGCCAATTGGGCGATCGCGTCACCCGGCAGCGGGGCCTTTAGATCAAATGCCAACGCGCGACGCCCGTCGTTTTCGAATTTTCCGGGAAAGCGGGTCGACATCTGGCTGGCGAGGTCCGTTTTACAATCCACAAAGGCCATTAGCCGATCTGGTGTTTTGTCGGACCAATCCAGTCGCAAGGTCACTCCGGTCCGGGGTCGTCGGGGGCGCCATGCCGGTTGGCCCCATTTCAGGCTTTCGTCCAAAGGGCCAATTTGGGCTGTTTCGCTCACATCAAGAATGATCCCGCGCGCGGCCAAAAAATGACGTCGCGCAGGTTCAGGCCAGCGGGCAACAAGGTCGTGCAGGGCAGGGGCAAGTTGGTCCATAGGCCGTTATCGCGATGGTTGCTGACAAAAATCGTCAGGAACTAGTCTATTCCGCAGCCTTCATTTCAAATCCCTTTTGGATCTGATCCGATGGTTCAACCGGGTATTCGCCAGAAAAACACGCGTCGCAATATTGCGGGCTGGCAGGGTCGCGTCCCTTGCCTTCGCCCACGGCGCGGTACAGTCCATCAAGCGAGATGAACTTAAGGCTGTCGACGCCCAAATGTTCTGTCATCTCGCTCTCAGACATCGTGGCGGCCAGCAATTTTTCGCGTTGCGGCGTGTCTACGCCATAAAAACAGGGCCAAGCCGTTGGGGGCGATGCGATGCGAAAATGCACTTCGGCAGCGCCAGCATCTAGGATCATTTCTTTGATCTTGCGCGATGTGGTGCCGCGCACCACAGAATCGTCAACCAAAATCACCCGTTTGCCTTTGATCAACGCCCGGTTCACGTTCAGTTTCAGACGCACACCCATGTTACGGATGCTTTCCGTCGGCTCAATGAACGTGCGGCCCATATATTGGTTGCGGATGATACCCATCGCATAAGGAATGCCCGATTCCAGCGAATAACCGATGGCTGCAGGCGTGCCAGAATCCGGCACCGGACAGACCAAGTCAGCATCTACTGGCGCTTCTTTAGCCAGTTCGCGGCCGATGTTTTCGCGGGTTTCATAGACGCTTCGACCACCCAAAATACTGTCGGGGCGGCTGAAATAGACGTGTTCAAAGATGCAGAACCGCGCCTTTTTCTGGCGGAAAGGGCGGCGGCTTTCGATGCCTTTGTCGGTGATGACAACCATCTCGCCCGGTTCGATTT
>NZ_JBDVGB010000059.1:0-15371 GCF_039940735.1 Tateyamaria sp.
CAAGCCCGTATTTGATTTCACCCAAGTAAGGTGTGGGCACGCCGGCCACCAACGCCCAATAAATTTTGCGCGTTTCGCGATGGCGCATCGCCGCCGTCAAAGCCTTGGCCGCCAGCCGTGTGCGGGCCAACAGCAAAACGCCCGACGTGTCTTTGTCCAGCCGGTGCACAAGGCGCGGGCGATCCTCAAAGCCGAACATCAACGCCTCGCCCATCCCGTCCACATGACGGTTCTGACCCGAACCGCCTTGGGTTGGCAGGCCTGCCGGCTTGTTGATCGCAATCACATGGTCATCGCGGTAAATCACGCAAGATTGGATCATCTTGGTGTCCGCCTCAGACACGCCTGTGCGCACAACGGCAGGCGCGCGGGTGTCAGGAATGGGCGGAACGCGCACATTCTGCCCCTCTTCGACACGGGAATTAGATTTGACGCGCCCACCATCCACACGGCATTCGCCCTTGCGGCACATCTTTTCCACCATGCCCTGCGACAATTGCGGAAAACGGCGTTTCAGGAAACGATCTAGGCGTTGATCGCCTTCGTCCTCGGTCACTGTGATGGTCTGAACGCCACTCATGCAAAAACTCCTCGGGCCATGAACAGGCCCAGTGCCAACGCGCCAACTGACAGGCCGACCGATAGCAAAATGTACAGTCCTGCCTGCCCCACATCACCGCGTTCGATCAGGGTCATGGTTTCAAGGCTAAAGGACGAAAAGGTGGTGAACCCACCAAGGATACCCGTCATCACCAGTGGGCTCAGATGGGTCAAACCGCGTTCTGCTGCCACCACCACAAACACCCCCATCAGGAATGAACCGATGATGTTGACGGCGATAACGCCCAGCGGAAACGCGGTCACACCAAACAGGCGCAACACGGCCACACCGGTCAAATAGCGCAACGATGCGCCAATTGCCCCGCCAAGGGCCACAAGAGAAAGCGAAGATAACATGCGCGGTCTGTCGTCCCTTCCCCGGTCAGAGTCAAGGTTACCCGCGGATACGCCGGTTTAGGTGTCGCGTTTGGCGCGCAGCTTGGCGAAATAGTCGATGCGCTTTTTCAAATCCCGTTCGAACCCGCGTTCCACCGGCTGATAAAGGTCCGGCCGCGCCATCCCATCGGGAAAGTAGTTTTGCCCAGAAAACCCGTCTTCGGCATCATGATCATAGGCATAATTGTCGCCGTAACCCTGATCCTTCATCAACGATGTTGGCGCGTTCAAAATATGTTTGGGCGGCGGGTGCGATCCGGTTTGCTTGGCCGCCTTACGCGCGCCTTTATAAGCAACATAAGTGGCGTTCGATTTAGGCGCGAGGGCAAGGTAAACCAGCGCTTGGGCCAAGGCCAATTCCCCCTCGGGACTGCCAAGGCGTTCAAAGGTTTCCCAAGATTGCAGGCAAATCGATTGCGCTTGCGGGTCGGCAAGGCCGATGTCTTCGACCGCCATACGCGTGATCCGGCGCGCAAGGTAACGCGGGTCTTCGCCGCCTTCTAGCATGCGTGCAAACCAATACAGTGCGGCATCCGGATCAGACCCACGCACCGATTTATGCAAGGCCGAGATCAGATTGTAATGCGCATCGCCCGATTTGTCGTATTGCGCGGCGCGGCGCATCAAACGGGCGGCCAAGGTCGTTTGATCCAAAGGCGCATCAAGCTTCCATGCCGTGATCTGTTCGATCAAGTTCAACAATGCCCGACCGTCACCATCGGCCATTTCCAACAAAGCGGACCGCGCGGGCGGTTCAAGGGGCAAGGGCATGCCAAGATCCTGTTCGGCCCGTTGCGCCATCAATTCCAGATCGGCCACATCCAACCGTTCCAGCACCAACACCTGCGCGCGCGACAACACAGCGGCGTTCAGTTCAAAACTAGGGTTTTCGGTTGTGGCACCGACCAACAAGATCGTGCCGTCTTCCATATGCGGCAGGAATCCGTCTTGTTGTGCTTTGTTAAAACGGTGGATTTCATCGACGAACAGCAACGTGCCCTGCCCATTTTGGCGGCGAATGCGGGCTGCTTCAAACACTTTTTTAAGGTCAGGCACGCCGGTGAAGATTGCGCTGATCTGCACAAAATGCAGGTCCGTTTCATAGGCCAACAGGCGCGCAATCGTCGTCTTGCCGACACCCGGTGGCCCCCAAAATACCAGTGACCCCAAAGCACCAGCTTGCAACATGACAGTTAGCGGCGCGTCTGGGCCAAGCACTTGCCGCTGGCCAATCACCTCGGATAATTTTTGCGGACGCAACCGGTCCGCCAACGGGCGGTGGCCCGTTTCGGCAGGCGGCTCAGAGGCGAAAAGATCGGCCATTTAAAAGCGCAACGTAACGCGCGCACCGCTTCGTAAAGCCTGTACACGGGTGCCACGGCGGGCCTCGCGCAAGGCATCTGCTGCGTCGTTCGGAGTGGCGATCGCGCGTCGATCAATCACTTGCAGGATGTCCCCAACCCGTAAGCCCACACGCGCACCTAAACGACCAAGATCAGTGATCACAACGCCCTCGGCCTCAAGCGGCAGGCGCATTTCAGCAATAACCGCCGGGTTGATCCGCGAAAAGGCAAGCCCCGGCAAACTCGCATCCTTGGGCAAAGTCATTGCGTCGCGAGCCGGAACTTCAGGCGGGGCACGCATGGCGACTGTCACATCCGACAACGTACCATCACGCAAACGCGTCATCACGACGGTGCCTTTTGTATGGGCCAACCCCATGTGAAACAGCATTTCGCCCGGGCTGTGCACTTCGGCACCATCCACCGAAAGCACAACATCCCCAACGGAAAAACCGGCTTCGCTCAATGGGCTGGCTGGGTGCAATCCAGCAATAATGATGCCGCCGGGGCGATCCAAATCCAGCATCTCTGCCATATCAGCATCGACAACCTGTCCTGTCGCACCCGCCCATGGGCGCATGAATCGATCATTTCCAGCCGCAGCTTGGGCCACAAAGGCCGCGACTAGATCCGAAGGAATAGCGAAGCCAATACCGTTGGAGCCGCCAGAGCGGCTGAGGATGCGGGTGTTTACGCCAATCAGACGGCCCATCATATCAACGAGCGCACCGCCCGAATTGCCCGGATTGATCGGTGCATCAGTTTGAATAAAATATCCCAAGCCGCCACCATTTGACGCACCGGACCGCGCAAGGCCAGATACGATGCCCGACGATACCGTTTGCCCTACGCCAAAGGGGTTGCCGATGGCCAAGACCAACTCGCCCACTTCGACTGACCCACTGTCGCGCAATGGTAAGAACGGCAGGCCATCGATGCCTTCAAGTTGCAGAATTGCGAGATCACTTTCCGCGTCCCCCAAAAGCACGCGCGCATCATATTCACGACGGTCATTGAGAACCACACGAATGTCTGTGGCTTGGCCTACCACGTGATAGTTCGACACCACGATCCCGTCGTCCGACAGGATCACACCCGAACCAAGTGAATTTTGCACGCGCGGCTGTGGTTGCGAGAACCCTTCGAAAAACCGCTCAAAGAACGGGTCGTTCATGAAAGGGGTACGCTGCCTCGTCTCCGTGACGACCTTGGCATAGATATTGACGACAGCTGGTGCTGTTTCGCGCACGAGGGGGGCGAAACTCAGCGAAATCTCGGCCCGGTTTTCGGGCAATCGCGTCTGCGCACCAGCCAAAAGCGGCGTGACGCAAAAAAGAAGGGCTATAAGGTGCTTCATTGTTCTAAAAATATGCAAATGACTGAACGGGAATGCAAGCAGGACGCCGCTTGAAATGATACGCCCAAAAAGAAAAACCCTCGCCAAGGCGAGGGTTTCCAATACCACGGTAAGGGCCCCGTGTTTATTCAGCAGCGTCTTCGGCAGCAACGCGGGCCTTGTCAGCGGCACCTTTGGCGTCGCGGTCGCGGTCGACAAATTCGATGATCGCCATGGGCGCCATATCGCCATAGCGGAAACCCGCCTTTAGGACGCGGACATAACCACCCGAACGTTCGGCATAGCGTGGGCCGAGGATGTCAAAGAGTTTGGCGACGTATTGCTCTTCTTTCAGTTTAGAAGACGCCTGACGACGGGCGTGCAAATCACCGCGTTTGGCCAGTGTGATCAGCTTTTCGATGATCGGGCGCAGTTCCTTGGCCTTGGGCAAGGTTGTTTTGATTTGCTCATGTTCAATAAGCGAGCCTGCCATGTTCGAGAACAACGCTTTGCGGTGTTCATGAGTACGGTTTAGGCGGCGGTATCCACGTGCGTGACGCATTTTCTAGTCTCCTTAGAGTGCCCTCTACGGGCTGTTTTACTTTGTCTGGCCCACGATGCGTGTCTTGGGCTCTCCTTGGGGCTTTTGCCCGAGGCGCACCACAGGTGCGCCTTATTTAGGTAAGGCGGAGGTGTCCTCCGCCCTGCCTGATCTCTTAAAAGTTGTCTTCGAACTTCTTCGCAAGATCTTCGATGTTGTCCGGCGGCCAGTCCTCGACGTCCATGCCAAGATGCAAGCCCATACCCGACAGTACTTCTTTGATCTCGTTCAAAGACTTGCGGCCAAAGTTTGGCGTACGCAGCATTTCGGCTTCGGTCTTTTGGATCAGATCGCCAATATACACGATATTGTCGTTCTTGAGGCAGTTTGCCGAACGAACAGACAGTTCCAACTCGTCCACTTTCTTGAGCAGAAGTGGGTTAAATTCGAGACCATCATCATCGTCTTGGCGGTTCGCCGACTCGGGTTCGTCGAAGTTGACGAAGATACCCAATTGATCTTGCAGAATGCGCGCAGCAAAGGCCACAGCATCATCCGGCGTGATCGAACCATCGGTTTCGACCTTCATCGTCAGCTTGTCATAATCCAGCACCTGGCCCTCGCGGGTAGGCTGCACGTCATAGCTGACCTTTTTGACCGGCGAATAAATCGCATCGATTGGGATCAAACCGATTGGCGCGTCTTCTGGCTTGTTCTTTTCAGCAGACACATAGCCTTTACCAGTGTTCACAGTCAGTTCCATGAATACATCGGCACCATCATCAAGGTGACAGATCACCAGATCACGGTTCAAAATCTCGATACCCGCGCTTTCGGAAATATCACCCGCAGTCACAACGCCTGGGCCTTTGGCCGAAATCGACAGACGCTTGGGTCCTTCGACTTCCATGCGAAGCGACACCTGCTTGAGGTTCAAGATCACATCAGTCACATCTTCGCGCACACCTGCGATGGACGAAAATTCGTGCAACACATTGTCGATCTGTACAGACGTGATCGCAGCACCCTGCAACGACGACATCAGAACGCGGCGCAGCGCGTTGCCAAGAGTCAAACCAAAACCGCGTTCCAGCGGTTCGGCAATCACAGTTGCCTGACGCGCAGGTTCATTGCCCGGCTTCACTTCAAGTTGTTGCGGCTTGATCAACTCAGCCCAATTCTTATGGATCATGCGTCCCTCCATTCTTGCCTGTTCCCCATGTCCTAAAGGAACAAGCGCCCGAGGTTTCAAAAAAGCGGTGCGGGGCCGCGTAAAAACACGTGGCCCCGTTAGAAATTCGTTAATCGCTTAGACGCGGCGGCGCTTGGGCGGACGACAACCATTGTGGGCCATCGGCGTCACGTCACGGATCGACGTGATGTTAAACCCAGCAGCGGCCAATGCGCGCAAAGCCGACTCACGACCCGAACCAGGGCCTTGAACTTCGACTTCCAGCGTCTTGACGCCGTGATCCTGCGCTTTTTTGCCCGCATCTTCTGCCGCCATCTGAGCCGCATAAGGTGTGGATTTCCGCGAGCCTTTGAAGCCCATCGTGCCAGCAGACGACCATGCGATCGCATTGCCCTGCACATCAGAAATCAGGATCTTGGTGTTGTTGAACGAAGAATTAACATGCGCAACGCCCGCTGCGATGTTCTTGGAGACCTTTTTCTTGGCCACCCGGCGAGTATCTCGTGCCATTGGTGCGTCTCCTTATTTCTTCTTGCCGGCAATGGCCTTAGCGGGGCCTTTGCGCGTGCGAGCGTTGGTGTGAGTGCGCTGACCGCGGACAGGCAGGTTGCGACGGTGGCGCAGGCCACGGTAGCAGCCAAGGTCCATCAGACGCTTGATGTTCATCTGCGTGTCACGACGCAGGTCACCTTCGACGGTATAGTTTTCGTCGATGTGTTCGCGAATCTTCAGAACTTCGGCGTCGCTGAGTTCGTTGATGCGGCGGGTTTGTTCGATGCCCACAGCTTCGCAGATTGCGCGCGCTGATGTGTTGCCGATGCCGGTGATGTAGGTCAGGGCGATTGGAACCCGTTTACCTGTGGGGATGTTGACCCCTGCAATACGTGCCACTTGGCGTATTCCTTTTCGTTGCGGACCCGTGATTCCAGGTCCTTTTTTCACAACATAAGGCCCGTGGTTTTCGCCCCCGGGCCTGCAGCTGATCAGGTGATCCAACGGGACGCGTTCCCGTCTTTGATTCTCGTTAGAGATGGCGTGGAATAGGCCTTGACATGGTGGCCGTCAAGCCTTCGATTTCTTGATCGCTTCAGACGCCTGAATCTTGGCATAGTCGGTGCGGTACTGGTTGAAGATTCCAACGAACAAAACCGCTCCGGACAGCAGGCCCAACCATCCACCCATCCGTTCTAGGATCACAATGATCAGGAACAGGGCGACAAGCGCGGAACTCCCGTGGAATGTCCGCAACCGTCTCAGTTTTCGACGTAAGGGCCAATGTTGTGGATAGTCTCGGCGCATCGGTTGTTCAGCCGTTTAGAACGGCTGCGATGTCTGCTTTCACCTGCTCCATGGAGCCAAGCCCATCCACACGCGAAAGCTGGCCTTTGGCATAGTAATACCCCAACAGCGGAGACGTCTTTTTGTAATACTCCATAAGCCGAACCTTCATCGACTCGGCATTGTCGTCGGCGCGAACCGGTTGGCCTGCGGCGGCTGCCTCGGCGGCGCGACCCACGATGCGATCGACCAAAACGTCATCGTCAACTTCCAGCTCGATCACAGCGTCTAGGCTCTCGCCTTTTTCTGCCAGCAGGTTGTTTAACGCGTCCGCCTGCGCCAGCGTGCGGGGAAAGCCATCAAAGATGAAGCCGTTGGATTTCACTGTCTCGATTTGCTCGCGGATCAGGCCTATGACGATCTCGTCGGTGACGAGCCCCCCGCGTGCCATGACATCCGCTACAACTTTGCCCATCTCAGAGCCAGAAGCCTTAGCCGCACGCAACATATCACCAGTCGACAACTGCACCATACTACGTTCTTCCACAAGAAAGCTCGCTTGCGTGCCTTTGCCCGCACCCGGCGGGCCCAGCAAAATAATATTCATAATGTCCCCCGCCTACGCGCCTTAACGGCGAATAGGACTACGTTTGCGGCGCCCTTTTGAGCCTTTTCCGCGCAATTGTGATTTTTCGATCAGCCCTTCGTATTGGTGGGCAAGCAAGTGACTTTGCACCTGCTGAATCGTATCCATCGTTACCGAAACAACAATCAACACAGACGTGCCACCAAAATAGAACGGAATGGCGAACTGACCGCGCAGGATCTCTGGCAGCAAACAAACCAGTGCCAGATAACCCGCACCAAGAACAAGAATGCGGTTCACCACATATTCCAGATACTCGGCTGTCTTTTTACCCGGACGAATACCCGGCACAAAACCATTTTGGCTTTTCAAGTTGTCGGCCACGTCGTCAGGTTTGAAGCTGACGTTGAACGTGTAAAAATAGGCAAAGAACACGATCATCGCGATAAAGAACAACAGGTACAACGGCTGACCGGGACCAAAGTTAGCCAAAAGCCAGCTCATGATCGGGCTGGTCGAATTGCCCGAGAACGTGCTGATTGTGATCGGCAGCAGCAGCAGCGACGAGGCAAAGATCGCAGGAATAACGCCCGCTGGGTTCACTTTGATCGGCAAGTTCGAAGACCCACCATCATAAACCTTCATGCCCACCTGACGACGGGGGTACTGAATATGGATCTTGCGCAAGGCGCGTTCCATAAACACCACGAACATGATCGTGACGATCACCATCACAAGTACCCCGATAATCACCGCAGGGCTGATCGCACCGGACCGGCCAGAGGCAAAGAACTGCGCAATGGCAGCGGGTACTTCAGCGATAATGCCAACAAAGATGATCAACGAGATACCGTTGCCGATGCCGCGTGCCGTGATTTGCTCACCCAACCACATCAGGAACATGGTGCCGCCGACCAGCGTAATCAGACACGCAACGCGGAAATAAAGACCGGGATCCGTAACCAAATCGCCCGATTCCAACGACACCGCCAGCCCATAGGCCTGCAAAGTAGCCAGAAACACAGTGCCGTAGCGAGTGTATTGGTTGATTTTCTTGCGCCCCTGCTCGCCCTCTTTCTTGAGTTGCTCAAGCTGAGGCACCATCGAGGTCAAAAGCTGCACGATAATCGAGGCCGAGATGTAGGGCATGATTCCAAGGGCAAAAATGCCCATGCGCCCAAGCGCACCACCGGTAAACATGGACACCATGCCACCAATGCCCTGACCGGCGTGTTCCATGAACTCGCGCAGCGCGCCGCCATCGATGCCGGGCACCGGGATGAAGGTGCCAAGGCGGTAAACGATCAGCAAACCAAGGGTAAACAAGATGCGGTTGCGCAAATCGGTGGCTTTACCAAGCGCGCTCCAGCTCGTGTTGGCGGCCATGTTCTCGACGGCAGATACCATGCGGGCGTTGTCCTTTGAACAAAACGCCGCGAACTGTGACCCCGACGGGGCTGTTTTCCAGCAAGCGGCGTTGGAAAAACTTGAAGCTCATATGTAAGCCGCGCGGACGCGGCTCACAAGGCGTGTTTCTGGCTTATTCAGCCGCTGCAGCTGCAACAGCAAGCTTGCCGCCTGCTTTTTCCACTGCTTCCACAGCGGTTTTGCTTGCGCCAGTCACTTGAATATCAACTTTGCTTGTGATCTCGCCTTTAGCCAGAACGCGGATACCGTCCAGCTTGCGACGCACCAGACCGGACGCAATCAGCGCATCTTCGGTGATGGCGGATTTGGCGTCGATCTTGCCTTCGTCGATGAATTTCTGGATCAGACCAAGGTTGATCACGGCGAATGCCTTGCGGTTTGGCTTGTTAAAGCCGCGCTTTGGCAGACGTTGGTACAAAGGCATTTGGCCGCCTTCGTAACCGTTGATGGCCACACCCGAACGGGATTTTTGACCTTTGATACCACGGCCACCCATTTTACCGGTGCCAGAGCCCGGACCACGGCCAACGCGTTTGCGTGGTTTAGTGGCGCCTGGGTTGTCGCGCAGTTCATTCAGTTTCATGTCGCTTCTCCTTAGCCGGAAGCACCCCCGAAGCGGAATGGGTGAACGCGGCGTTTCTTGGTTTTGATTCGAGGTGCTGATGCACCACTGGGCGCGTATAGACGCGTGCGTTGTGTCGATCAAGTGGTAAGTCAGGCCCTAATCCACGGGCGGATTTGACCATTGCGTTGCAGCGAATGGGGTCGTGATCGCACGCTCAACCATCTCAAGACGATCTTGGCCATAAAAGCATTCGCCGTTTAGCACATAAGTGGGCGACCCAAAGACATCTGCAGCCAATGCTTCTTTGGCGCTGTTCTGGTATTGCTCCTTCACTGAAGCAGATTGCGCTGCATCCAACAATTTGATGGAATCATGGCCCAAGCTTCGCGCAAGAACGGCAAGCGCTGTCGCATCCGATAAATCCAGATCATCGCACCAATGAGCTTGCAAAAGCGCGTGGGCCATCTGGTCCACCTGCGTGCCGTGATCCCCGAGAGCAAGGATCATACCACTGGCCAACGTGTAATCCGCATCATGATGCGTTGGGCGCGCGGACATCACGGGAACATTTCGCATTGCGGCCCAACGTTCGATCTCTCGACCAAAGAAATAATCCACATGGGCCTGCGTGCGCGCGCGAAACGGCAGGCTTCCTTGGGCTTCGACCACCGGGGACAATGGAATTGGGCGGTGTACAAGCGTTAAGCCGTGGGTTGCACACATCTCCATCACGCGGCTCGAGCCAAGATAGGCAAACGCTGAATGCACAGAATAGTAATAGGTAATTTCACTCATAATTTCACGCTACGGCCCGGATCAATGTTGGGCAAGGGTATGGAATTCCACACTCGCGCACATCCCCCGCTTAAGACTAACGTTTAAACATTGAACGACTAAGCCCACACATTTCGTCGGCTCATACCAGTCTATTTAACGATCGCCTTTTTGGGCATTTTCTTCGGATTGACGGATTTGCTTGAAAATTTTTCAAGGCACAGACACTTTGCGTGTATTTGGGTTAATTTCAGCCCGGCTGAGGGTCTGTGCCTTTTTCCAAATATTTACGAGACACGGTCGCCGGGCGCACCAAGCCGCAGCGTGCGTCGTGGTTAATATGGTCTGTTCTGGGTAGTATAGCATTCGGATCCCAAACCTTTGAAGGAGCCACCGAATCCCTTTGGTTCGTGGACATTCAAGTTGGGAGCTACCATCCTGACCTTTGCTCTGTCGCTGTTCGAAGGTCAGGACGCCCTTTGCAGCCAGCAAGACGTGTTCATCTTGATCACGGCCGCGTTCGGGTTGGTCCTGTGGGCATTGGCAGACACAGCGATTTACGCGCTCGTGCACACTAACTCGATTTCCCTGCTTGGAGGGTCGATGACTGTGCTCAAGGCCTATCATAATCCAGACACAGAGACATTTTCGAATTGGATGTTGTGCTGCCTCGTGTCGTGGTTTGCGATCCTGTTGGTGAGTGAAGTAAACTGGATCTTGCTGGCGTATCCGATGTATTTGTTCACGCTATACCGCGCCATCGTTGTTGCGAACATGTTAGGGCGGAAGGTGCACCGCGTTCCCGAAAAGATCCCAGCAGAGTAGTTCCACCTAAACAGAAAAAACCGCCGCGCGAAGTGTTCGCGCGGCGGTTTCTATTTGGTCCGTAAGGCAGGGTTCACCCCGCCCCCGTTTTAACCTTTTTCTTCGATGATCTCGACCATGTGCGAGATCGAATTCACCATGCCGCGCACGGAAGGTGTGTCTTCCAGCTCGCGGGTTTTGTGCATTTTGTTCAGGCCAAGCCCAACGAGTGTCGCACGCTGTTTTGCGGGGCGACGGATGGGGGAGCCGATTTGTTTGACGACAATTGTTTTTGCCATGGGTCTCAGGCCTCCTCGGTTGCCGCTTCGGCGGCAGGTGCTTCATCACGCTTGGGCAGGATGTCGGCGACTTTCTTGCCGCGACGCTGCGCCACACCACGGGGCGACTGCTCTTTGCGCAGGCCGTCCATGGTGGCACGGATCATGTTGTATGGATTTTGCGAACCGATGGACTTGGACACAACGTCCTTAACGCCCAGCATTTCGAAAACGGCACGCATTGGACCACCAGCGATGATACCAGTACCTTCAGGCGCTGTGCGCATGACGACTTTACCGGCGCCGTGGCGACCTTCCATGTCGTGGTGCAATGTGCGGCCTTCGCGCAGTTGTACGCGGATCATCTGGCGCTTGGCTTGCTCAGTGGCTTTGCGAATGGCCTCAGGGACCTCTTTCGCTTTACCTTTACCGAAACCAACGCGGCCTTTTTGGTCACCAACCACTACAAGAGCAGCGAAACCAAAGCGCTTACCACCCTTAACGGTTTTCGAAACCCGGTTGATCGCGACCAAGCGGTCGGAAAATTCGGGGTTTTCATCGCGATCGCGGCGTTGGCCGCGGCGGTTATTGTCACGTTCTGCCATGAGAACATCCTTTTATCAGGTGGCTTGCGCCAATTATGTCGATCCAAGTGAGCAAAGCCCCCGGATCATCGGAGGGGCGTTGCCGCCCCTCGCATGTCTTTAGATCTTCAAGCCACCTTCACGGGCGGCGTCGGCAACTGCCTTGACCTTACCGTGAAAGAGGAAACCGCCGCGGTCGAAATACGCCTCGGTCACGCCTGCTTTTTTGGCGCGTTCCGCGATCGCAACACCCACCTTGGTGGCTGCTTCAACGTTGTTTTTGCCCACAACGCCCAGATCCTTTTCAAGGGTCGAGGCAGCGGCCAAAGTCACGCCATTCACATCGTCGATCAACTGAACACTGATGTTCTTGTTGGAACGGTGCACGCTAAGGCGAGGACGCCCAGCGTTGACGCGGCGAAGTTTGTTCCGGACGCGCATACGGCGCTTGAGGAACAGCTGTCGTTTTGTGTTTGCCATGTTCCTGGTCCTTTACTTCTTCTTGCCTTCCTTACGGAAGATAAATTCGCCTTTATAACGGATGCCTTTGCCTTTGTAGGGCTCGGGCTTACGCCAGTCGCGGATGTTTGCAGCCACTTGGCCGACCAATTGCTCGTCAATACCTTCGACGATAATTTCGGTCTGCTTGGGTGCCGTCACTGTCACACCGGCGGGCGGTGTGTAGTCGACGTCGTGGCTTAGGCCCAGGTTCAACTTAAGGCTGTTACCCTGCATGGTGGCACGATAACCAACACCCTGGATTTCCAGCTCTTTTTTGAACCCGGTTGTTACGCCAGTCACCAAGTTGGCAACCATTGTACGGCTCATGCCCCACTGCTGACGCGCGCGCTTGGATTTACCGCGCGGGATGATGGAGACAGCGTTGTCTTCCACCGACAGTGTCACATCGTCGGTTGCTTTGAACGAACGTGTGCCCTTGGGACCTTTGACTTCGATCACCTGACCAGAGACGGATGCAGTCACACCCGATGGCAGATCGACCGGTTTTTTACCAATACGAGACATCTGCTTCTCCTTAGAAGATCGTGCAAAGCACTTCGCCGCCAACATTGGCTGCGCGCGCATTTGCGTCCGACATCACACCTTTAGAGGTGGAGACAATCGACACACCCAAGCCCTGACGGACCTGCGGGATGTCATTGACGGCCATGTAAACGCGACGACCGGGTTTAGAAACCCGCTTCAGTTCGCGAATAACAGGTTCGCCTTCATAATACTTGAGGCTGATCTCGATAGCCGGGTGGCCATCTTCACCAGTGGTTGCTTCGAAGCCACGGATGTAACCTTCGTCCGCCAACACTTCCAAAACGCGTACACGCAGTTTCGACGCAGGCGTCAGAACTACGGATTTACCGCGCATTTGGCTGTTGCGGATGCGGGTGAGCATATCTGCGATAGGATCGGTCATACTATTCTCTCCCTTACCAGCTTGACTTAACCATGCCGGGGATTTGCCCGGCAGAGCCGAGATCCCGCAGCGCGATCCGGCTGATTTTCAGCTTGCGATAGTACGCATGCGGACGGCCGGTCAGTTGGCAACGATTGTGAAGACGCACGGCAGAGCTGTTGCGTGGCAATTTGGCCAGCTTGAGCGATGCACGGAAACGATCTTCCATCGGTTTGGTTTCGTCGCTGATGATTGCTTTAAGCTCGGCACGCTTGGCCGCGTACTTTTTCACCAGCTTTTCGCGCTTCACTTCACGCGCGATCATGGATTTCTTAGCCATATCTTGTCTCTCCCGCGCTTACGAATTGAAGGGCATGTTGAAATGCTTCAGCAAGGCTTTTGCTTCGGCATCTGTGTGGGCTGTGGTCGCGATCACAATGTCCATTCCCCAGTTTTCGTCGACTTTATCAAAGTCGATTTCTGGGAAAACGATGTGCTCTTTGAGGCCCATGGCATAGTTGCCACGACCATCAAAGCTTTTGCCGGAAATGCCGCGGAAGTCGCGGATACGAGGCATTGCGATGGTGATCAAACGGTCAAGGAATTCGTACATCCGGTCGCCGCGCAGCGTGACCTTGGCACCCAGTGGCATTTCTTCACGTACGCGGAAACCAGCGATGGATTTCTTGGCGATGGTGGTCAATGCCTTCTGACCTGCGATCGTTGTCAGGTCTTGCTGAGCCGACTTGGCTTTCTTGCTGTCACGGACAGCTTCAGCACCGCAGCCGATGTTCAGAACAATTTTGTCCAAACTTGGGATCTGCATGTCGTTCTTGTAACCGAACTCTTCTTTCATGGCCGGACGGATGGTGTCCTTGAACTCGGCCTTGAGGCGGGGGGTGTATTTTGCAGTGTCGAGCATCAGATCACGTCCCCTGTTGTCTTGGCAAAGCGCACTTTTTTGTCGCCGTCCATTTTAAAGCCCACGCGGGTTGCTTTGCCGTTGGCATCAAGCAGCGCGCAGTTGGACAAATCGACAGGCATCGCTTTGGGGATGCGGCCGCCTTGGCTTTCTTGGGTCTGGCGTGTGGCGCGGATCGAAATGTTGATCCCGTCAATCACAGCTTTGCCGGACTTAGGGTTAATCGAGGAAATCGTGCCCTCTTTGCCCTTGTCCTTGCCAGCAAGCATGACGACCTTGTCGCCCTTTTTAAGCTTAGCAGCCATCAGAGCACCTCCGGAGCAAGCGAGATAATCTTCATGAAGTTTTTGCCACGCAGTTCGCGAACAACTGGGCCAAAGATACGTGTACCTACGGGCTCGTTTGCGTTGTTCAGGATGACGGCGGCGTTGCGGTCGAAACGGATGGCTGTGCCATCGTCACGACGAACTTCTTTGGCGGTGCGTACGACGACGGCCTTACGGACGTCACCTTTCTTTACGCGACCACGTGGGATGGCTTCCTTGACCGACACGACGATAACGTCGCCGACGGATGCGTACTTACGCTTGGAACCACCCAGGACCTTGATGCACTGAACTCGGCGAGCGCCGGAGTTGTCAGCAACATCCAGGTTGGTTTGCATCTGGATCATTTGGTTTCTCCCGACCTGTAGGGGGCGATGCGTGCCTGATCCCTAGGGTTTCGATTAATGCAGATTGGTGTGGGGGCTTACGCCTCCAGCACCTCCCAGCGTTTTGTCTTCGACTTTGGTGCGCATTCAATGATGCGAACGGCGTCACCGACCTTGAAGGCATTCTTTTCATCGTGAGCCCGGTATTTTTTGGACTTACGGATGGTTTTCTTCAGAACCGGGTGCGTAAAGCGGCGCTCTACGGATACGGTGACTGTTTGGGCATTGGCATCGGATGTCACGGTGCCGGTCAAAATACGTTTGGGCATATCGTTCGTCCTTATTCCGCAGCCGCTTGGGCTTTTTCGTTCAAGATCGTCTTAACACGTGCAGCGTCGCGACGAACCGTACGCAAACGCGCAGGGTTTTCGATAGAACCGGTGGCCTGCTGGAAACGCAGGTTGAAGGCTTCTTTTTTCAGATTTGCGAGGTCATCGCGAAGCTGGTCGGGGGACTTATCCCGAAGTTCTTGGGCGTTCATGCGCCTATTCCTTTTCAACATCACTGGCGAGCCGCAAACGAGCGTGACCCGATTCTCCAGTGGAGTGGGGTGAAGTGCGCAGTATAGGAGGGACAGGACCCTATGGCAAGGTTAAACTTTGCGCGGCGTTCAGGTCCACCATC
>NZ_JBDVGB010000060.1:0-52108 GCF_039940735.1 Tateyamaria sp.
CATCGCCCGACACGTCAGAGACACCGCCCGCCGTTTCTGTGTCCGCACCGACCGTGGCTTGGTTGCTCACCTCGCCCGCATCAATGTCGTCCTGTTCCAGCGCATAAATCGCCTGCCAGATCATCGTGCCGCCGACAGCCAGATCTTCAGCATCCGTCTCGCCGTCAATGTCCGATCCACCTGATTGCAGCGCAGGCACAGGCGTCGTCCCCGCCCCGCCAAAGGCGGTTTCCGTCAAAGTCACATCCAAAAGGCTGACATTGCCCTCGTTCGTAACCGTATACGTATACGTCACCTCGTCGCCGACGCTCGCCACGCCGTCATCGCCAAGATCAAGGGCCGCACCCTTCACAACCGCAATCGCCGCAGTCTGATCAAAGGCCGTGACCGTCGGGTCATCCCCATCCGCAGGTCCAACCCCATCATCAGACACATCCGAGATGTCGACACCTTCTGGGTCCTGCGATGTGGCCGTGGCTGTGTTTTCAACACCACCATCATCAATCGCATCTTGCGTCAGACGGTATTCGGCCGTGAAGGTCCACGTCTCGCCCACGCTCAGCAAATCGTCGTCGTTCAAATCGCCACTATCAAAGACAGGGGCTGCCTCAAGCGCCTCGATCCCGCCAGTCGCCGTCGTGATATCATCGCTCAGCACCGGGGCGCTTAGGGTCACGTTGCCCGTATTCTCCACAGAGATCGTGTAAAAAATCACGTCATCCACAGCAGGCGGCGTGCTTAGGGTCGCAACGGCCGTCTTCAGCGTCTGCAAGCCAGGTGCGCGGACCAAAGGCGTGACAGTCGGGTCGTCATTATCAACCGCGCTGCCCGACAGATCCTCAATCGCAGCGCCAATCGGTGGTGTCGCGCTGGCAGTGGCCGCGTTCTCGACCTCGCCCGCATCAATGTCGTCTTGCGTCAGGACGTAATCCACAAGGAACACAACCGTATCCCCCGTCACCGCAAGGTCAATCGCGTCCCCTTCGCCGTCAAGATCAGCACCGCCGCTGTCCAAGACCGGTACAGGCGTGACACCAAGACCCGTAAACCCAGTTTCCGTAACGCTTAGGTCAAACAGGGTCACATTGCCCGTGTTCGTAACTTCGTAGCGATAGGCAATCGTATCACCCGCATCGACGCGGCCATCAGGGCCCGGCACAACTGTCGCCGATTTAACAATGACCAGCGCCGGGTCTTGCGACAGTGGCACCTCAACCGGCGCGTCAATCGCATCCTCGATCAATGTATCCGTCGGGTCATCGGCATCAACGCTCACCGTGTTGCTTACAAGGCCGCTGTCAATCACATCCTGCGTCAGCGCATAGGTCACTTGGAACACCCAAGTCTCGCCCACTTCCAACACATCCGCCACGCCGTCATCGCCACTGATCAACACAGGCTCAATCGCAAGCGGGTTCCCTGCCCCATCTTCAAACGTGTCATCCAACACAACATCCGTCAGCGTCACGTTGCCCGTATTCGCAACTTCGATGGTATAAATGATCTCTTGGCCCACAACCGCCGGATCAGTCACATCACTCGAGTCCGCCGACTTTTCGACCTCAAGACCAGGGTCGCGCGGCAGATCAACAACAACAGGCTCCGCCAAGGCGTCCGTCTGCTCTTCGCCTTGCGGATCGTCCGCCGTCACACTCACTGTGTTCTCAAGCGCGCCGCTGTCGATCGCGGCCTGCGTCAGGTCAAAGCTTGCGATGAACACCCAGGTTTCGCCAACCTCAAGTGCATCCTCAATACCATCGTCACCACTGTCCAGCGTCAGCGTGATCGGCAAAGCAACATCGTTCCCGTCAACAAAACTGTCCGTCAAATCAACGTTCGTCAGCGTCTGATTGCCCGTATTCGCAACCTCAATCCGATACGACACCGTCTCACCCACAACCGCAGGATCACTCACACCAGTCGAATCCGCAGTCTTCGTGACTGATATGCCCTCAACCTCCGGAATATCCAGGAGGTTTGGTTCGTCATTGTCCGTCGCATCGCCCGACACGTCAGAGACACCGCCCGCCGTTTCTGTGTCCGCACCGACCGTGGCTTGGTTGCTCACCTCGCCCGCATCAATGTCGTCCTGCTCCAGCGCATAAATCGCCTGCCAGATCATCGTGCCACCCACGGCCAGATCCTCAGCATCCGCCTCGCCGTCAATGTCCGATCCACCCGATTGCAGTGCAGGTACAGGCGTCGTGCCGGCCCCGCCAAAGGCGGTTTCTTCCAACGTCACATCCAAAAGGCTGACATTGCCCTCATTCGTGACGGTATAGGTATACGTCACTTCGTCGCCGACGCTCGCCACGCCGTCATCGCCCAGATCAAGGGCCGCAGCCTTCACAACTGCAATCGCAGGCGTTTGATCAAATGTCGTGGCCGTCGGGTCATCCCCATCCGCGGGCCCAACCCCATCATCAGACACATCAGAGATGTCGACACCTTCAGGGTCCTGCGATGTTGCCGTGGCTGTGTTTTCTACGCCACCTTCATCAATCGCCTCTTGCGTCAGACGGTATTCGGCCGTGAAGGTCCACGTCTCGCCCACGCTCAGCAAATCGTCGTCGTTCAAATCGCCGCCATCAAAGGCAGGGGCTGCCTCAAGTGCCTCGATCCCGCCAGTCGCCGTCGTGATGTCATCGCTCAGCACCGGGGCGCTTAGAGTCACGTTGCCCGTATTCTCAACAGAGATCGTGTAAAAAATCACGTCATCCACAGCAGGCGGCGTGCTTAGGTTCGCAACAGCCGTCTTCAGCGTCTGCAACCCAGGTGCGCGGACCAAAGGCGTGACAGTTGGATCGTCATTATCAACCGCGCTGCCCGACAGATCTTCAATCGCCGCGCCAATCGGTGGTGTCGCGCTGGCAGTGGCCGCGTTCTCGACCTCGCCCGCATCAATGTCTTCTTGCGTCAGGACGTAATCCACAAGGAACACAACCGTGCCCCCCGTCACCGCAAGATCAATCCCGTCCCCTTCGCCGTCAAGATCAGCACCGCCGCTTTCCAAGACCGGCACAGGCGTGACACCAAGGCCCGTAAAGCCAGTTTCCGTGACGCTTAGGTCAAACAGCGTCACGTTGCCCGTGTTCGTGACTTCGTAGCGATAGGCAATCGTATCACCCGCATCGACCCGACCATCAGGGCCAGTCACAACTGTCGCCGATTTGACAAGCGCCAGCGCCGGATCTTGCGATAGTGGCACCTCAACTGGCGCGTCAATCGCATCCTCGATCAATGCCCCTGTCGGGTCCTCGGCATCAACGCTTACCGTGTTGCTTACAAGGCCGCTGTCAATCACATCTTGCGTCAACGCATAGGTCACTTGGAAAACCCAAGTCTCGCCCACTTCCAACACATCCGCCACGCCGTCATCGCCACTGATCAACACAGGCTCAATCGCAAGCGGGTTCCCTGCCCCATCTTCAAACGTGTCATCCAACTCGACATCGGTCAACGTCACGTTGCCCGTATTCGCAACTTCGATGGTATAAATGATCTCTTGGCCCACTTCCGCCGGAACGGTCACAGCGCTCGAATCCGCCGACTTTTCGACCTCAAGGCCGGGATCTTGCGACAAATCAACAATAACAGGCTCCGGCAATGCGTCCGTCTGCTCTTCGCCTTGCGGATCGTCCGCCGTCACACTGACTGTATTCTCAAGCTCGCCGCTGTCGATCGCGGCCTGCGTCAGATCAAAACTCGCGATGAACACCCAAGTTTCGCCAACCTCAAGCGCGTCCTCAATACCATCGTCACCACTGTCCAGCGTCAGCGTGATCGGTAAAGCAACATCGTTCCCGTCAACAAAACTATCCGTCAAATCAACGTTCGTCAGCGTCTGATTGCCCGTATTCGCAACCTCAATCCGATAAGAAACCGTCTCACCCACAACCGCAGGATCACTCACACCAGTCGAATCCGCTGTCTTCGTAACTGAAAGGCTGGGATCGCCAAGTTCCAGTGTTACGCTGGCGGTACTTGTGTCTTGCGGGGTTGTTCCATCCGGGCTGAGGCCAGTAATGGTCGCTGTATTATCAATGCTGATCTCAGCGTCTATGTCATCTTGGGTCACAGAAAACTCAGCCGTGAAGGTCACGGTGTCGCCGGGGCCGAGCGTTGTGAAAATTCCAGGTCCGTCTGTGTCCACAGACGTGCCGGTTTCATTGACGTCGCCCGTCAGACTTTCGCCTGTAATCGGTAGCGGTGCAGTACCTGCTGCACTGGTATGCTGATCCACCAACGTGACACCGGTTAGGGTCACGTTGCCAGTGTTGGTCACAACATAGGTGTAGTCGATCGTCTCGCCCTCAGCGACATTGGCTAGGACATTGGGTGTTTTGACAATCGAAATGTCCGGATTTCGCGCGCCATCGATAGTCAGCTCGGTAACAACGGGGTCTTCAACCTCGCTCGAGGTCGCAGTGGCCGTATTGGTGACAAAGCCCGCATCCAGATCAGCCTGCGTGACAAAATATTCGGCTGTACATTGGTAGAATTCGCTTGGGGCGATGCCACCCACAGGTAGCCCTTCACAGATGAAAGTGCCGATTTTGTCATCAACGATTTGGGGTTCTTCGAACAGCGTGATGTTGCCAGTATTTGCAACAGTAAAGGTATATTCAATGCGTTGGTTAAAGCTGATAATTTCGTCAGTGGTGGATTCTTTGACAAGGTTAAAGGCGGGATCTTGCGGTGGGCCACGCACAAATACGTCTGCAGTATCGTTGATAGGATCAAGGGCGGTGTTATTTGGCGTCGCTACAACCGTGGCCGTGTTGGTAAAGCCGCTGAATTGCGCACCCGGAACACCATTGACTTCGTCCAAATCAGCCTGAGTTACGGTGTAGGTAAAGACGCAACTGTCATCCGTTTCGCCCGGTTCAATCGGACCAACAAGACAGCTGACCGGAGTGACCAAACGATCATCGGTGATCACGGCTTCGCTCAAGGTAATGTTGCCCGTGTTCTGAACCGAGATGACAAACTGCAACTCTTGTCCTGGGTCGGTGAATGCATCAGCTGCGCCGGGATCGGGCAGAATGGCCTTGTTCACGGTCATCGCGACAACCGGGGCGTCAATATCCTGCGTATGAATGTCATCATCGCTGATGGTCAAACCTTGCGGGTCGGTACCTGTGGCGCTGGCTGTGTTGATCAAGGTCTGCGCATCCACATCATCCTGCGTGACGACGTAGTCACCTTCGCAGACGAGGGCATCGCCCGGCAACAAAATCACATTCGCCGGGGCTGCGGAGCCGCCAACTGTACACGTCAACGTTGGCAGTAGTGGGTCAGAGATCGACGCGCCCGCGATGGTCTGGTTGCCGCTGTTCAGTGCCGTGATCTGGTAGGTTAAAGTGTCGCCTTCGCTGGCAGTGGCGATGCCGCTTATTTGGGCCTTGGTGACCGTCAGTTCAGGGTCTTCATCCGCCAAAACGGTCTCTTCTGCGTTGGGGGATACGACTTGCGTCGGCAAGGTACTCTCCGGCGGAAACAGCGTCTGCGCGGTCGCATTATTGGTGACAAAACCACGGTCAATATCGTCTTGCGTGATCTCATGGGTCGCTTCGCAATCGAAGCTGGTTCCTGTTGCAAGAGTGGGCGGCGCGGCCGGTTTACAGGCGATCGTGCCAATCACATCATCTTCGATAGTGATCTCACCTGCCAACCCGACATTGCCCGTGTTCGTCACCACATAGTCATAGGTAATGATCTGCCCGATCGTATCAAAGGGCACGTTGTCTGCGCGCGCCGTCTTAGTCAGGCTAAGCGCAGGCATAGCATCCACAGGAAAGATCGCGTCGTCACTGGGCGATTGTACAGGTGATCCGTCAAAAGAACCCGTCGCAAAGACAACGTTTGTCGCCGAGCCCAAGGCGATGTCATTGGCGGTCACAATGTGCGTCGATGGGCAGGTCAGCGTGTCACCCGGAGCCAATTCGTCACCAGGAACTGCTGGACAACTCGGGATGCTTAGATTGTCGGTCAACGTGATAGGCGCATCGATTGTGACGTTGCCCGTGTTCGTTACGACGATTTCATAGGTCAGCACATCGAATTCGTTGAAAGCCGTAGGATCACTGGAGTTCAGGAATGTTTTAACAATCGACAACTCAGGCGCTTGAATGGCGTTGACAGTAACGCTGTCGGTGCCCGAATCCACTGTGGCGCCATCGAAAACCGTCGACGCTGTGGCGATGTTTGTTACAGAACCAGCATCAATGTCGATTTGCTCGGCGACCCAGTCTTGGTCGCACGTGACACTTGCGCCCGGCGCAACGGGTGCGGCGGTACACGCCAGCGTGCCGGCGATCTGGTCATCCACAATGGTGATCGGATCTGTCGTCGTCACGTTGCCGATGTTGGTCACAACATATTCAAAGGTCACCACATCATTCACGTCGGCAAAACTAGAAGCTGACCCGGCTTGAACCCGTTTTTCCAAACGCAGTTCAGGTTGCTGGTCTGCGGTAACCGTTGCAGTCGCCAGATTGGATGAGATCGTGATGAAAGGATCATCGCCCGGGTTCTGCGGAACGATGGGCTGCGTCATGCTCGCCGTGGCTTCGTTAAGTACTTCGCCCGCATCCAGATCAATTTGTGTGACTTCGTAAGACCCAGTACAGGTCAACGTTCCACCCGGTGCAATGCCTGCACCCGTTATCGCAGGACAAGACACATCTGGAATCAAATCATCCGCGACATTGATCTCAGCAGTTAGAGTCACATTGCCTGTGTTCGTGACAACAAAATCATAGCTCAGAACCTGCCCGACACTTTCAAGAGTACCAGTAAAGGTGCTGTTCTTGGCCAAGGAAATCGTAGGCACCTGCGCCGGACCAGTGACTGTAACTTCGTCGCTGGCATCAACCGGAGTTGCCAGCACAGCACTTTCGCCAGTGACTTCAACTGTGTTGGTAAAGCTGCCAGCATCCACATCACTTTGGTCGAAGTTTTGCGTCGCAGTCAGCGGGGAACCGTCGTCACATGTGGTTGCCACGTCGCCGGGGCCCAAATCCGCCAGCGTACATGTGAAACCAAGCATAGGATCTGTTAAAACAACATTTGTAAGGGTCACGTTGCCATCGTTCGTAACAGTGAAAGTAAAATCCTCACTGTCAGTGGCGCTTGAATAGGTGCCATCAGTAAAGGCTTTAACGACACTTATGGCGGCGTTCTCGGCTGGGCCTGTGCTAACTGCCGTGCTGTCTTGATCGGCCGGATCAGTAACACCCGCAGGGGCGTCCACAGTAATGTCGGCGGTGTTCGTGATCGATCCTGCATCAACGTCAGCTTGTATGATGGTGTAATCCGCAACACAGGTGGTGGAATCAACCGCTCCGGGGGCCAAAGACGGAATTGTACAATTGATGGGTGCACCAAAAAACGGGTCGGTCACCACCAAATTGCTAAGAGTGACGTTGCCTGTGTTCTCCACCCGGAAGGTGTAAGACACGACATCGTTCTCAGCCGTATAGTTGCCGCTAACCCGCTTTTCAAATTCGTACGTTGCGGTACGTGCCGGGCCAGTCACAGTTTCAGTCGCAGTTTGCGTCGTGATTTCAGGCGAGGCCAATGTGGCGACGTTCACCACCTGCCCAGCATCGATATCCGCTTGCGTAACAGAATGAACAAAAACGCACGTGGTGTCCGTCGCCCCTGGTGCCAATGTCGCGATGTCACAGCTAAAGGCGGGGTCCAAAACGTCAGTGACCACAAGGTCGCTGAGCGTCTGCGTGCCTGTGTTCGCCACGGACATCGTATAGGTGATCTGTTCGTTCACAGCAGTAAAGGTTGGCGTGCTTGCCTGCTTGGTCAGGCTTGCTGTCATGGAAGGGACCGTTGGGTCGATTGGCACGACGGCTGAAGCGGTCTCGCTCAGTTGTGGACCTTGAGTAGGGATCGCTGTCGCTGTGGCGGTGTTGTTGATGACCTCAGCGTCGACATTGGGTTGGGTGACCGAATATGAACCCGTGCAGCTATCAGTCGCGCCAGGCGCAACATCCGTCAGGGTACAGACCAGACCGGGGATCAACGGGTCGGTGACACTGACTTCGCTTAGGGTGACGTTGCCGGTGTTCTCAATTTCGAAGGTGTATGTCAGGGACTGATTGAAGGCATCAAACTGTGGCGGGCCAGATTTGGTAAAGACCATTTCAGGGTCTGCAATCACGGGCACCGTTGCTGTGCTTTCGTTCGACGTGATGGCGATGGTTGTGCCGTTGTTGGTGAAATCAAAGGCTGCTGTCGCTGCGTTATCGACCTGCCCTGCGTCAAGTTCGATCAGAGTGACACCATTGCGCGTGCCAACACACTCAAAGCTGTCTCCCGGCGCAAACGACGCCGGTTGCGCCGAACAATCCGCCACGGCGCTCAGCAACGGGTCGGATATGCTGATCGCGTTATCGGGCAGGATCAAAGTTGTATCGCCCGTGTTTGTCACTTCGAACGTGTAGGAAATTGAATCTGTTGTTTCTCCAACCGATGCCGTAGTGGCCGCTTTGACCAACCCGATGCTGGGCATGAAGGTTGGCGCGATTTGGGCACTGACTTGATCAGACTCGACCGCGCCTGCCGACGCTGTCGCGGTATTCACAACCGTGCCTGCCTGAATGTCGGCAAAGGTCAGTTCGTAATCGGCTGTACACGTGATGCTGTCACCAACATTAAGCGGCGTTGGCTGACAGGTGAATGTGCCAATCCTGTCATCTGTAATGGTGATGTTGGATGCGTTCACCGTATCTGTGGTCAGATCGATATTGCCGTCATTCGTGACCTCAAAGGAATAGGTGACAATCGCGCCCTCGACATAATCGATCGCATCCACAAGCGGGGCAGTTTTGACAAGCGTCAGTTCAGGTTGCTGCACCGCGGGCACTGTGACGGTATCGGTGTTAGACGTGATGGCCGTCGGGGTCGGCCCGGCTTGGGTTGCAGTTGCGCTGGCGATATTCGTCACATCACCTTCATTCAGATCCAACTGCGTCGTCAGATAGGTATCCGAGGTACATGTAATCGAAGTGAATGGTAATATTTCTGTTTCGACGCAAGAAACAGGCACCAGATCGTCTGTAACGGTTGGCGTCAACAGGGTCACGTTACCCGTGTTTGACAAGATATATTCATATGTCAGGCCAACGTTTTCCGCTGCAAAGTTGCTGGGCGATGCGCTGGCAAGACGTTTATCCAGCGTCAGGCCTGTTGTTTGCACTGCCGGCACCGTGGCTTCATCTGAATCCGATACTGTAACGCCACCAACTGTCACTTCGGCGGATGCTTCGTTATCTACCTGCCCTGCGTTGATGTCGTCCTGCAAGACGTCATAAGTCGCTGTACACAATACAAAAGACCCCGGTGCAATGTCGCCTGCGGGGCATGTCGCACCTGCGGTCAGGACATCAGTAATCGTCGGCACCGGATAAGACACGTTGCCCGTGTTATCGACTCGAATTTGATAGGTTAGGACATCACCTACTGCATCGTATTCTGCCACCTGAGCAGTCTTAGTAACATCAATGCCCGGCGCTGCGGCAGGACCCGGCAACGAAAGATCATCCGTTTGCGTGACCCCTGCGCCAGCCGGTGTTTCGGCTGTGACAGTTACGGTGTTGTCTAGCGTGTCCGCTGCATTGGCGGCAAAGTCATCGACGTCGGATTGCAGAACGGTGTAGGTGCCCGAACAAGTAAACTCGGCATCCGGAGCAAGGTCAGGCGGGCTACAAACAAGACCGGGCAACAGAGGGTCATTAACCTGCACGTTGGACAAGGTAACGTTGCCATCGTTTCGGATCAGAAAGCTGTAAGGGACCGTTGTATCAGCATTACCAAAAGCACCAAGGGTTGATGTCTTTTCAACAAACAGGATTGGGTCTGCAGCCGGACCATCAACCGTCACCTCATCCGTCAGTGTGCCCAATTCACCAAAGTCAGGTGTGCCTTCCGCATTGGCAGTGTTTGTAACAAAGCCGCGATCGACATCTTCTTGGGTGACTTCATAGGTTGCCGTACACGTCGCAGATTCTGGGGTGCCACCCAAAGAGGTAGAGTTAATCACCGTCGTGTCGCAGGATACGGCCCCAATCACATCGTCAAATACTGACAAGTCACTTATCGACACCGAGCCGATGTTGGTGACGATGAATGTATACTCAATCTCATCACCAACTGCGTCAAAATCGGTGACGTTCGCCGTCTTGGCAAGCGTGTACCCCGGCGCAACTGTGACGATGCTGGGGTTGGTCAGATTATTGCCGCGCCGAAAATCCCAGAAGTTATCATTGGGATCATCGTCGAGAACCTGTGTCGTTGTTTGGTTCGTCGTCAGGATGTTACTCAACAACCCAGGGTTTGTGGACGAAAACCAGCCGGTGTTGAAGGTGTTGTTGCCGAAACCATTGGCAAATCCAAAACTCTGAGTGCCCGCATTGTCGGTAATTTCAGTTGTCAGACCTGACCACGACCCGACATTCGTGCCATTCAAGATGAGCGAGATATCGTCTTCGTCAAATCCATTGACCTGGGTATCACCGTCAAAAGCTGAGAACCGGATGTGAATCTCTTGAATGCCACCACCGAAATAATCAGTGCAGGTCGAAAACCCGCAGTCCAGCACGACCGGATCATTGATGGTGAAAGGGTTGCCGCGGAACTGTGTAGGCACGCCGTTGCTGTTAAAGCCACGAAATGCGCCTTCGGGGTTTGAGAATTGGAAATACAAGTTTCCGTTGTTGCCGATAAAGACAAAGGCAACACCACCCGCTTCGGGGTAATCATCAGGCAGCGTAATCGATGTACCCGGAACGGTTGTTGTAAAAGGAGTCGCCCAGGCTGCGCCTGACAACAACAATGCAAGCGTCCAAAAACCGGCAAAAAGCCTGGCTAGCAATACCATATCCCCGACCGTCCCTTACCAATACCCCCTGATCACCGCAGTTTCATTGGGTGTCTTTGCGATCAGAGAATTTTACACACACTGCACTCTTCGTGGCGCACAACACAACACTTTTGATCCCGGCGCCCTTACAAGCAACCGCGGACAATAATTCACATTTTGAACGATAACACACGGGGAAATTTATTCTTTTTTGTCCAAAAGCCCGACACTCAGGAATCGCAACTGGAATGTAGCAGCAGCCGCGAGAGCGATGGCCTAGCGAAAAACCCGTAGAGAAAGCAAAACGGGCGGCTACACATTGCCAATCCTTCAAACGCCCAAACCTTGTTTTCAATCCGATTGCACCTTTTTTAGCGACGTTTGTCGTATTTGATAGCTTGATCTCGGGGCTTTCTACCTTGAGTGCAGAGCACAATTTCGATGCCCGCGAGATTTCGCAGAACCAATCCAAATTAGTTTACGCAACATATCACGAGATTGATGGCTATGAAGAACGCTTCAACGGTCGCATCGCCCTAGAAACAGCCTTGCCACACATGACTACTTTGATGCCGTATTACCGTCCGACGTATCCCTATGTTTACGGGCCACTCATCGATACCGCGTATCGTCTGCCGAGAGACGGCACTTGACCCCGCAGTGACCGCCATCCAATCCGATCTCTTTTAGCTCTTCGGTCGTCGGCGGCCGACCCTTACTGCTAAAACTAAGGTGTGAATGGTTTTTATTACAGACAATCCTCTTTGACCAATGCTGCAACGCCTACGAATGTCACCATTAAGAAAGACTGTTAAAGCGCTCACACTCGCAAACAATCGCATCAAATTACTTCGAGCAAACTGTACTTTTTGCAGGGTTCCCTTTATGGGTACACTTCCTTTTCGATAAAAAATGTGAATGCGTGAATGACCTTTGAACAAGTCCGGACCTTTCTTTGGGTCGCTCGGCTCGGTGGTTTTAGGAAAGCAGCCGATCGTCTGCATCTGTCGCAACCTGCAGTGTCCACACGGATTTCGAACCTTGAGCAAGAGCTACGGGTGTCCCTGTTCGAACGGGGAAGCGGGGACCTTGTCCTAACAAAACAGGGTATGCTGTTGCTGTCTTATGCGGAGCAGATGCTTTTCGTTGAAGAAGAGATCAAGCAGCGGGTTGCCGATCCAGCAGAAACGGAAGGGCTGTTTCGCGTTGGCGCTTCGGAAACGATTGCGCAGGCATGGCTGCCTGAGTTTCTTAAGGCGTTCAATGAAGAATACCCGCGCGTTAATGTCGATCTAACCGTCGATATTTCTCTGAATTTGCGTGCAGCACTTCTTGATCGTCGGCTCGATTTGGTTTTCCTGATGGGCCCCGTTTCTGAATTCACCGTGGAAAATGTTGCCCTGCCACCCTTTGAGTTGCATTGGTACTGCGCGGCAACGAACCCAGTCACGGATTTGGCCGAAATTCCAGTCATGTCTTATTCCAGTAAAACACGTCCATACCGGGAACTGATGTCGGAGCTTTCGCGCACGATTGGGCCGAAAGCGCGGGTGTTTGCATCTGCATCTTTGTCGGCAAGTTTAAAGATGATTGCAGCTGGAATCGCAGTCGGGCCCTATCCCAGAGCCCTTGCGAACGACTTTGTGGAGTCCGGGCAGATCATTGAATTTGATCCGGGCTTTCGACCGCAACCTTTGGTATTTACCGCGTCGTATCTGTCTGAACCACGTAGTTTTCTTGTTGAAAACAGTGCGAAAATTGCACGCTCCATAGCATTGGAATGGGACGCATCGCACCCCAAGTAGTTTCAAATTTTCTATCACTACTGATACATAATGATAATTTGAATAAATGATCGATCCCATGTGATGGTAATGTGACATCACTGGAGCGATCGCGATGAACTCAAAGGCCGTATCACACTCGGATTTAAAACTGTCCTGTGGAAGGCAAGTTCGCGCGGCCATTCGCAGCGGATCGTATGACGGCCACACCGCTGGTCTGGCTGCAGGTAAACTGCAATGTAACCTTGCCATTCTTCCTGAAGATTTTGCATTGGACTTCCTGCGGTTCTGTCAAAGAAACCCAAAGCCATGCCCTGTCGTTGGCGTGAGCGACACTGGCAATCCAAACCTGCCGACCCTTGGTCATAATATTGATATCCGTAGTGACGTTTCCAAGTACCGCATTTTTCGCGATGGGGTGTTAAGTGGTGAAGTGACGGACGTGTCGGATGTCTGGTCAAAGGATCTAGTGACTGTCGCGCTCGGTTGTTCATTCACGTTCGAAAACGCGCTGTTGCGCAATGACATTCCGGTTCGACATATCGAGACAGGTCGTAACGTGCCGATGTATCGGTCGAACATTGATCTGGCACCGGCGGGTCGGTTTTCTGGGCAAATGGTTGTGACAATGCGACCGATCCCCGAAGCACAGGTTGCTCAAGCCAAGGAAATCAGCAGTCAATTCCCACAGGCGCATGGGTCGCCGATCGCGGTGGGTGACCCGGCACAGATTGGCATCGCGGACCTGACCAAGCCGGATTGGGGCGATGCTGTGGAGATCAAGCCGGGCGAAATCCCGGTTTATTGGGCCTGCGGTGTGACCCCTCAGAATGTCCTTCTCGATGCGAAAATACCGATCTGCATAACCCACTCGCCGGGGCACATGCTGATTTCGGACGTCGCCGAAGATGCTGAAACGACCATTCTAACAAAAAACGAAACCAACAAGGAGAACTAAGAAAATGAAAAAAACAATTGCACGGCTCATCGCAACAACTGCACTGGCGTCACCCGCCATGGCCGAAGATCTTTCAGTCGTCGGCAGCTGGTCCAGCCTTCCGCTGCACAACCAATACGAAGCCCCGTTTTGGAGCACCACATTGCCCGCCGCGTCCGGTGGCGACATCAATGTTGAACTGACAACGCACAACGCCATGAGCCTTGGTCTTGGCGACATTTACCCGCTGCTTGGTCAAGGCGTCTATGACGTTGCAATGACAGTTGCCGATTACGCCGTAGCTGATGCGCCCGAATTGGAAGGTTTGGATGTGCCTTTGCTTGCGCTGACGGCAGATGAAGCCCGCGCGATGGTCGATGCGGCACGCCCAATGGTTTCCGATATCTATCGGGATCGTTTCAATTCGCATGTCCTCGCAATTGCACCATACCCGCCGCAAGTCGTGTTCTGTAACGCAGAGATTTCCAACCTTGCCGATCTTGAAGGTCTGAAAATCCGTGCGTCTGGCCGGATGACCGCGAAACTATTGGAGGCACTTGGTGCGGAAAGCGTAAGCGTTTCGTTTGGTGAAGTCCCCGGCGCGCTGCAAACTGGTACGGTTGACTGTGCAGTCACGGGTGCCGGTTCTGGCTACAGCGCTGGTTGGTGGGAAGTGTCGACACATCTAATGCCAATCCCATTGGGTGGTTGGGATTCCGTTGTGACTGCGATCAACCTGGATAAGTGGAACAGCTTGGACGCGGATACGCAGGCCCTCATCTCAAGCGAAGTCGTCAGCGGGTTTGAAGACCCTGCATGGGCCAGCGCACAAAATGCATTGGTCAACGACATCGCTTGCCTCACCGGCAATGGCGAATGCCCATCGGGTGATGCGCGCTCTATGACTCTTGTTGACGTCAGCGACGCGGACTTTGACACTGCGCGTAACATTCTGACCAGCGAAGTTCTGCCAGATTGGGCCGAGCGTGCCGGTGGTGATTGGGCGCAGCGCTGGAATGACAGCGTTGGTAAAGTTGTTGGCGTAACAATCAACTAATCGACCGGTCAAAGGGCGTACTGAAGCATGGAACTCAAAATGATACATAGCCTGAGAGTTATCAACAAAGGGGTCGCCCTTGTTGTTGGCTTTGGCTTGCTGCTTTGCGCAGGATTTGTGCTGGCAGACATCATTATGCGCCAGATCGGTACGTCCTTTGGCGGCACTGAAGAGATAGCGGGCTACGCTATGGCGCTCGCGACCTCGTGGGGCATGTCCTATACGTTGCTTGAGTTGGGGCATGTCCGAATTGACCTTTTACGCAGTCGTGCAGATGGCTTTAAACGCGCGTTGTTTGATGTCTTTTCTATGATTGTGATGTCGGGCGTTGTCGTCACAATCGCGATCAAAGCGTGGCCCGTGTTAGCACGGTCCATCAACAATGGATCACGGGCAAACACCCCGCTGGAAACACCGCTTGTCTGGGTGCAGTTGCCATGGTTTGCAGGCTGGGTCTGGTTCGCATTGATGACAACTTTGACGACGCTTGCGGCTCTAAGCCTTTTGCTGAAACGCCGCCATTCCGAGACGGAAAATTTCGTTGGCGCGTTTGCTGAGCAGGAGACATTGCAATGATCGCTTATGTCTCTGTCGGGCTGTTGGGATTGCTCGCGCTGTCTATCCCCGTTGGTATTGTGTTGTTCCTTTTAGGTTTTGGGATTGATACGTTTTTCTCAAGCTTTCCGTTGACGCGCGGCCTTGGCAATATGGTTTGGTCGTCTTCGAATTCAACGACCCTGATCGCAATCCCGTTCTTTGTTCTGTTGGGCGAAATCCTTGTGCGCAGCGGGGTTGCAACCCGGACTTATGCGGCTTTGGATCGTTGGGTGTCTTGGCTTCCGGGCGGATTGGTGCATGCCAATGTGGCAACGGCGACGATGTTTTCAGCCACATCAGGATCATCCGTGGCAACAGCTGCAACTGTGGCGACAGTGGCGATGCCGCAAGCAGAAAAATTGGGTTATGATCCCAAACTGTTTTCGGGCGCAATTGCAGCTGGCGGCACCTTGGGCATCATGATCCCACCGTCGATCAATCTGATTGTCTATGGGTTTCTGACCCAATCATCGATCCCGCAATTGTTCCTGGCGGGCCTCATTCCGGGCATTGCCCTCGCGATTGGGTTTATGGCGATTACCGTGGTTATTTGCCTGATCCGTCCCGATTTGGGTGGCACGCGCCGCACGTTCCCATTTGCACAAATGCTACGTGCTCTTATCGATCTGGTTCCGATCCTGATCTTGTTTGGTATGATTGTTGGTTCGATCTATGCTGGTTGGGCGACCCCAACAGAGGCCGCGGCAGTCGGGGTCGCAGGATCATTCGTTATTGCCTTGGTGTTTGGTGGCGTGTCGTGGTCAATGATCACTCAAAGCCTGACGGGCACGGTCAAGATCACATCCATGATCATGCTGATCGTAATTGGGGCCTCTTTCCTCAACTTCACGCTCGCCTCGGCTGGGCTAGGCCGCGAATTAACAGAATTCATGACGGGCCTTGGTCTGACGCCGCTTAAGACAATCCTTGTTGTTGTCGTCCTTTACATCGTCTTGGGGTTTTTTATCGAAACGCTGTCGCTGATGGTTGTGACCATTCCGATTATCGTCCCGTTGGTCGCCGCCCAAGGGTATGATGTTGTTTGGTTTGGCATCTTGATGATCGTTCTCATCGAAATGGCGTTAATCACGCCACCGGTTGGTCTGAACCTATATGTGGTGCAGGGCGCTCGCAAATCTGGCAGTTTGAATGAAGTCATGCTGGGCGCGTTGCCATACTGCCTAACCATGTTGGCAATGGCCTTCCTGCTTATCGCATTCCCAAGCATCGCACTCTTTCTGCCAAACGCATTGCAGTAAAAGACCTTCCTTTCAAAACCAAAATACTGCGGGCCGAAACACGCCCGCAAACAAAGGAGACATGCCTCATGTGGCAATTCTGGGTAGATCGTGGCGGCACATTTACAGACATCGTGGCCAAGACGCCAAAGGGCGACTTGCGGACGCATAAATTGCTGTCTGAAAACCCCGAAGTTTACCCTGATGCTGCCGTTCATGGTATTCGTGAGTTGTTGGGGCTCGACCCGGATGACGCCATCCCAAGTGGTCAAATCGGTGCCGTGAAGATGGGCACAACGGTTGCGACCAATGCCTTATTGGAACGCAAAGGCGAACGGACGTTGCTGCTGATCACAAAAGGCATGCGGGATCTATTGCGTATCGGGTTTCAGAACCGTCCGCGGTTGTTTGATCTTAATATCGAACTGCCTGAATTGCTTTATGATGATGCGATCGAGATCGAAGAACGGATCGGCGCAGATGGCAAGATCATAACAACGCTTGATACGACCCATGCGCGTGCAACGTTAAAGCGCGCATATGGTAGTGGATATCGTTCCGTCGCGATTGCCTTGATGCACAGCTATCGTTTTCCCGATCATGAACAAAGACTGGGGCAGATAGCGGAACAAACTGGCTTCACCCAAGTTTCCCTCAGCCACCAGGCAAGCCCCCTCATCAAGATCGTTTCGCGCGGCGATACCGCCGTGGTCGATGCCTACCTGTCGCCGATCTTAGGGCGCTATGTTAAACAGGTCGCTGACGCATTGGGCACAGCAAAAGGTGGCTGCGAACGTTTGATGTTCATGCGCTCAAACGGTGGCCTGACCGATGCGTCCTTGTTCGAAGGGCGCGACGCGATCTTGTCTGGTCCCGCCGGCGGTGTTGTGGGCATGGTCCGCACGGCGGCTGAACTTGGCTTCGACAAGCTGATCGGTTTTGACATGGGTGGCACGTCCACGGACGTCTGCCACTACGCGGGCGAATTCGAACGTAGTTTTGAAACCGAAGTCGCAGGTGTGCGGATGCGTGCGCCGATGATGTCTATTCACACTGTTGCGGCGGGTGGCGGGTCAATCTTGTCCTACCGCGATGGTCGTATGCAGGTTGGCCCCGAAAGTGCCGGGGCAAATCCCGGCCCTGCGGCTTACCGGCGTGGTGGTCCTCTGACAGTGACGGATTGCAACGTGCTGCTTGGTAAATTGCAGCCAGATCTGTTCCCACCCGTCTTTGGGCCGAACGCCGATCAACCATTGGATGTCGATGCCGTACGGGCAAAGTTCGAAATCCTTGCTAAAGAAATCGGCGGCAACATGTCAGTCGAAGAATTGGCCGAAGGGTTTTTGCGGATCGCCGTGGAAAACATGGCAAACGCAATCAAGAAGATCAGCGTTCAACGTGGTTATGACGTCACCAAATACACCATGAACTGCTTTGGTGGGGCGGGCGGGCAGCACGCGTGCTTGGTGGCTGATGCGCTTGGGATGGAACGCGCTTTCATCCATCCGTTTGCGGGCGTTTTGTCAGCCTTTGGTATGGGCTTGGCCGATGTGCGCGCGATGCGTGAACATCAATTTGGATTAGGTTTTGATCAGATCAAAGACGCCGAGGTTGTTCTGGAACGACTAACAGCCATCACCAAGGCCGAGGTTGTTGGTCAGGGTATCTCGCTGGAACAGATCACCACAGCGGCGATGGCGCATATCCGCCCGGACGGTGCGCAACAAACCATTGAAGTGCCATTTGGCACTATGAACCAAATGACAAAAGCGTTTGAGGCGGCACATCAGCAAAGGTTCGGGTTTGTTCCTGAAAACGCAACGTTGCTGATCGATGTCCTGACCGCCGAAGCGATCGGGGCGACGGGTGAACCCGTGACTTTACCTGATGTAGATGGGGCAGCGGTTGCCCCCAAGCGTTCTCAAATGTGGTCAAACGGTAAGGTGCGCGATGTGCCGGTGATTGACCGGAAAACAATGTGCACGGGACAGATCGTTCAAGGTCCGGCCATCCTAACTGAACCAACAGGCACCAACATCCTTGAACAGGGATGGGAAGCAGAATGCGTGAACGGAGGAAACCTCGTGCTGCGCCGAACAGCTACGGTTGCGCGCCAAGAGGCCGTCGGTACATCGGTCGATCCGGTCATGCTGGAGGTGTTCAATAACCTGTTCATGTCAATCGCAGATCAGATGGGGGCGACGCTTGCCAACACTGCCTATTCGGTCAACATCAAGGAACGCTATGACTTTTCTTGCGCGATCTTTGATGAAGCAGGCGATCTAGTCGCCAACGCGCCGCATGTTCCTGTTCACTTAGGCTCTATGTCCGAAAGCGTGCGGGTCATCTTACGCCAAAACGCAGGCAAGATCCGCCCCGGTGACGTGTTCATGATGAACAATCCCTTTAACGGCGGCACCCATTTGCCTGACGTGACGGTCATCACACCTGTTTTCGACGAGGTTGGTACGCGGATCATCTACACCGTCGCCAGCCGGGGGCATCACGCAGACATTGGCGGCAAAACGCCGGGTTCAGCCCCGCCAGACAGCCGCGTCATCGAAGACGAAGGCGTGCTGATCGACAATTTCCTATTGGTGCAGCAAGGCCAATTGCGCGATGCTCAAACACGCGAATTGCTTGCCTCTGGCCAATACCCTTGCCGCAATATCGATCAGAATATGGCTGATCTGTCCGCTCAGATTGCCGCCAATGCGACGGGCGCTAGTGAATTGACGAAGATCACTCAGCAGTTTGGCTTGGACACTGTGCACGCCTACATGACGCACGTGCAGAACAACGCCGAAGAAAGCGTGCGCCGTGTACTTGATGTGCTGCGCGATTGTGATTTCACCTATCCGCTCGACAATGGAGATCAGATCAAGGTGGCGATTACGGTTGATAGATCGGCGCGGCAAGCGACCATCGATTTCACCGGAACCTCTGGGCAGAATGAATTTAATTACAACGCGCCAATGGCGATCTGTCGCGCGGTTGTCTTATATGTGTTCCGCACTTTAGTCGGCAGCGACATCCCAATGAACGAGGGATGCCTTAAACCTCTGAACCTCGTTGTTCCTGAAGGCAGTATGATCAACCCTACCGCGCCTGCCGCTGTGATTTCGGGCAATACAGAGGTCAGTCAAGCTATCGCAGACACACTGTATGGCGCGCTTGGCGTCATTGCAGGCAGCCAAGGCACCATGAATAACTTTGTTTACGGCAACGATGTGCATCAAAATTACGAAACCATTTGTGGCGGCACCGGGGCCGGCGATGGATTCCATGGCACAAGTGCGGTTCACAGTCACATGACCAATACACGCATGACGGACCCCGAAGTGTTGGAGACGCGGTTTCCTGTGCGGGTTGATGAGTTTTCAATCCGGAATGGCTCGGGTGGCCTTGGGGAATTTGTCGGCGGGAACGGGATTGTAAGGCGGTTGCGCTTTCTCGAACCGATGACAGTGACAGTTCTGTCGTCGCATCGCAAAGTTGGACCGCATGGCACCGCTGGTGGCGCAGCGGGTCGCGTCGGTAAAAATAGTATCGAACGGGCGGACGGCCAAATCAATGAACTGGGAGGCAACGATGAGGCACAGCTCGCGGTTGGCGACGTGTTTGTGATGAAAACACCCGGCGGTGGTGGTTACGGAAAGATAAAGTGAGGCCCGCAATGCGGTGCTCGTAAATTGCCTCGTGAGGTGAAGTGCATACACACTGGTCTTGCGATGGGCCGTTTAAGAAACAAATGAAGGGGACGAAATTATGAAGTTTTCCATAGGATCCACGCAATTTGATGCTGTTATCGGGCGTCTTGTCGTGGCGGGTTGGACAGGGCGCGATCAGGCAGCAGTTCAGCACCACATTGATGAATTGGCCGAAATTGGTGTTGCTCCTCCGTCGACAACCCCACTGTTTTATCAAGTGTCGAATGGGTTGTTGACCCAAGCTGACACTGTTCAAGTCCTAGGGACCGCGACATCTGGCGAAGCAGAACCATTTTTGGTTAATCATGGCGGGAAATTATGGTTGGGGCTGGCATCTGATCATACGGATCGAAAGCTCGAAACCATATCCGTTGCTGCATCCAAACAAGTTTGCGCGAAGGTCTGTGCCACGACGTTGTGGGATTTCAACCAAGTGCGTGATCATGCCGATCAGCTGAAGCTACGCTCATGGATAAAAGAGGACGGAAATTGGGTGTTGTATCAGGATGGCAGCCTGGAACAGATTCTGCCGCTCGCAACGCTTTGCGCACACATCGAAAAAACCGATAACTCGGCAATGCTGTGCGGAACGCTTCCAGCGATCGGTGGTGTCCGTCCGGCTGCTGAGTTTCGCGCCGAACTTTATGATCCTGTTTCGGACCAAAGAATTGAACTTCGGTATGAAGCTATTTGCCTAGAAGACATCAGTTGAAATCTAATCATTCATTGAAGTTGCGAGGGAGAGTGTGCGTAACGCGTTGATACCACAGTAGTCGGATCACCATGAATTCCCGACGTTTAGTCGCCAGATCTTTGCTGCTCTTAGTTGGTGCGATGAGAGCAGCACCTTCCAAGCACAAGCCCAACGCACTTTCGTAACTGATCAACTTTAACAACGTAGTCGCTCGTTGTGAGCACAGATGTCTGACAGGCTAATGGTCATAGGTCAGACACAGTGTGCATTCGCTGCGATTGAACCATAGCCCTTTTTCGCCAGTCCGCCCGAACGATACCGTTGGCTACGACAGAATAATCAAGCCTTTACTTCAAACATCTGACCTGAGCCCCATCGATTTAAACATGTTGTCCGCCATTAATCTCGATCTCTGTACCGCTGACATAAGAAGATGCGTCCGAACACAAAAAGAAAATCACGTCTGCGACTTCGTCGGGGTTGCCCATACGTTGCAAAGGCAATTTTTCAGCAATTTTATCGGTGCCGGGGGACAAAATGGACGTTTCTATTTCACCTGGTGCAATTGCGTTAACACGGACACCGAATGGCCCGAAATCATGCGCCATTTCCCGTGTCAGGGCAGCAAGAGCTGCCTTTGATGTTGCATAGGCGGCACCGGCAAAGGGGTGCACGCGAGACCCTGCAATTGAGGTCACATTTACGATGGATCCTTTAGCCTCCATAAGTTCTGTTTTTAAACCCCGAGCCAAGACAACAGGCGCAAAGAAATTAACATGGAAGACCTTTCCCCAGTCCATGAGGTCGGTATTCATTGTATTCAGTCGCGTATTGTCAGGACCCTTAGGCGACACACCCGCGTTGTTGATCAACCCATGCAACTTACCGTCTAGACGATCTCGAATGATCTCGACTGCATTTATCGTGTCTGCCGGATCGGACAAATCAAGCTGGATATGATTTTCTTGCCCACCCGGCCAAGGACAATTGTCATCGAACGCCTGACGTGAGCAGGTCAGAACCCGCCAACCTTCTTTCGTGAACTTCTTTACCGTGGCATGGCCGATGCCTCGGCTCGCACCGGTTAGCAGTATAGTTTTAGTCATCATGTTCACCATTCGGCCGGGCGTACATTGCAAAAACCGGAGGATCACCGGGCTTGTCTGAGCCAAACAGCCTCACTTATTGGGAACGTCTAACTCACGCTTTTTATTATAGCTACCGTTAAACAGCCCAAGTCAACAAAGCGGACATCGGTACAAGGTTCGGTTAATAGAACATTGGGCTCGAAGCTGCAGTTCTCAGCGTTGCAGAAAGCCGGGTGCCCACTGGTGATCAATAGGCAGGCATTGGCATGTTATTCATGTCCGTCCCTTCTCGGACGCGGTATTTGGTCAAATCGCGGCTTTTGCGAACGGAGAGATGGGGCAAGGCCACTGGGTCGGCCAAATCAAGTCTGTGGAGGTCTAAAATATAGGGTCAGGCGGAATGCCAGTGGGACTACATCTGTTGAATGAGCCGTCTCACGAACTCCTTGCCCGTCTGACCTAACCTATTGAATTTAAGCATGAAAGTGCCGACATCCTGGAACGTTTTGAAAGGAACATAATCCGGAAAATGCTGGTAGAACTACATTAATGATAGGGTTGCGGATTCGAATTCCGTCTCTGATTTCACTTCTCAGAGTAGCTCAGTTGGTAGAGCCGATACCGTTTCGCCGAACCTTTGTCGCGGGGGACCATTGCCAGAAATGTCGACAAGTTTGCAGGAGGGTATAGCCCATCGTGGGGCCCCTCAGGCCCGTGCTAGTGCAAAGCCAGCCAAAGAAATCTGGCGGAAATTCATCCTGTAAATGCCATGTTCGGTATGTAGTGTGATTTGAGAGTAAAGAAGATGAAACTGAACAAAGACATATCTCGTTTTGATGCCGCGTGGCAGGTTGCAAATGGCAAGCTTGATCCATTTGCGCTGTCTTTGTTTGAAAAGCGTCGCAAACTTTTAAGCCCGCAGCAATTGGCCCAACTAGATCGACCGTTTCGTAATAAAGCGTATCGTGCACCAGCGCGGGCTGCATTCGGAATAACCTCGTGGTTTACTAAGTCAGGTTCTGTTGATTGGGACGTGCAATTTGCCAAAAACCCGAACATTGCTTTGCTTGCAATACATGCCGCAGATGGGCACCTGCGTGAACGTGCCGTGCAGGTTGCACCAATGGAAGACACGGCCGCGTTGACGGCACTTCTACTGCGGTGCAACGATTGGGCGGCTCCAGTTAGAAAGGCCGCTTTTGCGCGATTTGAGAGTGTTCTACCGAAGTTAGATCTGGCGGAGATGGTTCCGCTTTGCCTGTTTGTGCTGGAGCGTGTTGCCCGTTGGGAACGCGGTGGTGCAGCAGTGGCGCAGATGTTGGTGGCCCATTATGATTGGCCGTTGCTTGTCAAAACCACGTTCGTGGAAACTGCAACTGGGCCGTTGGCACGTTCGTTACGGCAACTTTTGCGTAGTCCTCACTACGATTGGATTTTGCCCGACTTGGCGCTGCGTGCCCAATCGATATTTGTACGTGCTGTAGCCGTCGAGACCTTGTTGACTGGACACGCCCGTTGGATCGAAGGTTATGATTGGATCTGGCATGACAAGGTCTTTAACCTACGTCGCAAAGTTCCGCGTCGGGGCAACCGAGTAGTAGAGGTTTCACCGACAACCCGTGCGATGGTCCTGCGTCACATCGGTCACGACAAAAGCGCCAAACTGCGCAACCTGGCCGCTGATTATCTGATCACGGTCGGGGCACCTGAAGACGACAGTTTGGTCACGTTACTGACCAATGACAAAGCAAATTCCGTGCAAGAACGCATGACGTTTTATCATAAGAAATGGGTCGGAAATCTGTCCGCCCAAGAGAATTAAAGAAGATGACAAAAAAGAGAAAAAGCACTTACAAAGGGTGAGCCGATTGTTAGCGCAGGTTTTGCGCCACACACCAAAGAAGCTTGACCTCACACTCGATTCACAAGGGTGGGTGGCGGTGGATGTGTTGTTGACGGCATTGGCCGACCACGATTTACCAATAAGCTAAGGTCAACTTGTCGAGATTGTGCAAACCAGTGACAAAAAGCGCTTTAGCTTGTCGGATAAGCGCCGGATGGCGAACATAACAGCAGAGCAAGCGTTGGTGGCTGAGATGGCAGGATTGGATATCCATTTTCCGGCCGGTGCCGTTGATGCGCCTGAACTGCCGTCGTCGTACAAAAACGCGGCCAATGTCGTGCGTCAGATCAACAGCTTTGGTCTGGCTGAGATTGTCGACTACATCGATCCTTACGGCTGCATGATAGCGGGTGACACACCGCCATTTTGGATGAAAAAGAAAAATAAGGGGCGAAGGTAGCGCCCCTTTTCAACCTCTCATGACTTAAGGAAACCGCGAGCGAATGCCTTTGTAACACTTTTGCATCTTGGCAGTTCTGCGATGCCAATCCGCCCTTTTTCTTAAGCGCAATCGATCAAGATTTATCTGTGTCTCCAGATGTGGAAATCCCAAATTCGGCCAGAACCTCGAGGGTATGAGCCCCCAACGCTGGTGCGGGACGACGTATTGTTGCAGGCGTTTTAGAAAATTGAGACGGGTGGCGGGCCTGACGCAACAGGCCCGCGATGGGATGCAGGGTTTCGACGACAACCCCATTGGCCGAAACCTGCGGGTGTTGGCGCATCTGTGTGCGTGTCAGAACCGGCGCGTTCGGCACATTCTGAGCATCCAAAAGTTTCACAAGATCTGCGATGTCATAGCCTTTGACCGCATCTTGGATCGCTTCAAGGCGGGCATCACGATTGACTTCGCGCAACTCTGGCGTGGCGAACCGTGGGTCATCCAAAAGATCAGGACGGCTGACCGCCTCTGTGAACCCTTTCCACTGCTTGTCTTGCATCACCGCAATACTGACAAACCCATTTGCCACCTCATAGATCAGATCGATGTAGGATTGCGCCTCTTCGCGCTCCAACTCGTCACCGACAAATGTGTGGCCGTTCATATCCGAGCTCCACAAAAAGGCGATGATCACGTCCAACATGGAAATCTGAATGTGCTGTCCTTCACCAGTCCGTTCGCGGGCAAAAAGTGCGGCAGCAATGGCTTGGCTTGTTTGGATACCTGTAAGCTTATCGGGCAGGATGGTGCGCACAAGGCGGGGGCGGTCCTCGTCCGATCCGGCCTGCACGGTTGTGAGGGCGGAAATCGCTTGGATCAACGGATCGTAGACGGGGTTATGCGCCAACGGACCAGAATGTCCGAAACCCGCAATTGAGACATAGATCAATTTGGGATTAAGCGCTGATAATGCGTCATACCCGAGCCCAAGGCGGTCGGCGACGCCGGGTCTGAAGTTTTGGATGAACACATCGGATTGCGCGGCCATCGATTGCACCGCGTTCAAGCCGTCTTTTGTTTTCAAATCCAACGTGACGGATCGTTTGTTGCGATTATTGTTCAAAAACGATGCAGACATCCCGCCGCGACGGGTCGCAACATGGCGGGAAAAATCCCCCCCATTGGGCTGTTCGATCTTGATGATATCGGCCCCTTGGTCGCCCAATGTCATAGTGGCCAGCGGTCCGGAAATAACTGTGGTCAAATCAATAACGCGCACACCGTTTAAGGGACCAGTCATGCTTCTCTCCGATGTGTTACGAAAACGCGTTGTATACTTACGGTAGGGCAAATGTCACCGCGGGCACAAGGTGCGGGCCCGCGGTGATTTTTGGTTTATGTTTTCGGGAACAAGAACAGGTTTTGGATGTCGACCAAACCAGCCGCAAGATAGGATGGATAACGTTCCAGAATTGCCGCCTTCAGCTCATCACCCGTGGCGGCCTTGGCATAGGCAGCTTGCGTGTAATCAAGATAGACCAAAGCATCATCGATGGCCTGACGTGATCCGGCTGTTGGGCCGTGACCCGGCAAGACAAGGTCGAATGACGTGTCTTTTTGCATATCCAGCAAGCCTGTTTTCCAACCGTCAAAGTTGCCGTGACCACAGAACAAGTGGCAGTTGTTGTACAGCATGTCTTGCGCGATCAGGACCTTCTGATCTGGCAGGTAGATCGTCATCATGTTGTCAGATTCCGCATCCGTCACGTGACGGAATTCGAAGGTGACGCCGTCGATGACTTCGGTTGCGCCATGTTCGATCACACGGTTTGGCACAACTTTTGTTGGTGGCACGTGTTCGCCCAACGACTCGATGCTGATTTCGATAAAGAACTCACCCAACTGGTCAATTTCGGCCTGCGTTTCAGCAAAGGAATAGATCGGCACATCGCGGAACTGATAGGCACCAAACCAGTGGTCGGGGTGCAGGTGCGAAATGATCATGCGATCAACCGGCTTGCCTGTGGCTTCGGCGTAGTCACGGACCTCTTGTCCGTAAATGACAGAACGCTGACCATCCACAAATACAAGACGCTCAGGCGTTTCGATAACATGCGTGGTTACACAGCCGGTCAAGTCAGGGCTTTGGTAGCTGTGGATCTTAACGTCACCAAAATCGGCAACGGTTACAATGCCATGCTTGAGAGGCGTCGTGCCCTGACCAAGCGGGCCACCGCCAAGAATATTCGCGCTGACGATGCTTGGTGCTGCCAGTGTCGTTGCAGCACTGCCGATCAGCAATGAACGTCGGTTCAGTTTAAGATTTGACATGTTATCCCTCTGTCTATCAAGTACTAGGTAGGCAATTGCTAGAAGCTTGCATTCCCCCTGTCAACAGTCTATCTAGCACTAGGTAGGTAAGGAGATCGTGATGTCAGCAGCTAATCCCTCAAGCAAGGCTTTGGACATTTTGGAATCAGCGCGCATGCTGATCATGGATCGCGGATTTAACGGTTTTAGCTTTCGCGATGTTGCCGCAAGCGTGGGCATCAAAAGCGCAAGCATTCACTATCACTATGCAACCAAGGCAGATTTGGCAGAGGCGACGGCGCAGGCCTATAATGAGGCCTTCAAAGAAGCCGTCGCACAGCTTGAGGCCGATACAGCCACGGATCTGCTGCGCGCATATGGGGGCCTGTTTGTCACGACCCTGCGCGAACATGGGCGGTTGTGTTTGGGGGGCATGTTGGCAGCCGACGTGGCATCGTTGCCCGACCAAGTTCGAACCGAAGTCGCAGTGTTCTTCACCGCGCAAAACGAATGGGTCGAAAGTGCTGTGCGCGATGGGCAAACCACAGGGGAATTTCGCACCGACTTAGACGCCGCGAAGTTTGCCAAAATGTTTGTTTCCAGCCTTGAAGGCGCCATGATGATTTCCCGAGGGATCGAACAGCCACAAGACCTTGAGGACGCCCTAGAGATGCTTATCCAACTGGTTCAAGCGTAATCAAAAACGGTCTAACTGGTGACTGATGCAATGCGCGAACAGATGATTTCAGTATCGGGTGTGGCTAAATTTTACGACGATTTCCAGGCGCTTCGGGATATCGATCTTAAGGTGAGCAAAGGTGAGCGTGTCGTGATTTGCGGTCCGTCAGGGTCCGGAAAATCCACCCTGATCCGATGTTTGAACGGATTGGAAATCCACAATTCCGGTACGGTTGTTGTTGATGGGCTTGAGGTTGAAGAAGACAGCAAAGACCTGATCCGTCTGCGCCAACAAGTCGGCATGGTCTTTCAACAATTCAACCTGTTTCCGCATCTGACCATCCTCGAAAACCTGACAATTGGCCCCATCAAGGTTCAAAAAATCAGCAAAGCAGAGGCCGAAACGCGCGCCCGTAAATACCTCGAACGGGTCCACATTCCTGAACAAGCCGACAAATACCCCGCTCAATTGTCCGGAGGGCAGCAACAACGGGTCGCGATTGCGCGGTCGCTTTGCATGAAAACGCAGATCATCCTGTTTGATGAACCAACATCCGCGTTGGACCCCGAAATGATCAACGAGGTTCTCGATGTGATGGTCGAATTGGCGGAAACTGGGATTACCATGGTGTGCGTCACGCACGAGATGGGCTTTGCACGCAAGGTCGCCGACACGATGGTCTTCATGGAAGAGGGGCGAATCGTGGAAGTTGCCCCGCCAGAGAAGTTCTTTACCAACCCTGAAAGTGACCGTTGTCGCGCTTTCCTTGGTCAAATTCTGGAACATTAGATGCCAAGGAGAACCCCAAAAAACATCAAGTCGTTCTTGAATGCCGTGCCGGTCGCTGTCGGCCTGTATCTGATTGTCGTTTTCGGGATTTTTTGGCTGGCCTATTCAGGGGCGCAAGCGATGGGATACAATTGGCAATGGTATCGGATGCCGCAGTATTTCTACAGGTTGACGGATGACGGATTTCAATGGGGCGAGATCATGGTGGGTCTTGTCAAAACCATTCAGCTTTCGGTCACTGCGTTCTTCTTTGCGACCCTTCTTGGCCTGATTGTCGCCCTGTTGCGGCTGTCTGGTTTGGTTGTCGGGGGCGCTGTGGCCGTCGGCTTTCTTGAATTCGTGCGCAACATGCCGATCTTGGTGCTTTTGTACCTGTTTTACTACGTGCTTGGCCCAGTGTTCGACCTTGATCGCTATACGGCCAGCGTCATGTGCCTGGCGGTGTTTCACGCGGCGTTGATCTCGGAAATTTTCCGCGCAGGGATCAATTCGGTCCCCAAGGGCCAATGGGAAGGCGCGAAATCTATCGGCATGTCAAAGGCGCAGACCTACCGCTATATTATCCTGCCCCAATCGGTGAAATTCATGTTGCCCCCCATGACGGGTGAAATGGTCCACCTGATCAAAAGCTCGGCCATCGTCAGCGTCATCGCGGTTGTCGAGTTGACGACCATAGGCCGGAATCTAATTTCAGATACCTACATGAGCTTTGAAATCTGGTTCACCATCGCAGCCGTTTATCTTGTCCTGACCTTGATCTTATCGATCGGCGTCTCGCCGATCGAAGCAAAATACACAGTTCAAACTTAGCAAACTTACCAAGGAGAAAATCCATGAACTTCACAAGACGTATGGCCGGGCTTGCCCTTGCCGCGGCCACAACGGTCGCCTTCACGCTGCCCGCCGCGGCACAAAACGCCAGCCAAGCGCTGTCGAGCGCGTCGGTCATTGAGACCATCAAGCAAGACGGTGTATTGCGCATTGGCCTTTCCATTTTCCGCCCTTGGTCCATGCGTGACCTGAACGGTGATTTGGTTGGGTTCGAATTGGATGTGGGTCGCGAATTGGCCAAGGACATGGGTGTCGAGGTCGAATTCGTTCCGACCGCGTGGGACGGTATCATCCCGGCGCTGGTGTCAGGCAAATTCGATGTCATCATTTCGGGTATGACGATCACACCGCAGCGCAACCTGACCGTCGCGTTTTCAGACCCTTACGCGTATTCCGGCCTGACGATTTTGGCCAATAACGAGTTGACCAAGGGCTTTGCGCTTGAAGACTACAACAGCCCCGATGTGACTTTCTCGGCGCGCCGTGGTGCCACGCCAGCGACTGTGATTGCTGAAATGTTCCCCGAAGCTGAACTGTTACTGTTCGACGAAGACGGCGCTGCCGATCAAGAGGTCCTGAACGGCAACGTGCACGCGACAATGGGCGCTGAACCGTCCCCGTCCGAATACGCGCGCCTTTATTCTGAAACGGTGAACGTGCCCTTTAATCAAGCGTTCCAAGCGGCGGGCGAAGGCTTTGCATTCCGCAAGGGTGACCCGGATGCTGAAAACTTCTTTAACAACTGGATCGGTATCAAAACCCGCACAGGCTGGATGCAGGAACGTCACGACTATTGGTTCCGTGGCAACGACTGGAAAGACAGTGTTGCAGAGCAATAATTAACACATGGGCGGGCCTATCGTGGCCCGTCTAACTTCGTCGCTGGAAACCCATTATGCTCAAGTTCCTCAAACGCCTACATTGGATGGACTATGTCATCTTGTGTGTCGTCATTACGCTGGCGGTCATCATTGCGGCGCGCATGGGAACGGCGCTAAATTATAACTGGCGCTGGGATAAAATCCCGAATTATCTGTACCGCTACAAAGAAAGCGAAGACGCTTGGGTCGCAAACCTGTTGATCCAAGGGCTTTATACCACGATCCGCATTGCCATTTATTCCAGTATCCTTGCGTTGATCCTTGGGGTGGTTTTGGGCATCGCACGATGCGCGAACAATCTCACGATCCGCATGCTGGCGCGCACCTATCTTGAGTTTCTGCGCAATGTACCGCCCGTTGTGATCATCTTTATCTTCTTCTTTTTCCTGTCCGAACAACTGATTACCGCGTTAAACCTAGACCGCTGGGCGCGCGGCATTGCCCGCAGCGACGACGCCGAGATTTGGGTGTTCTTTTTTGGCGACATGCGCCGGTTTCCTGCGTTGATTTCTGGCGTCATCGTTCTTGCCCTGTTTGAAAGCGCATTTGTCGGTGAAATTGTGCGCGCAGGCATACAATCTGTCGACAACGGCCAACGAGAGGCCGCACGATCGATTGGGATGAACCGCTTTCAAGAAATGCGCTATATCGTGCTGCCGCAGGCCTTACGAAAGGTCATGCCGCCTATGGCCAATCAGTTCATCACTCTGATCAAGGACAGCTCGCTTGTGTCGCTGATTTCGGTGCCGGACTTGACGTTCAAAACCGTAGAACTTGTCGCGTCGACCCGCCTGATATTTGAGGCATGGCTGACGGCCGCCGCCTTTTACTTTGTGATCTGTTTTGGGTTGTCGATGCTGTTTCGACGTCTGGAAAAATAGGAAACGCCCGCATGCATGATCGCCTTTTTCTAACCTGTCAGGATGGCCAATGACGCAACCCATTGTAACGCCACTGACCCAAGCCTTGGCCGAAGGCAAACTGTCCCGCGCAGAGTTGAAAGACCTGATGCAACGTTCAGACGCTGCCGCGTTTCAGCACTTGGCGATTTGGGCGCTGGTCTTGGCAAGCACCACGACCTTGGTGATCCTTGCATGGAATTCATGGCTGATCTGGCCTGCGATGTTTGTGCAGGGGATCGTAATGGTACACCATTTTTCGCTGCAACATGAATGCGTGCATTATACCGTTTTCCGTACCCGCCGATACAACGACATTGCCGGGCAAATCTGCGGGTTCATCATCATGCTGCCGCATCGCTTTTTTCGGTATGAACATTGCGACCACCACACGTTTACCCAAGTCACGGGTGAAGATCCCGAACAGATCCCAACGCCAACAACCTATGGCGAATACCTGTTTTATCTGACGGCGATCCCGTATTGGCGTAATAAATTCACGGAAGTTTTCCGTCATGCCCGTGGCACCCTTAGCGATGGTGAACTCAAGTTCATTCCGCAAGAAGAACACGCAGCCGTCTACCGCGATGCGCGTGTCATGCTTGGCGCATATGCTGCGGTGTTCGCGGCGATGGCCATCACCGGCTGGTGGGGGCTGATCTGGCTTTGGGTTATTCCGGTGGTTTTGGGCGAACCGGTGATGCGCTTTATCCGCATGACCGAACATGTTGGCCGCCCCACGGTCCCACAAATGCATGAAAACACCCGCACGAACCTTGTGTCCCTGCCTTGGCGGTTCTTGGGGTGGAACATGAACTACCACGCCGAACATCACTATGTGTCGTCCGTGCCGTTTCACACCCTTCCCAAACTGCACGAAAAGCTCAAAGATCATATTCATGTCGAGTCCGGCGGGTACATCGGGGCGCATGTCGATATCCTGCGTCAAATCCATGCGCACAAAACGCGCGAAAAAGGTTGCTAGCAACATGGCCCGCGAAAAATTCTGGACCGATGTTATAACGGTCGATCAACTTGAAACCGGATGGGTAACGCCCGTCACTTTGGGCGCGCGCAAGCTGGCAGTTTATGACACACCAAGCGGCGTCTATACGTCGATGGCCCTGTGCAACCACGGTGGGGCAGACATGTGCAACGGGTACTTTGACGGCCACGTGATAGAATGCCCGTTGCACCAGGGCGCCTTTGATGTGCGGGACGGCAAACCCGTTAGTCCGCCTGCAACACGCCCCATGATAACATTCGAAACCCGCACCAAAGAGGGCACGGTTCAGATCAAAATCTGAATGGCCCACCGTTGAAAGGACGCTCCATGAGACACGTCGACGACCTTCCCAAAATCGATTTTGAAGCTGCCGAATATCAAGCGGCCCCGTTCAAGATGCTTGCTGAGTGCGCGCGTCGTTGGAAAATCGCACGTTCCGAACGCGGTGTGGAATTGTTGGATTATGACCTGTGCCGTCACGCAATTGTGGATCGCAAGCTTGGCACGGGCCACCCAAAACTGATGGATGTTCTGGGTCTGCCTGAAGGGCGCGCGTTGGATTACAAGCGGGCCTCAATTTCTTATCACAACCGTGGGCCGCGCCGCCGGAACCTGCGCATCCCGGTGACCAAGCTGATGGGCCCCGAAGCGTCGGAAAGGTTCCGCAAAGACATCAAACACGTCATCACGCGGGTCATTGATGCGATCCCAACTGACACTTCGGTTGATCTGATTACGCACCTTTGTGATCCGATCCCATCCGCAGTTTATTGCTATTGGACAGGCGCGCCGTTTGAATATGCGTCTTACGTGGCACGCACCTCACACACTGTGCAACAGGTTCACACACGCGACCCGCAGCACACAAAAGACATTGTCGCCGGGTTCGAAGGGCTGCTTGATTTTGTGGATGAACGGATCAAGGAGCGGCGCGCAGATCTCAAGGACGATCTACTGTCCGACCTGATCCGCGCGACTGATGCGGGGCAATTATCCGATTCCGACTTACGCAATTGGGTCGTGAAACTGGCAGAGGCCAACACCGACAATTCATCCCACCAAATTGGCATCGCGTTGATCGAGCTCGCCTCGCGACCTGATGTCTGGGCGCGCCTTGGCGCTGACCCGACGCTGGTGCCTGCCGCTGTGCGCGAAGTTATGCGGTTCCACCCGCGCTCGATTTCCACGTCGCGTGAAGTGATGGAAGACATAGAAATCGAAGGCACACTGCTGCCCAAAGGGACGCCGGTTTTTGCCAACATCGGGGCCGCCCATTGGGATGCGCGCCATTATACGCAACCGGACCGCTTTGACATCGACCGTACCGACGAACCACCACATCTCAATTTTGGGGGTGGCATTTTCTCATGCGTGGGGCGCTATGCCGTCACCATGGAGGTCGAAGAAGTCATCAGCCTGCTGGCCCAACGGCACCCCAATCTACAGCTGGACAAAACTGGCTTCAGCCATTCACCTATCTTCACGTCAGTAAGCGCGCTTGAGGTGACATTGAACGCAACCTGATTGCACAACTCAGCCGTAGAACTCCATCAACCTTACATAATGAATCCCATGAGATTTTTACCAAGTTCAAAATCTTTTGGTAGCTAACCCGCTCCTTGTATGCCGAAGATCCCAAAGTAAGGATCTGGGTTATGGGACGGAACAAGTGTGGAAATAAATAGTCATCTGAACTGCGCGAGCGTGCTGAACGAATGGTGTTCGAACATCAGGGTGAATTTGACAGTTAATCTTCGACTATCAAATCGATTGCGCCAAAGATCGACTGTGGGTCTGACACGCTGGGGCTGGGGTTGAGACAGATCATGGTGAAAGTGATGGCGACCACCGCCGAATGGGACCGGTTCACCCATCGCTCACATTCCAACCGACATGCGCTTATAAAAAATGTAGTCCTATGATCGTGATGCTCCCTGAGGTGCCCCTAGTTTACTAGGCACCTGCTTTTTCCAGTTTGAACCGTCTTTGTGGACGACCTTAAGAAGTCCACGCTGATCCCTACGCTGCGAGAGAACATCGCCAAGGAAGCCTATGTCATGACCGACGAAGCCAGCCAGTATCAGAACATCGGCGCTGGCCGTGTATTTGACGCCCACGGTTAGACCCAACACAGCGCTGGTCAGTATGTCGATTACAACGATAGCGAAATCCACAAGAACACGGTTGAGGGTTTCTACAACATCTTTAAGCGCGGCATGAAGGGCGTGTAACCGAGCAGCTCTACAAGATTCTAGAACGGCCGAAGGTAAATGTACCGCGCCGGAAAATCAAAGACTAGCGGGCTTGTCAAATATACAATCGCCTATAATTCATTTCGTAGTTTGTATTTACTAAATATAAATTCCTCAATCCGTATCATGACCACATCACAGAACGAGATCCAGGTCAGGTATGATGAAAATTGAGACAAGTTTGTATTTCACGCGACATTCAGTGTGCCTAAGTACGAAATGCTTGAATAATTTCATATAACTGGGTTTTTTGATATAACTCACCCCATTCAAATAAAATCTGTGGAAAAGGTACCCCAATTTTCGAAAAGGGTGTTGGCAAGGCCGTTTTCGCCCATTTTCCACATCAACTGATCTTAAAAAATCGAGTAAAACTCTCCTTATTGGTGAATACTTATGTCATGAATGCAGTAAGAATGAAATTTAACCCAAACACCTTTTTCAACCCTACAGTTTTATTGACCGTAATGCTGATGGCTGTCATTGTCATGATGATCCTGCCTATGCCTGCCTGGATACTTGACGCCGGTTTAGCGGCGTCTTTCTCATTTGCTATTTTGATTTTTACGATTACGTTATTTATCGAACGACCCTTAGATTTTTCTGCATTCCCAACCATCCTTTTAGCCTCCCTTATGTTGCGATTATCGCTGAATGTTTCGTCAACAAAACTGATCATTGGACAAGGTCATACTGGAACTCACGCTGCCGGAGGCGTGATCGAAGGTTTTGCACAATTCGTAATGGGCGGCAGTGTTTTCCTTGGGCTTGTTGTGTTTGGTGTCCTTTTGATAGTCAACTTTATGGTAATCACAAAGGGTGCCACGCGAATGGCAGAAGTCGGAGCGCGCTTTGCTCTCGATGGAATGCCCGGAAAACAACTTGCGATCGACAGCGATATGTCCGCTGGTGCCATCACCCATCAGGAAGCTAAAGAACGTCGCGAATTAGAATTAGCTGAAACAACATTCTTTGGATCACTTGATGGTGCTTCAAAATTCGTAAAGGGTGACGCTGTCGCTGGCCTACTCATTACATTGCTTAATCTCCTTGCCGGGCTTGTTATGGGACTCGTTGTTCACGGCATGCCGCTCTCTGACGCCTTCGAGACTTACGCGATTTTGACTGTTGGCGATGGTTTGGTTTCCCAGATTCCAGCGGTTGTGATCTCAATCGCCTCAGCTCTCCTTCTTGCGCGTGGAGGCGCAAAGGGTGCAGCTGATCTTGCAATTTTCAATCAACTGGGCAAGCATCCAGCTGCGTTGGCCACGGTCGCCGTCTTAATGGTGATGTTTGGCCTCGTTCCCGGCCTTCCACTTGCCCCTTTTATGCTTGGTGGGCTTGGCCTAGCTGTCGCGGCCTTCATGATAAAGAAGAAACCAATTCTTGAAGCCGAGGAAATGTCATCGGACGATCTACTACCCGTAGTGACAAATGAAAAATCACTTGGCGATATACTCGAACTTGACGACATACACGTAGAGTTTGCGCCTGATCTAGTGAATTTAGTCCTAGACCCTGGAACTGGACTTGATGCACGCATCGCCAATATGAGAACTCATGTGGCCTCCACTTTTGGTCTTATTTTACCCGAAATTCGGCTAACTGATAATCCTGCGTTAACCAATGGCGCCTACGTTCTCCGGATTCAAGGTGTTGAGCAATCCCGAGGCATATTGCGTTCAACTGACATTCTTGCTTTGAAGCCAGATGAAACCATTAAAATGCCAACCGGATTGGACACCACCGAACCGGTTTACGGGGCCCCAGCTCGATGGATCGCACAAAAAGATCAAGAAGCGGCAGCCTTAGCTGGAGTCACGATCGTCACTCCTACTGAAATTTTAGCAACCCACCTTTTAGAAGTCGTAAAAGAGAATTTCAGCCGACTGCTTACTCTAAAATCTTTGCGGCGACTACTCCAAGAAATGACAAATATTACTGACTCAGCGCGCTCCGAAGCCAACCGCAAAATGTTGGACGAAATGATTCCTGATAAAGTACCTATCGACACTCTGCATGCTGTTCTCCGATTGTTGTTGGAAGAACAAGTTTCCATACGGAATCTACCACTTATCATAGAGGCGATAGCAGAAGCACGAGTAAGAAACGCTCAAATCGAAGCTATTTGTGAGCTCGTACGCCAGCGTCTCGGATTTCAACTTGTTGCGGAAATGCGAAGGTCGGATGGGAGCCTCCCACTCGTTCAACTTGCCACCGAGTGGGAAGACACGTTCACAAACTATCAGGTCGATGCAGAGAGAGGCATCGACGTGGCATTGCCACCGGAGCTGTTCAACAGACTAGCTGAAAACATGTCCGACAAACTGCAAAATATCAGCGACCAAGGAATATTCCCTGCAATAGTAACAAATACCCGACGTCGACGTTTCGTTAAAACAATAATGCGAGCAAAAGGTATCACCAACCCAGTTTTATCCTTCGAGGAAATCGGAATTGATGCTCGCCCTGCTCTTGTTGGGGTCGTAGCAGCATGACAAATGCAGCGGAATTTATGATGCTCGCGCAAACACCGATCTGGATTGGTTTTGTAGTTTTTTTGCGCGTCGCGGCAACAACAGCATTACTACCCGGATTTGGCGAACAATCAGTGCCCCTGCGCATCAAAATCGCCGTCGCGATAGCCTTTACTTTAATTGTTGCATTCGCAATTCCGGCTTCCCCCCCTCCATTTTCATTAGAGGTCCTTGTGACTCTTGTTTTAACTGAGACCGTATCAGGCGTGTTATTGGGACTTGGTGTCCGGTTACTCATTTTAGCTTTGCAAACAGCCGGCTCAATCGCTGCACAATCAACATCTCTATCGCAAATTCTTGGTGGAGCAGCGATCGATCCAGTGCCTGCAATAGGTTATGTATTGACCGTGGGTGCCGTCGCTCTCGCCGTTACAGCTGGTTTGCATGTCAAAGCGGGTATGTTAATAATCCATTCCTATGTCTTGCTTCCAATTGGGTTATTTTCGCCAGGTAACGACGTGGTAGAATGGGGGACGGCACAAATCGCGCACGCATTCGAATTAGCTTTTGTGTTAGCTGCCCCTTTCGTACTTATTTCTACCTTATACAATCTTACGCTTGGTGTAATAAACAAAGCTATGCCGCAGTTAATGGTCGCATTTGTCGGCGCCCCCATAATTACACTCGGCGCTCTATTTCTTCTTTTTCTTTCCGCCCCGCCGATGTTAGAGAATTGGCTATCATTCCTTGATCATTTCATGGCCAACCCGCTTGGACACAAGCCATGAGCGGAGACGTCGATGACTCAGGTAAGACCTTTGATCCGACTCCGCAAAAATTACTTGAAGCCCGTAAAAAGGGTGAAATCCCTAAATCTACTGATCTTCAAACCGCTGCGGGGTACGCCGGGTTAACTATCGCACTTCTCGCTACCGGCATACAGGCCGTAGTGGGGTTCGGTTCGCAGATGCAAGGTATTCTTGATCAATCTGCCGAAATGGCCGATGTTTTTTTTGCAGATGGTCCAAGCGCCATAATGGGCGATATTTTATGGCATACTGCTCTGTTTTTATCGCCCATTTTTAGTTTGCCTGGCCTCGCAGTGCTAGGCGCGATCCTCGCACAACGGGCCTTCGTCGTAGCACCAAGTAAATTGCAACCCAAGATGTCTCGCATTTCAATATTGCAAAACGCAAAACAGAAATTTGGGCGTAGTGGATTTTTTGAATTTGGGAAAAGCTTCGTTAAATTGGTGATTTATTCCACCTGCTTGGCAGCATTCTTAAATACTCGCCTGCCGGAAATGATCGCCATCGTACACAGCGCACCTGGTGTTGTAGTCATGATGTTGGCCGAATTATGCGTTACTTTCCTGATAATTGTAGTTTTGATTTCGGCCGCTTTGGGAGTAATCGATGCACTTTGGCAGCATCAGGAGCACATTCGAAAAAATCGGATGTCGCGTAAAGAGATCATGGACGAAACAAAGAACTCGGAAGGTGACCCACATCTAAAACAAGAACGGCGCTCACGGGCCCAAGCTATTGCCGCCCAACAAATGATGGTGGATGTACCAAATGCCGATGTCATTGTCGTCAATCCGACCCATTATGCCGTCGCACTGAAATGGGCACGCGCAGCGGGGACCGCACCTACTTGCGTCGCCAAGGGTGTGGATGAAATTGCCTTACGTATGAGAGAAATCGCAATGGAAGCCGCAGTACCGATTCACAGTAATCCTCCGACGGCTCGCGCTTTGTACGCCATCACGAATATCGGCGACGAAGTCCCACCGGAGCACTACGAAGCCGTAGCCGCGGCAATACGCTTTGCAGATGAGATGCGAAAACGGGCACGTGGTGGGTTTGCCGATGGATCTTGATCAATTGAAAACTCTGTCCGAGTTGAAATATCAACACAGTCTGCGCTCTGTATCATATCTTTTGGCACATGAAGATAAGCTGCGCGTGGAAATTGCTCGTTTACGCACATTAACCAGTGAAACACAAACGCAGCCTCCCGAACAGGAAAAAATGCGTATGATCGGCGGCGATGTGATTTGGTTACAGTGGTTGGGGAAGACACTGAGGCAGCTGAATATGGAATTGGCCCAAATCCTGGCGCAAAAGGAAACTTTGCTAGCGCAGCACCGCAGTACTCATGGTCGCAAAATGACCGCGGAACGCCTAGCAGGTCAGGAAATCGGAAAACAACTACAATCTAAGCAGAAATTAATATTAGATCAAATCATCGATCATTCTCTTATGAAATAAACGAGATTAATAGTCCTGACGGGCAATCTCGACAATCAACACATCAGTAACTTGTTTACCCATCACCTTTTGAGACACTTCCAGCAATGCTCCGCGTAATACTGCAAGGTTACTAGCGTTTGTAAACGCCCCATCAAATCCTCCGATGTTGGCGTGATCAAACATGACCTGTAGGAAGGAGTCGCGCAGTTTCGGCTCCCTTGTGTACACAGCGTCCTTTTGACCAGCGATCACCTCAAGGGTTAGCGACATAACAACCAATCCTTTCACAGAATCACCATCCACAATCGGAACAACAAATTGGTTACTCATTTTAACGTATTCACTCGCCGGATCGCCCTCATCTATTTCCTCCCCCCCCCCGGCTTCTTCCATTTTAGAATCCATATCTTCGACAACAGGCACCACTTCAGGTCTTAGGAAAACGCCAGCGCCGACTCCGGCGCCGACACCGATCAAAAGCAAAATGAGGGGAAACAATTTCGTCATCAAATAAAGCTCCTAAAAGGGTAAGACAGCATCGAGAACCTGCTGACCAATGCGCGGTTGTAAGACGTCAGTAATTTGACCCCTTCCGCCATAAGACACCCGTGCAGAGGCAATCTTGTCATATGTGATTTCGTTTTGCCGAGAGATATCTTCAGGCCGAACATACCCAGTTACCAACAGTTCTCTGAGTTCAAAGTTCACGCGAAGTTCCTGCGAACCGGAAATCGACAAGACTCCATTCGGCAAAACGTCAACAACTGTAGCCGCAACTCGAAGAGTCAGTTTTTCATTGCGCTTCACGGATCCATCACCGCCGGACGAACTACTTGAGTCTATAGATACCAACTCCGAACTTGACGCGCCCTCTGGCAAATTTTCATCGAGTCTTTGAGACAGCCCGCCCAACTGTGGAATACCAAGGGATTCCGATGCGGTCCGGGAGCGGTCAGTTTCATTTGAAATTTCCGCCCCTTCATCAATTTCGATGACCACCGTCAAAATATCACCTCGTTGAACCGCGCGACGATCGCCCAATAACGAACCACGTTGCCCACTCCAAAGCGAAGCCTGATCCAGCGCACTTGTCTCCTCTATCACCGTCGGGAGAGACGCTGTAATCATTGCGGAATGTTCTTGGGTAGCCAACGGGTTCGAGAACGAAGGTTCTTTCCCCAAATGATCAATCCGCCCGCATGCCGCAGCGGCCAAAAGCCACACACAGGCTGCACAATGTCGCGGATGGATTTTGAATTCATAAAACATTATTGCTTCACCTCTATAGAACCATCGGCTTGCACGAACCCAAAGAGAGTGGCGCGCGAATTAAGATTCATGACGCGAACGTGATCACCAATACCACCACGCTCAAGAGCACGTCCTTCTGTACTGATCCGTAGGCCTGATGTTTGAAAATGCACCGAGACAATTTGATTTCGGTTGATCAACGCGGGTGGCCCAATCGCGGCAAACGGGATCGCCCGACCGGCATAAAGTGCCACACGTGCTTCTTGCCCGGCGACATCTGAAACACGATCGAACATACCCACTTGTTCGCCGCTCTTAACCGACAGATCCTCCGCCGTAATCAAAGAACCAGGGCGCAACGTTCGCGTCGGGGTCACCACGTCAGCAAATGCTGCAGATGAAAATAGCAGAAGGAACAAAAATGCGCGCATCATCTTACCTGTGTCATTGCACTCATCATTTGATCGGCAGCAGAAATTACTTTTGAATTCATTTCATAACCGCGTTGTGCCGCGATCAGTTCAGTGATTTCACGCACAGCATCAACTGAACTTTCCTCAAGATAGCCTTGTCGCAATGTGCCCAAACCATCCAATCCAGGAGTCGTTGTGATCGGAGGCCCCGACGCTTCAGTCTCAGAAAACAAATTGCTTCCTAATGCTTCAAGCCCTTTGGCATTCGTAAATCCGGTCAGGTTGAACTGACCAACGAGCTCTCCGGCCACTGCGTCTTGGAAGTAGGCGTAGACCTCTCCGTCGGCACTGATTGATATGCTGCGGGCATCCGTTGGAATGACGATTTCTGGCGAAACTGGGTATCCATCCGAAGTCACTATGACCCCTTCGCCGGTGCGTTTAAGCCCACCGTCGCGGGTATAAGCGGTCAATCCGGTTGGCAAAGTGACTTCGATAAATCCACGGCCATCGATTGCAACGTCCAAATCGCCACCCGTCGCAGCCAGCGATCCCTGAGCAAGTTGAACGGCCACCGCAGTCGGCCGAGCACCAAGCCCAAGCTGCACGCCAGTGGGTAAAACGGTTCCGTCTGAAGCACTAATTGATCCCGGACGTGCCGCCTGTTGGTAATGCAGATCCGCGAATTCAGCGCGACGCGCATTGTAACCAGTTGTACTCATATTCGCGAGGTTGTTCGAGATCGTCTCGACTCGCATTTGCTGGGCCAACATGCCGGTGGCGGCGATTTGCAGGGCACGCATTAGACTCTCCTTATTGGGATTTCATCATGGCATCCATCGCACGACGGACCCGTTCATCTTCGGAATCAAGAAAACTCTGACCCATCTCATAAGCTCGTTGGATTTCAATCATCCGTGCAAGTTGACCGATGGAATCGACGTTGGAAGCCTCGACAAAACCTTGCATAATTCGCGCATTTTCAGCAGGTTCGAACCCCTCATCGGCTTCGAACATAACTCCGTTTTGGCGCACCATCTCGCGCGGATCCACTGGCGAGACGAGACCAATCTGACCAATCAAACCGCCGCCAGCGCTGACCGTTCCATCGGGGGCGACCGCAATCGGTCCAACATCCGGTGGAATGAAAACTGGCGCTCCTCCTGCATCCAAAACACGATGGCCGTCTTGGGTAACAAGATCGCCCTCTCCATTCACGGTAAAGCTACCGGCACGGGTCAACCGTTCCCCACCGGGCGTTTCGACTAAAAAATACCCGTCGCCTTCAATGGCAAAATCGAACGTGCCGCCCGTTTGGGTCAACGCGCCCTGTTCCAAAGATGTGTTCCGCACGTTTCCTTGCCCCATGGATAATGAAGGGCCGCCTCGAACACTCGAAACATACTCGGAAAATATCATACCTTCCTGGCGGAAGCCTGTGGTCGCAGCGTTGGCAATATTGTTTGCAACAACCTGCATTTCGCGCAAAAGGCCCGACTGCCGTGTCAATGTCACGTATCCAGAACTGTCCATTTCAACCTCCGATTATCAAGGGAATGATGCGTTCGTGAAAGAACGAAACCATCGTTTGCGTCATGAATCCCATCGACATCCAGAAAACGACCATGATGGCTGCTAACTTTGGCACAAAGGTCAGCGTCATCTCTTGAATGGAGGTCAACGCTTGTACCAAACCAATTGAAACGCCTGCGACCAACGCGACGGTAAGAATTGGCACTGAGACGATTACCGCCACCCATAGCCCTTGCCGCATGGTGTCAAAAAAGATCACTTCATTCAGCATCTTACACAGGCATCCGAAGAATTTCCTGATACGCTTCGACAACTTTATTGCGTACCGTCACAGCCGTTTCGACGGCCAATTCAGTCTGCGCAAGCGCCTGCACGAGCGCATGAGGATCGGCATCACCGGTCATTGATTGTTGTGCCACCTGTTCGCCATTGGCAAGGGTTTGGGCAAAATCCATCGCCATGCGACCAAACACGCTGTCGCCCGATGCGTTGCTCGGTTGCGTGGCCGCCCGGGAAGCGGAGTAATTTTGTACGGCGGAAAGTGCTGCTGAATCCATTCTGGATCTCCTTGGGAAATACGTCGCTTAACGACGCAACAATTGCATAAGCGAGGAAGACATCTGCCGCGCTTGTTCGAACATTTTTAGGTTTGCCTCGTAACTGCGTTGTGCCTCTCGGGCATCCGCAAGTTCGATCAACAGATCGACGTTCGATCCATTGAAAAATCCAGCGTCATCAGCCAACGGATGTGACGGATCATAAACCTGTTCCAATTCTGACTGGTCCAGTGACATCCGACCAACTTCGACCTTGGCGACGCCGCCGCCCGCATCAAATTCAGTGCGAAACGGGATCGTTTTGCGCCGATAACCTGGCGTATCTGCATTCGATATATTTTCAGACAAATGGCGTAACCGGGTCGATTGGGCCTGCATCCCGCTTGTTGAAATGCTGAGCGCTTTAGCAAATTCATTCATGTCATCTGCTCCTTATTGGCGACCAAGGCTTGACCGCAAAACATTCATTGCGGACTTATAAATAGCGAGGGATCGGTCATGCTGGCGTTTAGCATCAGTTGCGCGCATCATCTCAGTCTCAACCGAAACAGAGTTTCCATCCGGAGACGCAAAAGAACGGTCTTCGTAAACTAGACCATCGATGTTTTGGTTGGTCGCACCATGCAAATGTCCGGCCCGCGTCGCCCGTTGCATCGACGCATCCGAACTCTTGTTTGCGTGAATGTCCTGAAAGCTGGGCAAGTCGCGGCCCACGAATCCGGGCGTGTCCGCATTGGCCACATTTTGGGCAATCACGGCCTGACGCTGACCAGCATGAACTGCCATTGCGTGCGCAGTTTCGAAAACGGTTAGGTTTTGGAACATCGGGGCTTCTCCCTCGTGTAATTTCAACCAAGGCTTAACTGTGATTCCTTTAAAAACTGTTTGCACGCATCAGGAGAAACCGATGAAACAAACAGCTCGATTGAAATTGATCCAAAAAAACTTGTCCGAAATTTGTGTGGCACGCACTGTTGGACGGGTAACCGGCGTTCAGGGCGGCATGATTTCGGTAACCGGTTTGGATTCTGATGCGCGCATAGGTGATCGCACAGAGATAACGCGTCGCGATGGGACGTCTCTTAAAGGCGAAGTTGTTCAATTAACTCCGACGGGTGCCATTTTGCTGCCTGACGCGTCGATCGACGGGATTGCGATCGCTGACAGAGTCGTCCTTGGTCGCAACATCGGGATCGCGCCAGATGTATCGTGGATTGGGCGGATAGTTGACCCTGACGGCAACCCACTAGACGGTGAGCGCCTGATGCCAGGGTTGGTTTCGCGTCCCTTGCAAGCAAGCCCGCCGGCAGCCGCAACGCGACGCCCATTGGGCGCGCGACTGGACACTGGGCATGTCGTGTTTGACACAATGCTACCCATCGTACGCGGCCAGCGCATCGGCCTTTTTGCTGGTTCAGGCGTTGGCAAATCCAGCCTTATGGGCCAACTGGCCAAAGTAATGTCGGCAGACATTGTGATCATCGCTATGATTGGCGAACGCGGTCGCGAAGTACGTCATTTCGTTGATGAAGTCTTGGGGCCGAAAGGTCGTGCGCGCGCCATCGTAGTGGCTGCAACCTCGGATCAAGCTGCCTTGATGCGTCGTCGCTGTGCTTGGACAGCTATGGCAATCGCTGAGCACTTTCGGGATCAAGGCTTGTCGGTCCTTTTATTGGCAGACTCGATAACCCGCTTTGCAGAGGCGCACCGCGAAGTCGCCGTCGCTGCGGGTGAAGCACCAGTGTTACGCGGGTTTCCTCCGTCGACTTCACATTTGATCATGTCACTTTGCGAGCGCGCAGGGCCAGGGGCCGCAGGTCAAGGCGATATCACGGCGGTGTTCAGCGTTTTGGTCGCAGGATCAGATATGGATGAACCCGTTGCAGATATACTGCGCGGTGTTTTGGATGGGCATGTGGTGCTTGACCGATCCATCGCTGAACGGGGTCGGTTTCCTGCCGTTGACGTATTGCGATCCGTATCTCGAAGTTTACCCCAAGCCGCGACGAAGGAAGAGAACCAAACGATTGGCGAAATTCGTAAACACCTCAGCGTTTATGCCCAGAACCAAATGATGATCACCGCAGGACTTTACAGTCAAGGTACAGATCCTGCGATAGATGCGGCAATGCAAATTTGGTCACCACTCGATGAAGCCATGGGTAGTGTGCACAATCAGGACTGTCGTCATAGTTTTGACCAGATAAAACTGGTGTTAAGACGTGCCGGTCGGACAAATTCAAGACGACCAACTCAAACCAGCGCACGGGCGTGACTTGGATCTGATCTACGTTCTGCTTTTCTAAACCATATTTTTAACTGCTCCGGATTTTCCGGAAGCTATAACTCATGAACAGGATGGAGCGTCATGAAAAAGTCGTCAAAACGCACTCATCAAAAGTGCGCGAAGGTGCTGCGAAAATGGTATTGGTTGACGCAGCTCGCCATTGTGCCGGTGCGCGGCAAACGTTTCGATATCACCGAAGATTGGTGACGCGCGGCAAATGCCGAACGAGCGGATCAAGAAAATTGAATTGGAAAACTACCCCTCCAACGAAAAGATCATACGTTCAAGCCATCAGTTCATAAAGCTTCGCAATTTTACATCAAGATTGCAGCAAAGTTAGAGCAATCGCAGCACCAGATGCACCTGCGCCAGATGCATCTAGTTGAGTTCTGGCAAAATAAGTACTGACCAAGCGGTCCATAATTTCGGGATCGGCAAATTCAGCAGGGTCCGAAACCCCAAAATATCGCTCCGCGCGGTCTTGAAAGACACCCAGTTGGAAATCAATGTCGGCCTGTCCAAAAGCTTCGGGTAAGCCGAAGGCCGTTTCGAAAAGAGATCTTAGTGGCGCTTGTCCCATGATCGAAAACCACTTTGACGTCTCACTTCCCGTTCCGCCCACAACGGCCGGCAAAGTACGCTCTGCATAAAGTGCGATACGCATGTCGTCGTCTTGGTTTCCAGTCGCAATTTCAAAACTATTGGCTTGAAAGGCAGTCACAATCTCTTCGGCAAAGCCTGTGCTTAATGCTCCTCGAGCTTCGCCTGGCCCCAATCCAAAAGCCGCAGAAAAGTCGGTATACCGCGAATCAGAAAAACGATTGGCAAGCGCATCAGTGGCGGTGGTCCCATCGCTCAACATTTTTTCGATGAAATATCGGTTATCAATATCATCCTGAAGACCAAACGCACCCAAAGCAACAGTTAGCAAGCGCCGATCTGACACCAGATCCTTAGCCGTTTCTATGCTACCAATATTTTGGACGAAATAGTCCGTGTCGCGCTTTATTTCTGCAGAGTCATTAAACGTAGACAACTGCTGGTCATACGTGCGCTGCATGAACTGCCAACCCACCAGACCTGACGATATGATAACTGGTTGATACACAGGCTTATACTCCTGCGGCCAAAAGGCGTTCTTCTCGAGGAAGCAACATACGCAAGGCCTTGAGACAACGATAATGATCGTTGTCTACTAATGCATGTGAAGCAGAATCCAAAAGTTTGCGGCTGTCATCATCAACAAAAATCTGACTCAATTCTTCGATGTTCCGTAGCAATTTCCTACGCGCGTCGTTCCTGTCGGTGTCCCCAGACAATACCAATTGAACGGCATAGCAAACACGGCGCACAGGGGTCTTCGCATCTTCAGGATGAATTGCGTCCCGCAAGCGCAAAATATTCGCATCAGGCGTCATGATAGCCAATCGACTGCGACGATCGCCATTTTCAATTACAGCTCCATTGATCAGAATACGCTCTTTAGGGCTGAGTTTTAGGATCAATCCACTCATGTAACCGGGCCTTCCTTTTTCAGACCACGTAGAAGGGCCATATTGATCTCAAGCAAGGGCATCACTGAGGCTTTATCTTTCAGAATGCGACGCGTCTGATGGTTAGTGAATTTTGCAAGGTAGGCGATACGCGCCTTTAATTCCTTGGGAAACGGGTTTGCATCGTCAGCAATGTCAACGACCAGAGCAGTCCAAAGCTTTCGATTGGTGTGCAACGCTTCCGCAAAGGCGGGAAAATTGGACCTGCTTCGAACCGCTTTATCGCGTAATTCTTGTGTGACCCGTGCGATTACTTCGTATTCCGAGCGACGATCGCTGCGCGTTGTTACTGAATGTTCGGCATAGCCTCGCAAAGCTTGAGTAGTCGCGTTCACACGTCACCTATCTGTTCTGTTATCCAAAGAAGGGTAACGAGGCGCTGAACTGACAGCGCCTCGTTTAGATAGTTTAACGGAAGAGCGACAGGATCGACTGTGGCGCTTGGTTAGCAATCGACAACGACTGCACACCCAATTGCTGCTGCGTCTGTAGAGCTTGAAGGCGCGCGGATACTTCTTCCATGTCCGCGTCGACCAGTGACCCAATGCCGGAAGTCAATGAGTCAGACAGTTTACCGATGAAATCGGATTGAGTCTCGATCCGATTTTGCACGGTACCGAATGCGGCAGCTGCGTCGATCGATTGCTCGATCAAACCATCAATTGCGGCCAAAGCACCAGTTGCATCATTTTCCACGTCAATATTTGCCAATGCACCGAGACCACCGGAGGACGCCGTTGAACCTGGTGTGCCGTCGTTCTGGAAGACGGCACCGACATCAACATCGCTAGCACCTGCGCCTGATGTGAATGTCAGTGTCCCGGCATCAATATCCACCGCTACAGTGTACCCATCCGAGCTGTCGGTTGCAGCTCCAAAGAAGGCACTCAACTGATTGGCCAGACCATTGATCACTGCAGCTTGGCCATCGTCAGCACTCGCAACATATTGGAAGTCGCGACGACCTGTGGCAGAGCTGCCATCCGCAGTGTTAATTGACAAGCCATCCAATGTGACCTGGTAGCTGTTGCCAGCCTCGACCGCTCCGAAGGTAATGACCGAACTGCCGCCGCCTGCGACAGTGGTAGACGCTGCCGGATCAGTGTCGCCTGCACCGAACGCTGTGTTTACGGCGTCAACTTGAATCGCGGAGTTAGCCAAAGGTTGTGTCGAAGCAGTTGCCCCAAAAGACTGGGCCGTGACCGGTGTAGTTGTCGACAAGTTTTGGCGAACAACGTCAATTTGACCCGCAGATACGTCGCCACTGCTATCTCGATTAAGAGAGGATAAAATTTGCACATCGTCAGAGCTTGTACCATCGATCAGGTTCAGACCGTTGAATTGCGCCGCGGACACGACCGAACCGATCTGTTCGGTTAGAGCTGTGATGTCATTTTGGATCGCGCTTCGGTCAACATTTTCTTCCTGAGCTGCGACAATCCGGCCTTTCACGTCATTCAGCAAGTCTGTGATAGTTTCAGATGCATTTGCCGCCACTGCAACTGTACTTTCGCCCAACGACAGGCTTTCTGAGACGGCTTTGAAACCAGCCACATCCGATTCCATTACTTTGGAAATGGCCCAGACGGCAGAGTTATCCTTGGCAGAGGCAACAGATTTACCGGTGGAGATTTCGCTTTGTGTCATCGCCAAGTTACTGTTGATCGATTTCAACGTTTGCAATGCAACCATTGCGCTGTTGTTAGTAAGAATGCTCGACATGTGCATTTCCTTTTTGTCGCGGCGCTTTGCGCCTTAGGTTACGTCACGCCCCCCAATGGGACGGACCAATTGCCGTTCTGACAAATGCACCCCCGCCTTAATGGGGACATGCGCCACTCGATCAGAGTGCAAGCGCACCATGCCCTTAATTTTGCTAACGGTTTCCTAAACCCCTCATTTCTAGTTCGTCGAATTTGATTCAATGTTGCCTAGGCACGCTTTTCCAACGACCCGCCCGTCGACAGATCAACCGATCGTTTTTTCCCGAAAGAATCATAGGTATCGAGAGACTGGCGCACACGGCGGATCGCCGCCAAGCGCCGGGCCACAGATCGGACACCATCCAACGCACTATCTAAAAGAGCCTGATTGCGTTCAACCTTCCCTTGTAACCCAGATAACGCGCCGCGATCTTCGAACTCAAATCCATTCAACGCATCGATCAACGCTTCCTTGCGGGAATGTAGGCGCGACACGTCATCCAATTGCCCCTTTAACAAGGCGGCCCGCTCTGAATCCAAAAGGTCGTCCAAAGCATCCATCGTCGTTTCCAAATCCTCATGTCGCATCTTGGCGTTCCTTCAATGCGTCAAACAAAGTTTCTGCCAATCCAATTCCACCTGCCGCAACCATTTCTTCCGCCTGCGCCTGAACAAGAAAAGAAGAAAACTGATCTTCGCCTGCACCGCCACCATTTGTTTCTCGCGATTTTCCCAACCCCGCAGATTTAAGCATTTCCGCGAGAAACGAAGCTTCTAACTTACGAGCAGCGTCTCGTATTGCCGCGTCATTGGTGGTCGGCCTAGCGGGTTGCCCACTCTCCATCGGTGTCAATTGCATCTCGAATTCCTTTCAATTGGAGCAATTTTTCCCAGCATGCCCGACAAGCGGTAAAGAACCAGTAACCATCACCCTCCATAAGTCGCTCAACGTGGAAGAAATCCCGGAGAAGCACATGAACTTGTCTTTGTTGTCGAGCCTGCCCAAATCATCTGGCGCAACTGTTTTGACGCAGGAAGATGAATCAATGACGCCACAAGGCAGCGAATTTCTTGCTGTTTTTGACGATTTTCACTCAAGAACCCGCAACGCCAGCACACAGTTCAACGCAGAACAGACAGCAGAGTCAAAAAATTCCGAACCGGGCGATTCTGAACAAGGTGACGATGAAGAACCACGTCCGTTCCGAGCTGACGATACATTGTTGCACGACACGCCACTGAGGTTTCCTGAGGTGCAAAATTCACCCGAACAGCAAGAAGATGGCAGGCGCATGCAGTCACACCAAAGTGGTGACAAAGACAATCTACAACGTCCGAATGTGCCAGGCGAGCTACGCAGCGTCACACGTGCATACGAACCTTCACCAATTGGCGAGGTCAAATCACAGAAATTGAATGTTACAGGTGAATTTTCTGCTGATCAGGTTTCCTTAAACGCTAAAGACGTTCAGAATTTTAAGGTTGCGCAAACAGACGATGCTGAAATTTCCGAAAAACTGGCGACCCAACACCTCGAGCCGACGAATAAAAAGGGCAAAAACCTTCCTCCTCAAGGTGCCAAAAATGGAACAAATGCATCGGTAACTAAGCTTGCGAGCCTGCCTGATGGCGACAGAAAAGGTAGTGAAGCCCAAGTTCTACAAACCTCAGTTGATGGCGGTAGAACGACGGAAAGCTCCATAGCTTCCGGATCGATGACAACGTTAGATCGCCATCTTGGCCGTCATCCAGTGACATTGGTTGCACAAGGTTCAAACAACCAACAAACGAACCCATCAATCCGCAATGTGGTTAGAGTTGAAGAAAATGCTCGGCAAGTGACGGGCACTTCATTCGCCACATCCCACTCTTCGCAATCCGCGGCCGCCCCAAAGTCACTGGTGCCCCCGACTGTCCAAAACATGCAGACAACAGGCATGCGAGTTTCTGTCGTAAATACTGAAATAATCGGCGGCGACTTTGATGTACTTTCAATCAATGCTGGAGACGAATTGGGCTTGGATTCACGGCAGATTATTCAAACGTCGGGAGCCAGTCACACCACAGCCGCACCAAAGGCGGGCGTTGCTGGATCAGTCGTTCAACAGATTTCTGACGCGATTCGACACGCTCCTGACAAGCCAATCGAAATTTCGCTCAACCCATTGGAACTAGGTCGCGTGCGCATGTTTTTAAGCGCCTCAGATGCAGGGATCACAGTTAACATTTTGGCCGAACGCCCCGATACGCTGGATCTTTTGCGACGTAACATTGACGACTTAGGAAAGTCCTTTGCAGAGATGGGTTACGAAGACATCTCGTTCTCATTCCAACAAGGTGACCAAACAACCAAAGATCCAGAAGGGCCATTCCCCGACGAAACTGCCTTTGGGTCCGATGATTCGATTATCGATACCCCGCTTGCATCCCCCCAACACAGCCCCAATCTGGCCATTGCGCCAGATGGAATAGATATGAGGTTTTAATAAATATGGAAGTACTCTCCGCTCCAACAACCGCGACTACGGCAACGGCCGCAACCACGCAAAGTGCAGCTTCAAGTGCAGTACTTAGTTCAGACTTTGAAGTCTTCCTTCAGATGTTGACCGCGCAAGCACAGTATCAAGACCCGCTCGAGCCCATGGATAACTCAGAATACGCCGCTCAACTGGCGCAATTTTCAATGGTAGAACAACAAGTCACGACCAATGACCTGATGGAACAATTGCTCTCTGCACTTGGCGCGAATGATATGGCCAGCGCCGCCAATTGGATCGGGATGGAGGCGTTGGTCCAAGGCCCGTCTCGGTTTGATGGTGACCCCATTACTATCTCTCCCAACCCACCGGTTGCAGCGGATGAAGTGACATTGATCGTCACAAATGCCCAAGGCACCGAAGTCCAGCGAACCGCAATGCCCTTGGGCGCGGAACCTTTTGTTTGGGACGGAGTGAACAACAACGGCGCGTCTTTTGAACATGGAGAGTATAGTTTTTCAATCGAGGCCAAATCAAATGACGAGGTCATTTTGACAGAACCAGCATTGACGTACACGCGGGTGACCGAAGCCCGCATTGAAGATGGGGCAACACTTTTGTTGCTCGACAGCGGGTATTTGATCCTTGCCAACAACGTGGCGGGTTTGCGCGAGCCTCCTGCTTAACGCCTCAGATCGCTCAAATGGTAGGCTGCATAGACCGGTGGAACCAGTGCGCGTCGCATTCGCCCAAGTGGGAAACGGCGCGCAGGGTGATGCATTGCGGCAGGGTAAAGTGCGGGACGTCGTTCTAACGCCATATCCGCCAACAACTGTCCAGAGAATGTTCCCATTGCGACGCCATTTCCATGATATGCAAACCCTGCCAACACATTTGGCATATTTGGCACTGGCCCAACAAACGGGACCCTCCCGCGGGCCAAACAGACCATGCCGGACCAAGCATGCGAAATACCCACTTTGGCCCAAGCAGGAAACATCTCACGAAAATCGCTGACAACCTTAGTACGCGCCACCGCCTCTGTCGAAACTGATGAAAAAACGCCGCCCCGCATACCAAACAGGAAACGTCGATCCGGCATTAAGCGGAAATAGTGTAGCAACCGACGGCTATCATAGGCCATCTGATCACTTGTCCAACCTGCCGCCTCCAACGCCGTATCGCTTAAGGGTTCGGTCACAATCGCAGTTGATTGTGCTGGCATGTATCGCCCGGCCATCCAATCCGGAATATCCTCGCTCGAGTATCCATTTGTGGCCAGAATGACTTTGTCCGCTTTCACGTGTCCTTGCGACGTGGTGACCCCCTTTTCGTTTATTTGTACGACAGGACTGCGATCAAAGAACCTTGTTCCGGCCGCAAAGGCACCTTTGTACAACCCAGCGACATACTTTCTAGGATTAAGGCCAAATCCAATCGGTGTCGTCATCGCACCATAAAATGGCCCCGCCAAGCCTGCGGATGATAACTGCGATTGCGTCAAAATTTCCGGAGCCACGCCGTAATTCTCTTGGGTCGCCTCTGCCTCTTTCTCAAAACCCCCCGCATGGCGCGGGCGATGGGCCAAATAAGTTTCACCAACAGAATGACGGTCTACATCCAAAGCAAGGTCACAAATCAACCTGTCAACCAACGTAACCGCAGCCTTTTCGGCAAGGCGCCAGT
>NZ_JBDVGB010000061.1:0-133343 GCF_039940735.1 Tateyamaria sp.
CCATGTGCCGCTGGCTGTTTGTGCTGCCAGATCAACGTTGACGGCATCCACGCCCGAACGGTCATAGCGCACCCGGTCCTGCCCGTCGCCACCATCGACGGTGTCGTTGCCTTGTTCGGTGATAAAGCTATCGTTGCGATCCGAGCCCATGATGCTGTCGTTGTTGCCGGTGGCGCGAATTTCCAGTCGACCGTCACCTGTCGCGTTGATTGTGTCCTGCCCGCCAAAACCGTCATTACTGACGATACCGGTGCTTAGATCGGCGACCAGGCCAAAAAATGGGCTGGACCCGGCACCCTCATTAAAACTGATCCGGCCTCCGCCACCGATTTCGACATTGAAGGTATCATTCCCTTGGCCCCCAAACAGATTGAACCAGCCGTCATCAGTGTTCACTATGTTAAAGACATCGTTGATTTCGCTGGCGCCAAACCCGATGCCGTCTGCCTCCATGATGCGGCGTACGTCTATCAGTGTGGTTGTGAAACCTGCGCCCGTGATCGTGCCCGTGTTGGCAACGGCATCAAGATTGAAAGTGACGGCCCCGTCCACGAACGCTGCGTAATCGAAGAATTGGAAGTTGGTGTCGCTGACATTAGAAAAATCGATGGTGTCGTTGCCCAATGTCGCTTCGATATTGCCGCCGTCAAATGCACCGCTGTCTGCACCAACGACAATGGAATCGTTGCCAATGCCGCCGTAAAGATTGTCGAACTGGCTTGATCCAAGCACCGTAATCGGCTGGGTCACCAATCCTGTCAGTTCTGGTGGCAGTAGCTCGAACATGATCAGCCCGTTTGGCGCATTGGAACCGTCAATCGTGATCGGTCCGTCACCGTTCAACAAATTGGCAAGGGGTTGGAAGTTGCCATCGAAAGATATATCATCCAAGGCAACGACAAGTTCGACGAACCCCCAATTTATGTCAGTGACTGTCCCCTCAAGGACGGTCCCGTTGTTGCTGGACATCGATATGCTGGTGATGGTGCCTGAAGAAGGATCTCCGTCGTTACCGAGCGCAAAGTTTGTTCCAAGCAACGTTGTGGTAATTCCGGTGTCAGGGTTGTTGACCACGAATTTTGTTGGGGTGTTCGATATGAGGTCCGGGCTGACTTCACCATCATTGCCAAAGAATCCGTCGCCAAAAAAGCCTGAGTTGTTTCCAAAAAGAGTGAATTTGGTCATTTGGGCAGCCTTCCGAAATTGGATTTGATATAACGATGAATTCGGTAGTGAAAATATTACCAATCGATATTAGGGCTGTCGATGTCTGCGTGTGGAATAATACGCGGAAGGTGAAATATATCCATTTTTGGCCCTAAAGGGGCGGTAATGATGGGGCATCAGACGTTGAATGCCGTTTTGCATTGGGTGAAATACCGCAAGAAGTACAATACAGGTTGCGTTTTCACACGCGTTTTTTGGGGCCTTACGGCTTTATTCCACAAATCGTTTGAAGGGATTCACGGGTTGAATCCAATGTGATAGCTGAAGGCCATGAGCAGTTGAGAGCCTACAAAGTACTAGGCCACGAATTGGTCGTCTTACAATGCGGGTTTGAAGCAACGCGGATCGTTGTTAAATCCTTGACCGACAGCATATGCTTGCATGTGTGAGAGGTTGGTTTGATCCAGAGATGGTTTGGACATCACCGCCAAGTGGTAAGCGCGGCGGACAACAGCAGTGCAGTGACGCCGCCATTCAAACCTGCCTGACCATTGCCCGGCAGGGTACTGTACAACAATGTCCCGAAAGGGGCTGACACTCCCAAGCTACCCGAGTTGTTGAAACAATTCGTTGCCGATCATGACATCGTCAGCGTCACCATCGACGGGGCGCATGCAGCGGGAGCTCATCACTTACTGGGCGCAATTGCACAAGTGGAAGAAGCCAGAGCTACCAGTGATCGGGTCTCAAAAGGGCGGCGCGTGATCGGCAGTTGAATTTGCTGCTTAAGCTAGGTCAGATTCTTCAAGACGATGGAGAAAGCTGACCTTGGCGGTCTTCGCACCTAAGGTCGGCAGTGCGTGAAGAAACACTATTTCACTGCGGCGGCATCAACGTCCGGTTTCAAGAAAGCGCGATGCAGTTGCCCGCTTTCAGAATCCAATCTTCGCGCGCCTATGCCAATCGATCACATTGCATCAGACGCAATCCTTGGCCAAGCCTAAACCCATTTTATCTGATGCCGTGACATGGACTTTGGATAGGCTGGTTGCAAGGCAGTCTCCCTATCCTCCGCTCGTTCGGGAAAGCCGTCGCTTCAGAACCACGAACACCGAAGTTCGATGAGGTCGGACGTCATGGTTTCTGGATTTGTCGCTCGCGCGCAGCCAGAGCACGTTGGCGCCCTTTCAAGAGCTTAAATGGTGCAGACTTTGGCTCTGTTTGATCTGGCAACTTGGTTACTTCCCCCGTCGCCGCACTCCACCATTCAGTGCGCTGACCCTTTTGAACAGGGACCGGTTTAAAGATAAGTGCATCACGCTTGGCGTTGAAGGCGCACATGGATATCGGGCCATCCGATGTCATCGTCATGAAGACACATGAGGCACAGCGCTCTGCGTCCAATTGATCTGCATCCATGAAGCTGTGGATCACAACACTCAGCCGGTGCACGCGCCCCCGGCCCGCGATCAGCCCAGTGCGAATTTGCCACAATAGACCGAGCCCCTTGAAAAGCCCTTTCAAAGCAATCCCTGGTTTTTGGCGGATCATGCGCCAAATCACCGGCGCGTTGCGTTCTACATTAGGGTCTTCAAGCGCTGGAATAAGTTGACGCAAAAACGATGTATCGCGCGTCGCCGAAATCGCCTTTTTGCCCGCGACAAGTAGAATGTCGTACCGATTGCATTCGCGGTGACCGATGGCGAGTGATGCCCGAAGGTCCGTTCCAAACCCTTTTGAAAGTGCGTCAGAAACAATATCGCGCGACACAGCCTTGGCATGATGATCTGAAACGCCACGCCCTGTGTCAGCACCCATTTGAAAGGACGCGAGTGTCACATTCGCCGCGTGATCGCGAAAAAACTGCGCCAACAAAGGCAATTCGTCAATGTTGCCGTCAAATACAGTTGTGTTGAAAAGAATGCGCAACCCAAGACCCTTCGCCCTGTCAATGTAATCACGTCTTACAGTGTTCAGGCTCGCTTCTGTTGGGTAGCCTTTGCGCTCTTCCGTCAGGTCGACATGGAATGCGACGTCATCTAACCCCGCCGTTGCAAGGCGGCTTAGCATGGCGCGTGTGGCGCGGATTCCGTTTGTCATCAGGCAGGACCGAAGACCCAAGCGACGGATTTCCGCACAAATCGCCTCGAGATCTTCGGTGGACCGCAGCGTGGGATCGCCACCACTAATCTGGACTGGCGTACCCGGTCCATAGTGTTGCGCAATCATTGCAATGCGGGTGAACAAGATCGGCAACGGAATATCGTGGGCGAGCTCCGCGCGATCCGACAAATAGCATAGCGTACAATCGAGGTTGCAGCGTTGTGTAATTTCCAGAGATACGCAGACCATCGGATAAAAACGTCCTGCGGTTTGTAGATCATCAAATTGCCCCGCCGCGATAAGACCATCGCGCAAAGGGGCTTTCTGATCCGTTCCCTCAAAAGTGCGCCCTCGGGCGGCAAAAGCCGGATCATTCAGAATATCTGGATCGTTCACCATGGGATGTTCTCGCGACGGACTTTCGCCTTATCCTGTCGCTAATTCTTCTCACACGCTAGACGTCATGCTCCAACAATGACGTTATACCTTTCACAGTCTCGTCATTCGAAAGGATATTCAAATGGCAGAGGTCAACGATCCAGTGGCGCGTCGCTACGGCACTTCATTCAAAGACCCATCGCTGTACCGGCAATAGCTATGAGGTTACCGTTTTTGAGACTGTGCTAACACTGTGCTAGGTAAAATCACTGCGCTAGAAGGATTTCTCCGCAAAGCGGAAAATCTTTAACCTACTGTTATTGCAATTTAAAAATGGTGCCCGTGGGCAGAATCGAACCGCCAACACGAGCATTTTCAATGCGCGTCATGGTGGGTTAAGCCGTTGATAAAATTGGGTGCAGTTTGAACTGCGCTAGGCCTGTGCTAGATTTTGGCATCGACACGCGGATTGGCTGAAAGCTTGTTTCAATCAACCTTTCAAAGCGACGTGAACTTCCGTAGCAACGTGTACAAATTGCAATTGTGCCGGGCTACCGTGCGCGGTTGTACCCTTTGTGTCGCTGCCAATGTTGGTGGTGGGCGCATTGCGCTGTTCAAGGATAAATTAGTTCTTTAGAAATGATCCATTCCAAATTGGGTGTATGCGGAAATGACCTCACATAAAGACGAACGCATTGCGCATTTGGTCCGGCTGTTAGAACGCCAGTTTCGCCGTAACTTGCAAGCTAAGCTGAAGCAGCACGATGTGATGTTTGGCCATTGGGAATTTCTGCGGATTCTTTGGGAAGAAGAAGGCCTTTCACAAAAAGAACTGGCAGATCGGGCTGGGCTAACGGGGCCGACGGCGCACACGGCGCTTTCTAAGATGGAGGTGAAGGGGCTGATCGAAAAAGAGGTTCCAAAAGGCGGGCAAAGCCGACCTGTGATTAACCTGAGCCCCTTGGGCCGATCCTTGCGTCTTAAACTTGAACCCCTTGCCATCGAAACGAACGACACTGCATCGCATGGTTTAGCAGCAGATGAGATTTCACAATTCCGTAGACTTCTTATCAAGATGACGCAAAACCTTGACGAAGATAGCGAGGTTCAACGAACTCGAGATATGCAAGAAAGTTAGACATCTATTTTTCTTGCATGTTTGCATGAACCGCCTAAAATTAGATATCTAATTTAGGGAGAGAGACATGAAGCTACTGTTAGGGAAACTCATAAGGCCAGTGATGGCAGCTGCATTGCTTGCGACACCTGCATTCGCCGCTGATGACTATGTGATCGACAGCGGCCACACATTGGTCGTTTTTGAACTGAACCACCTTGGGTTCTCAAAGACCATCGGCTGGATGGGTGATGTATCAGGCACGATTTCTTATGATGCAGATGATATCGCCAAAAGCGCAGTGTCGGTCATCATGGCCGTATCTGCTGTGAATACAAACCACCCAGAGCGTGATGGCTGGATCAAATCAGACAAAGCTTTGAACGTGGCTGCGAACCCGGAGATTACTTTTACATCCACCGGCATCGAAGTGAGCACCGAGACCACAGGTAAGATCACGGGCGATTTGACCATGAACGGTGTGAGCAAGCCAGTTGTACTGGATGCTGTTTTCAATGGCGCTGGCTCCAACCCGTTGACTAAGAAAGATACCATCGGTGTGAGTGCGACGACCAGCATCATGCGCTCTGATTGGGGTGTGACGGCTTTTGTTGGCCCCCTTGGCGATGAGATCGCAATTCAGATTGAGCTGGAAGCCGTCAAGGCCGAGTAGAGCGAAAATTTGACTTCTGACGTTTAAGCGGGGCGGTGTTGATCACATCGCCCCGCTTATATGTATAAAAAATCAAGAGAGATAAAATGCAGTTTTGCCGGTTTAACGTTGATCGCCTGGGTGTTGTTCACGGTGACGAGATTTTTGATGTAACGGATGCGCTAGACACATTGCCTGATGTGAAATGGGTCCGCAGCCTGCACGATCCGTTTGTGGCGGCGCTTGATCAGGTTGCTGTGAAGGCGCGGGCATTGCTGGCATCTGCTCCACGTCTGAACCGCAACGATGTTGTGCTTGAGGCCCCTGTCGCCTTGCCCTCTAAAATCATCGGCGCGCCTGTAAATTATCACGCCCACCTTGACGAAGCCCAAGATGATCACGGGCTGCATCAAGGCGCGAAAGTTCATCCAATTGATGAAATCGGATGCTTTTTAAAAGCCGGATCGGCCCTTGTTGGCGATGGGGCGACGATCACCTTGCCAAAAGACGCAGCACGTGTGGATCACGAAGCTGAAGTGGCCGTAATCATCGGCAAAGCCGGGCGCGACATCGCGGCCAGCGATGCCATGGCTTGTGTCGCGGGCTACAGCCTTGCGCTGGATATGACAGCGCGAGGAAAACAGGACCGATCAATGCGCAAGTCTTGCGATGGCTTTGCCGTATTGGGGCCAACATTGGCCACGCCGGACGAGGTTGCCGACCCCGCCCACATTGCCTTTTCACTGACCGTCAACGGCGAGGTCCGTCAGGCGTCTGATACCAGTCTGTTGATCCGCTCCATTCCTGAACTGATCGAAATGTGTTCCGCATTTTACAGCCTTTTGCCGGGTGACGTGATCATGACGGGTACGCCTGCAGGCGTTGGCCCTGTCAGTACGGGGGATACGATTGTTGTGACCTCGCCAGAGCTTGGGGTGCTGACTGTCAACGTCGCTTAATACAGTAAGCTTGGCAGCCAGATCGCAAGGCTTGGGATCGCGATCAACAGTGCGATCCCAACGATATGTGTCACAAGAAATGGCATGATGCCGCGATAGATTGTCATCAGTGGGATATCTGGCGCTTGGGCCCGGATGACGAATATATTCAGACCCACTGGCGGTGTGATCAACCCAATCTCTGCCACGATGACCAAAAAGACACCGAACCAGATGGGGGAATACCCAAGTGCCTCTACGATGGGAAGGAAGACCGGTACGGTGATTAGGATCATTGAGATTGAATCCAGAAAACATCCCAAGATCACATACATCACGACAAGAAACAGGATCACCGCAAGCGGGGCCATCCCTTGTGATGTGACCCAATCGCCCAACGTTGCGGGGATACGGGTTTGGACCATGAAGGCTGCGAACATGAACGCACCTAGGATGATGAAGAACAACGTTCCTGTGGTCGTGACCGTTTCTTTGAACGCGCTGATCAAAGTTGGAATGTTCAATTGACGGGTCACAAATCCCATCAGAATGGTCAAAAGTGCGCCGATGGCTGCGGCTTCGGTCGGGGAAAACCATCCTAGAAAGATCCCGCCAACAACCAAGGAAAAGATCACGGCCATTTTCCAAAAACCGCCAATGGCGGCAAAGCGCTCAGACCACGACATGGACGGAACCGGCGGCATATCATCGGGACGCAGTCGTGACAGCACGCTCAAGGTCACAAGGTGCAAGGCGGCCAGCAGCAGACCCGGGATCAAAGCCGCAGCGAACAACGCAGGGACGCTCTGTTGGGCAATGATCGAATAGATGATCAAGATGATCGATGGTGGGATGAGAATGCCCAAAGTGCCACCCGATGCCACAACACCGGCGGCGATCGCGTCTGAATACCCATGTTTGCGCATCTCTGGGATCGACACCCGCGTCATGGTGGATGCCGTGGCCAGTGATGATCCACAGATCGCCCCGAACCCCGCACAGGCCCCGACGGTGCCCATCGCAAGCCCACCGCGAAAGTTGGAGAACAGCGCATTTGCCGCCGTAAATAGCTCTGTCGCCATCTTGGTGCGACTGGCGACCACGCCCATCAAAAGGAACAGCGGTACGACCGAAAGTGAATAGGCTTGTGCGAGCAAAAACGGTTTATCGCCAAGCGTGTAAAGCGCTGTTTTTGAGCCATCAATCGCCCAATATCCGCCAAGGCCGACCAGCAACAATGCTGTTCCGACAGGCACGCGCAAGAAAATCATGCCAACAAGGATCGCAATGGCCAGCAGGCCTATAATCTGAGGCGTCACGGTTTTGGACCCTTTTTGGTTACGATTTCAAGCAAGACAGCAAGGATGGAAAACCCTATGCCAACCCAAATCGCGATCCAGTAATAAAACTTCAAAATGCCCAAATCGAACGTCACCTCGCCCCATTCAAGCACAGCAAGTGCCGGGCGAATGATCTGTGAGCCAACAGCGATCAACGCGATCAAAGTCAGCATTTGGCCGATCTTTTGAAAGCGGTATCTGGTGTCCCAATTATCGATGATATCCACTGCAATCACCTGTCCCGCAAAAAAGGCGGCGGCAATCGAAAGATAGATCATCCAGTCTAGGGAAAACTCAACATAGTCCAACGTCCCTGATATCCGCCACTTTGGATCAATTGCGCGCATGGCAACGTCAGCGGTGACGATCAGCATCAGGAAAGCCAAACAAACAGAAGCCGCAGCAGTCATCACCGCTGCGGCTCCGTTTCGTATCGTGTTCAGGGTCGTTAAGACTGACATCCAGGTCCCACAGGTCCGACGACCTCAATCGCTGCTTTGATCGCAGCCATAACGTCATCACCAGGCAGCCCTGCGTCATTGAGTGAAGCAAGATATCTCGCCGTCTGCGCGGCGCCAACAGCTTGGAACTTGGCGGTTTCCTCGTCAGACAAGGTGTGAATGTTTACACCCGCTTTGGTCAGCACATCTTTGCCAATCGCATCTAGCTTGTCCCAGATCTGACCGATTTGGGGCGAGATACCAACAAGGCTTTCGTCCACCATCGCTTGCAGATCGGCAGGCAAATCGCCAAAGCTGTCCGGATTCATAACTAACGCGAACGACGAGGTGTAGGCGTAGACTTCGGTGATATCCGTCAAGAATGGTCCTAACTGGAAGGCAAGACCGGCCCCACCATAATCGATCATGGTGCCGTCAATTGTGCCTTTTTGCAGCGCTTCGGCCATCGCGGTTGGCGGCAATCCAACAGGTTTTCCGCCCAGCATCGCAATCAATTGCCCGACCGTTTTCGACGGCGGTCGCATGGCTTTGCCCTCAAGATCGGACAGCGCCAGAACAGGGCCGCCCTTCATGTTGATCTGCCCCGGAGGGTGCATAAACGTTGTCAGAACTTTAACACCGCGATGTTCGGGATCGGTCAGCGCCCGCACGGATGGGTCGTTCAAAACTCGCGTCGCCTGTTCTGCCGAGCAGAACAGATACGGCATGTTCGAAATCTCAGTCAGCTTGAAACGCCCCGGCGTCGCGCCGTGCAAAACCCAAGTAATGTCCGCTTGGCCATTGGACGCAAGGTCGTAATAGGCCGGAGGTGGGCCCATCTGCGCACCATGCAGGATCTCAAATTTCAGGCGGCCTTCGGACTTTTCTTCAAGCGATGCCGCCCAACCGTCGATCCATTTGGACATCCCATGTTTTGGCGTCACAAAGGTCGCAATTTTCAGATCATGCGTCTGCGCCGAGGCAAAAGTACCCACAGCAGACAGCACGGCGGCTGCGATGATAGATTTTAATTTCATCTGTCCCTCCCAAGACAATTTACGTTAGGCAGCAGGCTTTTCTTCGCGAAAAATCCCTAGCTTTTCTTGCGCGGCCCGGTCTGAGAAACTGAACAGCACCGCGTCCGTGTCGGCTGTGATTTGGTAGGCCGTCCAATTGGGGACAACGAAGGTGTCACTTTCTTCAAAGCGCATTTCGGTGTCGCCAACACGCACAACGCCTGATCCTTCGACCACGCTGAACACAGTTGATTCCGTTGAGCGCCACGCGGCCGTCTCAAATCCCTTTGGCAAATGCTGCAAAAACGCGGAAATTGTTGGCAGAACATGCCCCCCGTCATTGGGGTTTGCGTAGATCATTTTGTGACCCAGATATGGATCGATGGTGCCTTGTGCCATATCCATCAAAGCCGCGCGGCAGCGGTCGTATGGATAACGAAAGATCGGAGAATAGGGTTTCTGTTCGGCCCCATTGAATGGGCGCAAGCCAGTGCCATACGTCGCGACAGACGCATTATCGCTGCGAAAGATCGGTTGCTGGTCCGTTTCATTTTCCTCGGCAAATTTGCCGCCCAAGAAATTCACAAGCGGCACATCCAGACCATCCAACCAAATCATCGGGCCATCGCCTGTGTTCTCGTGATCGTGCCAGCACCAACTTGGTGTCGTGATAAAGTCCCCGCGCTGCATTGTGCAACGTTCACCTTCAACCGCCGTGTAACCGCCTGTGCTTTCCAACACGAACCGAATGGCCCCTTGCGTGTGGCGGTGTGCGGGCGCGATTTCGCCCGGCATGACAAGTTGCAAACCCGCAAATAGTGTCTGCGCTATACCGGGACGTTCAAGGCCGGGGTTCTTGAGGGCAAGAACGCGGCGTTCTGCCTCTTCAGCAGAGATTTTATTGCCAGCGTCCAGCAAAAGTGGGCGCAGATCGCTATAGCGCCACAGATGCGGATCACCCATCGGCTTTGGCTCGTTTGATACCAGCAGGTGATAAATCTCCCACAAGGGGATCGTGGAATGCTTGCCCATTTCTTTATAGGCGTCGGCCAAATGCGGGTGGATTGGGTTCTTGATCATCATCTACTCCGCTGCGGTCTTTGTATTGGCGCCAACAAGATCACGCCAATCCACATCCTTGGAGACGACCCCTTCATAAGACGCGATATCGGTTTGGACGATGTCAGGATTGGCCCCAATTACAGGGCCGCCCTCAGCGACCAGTTGTGCCGCATCCACCATCAGGCGACGGAACTCGACAATGGCCAAATCGGACGCCCCCAAGATATCTTTGCTACGGTCAACCTTGGCCCCCATCGAAACCCACATGGCGATGTCTTGGTTAGGGATACCCGCGATGCCGGTAAAGTTCCCTTCTTTCATCCACTCGCGGTCCTGACCGAACCAGTTTTCCTTGGTCCGTCGTGTGGCCCACGTGCCTTCATCAAGGTCTACGCCGGGCACAACATGGTTAAATTTGCGCCAGCTGTCGGTGTCGGGGGTTGTTTCTGCATCACCCCACGCGATGAAGTGAAACGCGCTGGTTTCATCGTCAATGGGCACAATAACGGTCGCGACTTGGTACGAACTGTTGGGGGGGATCAGCGAGAAATATGGTGCGACGTATTCAGTCACGCGGATGTAGTTATGCGTCGCAGCCCCTTTGATTGGACGGCGAATGGCGGCGTAGTGAAAGCCATATTCTGTGGTCTGCGTTTGCATGCGCGGCGATTTATCAGTCGATGGGCGATACCAGCTTTTGTCATCGGCTGCGGCCCCTTCGACCCGTGCAGGCACCATGTCTGAGGAATGCAACGACGACGAATGCGCGCTGTCGATTTGGCCCTCGGTGATTTGCGCCCAGTTGGCGGGAATGCGGATCTTTAAGATAGACACGCGCACATCGTCATTGGGTGCGAAAGGCGGGCGGCGGAATTCTGGTGTGTCTTCCTTTGCGCCCAGCCACGCCCAAACAAAACCACCGCATTCACGTACAGGGTATGACCGCGCGCTGACTTTTTCGGCCAGCGGACTGCCTTCGGGTTCAGACGCCATTGCAACCGTCTTGCCGGTCACGTCGAACTTCCATCCATGATAGAGACAACGTAATCCGCAATCCTCGTTGCGCCCAAGAACAAGCGAGGCTTTGCGGTGCGGGCAAAGTTCATCAAGCAAACCCAAGCGGCCTTCGGAGTCGCGAAACGCCACGTAGCGTTCGCCAAGCGCTTCGACCAACAGTGGCTTGCAATCGGGTTCGGCAACTTCTTCGACTAGACAGACAGGTGTCCAATGGCTGCGCATCAAGGTGCCCATTGAGGTGCCAGGTCCAGCCTCTACAAGCGTTTTGTTTTCTTCTGTCGTGAGCAAAGCAACCGTCCAGATAACCTACATTCAAGCCCAACCTTATCACCATATTCTCGATTGACAATAAAAATTAGATATCTAATTATTATTCATCCAAGGAGATTGATTTTGCCCCAAGACATGATGCTTACCTTGATGTCGCGCCGTGACGTTGCGCAGGACATCACAGAGTTCACGTTTGAAGCATCGGGCGCAAGCGTTCTACCTGCGGCGGATGCGGGTGGGCACGTCGCCATTGAAACGCCCGGTGGTGCTGTGCGTCAATATTCCTTGGTGCATCCCGACCAAAGCCCAGCCCGCTATACCGTTGCTGTGAAACGCGACAAAAACGGACGCGGCGGGTCGCTGGCCATGCATACGCTTGGTGTTGGCGACAGCGTATCGGTTCAGGCCCCGGCAAATAATTTCCCGCTTGGCGCAGCCCCCGAATACATTTTGATTGCAGGCGGTATCGGCGTCACACCGATTTATGCGATGGCCCAGCACCTAATGGCCTCAGCGGCAAAACTGCGGATGATCTATTGCGCCCGCAGCGCCCAAGACGCCGCTTATGTGCCCGAACTGCAAGCCTTGCTTGGGGATCGATTGACCGTTCATTATGATAACGGCGACTTGGCAAATCTGTACGACTTTTGGGATGATTTCGCAGAACCCAACAAGGCGCATGTCTATTGCTGTGGCCCCGGCCCGTTGATGGAAGAGATTAAAGGCATCTCTGGCCATTGGCCCGATGATTCAATTCATTTTGAGGATTTCGCAGGCATCGCCGCCGTGCGCGAAGATGACAAGCCCTTTAAGGTGAGCCTTCGAAAAACCTGTCAAACGATCACCGTGCCAAGCGATAAATCTATTCTTGAGGCGCTGCGCGATGCGGGGATTGCAACGATCAGTTCGTGCGAAAGCGGCACCTGTGGCACCTGTAAATGTGGCCTGATCGAAGGCGACGTAGACCATCGTGATATGGTGCTGATGGATGACGAAAAAGCAGACCAGATTATGATTTGTGTATCGCGCGCGCGCGCAGGCGAGTTGGTTCTTGACCTATAGTTCGATCAAGATGGGCGTGATCGGGTTGGGCCGCGGCTTTGCCCTTTCGGCGCGGGGATTGCAGGCGCATCCCGACATTCACCTGATCGCAGGCGCAAACCCTTCCGAAGCCCCACGCAAAGCCTTTGAGGCGACCTTTGGCGGGCAAACATACCCTGACTATACAGACATGCTGCGTGATCCCGAGATCGAGATCGTCTATGTCGCAACCCCGCACCAAATGCACAGCGCGCATGTCACCGATTGTTTGAATGCGGGCAAACATGTGGTTGTCGAAAAACCCATCACCATTGATCTGGATGAGGCGCGCGCGCTCACGCAATTGGCCGCCGACAAAGGCCTGCATCTGTTGGTCGGCCCTAGTCACAGCTATGACGCACCTGTGGCGCAAGCCGCTGCCACAATCGAAAGTGGCGCGGTGGGGCATGCCAAAATGCTACATATGCTGACGGCCACCGACTTTATGTACCGGCCCCGCAGGCCTGAAGAATTGCAAACCAGTGCGGGCGGCGGTGTCATTTTCTCGCAGGCTGTGCATCAGGTGGACGTCGCCATGCGATTGATCGGATCGCGCCCCGTTTCCGTCTTTGCCAAGACCGGAAATTGGGATCCTGGGCGTCCCAGCGAAGGGGCTTTCATTGCGATTGTGTCGTTTGAAAATGGCGCGCACGCCAGTCTGACCTATTCAGGTTATGGGTATTATGACAGTGATGCGCAGATGGATGGAGTGTCGGAGCTGGGGGTGGCAAAGCCTGCGGATACCTATGGTAAAGCCCGCCGCACACTGAAAGACGTCACCGACGAGGCCACTTTTAAACGCACCCGTGCTTTCACCGGCATAGACGGGTTACCAGACCCCACGCATCACGAACACTTTGGGCCCATCACCGTGTTTTGCGAGCGTGGTGATATTCATATCGGCATGGACCGTGTTTCAATCTATGGACATGACAAAATCGAATCCATCGATTGCCCTTTTGACTATTCCCGCAAAGACTTTGCACAGGCGATTGTAGATCTTCTTCGTGCTGGCCCAATGCCTGTGCAAACAGGGGCATGGGGCCATGATGCCCTCGCCACCTGCCACGCAATCTTGGACAGCGCACATTCCGGGCAGCCGACTTCGATAAACCCACTAAGAACTGGTGATACATGACTGATCTGACGTTATCCGTAGCCGTTGGCGACTATGATCGCACCCGCCCAATTTACGACGGGCGCGTCAAGATTGACGGCGTCGATCCTGTGGTCATGCTGCAAAGCCCCGAAGAGATGTTCTTTAACGCTTTTCGCCACAAAACTTGCGATATCAGTGAACTGTCATTCAGCTCTTACTGCATGTCTCTGACCCGCGATGATCCGCCCTACATTGCGGTGCCCGTGTTCCTTAGCCGCGCCTTTCGCCATACCTCGATCTATATCCGGACGGACAAAGGCATCGCGTCACCCGCCGATCTGAAAGGCAAAAAGATCGGCATTGCCGAGTATCAGTTGACCGCAAACGTTTGGGTGCGTGCGATCTTGCAAGACTACGGCGTGTCACCCAGCGATATCGAATGGGTGCGCGGTGGCATGGATACGGCCGGACGCCCTGAAAAGCTCAAGTTCACGCCACCGGATGACGTAACCATTACACTGGCACCAGAGGGACGTTCGTTGAATGAAATGCTCGCAGCAGGAGAGATCGACGGTTTCGTCGGCCCCCGCTGGCCGCGCTGTTTTGCTGAAGGGCACCCTCATGTCGGACGCCTGTTTGCCGACAGCCAAGCGGTTGCAACGCAGTGGTACAAAGACACGAAAATCTTTCCGATCATGCACGTGCTTGGCGTGCGCCGTAGCCTTGCAGATCAACATCCTTGGTTGCCCGGCGCGCTGTTGAAAGCCTTTGGCCAGTCCAAAGCAATGGCCACGGCGGCGCTGGCGGATACATCAGCCACCAAAGTCACAATGCCGTTTGTCGAGGACACGTTGCGCCTTGCTGATCAACTCCAACCCAACATTTGGTCCTACGGTGTGGCGGGCAACGAACATGTCATCGACGCCTTTTTGACTGCGCATCACGCGCAAGGTCTTTCCCCGCGCAAACTGGATATCGCAGAGCTGTTTCATCCCGCGACATATGAAGGTTACAGCCTGTGACACTACGCGCTGGCGACGTTGTTCGCATCGACCTTGATGATGCGCATTTTTATGCGAAATGCGTTTGCGTTCATCCAACCTATCACGAAATTTTGGCGATTGACCCGAACCGATACGAGGTGCCCGTTGCAACATCTGATGCATTGTCATTTTCTGAGTTTGCAATTGCCTCAATGTCGCACGCTTTGCAGTCAGGCAGCCTGAAGGGGCAAATCCAAAACCATCTGTCCAATCAAAATCCGCTAACGATGCCTTTGTTTCGGTTTGCTGTAAGAGACAGCGCAGGACGACCCATTTACTGGTGGTTGTGGGACGGGCAATCAATCAAAATCGCAGAACCTGGTTGTGATATTTCTTGTCTACCGGACCGCAAACTGACGTCGATTTCTGACCTTACGTCTCGGTGGGTTCATCAAATGGACGACTGATTGTTGCAAAAAAAGTGGTGCATTGGATTTCTACCCATCCAATGATGCGCATCCTCTACGGGTCCAGTAGCTTGCTTGCCTCTTCTTGCCGCCACGTCCATTCATTGAGGTTGCCTTCGTCGTAACCTGACGAGTGAGGGTCAGCACCCCACCTTTCCAGTAACGCCTTGAGGCGAGTCCGTTGTTCGTTTGGCGACAGGCCCGCGACCCCGTTCTCTGCCAGTGCCTTCAAGTGTTCGATCTGCGCATGACACCGCGTGTATTCGGCCAGCACGTTGGCACCTTTGCCCAGCGCCTTCACCAGCATAGTTTGCCCACGAAAGTACGACTTAAGCACTTTGGGTACGCGCCTGCGGTAGTTGATGTTCTTGTTCCGAGGATCGGTCTTTGCGTATTTCACGGCTATCGTCATCATAGTTGTTGCCCGTCATGTGAACACATATACAGACAACCACCTATGGGAACACAATTAAATCAACGCATTACAAGAGATTTAATGGTGCCCGGGGGCGGAATCGAACCACCGACACGAGGATTTTCAATCCACTGCTCTACCCCTGAGCTACCCGGGCACGGAATGAAGGCGACGCCTTCTGGGTGGAGGCGTGATAGGACGAAGACGCCACACTGTCCATAGAAAAACCAAGAAAAAATGACCGTCTGCCCACATGATACCATCAATGTGCCACTGGACCCGCGTCATCCGGAAAAACTTGGTCTTTAAAGTGGTTCAGGAAAACAAGGTAACGTGTAAAATTGAACTCAACAAAGAAGGCAAAGGACCCAGATATCCGGACAAGTTCTAAGCCAATGTTGCGCTTGAGGTGCGGGGTGACGACAGGATGGTTCAGGAAGCATTCCACAGGTTGAACGTCAAACTTTGCGTTGAAAAAAGCCATCATTAAGCACACCACGCCAGAGATAATGAATAGTGATCAAGGATCGCAGATCACAAAGCATCTGCCTGAAAAAGCAGCTTAATCGATAGTTGGCGTCTCGGCATTCATGCTCGACGGGGCGGTAACCTTGGTCTCGTTACACCTTCGAACCAACTGGCGCAAAGAATCGCCACCTTCGTCGAACGGTTTTGTCGACTGTTTAACCGCGAGGCTTTTCAAACGCACAAACTGCATGGCCGGTTCTAGGCCAGCCGAATGGTCAAAGCTTAGATTGGACCAGGCAACACCGAAGCCTTTCGACAAGTAAACACCAGACATAGTAAACTTCGAGGCGGAACGGCCCGAACGCATCTTAACGGAATAACAAACCTGCCTGAATTAGTGGATCCGCTCTACATCTTCTTCGCGCTCAGACGGTAGCGCGTAGCCACCGTTCACCCAACGTGCCAGATCGACATCCGCGCAGCGGCGTGAGCAGAATGGGCGGTAGGCAGGTTCCGTCTTGCGCTGACAAATTGGGCAACTCATGCCAACACATCCGACAATGGCAACCTCGCGCGTTTACGTTGCAGTTCGAAATGGCCCAAAGGGGTCCAGCCCGCCAGCACAGTATCCACATCATCGGCGCGGAACGCGCTGCGCAGAGTTGCTTCGAAGGTTTTGCGTTCTTTCTTTGGCATCGGGGCCAAGTCAATTGTGATCTGCCCGCCAAGGCCGCGCACGCGTAATGCCGCGGGCAAAGCACGGGCGCAGGCCATGTTGGCCTTTAGTCCCGCCGAAAACGATCCGTCCGCGCCTGTGTTCACATCCACTGCAACCAAAGCACGGGTGGTTTCAACAAACATCGATGCATTTGCACCAAGAGGGACGCGGAGGCCGCGGGCCTCGTCCAATGCATCAAGCACACCGTGGGTTTCAAAACAACCGGCCTCAGTCACCACATCTGCATCTGCGATCCAGTCACGCCACGCCAACACATGTGGGCCATCGCCAAGGGTCAACGTTTCGACCCCTGTGTCCGTGTCTCCGGTAACCTGTTCAGCCAGTTCGCGCATGGCGGCAATGTCTTCGGCCACGGCGTCTTCATCGGCACCCGCAGCGGCGGAGCGCAGGATGAGGCCCATCACACAACCTTCCATCCCGTCGTGCGCCAAAGCAAGCAATCCGTCGCGCACATCATCGTCACGGATGCTGCGTGACAAATTTATACCCGGGGCGTCGGGCGTAATGATTGCATAGCGGCTTTTAAACAGCAGTTTGTGCGACACAGGGATCGCTTTGCCTTCTTCGGCGTAGCCTGTGACCTGCACTTGCAAATGCTCACCCGCATCGATGCCTTTAACGCCGCGCAGATAGGCCTGCCCATCCGGCGTCTTGAGGAATATCCCCCCCTGCCCTGCCACCGGGCGGTCGGTGATCGCGCGGTAGATTGTACCGGGACGTGAGGCGTCACCTTCGATCAACAGATCGCTAAGACGCCCATCAACCATCAAAGCAGCGGCTTCGCGTTCGCCCATATGATCCAACAGTATCTGAGTACCCTTCATGCCCACACCTTTAATCCAGCAGCTTGTAACAGCCCTGCGGTTTCGGCCAACGGCAGGCCAACAATTCCCGTGAATGACCCCGATATCCATGGGATCAATGCGCTTGCGGGCCCCTGAATGCCATAGCCACCTGCTTTGCCACGCCAGTCTTCAGAGGCAAGGTAACCTGATACCTCAGGTTCCGAGAGGTTCTTCATGCGCACAATGCTGACCACGTCCTTTTGCCAGATCTGCGCGCCTTTGCGCACAGCCACGGCTGTGACGACGCGGTGGCGACGGCCCGACATAAGTTTTAGAAACGCGCGGGCCTCGTCTGCGTCCGCAGGTTTGCCCAAAATCCGTCGCCCCAATGCAACGGTCGTGTCTGCGCACAGCACGACATCATCTGCGTCGGCTTCCACCGCGGCGACCTTTTCACGCGCCATACGTGCGCAATAAGGACGTGGCAGTTCTGCCCCGTTGGGATCTTCGTCAATGTCAGGAGGGCGCACAGCGTCTGGCACAATGCCCAACTGCGCAAGCAGCTCAAGACGACGCGGGCTGCCAGAGCCAAGGATAAACCTGCTCATGGGCAACCTGCGGTGCGCGCAAAAGCGCACACCCTACTTAAAGCGGTAATTGATGCGGCCCTTGGATAGGTCATAGGGGGTCATTTCGACCTGCACCTTGTCACCTGCCAGAACCCGGATGCGGTTCTTGCGCATTTTCCCTGCCGTGTGCGCGATGATCTCATGGCCGTTTTCAAGCTCGACCCGGAACGTCGCATTCGGCAGGAGTTCCTTAACGACACCGGGAAATTCGAGCGTATCTTCCTTGGCCATGGTCTCTCCTTGAATTGGACAATCCGCCATATATGCGGACGCGGCACTAAATGCGCCTGCACGGCCCATAATTCAAGGGCTAATCCACCAATGATGTCACGGGGGTTGGGTCAGTGCGTCCTTGTTGCAAGTCCCAATGGTGCCGATTGAGCACAACACCGTCCGCGCGCACGGCCCTGACGGCACCAATGTCGATGTCTGCATACCCCCAGCCCGGCGCGTCAAGCGTGCTCAGCGCGATAATACCCGTATCCGGAAAACCGACATCCGACGGGCCAAACCGGTCGAGACATCCACCACAGACGACCAAGGTGCGGGCCCGATCACGGACGACATCACTGTAGCGTGTTGATTCTCTAACGCGCGGGCCCGCGCATCGATCCGAATCCAAGAATAGCCCGCAAAGGCTTTGGTCACGGAAGGCACCAAAATGAAATTGGCCTCGGCCAATGCCCGGCCAAAAAGCGGGAATTCACTGTCATAACTGATCAAAATGCCGATCTTGCCCAAGTCTGTGTCGAACAGCCGTGCACGGTTTACCGGGCGCGTGGTGCCGCCCGGCAACGCGTCAGTTGCAGGGCCTGAGCCAGCCAGAACATGCCCCTCCCTGCATTTGTGCCAGATCGGCATGTAATGCATCCGCAATCCGCGCCGCAACCGCATGCAACGAGGCCTCAAGATCGTTTGCGACCTCAGGTCCTGCCAAAGCGGCCAGTTCCATTACGCCAAATACAGGAAACACCAAAAGGGCCGCACCATGACGCGCCGCCTCTTCCATCCACGTTATCAGTTTGGTGGTGCAGGTGGCTCAATTGAGAAAGACATCGAGCGGATAAGAGCCTGTCGCGATTTTCGTATCCGCATGATGGTGGGCCACGACAACCTAAGCAAGTACGTGGATTTTTCCAAAAACCAGAATATAAAAAACGGATCTGTCATATTTTCATTGACGAACTTGCTTAGCAGTTTCAAAAAACGTGAAGCTAGAAGGAAAAAACCGAATGCTCAGCAAAGGCGTCACATTGCGCGGTCTCGAAGTATTCGAGGCCCTTGCCGCCACCGGATCGGTTGCACAAGCCGCAACCGTAACCGGGCTAAGTCAACCTGCCGTTAGCCAGCAATTACGCAATCTAGAAACGGCCTTGGCCACTGATCTGATCAATCACGGCAAACGCCCCATGCGGCTGACCCCGGCAGGCCAAAGTTTTCTAGCACGGGCCGAGGCAGCTTTGTCGCAACTGCGGCTGGCGCAATCCGAACTGACGGTCATGGACCTTGCGCATCTTTCAGCCTTGTCCATTGGCGTGATTGACGACTTTGAAAACGATCTAACACCGCGTCTTGTGACGATCTTGGCCGACAGTCTTACACGCTGCAAATTCACGCTCGCGACGGCGCCCAGCCATGAAATTCTGCGCTCAATTCGGGACAAAAGTTTGCACATCGCCATTTCGGCCAGCGACGGCACTATGAACGATGGGGTTCTGGAATACCCGCTGGCCCGCGATCCGTTTATCCTTGTCGCCCCGAAAGGGTTAACGCAACAAAACGACGTCCTGAGCGGCCTCTCACATCTGCCGTTTCTGCGGTACGAACGCGATCAATTGATCTCGCGCCAGATCGAAGCGCATTTGGCGCGGCAAAAGCTTAACCTTGTGGACCGCTTTGAAATCGGCAGCCACCTGGCCCTGATGGCCATGGTCGCCCGTGGCATTGGTTGGGCCGTGACGACCCCCCTTGGCTTTATGCGGGCCGGGCGGTTTCACGATCAAGTCGATGCCTTCCCCCTGCCCTTCGCCCCGTTTTCGCGCACGATTTCACTGTATGCCAGTGCCGATTGGGCCGGAAACGTGCCCACTGACGTGTCGCAGACCATGCGACGCCTGATCCAAACGCACGTGATTGACCCCGCTTTGGGGCACTTGCCTTGGTTGGCGGGTGAATTGCGGTTGATCGAAACTTAAGGCATTGGCCGAAAAAGCTGTGCCGGGCCTAGGATCGGCTTGATGTCCAACACTTCTGGCCCTGTATCCCGGCCAAAAATCATACGCCAATGGGTTTGTAGATTCGGCAAAACCGGGATGAAAAGCCCCCAAGTCAGCATCCAAAACATAAACGGCACCCAAATCACCCCAATCGCCAGCCCCACGCAACCAGCGATCAAGCGTGCCCGATCGGGATCCAAAAAGCGCGACAATCCCAGATGCACCAACCGTCCCCCATCCAAAGGCTGGAACGGAAACAAATTGAGGACGGCAAGGGCCAGATTGATACAACCGAATATAACCAACCACATCCAAAGGTGGGGGTTTTCTGCGATCACAGACGCATCGACACCTCGAAGCGTCAAATAAACGACGAAAACAACAGACGCCGCAAAGCTAGAAATGCCTATCGCAACACTGGCCATTGGCCCTGCCAGCACCATCCAAAAGACGCGGTTCACATCACCCCCGCCCGTGTCGCACACACCGCCTCCGAGCGTCAGCGCGATCCGCTCGACCTTCAAACCTTAGCGTCGTGCCCCCCACTCATGCCCAAGCACGGCCAGCGCGAACATCAAAGGAACGGCAAGAGCCTGAAACGACAACCCATTTGGCACCATCAGAATGGCGGTAAGCAACACGTAAAACAGCACTGCTCCGCGCGTCACGTCGATGCGTATTCCCAAAGACCGATTGCGCTCCAAATGACTGTGTTCAACTTCATGCCGGGACTTGCCTTTGCCGTGTCGCTTTGTTCAGGTGACAGTGAACCAGAATAAATGGACCGAAATGTGACGCATCCCTCCATCGTTATCCTGACAGGCGCAGGTATTTCAGCTGAAAGTGGCCTTGGCACCTTTCGCGACGAAGGTGGGCTGTGGGCGCAGCACCGGATCGAAGACGTGGCGACGCCCGAAGGGTTTGCGCGCAACCCAAGCCTTGTGGTGGAGTTTTACAATACACGGCGCGCACAAGCGCACGATGCCGTTCCCAATGCGGGTCACACGGCACTTGCGCGTTTACAACGTGAACACAAAGGCGAGGTGCTGCTTGTCACGCAGAACGTTGATGGGCTGCACGAAAAGGCCGGGAGCACGGATGTCGTCCACATGCACGGTGCGCTGAACTCTGCCCTGTGCAGCACTTGCGACCACCGCTGGGCGGCACCATTGGAAATGCAGGTCGGCGAGGCCTGCCCTAACTGTGCGGCCCCGACGGCGCGCCCTGACATCGTGTGGTTCGGCGAGATGCCCTATCACATGGATCGTATCGAGGCCGCTTTGATGCAGGCGGATATTTTTGTCGCCATCGGCACCTCGGGCAACGTTTACCCCGCGGCTGGTTTTGTGCAGATGGCACGCCATGTGGGGGCCCATACGGTTGAGATGAACCTTGATCCATCCGAAACCGTGGCGCTGTTCGAGGACACGCGCCCAGGCAAAGCGTCGATCACAGTTCCAGCGTGGGTGGATGACATTCTTGACAGCTAAGGCGCAGTAAACTGCGCCTTACAGGCTCTAAGATGGCCCTGTTTGCCGTTTCAAAGCACGAGACTGCTCTTGGACGTAAGGCGGAGGTATCCCTCCGCCCCTTTCCTTAGATTACTCGTTGGCCGCGCCGTGACCTGAATGATCGTGCGAGTCGTCTTTGTGGCCCGAATGATCATGAGAACCAGCTTTGGGTGTGCGTTCGTTGTCGACAGGAATGGTCACTGTCACTTCTCCGGCCTTTTCAAAGACCAGCGTGACTTCGATTTCATCGCCCTGTGTCAACGACCCCGTTAACCCCATCAGCATGACGTGATCTTTGCCACGCACCATTTGGTGTATGCCGCCAGCAGGCAGTGCAATCCCGCCTTCGATTTCGTGCATCTTCAGGATCCCATCACCGGTTTCAGTATGGGTGTGCAATTCCACACGCTTCGCCGCATCAGTACGCGCCCCGATCAGGCGATCGTTCGTATTGCCGGTGTTATGAAGCGTCACAAAAGCCGCACCTGCTTTGGCATTTGGACTAGCGGCACGCGCGTAAGAATCCATCACCACAACGCCGTCAGCAAAGGCTGGGACAGCCAAAAATGCAGCCGTCACAGCCGCCAAAATACGTACACGATAGGACATCATAGTCCCCTTTTCTTGATCTGATAGTTCTGAAAAATGAAAGACTGTTCAGATCAAAACAGGCGGTGCACGCGCCAATGCGCGCCCATAGGCCAGCAGACGCACAGCCAACGCGACCTCGCCCGCCGCGTGATGCGTAAAGACCGATGCATGCTCAAGAACAGGTGCCGCTGACGACAACACATCCAAACCATGCAATGCACAGTCCGGACACATGTGTGGTGCTTGTGTCGGTTCCCCTGTTGCGTCGACATAAACGGTAACCGCGCGCGCGCCCGCACAAATCACCATCCGGTCCACTGCGGGCTCTGCACCGCGCGCCTGCGCCATGTTGTGGCTGGTCACCACAAGCATCAGGCTAAAGAAAAGGGTTAGGCAACGACGCAACATAGGGCAAACTTTAGGCCACCCGAAGGCGACACTCAACTGCGACACTTTACAACAACAGTCACCAAAACATCACAAAAACGAAAACCCCGCCTGCAGTAAGCAGACGGGGTTAAATCCGTAATCGATTGTCCGAACGCTTACGCGCTGGCAGCTTGTGCCTTGGCAATCTCTTTTTTCACTTTCAGCATGCTGGCTGACAGTTCAGCGTCCTTGGCTTTCGCCATGAACCCGTCCAAACCACCACGGTGATCGACAGTGCGCAAAGCAGCTGCGCTGATGCGCATCTTGATGCCACGGCCCAACGCTTCGGACTGAAGCGTCACATCGTTCAGGTTCGGCAGGAAACGCCGACGTGTTTTGTTGTTGGCGTGGCTGACATTGTTGCCAGTCATCGGGCCTTTACCGGTCAATTCGCATACTCGCGACATGGGCGTACCTCGTCAGTTTGTGCGAAAGTCAGGCTATCGCAAATATCAATGGGGCACAGCGACAGCCAACCCCGGGAATCTGGTCTGGGGCTGATTAGGCCCCCCCCGCGCCCGCGTCAACCCCGTCCGGGCCATCCAGTCGCGCAATTCACACCTTACTGACCGGCTTGGCCCGCAATCAACGCCTGCGCCGCGGCCGCCGGCGTCAATTCACCCGCAGCCACACGGCTGCCAAGCGCGTCCATCGCAGCCCGCATATCCGCACCGCGCAATTGCGCAAGCAAGGCTTCGCGCACCTCTTCTTCGAACCAATATCGCGCCTGAGCCGCGCGTGTCGCATCAAAAAACCCGTTGGCACGGCGCCATTCGACCAAAGCCTGCATATCAGCCCAAGCCGTTTCCAACCCTTCTTCGGCCATGGCAGACACCATCATGGCACGCGGATAGCCATCCGGGTCCTGTTCGCGCTTGCGCAACAACCGCAATGCCCCCGCATAATCCGCACATGTGCGCGTGGCCGCCGGTTTCAGGTCACCATCGGCTTTGTTGACAAGGATCATGTCCGCCATCTCCATGATGCCGCGCTTAACACCCTGTAATTCGTCCCCCCCCGCCGGGGCCAGCAACAGCAAAAACAAATCCGCCATTTGCGCGACCACAGTTTCTGATTGGCCGACCCCAACAGTTTCAATCAATACCACGTCAAAGCCCGCGCCTTCGCACAGCGCGACGGCCTCGCGGGTGCGGCGCGCCACACCGCCCAAATGGGTACGGCTGGGCGAAGGGCGAATGAACGCCGCCGCCTCACGGCTTAAGCGGTCCATCCGCGTCTTATCACCAAGGATCGACCCACCCGACCGGGCCGAACTTGGGTCAACCGCCAGTACAGCCACACGCAAACCCGCGCGCACCAACATCATGCCAAAGGCCTCAATAAACGTGGATTTCCCCACCCCCGGCGTACCTGACAACCCGATACGAAGCGCTTGCCGGTTACGCGGCAAGGCGGCTATCACCTCTGCGCCTTGCGCCTGATGATCCGCGCGCGCGCTTTCCACCAGCGTAATGCCACGCGCAAGTGCGCGGCGTTCTCCGGCGGCAATGCGCTGTGCCAGATCGGTGGTGTCCATGGGCTGCTCTCCTTGGGTAAGGTTTTGTGCAACGGGGCACAAAATGTCCAGTGTTGGTGCGGTCTGCGGTGTTGGCGGCCCCGCCCACTTGCGCCATAACCCGGCACATGACGCATGACTTGCCCATCGACGTGATCCTGCCCGAGCTGATCGAGGCCTTGCGCACCCATGGCCGCGCGGTGCTGCAAGCGCCCCCCGGCGCGGGCAAAACCACACGCGTGCCCCTTGCGATGCTGGACGCAGGGCTGACCACAGGCAAAATCCTAATGCTTGAACCCCGTCGCCTTGCCGCACGCGCCGCTGCCGACCGTATGGCCGCAACCTTGGGGCAAAAGACCGGCGAAACCGTTGGCTATCGCATCCGGGGCGACAGCGCCGTCGGCCCGAACACCAGAATCGAGGTCGTCACCGAAGGCATCCTGACGCGCATGTTACAGGACCAACCGGACCTACCGGGCATCGGCGCAGTGATCTTTGATGAATTTCATGAACGTTCCTTAAACGCTGATCTTGGGCTGGCCCTGTGCCTTGAGGTCACAGAGGCCTTGCGCGACGACCTGATACTGTTGGCCATGTCCGCCACCCTTGATGCCGCCCCTGTCGCCGAGGTGATGCAAGCGCCCATCCTGACGTCCGAAGGTAAAAGCTTCGAAGTCACCCCCCTGTGGCTGCCAAAACCCACGCCAAAGGACACGCGTTTCGAAACCGCTATGGCCGACCTCACCCTTAAAGCTCTGCAAGAGGCCGACGGCTCCCTCCTTGCCTTCCTTCCCGGCGAAGGTGAAATTCGGCGAACCCTCGCCCTGATCGAAAACCGCGTGCCCAAGGGTACAACCGTGCACCCGTTATTCGGCGCGATGGATTTCAAAGCACAACGCGCTGCCATCACGCCGTCCGACGCGCGCAAAGTCGTGCTTGCCACCTCTATTGCCGAAACCTCGCTGACGATCCCCGATATCCGCATTGTAGTGGACGGCGGGCGGTCGCGGCGCGCGCAATTTGACGCAAGTTCGGGCATGTCCCGGCTGGTCACCGAAAAAGTCACCCGCGCCGAAGCAACGCAACGCGCAGGCCGCGCGGGTCGCGTCTCGCCCGGGGTTGCCTACAAACTTTGGACCAAAGGCGAAGATGGCGCACTGGCCGCCTTTCCACCGCCAGAAATCTCCAGCGGCGATCTGGCCGGGTTCGCGCTGGAGCTGGCCGTATGGGGCACCGAAGATGGTCTGCGCTTTGTCACGCCCCCACACGAGGGACGGCTCAGCGAAGCGCGCAGCTTATTACACATGCTCGGCGCACTTGACGGCAATCAGCGCATTACAGATCACGGCCGTGCGCTGGCAAAGCAACCCTTGCACCCCCGGCTTGCGCATATGCTGGTGAAAGGCGGCGAACAGTCCGCCATCCTTGCCGCGCTGTTGGCCGAACGTGACCCCTTGCGCAATCGCGGCACGGATCTGGCCCTGCGGATGCGCGCGATCCATAATCCAAACGCATTTGCCGACGCCCATCGCGGCACCATCGCGCGGATCAAAGACGAAACCAAACGGCTCAAACGCGCGACGACCAAACGCGCCAAACTGGACTTGGGCGAACTGGCCGCCCTCGCCTATCCTGATCGCATCGGGTTACGACGCGCAGGGGCCGCGCCGCGTTATGTCCTGTCAGGTGGCAAGGGTGCAATCCTGCCCCAAGGCGACGCGCTGGCAGGCCACCGCCTGATTGTGGCCACCGACCTTGATGGCGACCCGCGCGAAGCCCGCATTCGTCAAGCCGCCGCTTTGTCGATGGAAGGTCTCGAAGCCCTGTTTGGCGATCAAATCAAATGGCACAACATCTGCACATGGTCACGCCGCGACCGCGCTGTGCTGGCCCGCAAACTCCGCCGCTTTGGTGCATTGATCCTAGAAGACAATCCTTGGCACGACGCCCCTGATGCGGATGTGGCAAAGGCGATGCTTGATGGCATCCGTGAGTTGGGCCTAAAGCCCTCCCGCGCCGCACGCCGCCTAATGGCAAGGGCTGCGTTGATGGGTGATGACTTCCCTGACATCAAAGAAACCACCCTGATGGAGACACTCGAAGACTGGCTCTTGCCGCACCTGATGTCCGTGCGCACCGCTGCTGATTGGAAAAGCTTCGACATACTTCCCGCCCTGCAAAGCCACCTCGGATGGGACAACACGCAGCGGCTAGATCGGGCCGTACCGGGGCATTATGAAACACCACTGGGGCGCAAAATCGCAATCGACTACGACGAAGCCACACCCGGCATAAACGTCCGCTTGCAAGAAATGTTCGGCGTCACACGCCACCCCATGGTGGGCCAAACACCGCTCCAAGTCACACTGTTGTCCCCCGCCCAGCGCCCCGTCCAAGTCACCTCCGACCTACCTCGCTTTTGGCGCACGTCATACGAAGACGTGCGCAAAGACATGCGCGGCCAATACCCCAAGCATCCCTGGCCCGAAGACCCCACGCAAGCAGACCCGACTTTACGCGCCAAACCCCGAAAATAGATCTGTTTTCTTTGGGTTCAAAGTACCTTGGGGGAATCCGAAAGGATGGGGGTGAAACCCCCTAAAACATGTCGTCGCGCCAGCGGCCTTCGGATCAAGATTTCTGGCCGCGCACCTGCTCTACACCCAGCCCGGGCGGCCCGTCAGCGGCCGCTTCGGCGGCCCGAATCAACACCCGCATGCGCGCATTCAAAGGGGCTTGGCGTCCGAAACGCTCTGCCAATTGCAAGATCGCACCTTGAAGCGCTTCAATTTCAGTTTTTCGACCATGTTGAAGATCATCCCACATAGATGACCGCGCCTGCCGATCAATTGTCAGCATTTGGCTGGCAACGATGCGAAATAACGACGTCGGGAGCCTCAAAATATGTGGAATCAAACCCGGAGGCACAGCTGACGTCTTGGCCGGAGAAATATTGGCCGCGCGTAGCACGCGTAACGCCTCGATCATTTGATCCGCCATCAACAAGCGCCACTTGCGATCGTTCAATTGATCCAGCAAGGGCATATCCGCCAGCGCATTAACAGCGTTGCCCAGATTGATAAGCAACTTCCCCCATTGCACGGCCTCGATATTATCAACCGAACGCCATGTTGCATGCGTCCCGCTCAGTTCCGGCAACGGACCTTGCTCAACCAAAATGTCACCCGATGTCGCGCGATGATACTGTCCCGGTGCGCTCGACACGACATTGAATGGAACCATTCCGCCGCGCACATCAGCGCCCGGCAACACATCTCGTAAAGTAGACGCATTGCCGACCCCGTTTTGTAAGCTGATCACCTGCGCCGACCGCGCGTAGGTGTTGATCACACGGCCCATTTTCTCGGTATCGCCGGCTTTGACGCACACCAACACAAGATCTGCACCGTCCAAGGCCTGTTCTTCATCTTCAAAGGCCAAAATTTCTGGCACATGCAGGTCCAACCCGCCAAAGTCGCTTAACCGCAGCCCTTGTTTGCGCACCGCCTCGATCATTGACGGGCGCGCCAAAAAGCGGACGTCAAACCCTTGGTGAACCAAGAGGCCACCCACGAAACAGCCAATACTGCCCGCCCCTGCGATTGTGATGCGTGACCGGTTCATGAAACTACACTCCTAAACACCAGCGCATGATCGACTTTTGCGCATGTAAACGGTTTTCCGCCTCATCAAAGATCACGGAATGCGGGCCATCCATGACTTCCGAGGTCGCCTCATCATCGCGGTGGGCAGGAAGGCAGTGCATGAACAGACTGTCCGCATTTGCCTTGGCCATGAGGTCTGCGTTGACCTGATAGCCCCGCAATTGGTTGTGGCGCCGCTCGCGTGCGGATTGCGGGTCGTGCATCGACACCCACGTGTCAGTCACCACAAGGTCTGCGCCCTGCACCGCTTCATTCGGGTCGCGCACGGAGGTGTAAAGCCCCTTCAGCGCGGCTTCAGGTTCCAATGTTTCGGGCCCGGTGAAAACCAGCTCGAAATCCAACTGTTTGGCTGCGTGGGCAAAGCTTGCAAACACGTTGTTGCCATCGCCGGACCATACGACTTTTTTGCCTTTTATGGGACCGCGATGTTCCTCAAAGGTCATGATGTCGGCCATGATCTGACAGGGATGTGTGCGATTGGTAAGCCCATTGATCACCGGAACCGAAGCATGTTCGGCCATTTCCAGCAGCGTGGCTTCCTCAAAGGTGCGGATCATAATCAGGTCGACGTAACGTGACAGCACCCGAGCAGTGTCGGCGATGGTTTCGCCGTGTCCCAGTTGCATATCGCTGCCTGACAACACCATCGTTTGCCCGCCCATCTGGCGCACCCCCACATCAAAGGACGCGCGCGTACGCGTCGAGGGCTTTTCAAAGATCAACGCAACCATGTGTCCGGCAAGCGGTTGGTCTTCGTCCATGGTGCCTTTGGGCAGGCCTGCGCGCGCCTTTTTGATGGCCTGCGCGTTATCGATGATTCCGCGCAGTGCGGTCGGGTCAGTCGTGTGGATATCGAGGAAATGGGTCATTCTGGTATCTCTTTGTGGAGAGTGCCGGGGGCCAGCCCCCGGACCCCCGGAGTTTATTTAGCAAGATGAAGGAGGATCAGTCCGAAAGGGATTTTGCGGCTTTGTCGAGGCGATCCACCGCTTGCGCGATTTCTGCGTCGGTGATGTTAAGCGGGGGTAACAGGCGGATGGTGTTATCGGCGGCCGGCACTGTCAGCACGTCTTGATCATAGGCGGCTTGCACGACGTCCATGTTGGTCGCTTTACATTTCAGCCCCACCATCAGGCCCTGCCCACGTACAAAATCAAAGACGTCGGGGTGTGCCGCGACCAAGCCTTCGAGCTTTTGCCGCAGGCTGCCTGATTTGCGGTTCACTTCGGACAAAAATTCAGGCGTGTTTACAATATCCATCACAGCATTCCCGACAGCGCATCCCAATGGGTTGCCTCCATAAGTCGAGCCATGCGTGCCTGCTGTCATGCCACTGGCCGCGTTTTCGGTTGCCAAGACACAGCCCAAGGGAAAGCCCCCGCCGATGCCTTTGGCGACCATCATGATATCGGGTTCAATCCCCGCCCATTCGTGTGCAAAGAGCTTGCCGGTGCGTCCAACGCCGCATTGCACTTCGTCCAATATCAGCAGGATGCCGTGTTCATCGCACAGATCGCGCAGTCCCTTTAGACATTGATCGGGCAATGGAATGATGCCGCCTTCGCCTTGGATAGGTTCGACCAAAATGGCAGCCGTTTTGTCGGTGATCGCAGGCGCAACCGCATCGTGTTCTGCAAACGGCAGGTGGACAAAGCCGGGCAGCAAAGGCCCAAAGCCTTTGGTCATTTTTTCCGACCCTGCCGCCGCGATGCCAGCAGATGAGCGGCCATGAAAGCTGCCTGAGAAAGTAATGATGTCGACCCGTTCAGGCACGCCTTTTTCATACCAGTACTTACGGGCCATTTTCACAGCCAGTTCGCAGGCCTCGGTGCCCGAGTTGGTGAAGAACACTGTGTCAGCAAATGTTGCATCCACCAGCTTGTCCGCCAGCGTTTTTTGCTGCGGAATTTCGTACAAGTTTGAGGTGTGCCAAAGCGCACCGGCCTGTTCGGTCAGTGCCTCGGTCAATGCGGGGTTGGCATGGCCCAGAACGTTCACCGCAATGCCAGCGCCAAGATCCAGAAAACGTCGCCCGTCTGCTTCGATCAGCCAAGCGCCTTCCCCTTTAACAAAGCTAAAGGGCGCGCGGTTATAGGTCGGCAGAACGGAAGCGATCATCGGGATCATCCTTTTGAAAGGCCAAATACGTCAAACACGTTGGTGCATGAGGCATCGGGCGGGGTCAACAAAATTGCAAGTGAGGGGGACGTGTACAAGACACAGGTGATCTATCGCAGGTTTAGCTGCGGCGCGTGTTTCGTCGGAAGGGCACAAGAGCGATCATGTCATGGCACTAACGCAGCGCGTACAACAATACCAGAGCGTTTTGTGCCTTGCATGGCCGTCCAAACAGGCGCAGAGCAGCAAGGTGTATTCCGCAAAACCTCATAATCCGGCCCTTGCTGCGACGCTGATTGCGATCGCCTGTGCATTCATTGCCTATACGACACTTGCCGCCAAAACACTGGCCAGCGCCCAGTTTGGCCCCCCAATGAACCCGTTTCAAATTGTGTTTGGACGGTATCTGTTTGCCTTTCTGATTTTCACAACTGCGGCTGCTCTGCTTCGCCCCAGTTTGGATCGCCCCCACGTGCCGCTGCACCTAACGCGCACGCTTGCCGGTTGGGCGGGTGTTGTGCTGATGTTTGCCAGCGTGGCCTATATTCCGCTGGCCGATGCCACGGCGATTTCCTTTTTGAATCCAGTCTTTGGCATGATCTTTGCCATTCCGCTGTTGGGCGAAAAGGTGGGTAAGTGGCGTTGGATGGCCGCGGGCATCGCATTTATCGGGGCTTTGATCTTACTGCGTCCGACCCCTGACAGTTTTCAGCCGGCCGCGTTGTTGGCGCTGGGGGCTGCCTTTGCTTTAGGGTTCGAGCTGAACATCATGAAAATGCTGACGCGCCGAGAGAATCCCTTTGCGATCCTTTTGTTCAACAACGCCGTTGGTGTCATCATATCCAGTGTCGCACTGTTGTGGGTGTGGATTTCACCGACCGGCATCCAATGGGTGCTTATGGCCAGCATCGGATGCGCAATGGCTGTGGCGCAAACCTGCTTTGTCAATGCGATGGCGCGGGCCGATGCCAGCTTTGTTGCGCCCTTTAGTTACGGCACGCTTATTTTTGCGGCAGTGTATGACATCGTGTTCTATGACGTGGTGCCAGATGCCGTTACGATCCTAGGCGCCAGCGTAATCATTGCCGGTGCGCTTTTGCTTGCGTGGCGAGAGGGACGAAAGGTTACGCGCCAAGCTGATTAAGCTCCCTTGTAACTTTGGCGTGCGCCATTAGAATGCGCTTTGAGTACGAAATTATGGGCGGCCCCTGCGGGAGGCCGCTTTTTAGCGAAGAAAGCCTGCCGATGTCCTGGACTGACGAGCGCGTTGAAACACTGAAAAAGATGTGGGGCGAAGGCCAGTCGGCCAGCCAGATCGCCAAAGAACTTGGCGGTGTGACCCGCAACGCGGTCATCGGCAAGGTGCACCGTTTGGGCCTGTCAAACCGCGCAGGCACTGGCGCGAGTGCCGCCAAAGCAGAACCCAAGGCCAAGCCCGCCACGCCCAAGGTCGAGGCAAAGCCCAAGCCGCAGCCCCAAGCTCAGCCGCAAATGAGAACAGAGCCTGCGATCAAGCCAGTTCCGCCCGGCGAAAGCCGTCCGAACTTGCCCGCGCGCAAACAGATTATCCCTGCGGGTCAGCCTTTGCCGCCGCAGCCTTCGGCCAATGAAATCAGCCCAGAGGCACTGGCCAAGGTCAACGAAGTCGAAAAGAAGGCCAAAAAGATCGGCCTGATGGAATTGACGGAACGCACATGCAAATGGCCCGTGGGTGACCCTGCGACGGAAAACTTTTGGTTTTGCGGTTTGCCCGTGCAACAAGGCAAACCCTATTGCGAGGCCCATGTAGGCGTCGCGTTCCAACCTATGTCTTCGCGTCGCGATCGCCGCCGTTGATCTGATCGAAACGCACACAGCAACGTATTTAAGGCGGGGATGAACCCTCGCCTTTTTTGTGCGCACGTCGGGGCGTTTCAAGCAGGAATTCAGAAATCCAAACCACCCAGCCCAGTCTGAAGTAATATATTTCAACGGGTTAGGTGGTAAATGACATGGCAGGCCGTTTGCGCTTCGCTTTAGCGCGATGAAACAGGCGCAGACAGGCTATTCAAGATTGGGCAATTGGGTCTGTCATTGCCGTCGCATGACGTGACGAGATCCGTCAAAGTATCACGCATGGCCGACAAGTCAGCAATTTTGACTTCGATTTCGCTTAGGTGATCCTTTGCGATTTGCTTCACGTCTGCGCTGGCCCGCGCATTGTCTTCCCAAAGCGCAAGCAGCGACCGGCAGTCGTCAATCGAAAAGCCCAGTGCGCGGGCGCGCGCCAAAAAGTTAAGCTGATGTAGGTTCGTGTCGCTGAATGTCCGATAACCATTGGTACTACGCTTTGGGCGGATCAAACCAATGTCTTCATAATAACGGATTGTTTTGGCCGGCAAACCAGACGCCGTCGCCGCTTGCGAGATATTCATGTTCGTCCTTTCCCACGCAATCGCAGCGCGTTTGTCACCACAAAGACAGAAGACAGCGCCATCGCCAGTGCCGCCAATTGCGGCGAAAGCTGTGGACCACCCAAGGGCACAAGCGCGCCAGCCGCCACCGGGATCAAAAGCGTATTGTACCCAAACGCCCATGCAAGGTTTTGCCTGATGTTCCCAAGCGTCGCGGTACTCATGGTCAATGCACGCAGCACAGCATCGGGTTCGGCCGACATCATCACCACATCAGCAGCTTCGATTGCGGCATCGTTCGCGCCATTCACCGCCAGACCCACATGTGCAGCCGCCAAGGCGGGGGCGTCGTTAATGCCGTCTCCGACAAATGCGATGGGGCCGTATGCTTCGCGCAGCGTGTTGAGGGCTGCCACCTTGCCGTCGGGGCGCACATTCGCAACCACATGATTGATGCCTAAGATTTGTGCGACGTGATCCGCCGTACCCTGTGCATCGCCAGAGATCATCGCAACACGGCGTCCCGTCGACTTGAGTGCCGCAATGGTTTGCGCAGCACCCGGACGGATTTCATCGCTTATGGCAATAACACCGGTATGAATGCCGTTGACCGCGACATGCACAGAGGTCGTACCGGTCTTGGCCCAGATGTCAGCTTGGGTCAGCCAATCTTGCGATGCTTTCACCCCTGCGCGCTGCAACATTTCCGCATTCCCAATAACCACCTGTTTTCCAACCACCGTGGCCAGGGCTCCTTCGCCCAAGATGGCATCAAAATCTGTGGTCTCGGCTGGGATAACTTCGACTGCAGCCACAATTGCACGGGCAATGGGATGTTCAGAGTGCTGTTCAACCCCCGCCGCCAAGCGCAGAAAGTCGCAGTCTTCATCGCCCATTGTTTCTATCACCACAGGTGTGCCGCGTGTCAGCGTACCTGTTTTGTCAAAGGCAATGACCTGTGCGTCCTGCAAGTGTTGTAGTGCAGCGCCTTTGTGAAACAGCACACCCAACTCTGCGGCACGCCCTGTGCCGACCATGATCGACATCGGCGTCGCCAACCCCATCGCACAAGGACAAGCGATGATCAGCACAGATACTCCCGATACGACCGCAGGCCCCAATCCGGCCAAGATCCACCACAGCCCAAAGGTCACCGTGGCAATGACCAGCACCACAGGGACGAACCATGCGGTAACGCGGTTGACCAACGCCTCGACCGGCAAGCGCGCGGATTGCGCCGCTTCGGTCAACGCCGTGATACGCGCCAGTACAGTGTCTTGGCCCACATGCGTCGCGCAGTAGGTCAGGCTGCCAGTGCTTGCTAACGTACCGGCCGTGACTGTGTCGCCGGGACGTTTCAGAACCGGAATCGGTTCCCCCGTGAGCATGGATTCGTCCACATGCGTTTCGCCATGCGTCACTTCTCCATCGACGGCGATGCGCCCGCCGGGACGCACACGCAGGGTATCGCCAACCCGCACATCACCAAGAGGGACCTGTTCAAACCGCCCGTCTTTTTCAACTTCGGCTTCGTCCGGGCGCATCCCTAGCAAACGCCGTACAGCATCACCGGTGTGACCCTTGGCGCGCGCCTCAAGCCAGCGCCCCAAAAGGATCAGCGTCACAATGACCGCAGCAGCTTCAAAGTAAACGCCCGCAGGCGGCAGAACGTTCGGGAACAGCACGGCAATCGCGGAAAACCCAAAGGCCACCCCCGCGCCCAGCGCCACCAGTGCGTCCATGTCCGGACGCGCCGAAAGCAAACCCGGAATGCCGCGTCGAAAGAACCCAGCCCCCGGCCCCACAAGCACAAGAGCCGTCAAAATCAATTGGATCATTTGGCTGGTTGCCAGACCGATCGTTCCAGCGATCCAGTGATGAAATGCCGGAAAGATGTGGCCCCCCATTTCCATGGCAAACACCGGCAACGTCAAAATTAAGGACAACAGAAAACGATGCAGCAGGGGCTGGACCAGATCTTTTTCCTCAGTTTCGCCTTCTGCTTGATCTACGGGATATCCGGCGTTGGCAAGGGCGGCTTGCAGCCCATCGCCATTGCCCAAAACCTCGACATGCAATGCCCGTGTCGGCAGCTTCGCTTCGGCGCGCAGAACACCAGGCACGGCCTGCGCCGCGGCCTCGATCCGCGCCGTGCATGACGCGCAGGACATCGCCGGGATGCCCAAGCGTAGGTGCGACACTTTGGCCGGATAGCCTGCATCGCCCAAAGCCTGCACAACAACATCGGGTTCAACGCCCGTAATTCGCGCACTGTGGTCGGCCAAATTCACCCGCACATCACGTGCTCCGGGTACTGCATTTAGTGCTGTTTCGGCACGCCCTACACAAGATGCGCAGTTCAGGCCCGTAACGGCGAAGGTTAGGATTGAGTCTGTCATATCCTCCACATAGGGGTTCCCGTTACTGGAAGGTCAAGGGGGAGATATGCGTTCAATGAAACATTGTTCAACGCAGGTGTGAGTTGTACCAAAACCAGACCCATGACAGGAAGGCGCAAAGCCTGTGCCATTTTGAAAGACCGAGTGATGAAAGACATGCCACCCTCTCCTCCGCGCGCTGCCGATGTGCTGGCGGCACGGCTATATGACGCGGGCTGTCGCTTTGCGTTTGGGATGCCCGGAGGCGAAGTTCTGACGCTTGTCGATGCGCTGGAACGGGCGGGGATTCGGTTTGTTTTATGTAAGCATGAAAACGCCGCAGCATTCATGGCCGAAGGCGCGTGGCATCGCACAGGCGCACCCGGCATTCTGGTCGCCACCGTTGGCCCCGGCGCGTTGAACGGCGTGAACGCCGTCGCCAATGCCCACCAAGATCGCGTGCCTTTGATTGTATTGGCAGGATGCGTCGATGCGGACGAAGCCCAAACCTATACTCATCAGGTGCTGGATCAGACGGCAGTCTTTCGGCCCATCACCAAAGCAACGTTTACGCTGAACACTGGGGCCGCCCATGTGATCGCCGACAAAGCCGTCAGCATCGCAACCGAAGGACGCCCCGGCCCGGTTCACATCGATGTGCCAATCACCGTCGCCGTTACGCCTGTAACTCCTGACATTCCGGCCAAACGCGCACCGGCAACACCCGTCGTTCCAGCACCCGCGCAACTTGACGAAATGCGCGCCCATTTGGCCCGTGCCGAACGTCCCGTTCTGATTGTTGGCGTTGACGCGTTGACCCAAGGGTTCGACCCTCGCCGCACTGATATGGCCGAAGATTTGCGCGCCTTCGCAGAGCGCTTCAACGTGCCCGTCATCACCACCTACAAGGCCAAAGGGTTATTGCCCGAAGATCATGCCTTGGCCTTGGGCGGTGCAGGATTGTCCCCCAAAGCTGACGGAATCCTGTTGCCGCTGGTGCAGCGCGCAGATCTGATCATTGGGCTTGGGTATGACCCGATTGAAATGCGCACCGGCTGGCGCGATTTCTTCTTTCCCGGCATCCAGACCATGATCGACATCACGGCAGAACCGAACCACCATTACATGCACCAAGCCTCAATGAACGTAATCGGCGACTGTGCCGCGACGCTTGCGGCGATGGCCGATGGCGTTGCCCCGCGTGACACATGGACAGCAGGTGAAATCCAAACAGCCAAGGCTGCACTTGGTGCAGCCTTTCCCAGCGACGACGCATGGGGTCCGGCGGCAGTGATCGACACCTGTCGCACGTCCTTGCCCCGCGACACGTTGGCCACCGCCGACAGTGGTGCGCACCGCATTTTACTCAGCCAAATGTGGCACTGCTATGAACCGCGTGGGTTGATGCAGTCTTCGGCACTTTGCACCATGGGGTGCGCTGTTCCGCTTGCTATGGGCGCGCAGGTGATTGAACCAGACCGCCCTGTCGTCAGCTTTTCCGGCGACGCCGGGTTTTTAATGGTCGCGGGCGAATTGACTACAGCCGCCGAGCTGGGTTTGAAAACCATATTTGTGGTCTTTGTTGACGCATCCCTATCGCTGATCGAACTCAAGCAACGCCAACGCCAATTGACCAATGCAGGCGTAGATTTTGCCAAACACGACTTTGCCGCCATGGGGCGCGCCTTTGGCGGAGCGGGGCACACTGTGACCTCACGCGCCGAACTTGAAACCGCGCTTAAGGCCGCACAGACCAGTGAAACCTTTACCGTGATCGCAGCCGTGATCGAACGAGGGGCCTATGACGGACGCATCTAAAACAAACACCGCTAAAACGCCGGGCGCGCTGGACGGTGTCTTTGTCCTTGATTTGTCGCGCATCTTGGCCGGGCCGACCGCCACGCAGCTACTTGGCGATCTCGGCGCGACGGTCATCAAGGTTGAAAACCCCAAAACCGGCGGTGATGATACGCGTGGTTGGGGGCCGAACTATGCCAAAGGGGCAGATGGGCAACCCACTGACCTTTCAGCCTATTTCATGGCGGCCAATCGCAACAAACAATCCATTTCGGTGGATATTTCCACCCCCGAGGGTCAAGATACGGTCCGCCAACTTGCCGCCCGCGCCGACATCGTCATTGAAAACTACAAACCTGACGGTTTGGTTAAATATGGTTTGGATCACGCGACATTATTGAAGGCTCATCCGGGGCTTGTGTACTGTTCGGTTTCGGGGTTTGGCCAAACTGGTCCAAATCGGGATCAACCGGGTTATGACCTGATGGCCCAAGGCTATGGCGGGATCATGTCTCTTACGGGTGATCCGGAAGGTGCGCCGACCAAAGTTGGCGTTGGAATCGCGGATGTCATGTGCGGCATGTATGCGACCATCGGCATTCTTGCCGCCTTACGTCACCGCGACGCAACCGGCGTTGGTCAACACATCGACTTGGCCTTGGTGGACGCCCAAATGGCATGGCTCATCAATGAGGGCTGCAATTTCCTGACCTCTGGCCAAGTGCCCGAACGTCGTGGCAATGCGCACCCCAATATTGTGCCCTACGACACGTTCCAAGCAAGCGATGGCCACCTGTTGATCGCCGTCGGAAACGATTCGCAATTTGCGCGCTTTTGCGACGTGATCGGCGCGCCAGACCTAGGCCGCGACGCGCGATTTGTTACAAATATGGGTCGGATCGAACACCGCGAGGCCTTGATTCCGGCTTTGCGTAAAGTGCTTGCAACGATGACCAAGGCCGAAATCCTTTCAAAGCTGCATTCTGTCAAAGTGCCATGTGGCCCTATCCACGACATCGCCGAAGCTCTGAATTCGGATCAGGCACAGGCGCGTGGCACCGTGGTCAAAGCGGCACGCGATGATGTGGCCGACGGCCATGTACGCCTTTTGGCAAACCCGCTTAAGTTTTCAGCAACACCAGTGCGGTACGACCGGGCGCCACCCCGTTTCGGACAGGATACAGAGGCAGTACTTGCCATGCTCACCCCCTCAACAGGACAGGACAGAAAGTCCTGAATTTCAGAGGCTTGGCTGAATTCCGCCGCTTTTCCGTCAAAACATGGGAAAAAACGCCTAGAAACTGATCCTTTGCTATTCACGTGTCCGTGTGACAGCAGGTCAAAGACTGCTTTTCACGCCCATATGCTCTACAACGTCTTAAGTCACATGTTACGAGGTACTCCACCCATGATGCACGATATTTGCCAATCCCCCGTCTCTCTGGAGGATCCCGCCGATCTGATAGAGTGGAACGGGTTGATCCGCGCATTCATGTCTCACGGTACAGCAACGCCGACCCATTTGGGCGCGCTGCTGTCGAGTGCGCCACAGTTTGCTATGGGTTACGCAGCCAAAGGGTTGTTCTCGCTCATGATGGGGCGCAAAGAACTGAACGTCGTCGCACATCAAGCCGGGCAAGACGCCGTGGCAGCCCTTGCCGCGTCTGGCGGTAGCACCCGCGAACGTCTTTGGGTACGCGCCCTTGGTGAATGGCTCGAGGGTCGTCCATCTGGCGCCATCGCCGCGATGGAACGTATCCTTGCCGAGCACCCAACCGATACATTGTCCGCCAAGGTTAGCCATGCGATCCGTTTTATCCTTGGGGACGGCGTTGGCATGCGGTCTTCGATCGAAAATGTTCTGGATGCTCACAAAGGGCACGAGCTTGAAGGCTATGTGCTTGGTTGTCACGCGTTCACACTGGAAGAAACCGGTGAATATGATGCAGCCGAGGCAACGGGCCTAAGAGGTCTGCAATTGGCCACGGATGATGCTTGGGGTCTGCACGCAGTTGCCCACGTTTATGACATGACCGCGCGCCCGGATCACGGCATTTCCCTGATCGAAAACAATACATGCGCTTGGAATCACTGCAATAACTTCCGCTACCACGTGTGGTGGCACAAAGCGTTGCTGCACTTGGACCGGGGCGAGAATGACATCGTGCTTGCGATTTACGACGACCAAGTGCGCGCCGAAAAAACTGACGATTACCGCGACATGGCCAATGCCACATCGCTGCTAACACGCCTTGAATTGGAAGGTGTCAATGTTGGCAAACGTTGGGACGAATTGGCAGACTTTGCGCAAAACCGCACGGATGACGGGTGTTTGGTCTTTGCAGATCTCCACTATCAGCTGGCTCTTGCTGGTGCCGGTCGCACTGAAGCCCAGACCGCAATGACCACGCGCTTTGCTTCTGATGCTGCCCGCGCGGGCGAAATGCCATCGCGCGTTGCCAACCCGGGCAAAGCCGCACTTGCCGGGCTGAACGCGTTTTCCGAAGGACGATACGACGCGGCCTTTCAAAACCTCGCGTCTGCCCGACCGGGCATGCAAACCATTGGTGGCAGCCACGCCCAACGCGACGTGTTTGAGCGTATGACCATCGATGCCGGTCTACGTGCAGGCAAGATGGACGCAACTGAGGCACTCATCGAAGACCGTATTGCGCGCCGCGCAGGGGCCATTGACCGCTTTGCCTCTACCCGTTTGAGCAGCATCCGCGACTCGCGGCGCATTCCTGCGCAGTAATGCCCTGTTGCCCGCGTGGTTTCGTCACATATTCTTATGTGTGACGACGCGCGGGGCAAGACTCTCATAACAAAGAAGATTAATAACCGGCCATGACATTTGCCGATCCAACACAAACAAGCGCGTCCCCTGCGGCCGCAGCCCCTGTCGCAACACCTCGTGTTCGCGATATTCGCTTAGATTTCTTTCGTGGACTTGCGATGTTCATCATCCTGTTTGCCCACACGCCGGGCAACATGTTCACCAGATGGATTCCAGCCCGCTTTGGATTTTCCGACGCCACAGAGATCTTTGTCTTTTGTTCCGGGATGGCATCGGCCATCGCCTTTGGCGCGACCTTTGACAGGTCGGGATGGTTTTTAGGAACAGCCCGGGTGATTTACCGCATTTGGCAAGTATATTGGGCCCATATCGGCCTGTTCTTTGCCACGGCTGGCATGTTGGCCTTTTTGTCAGATCTCACATTCACCGAACGAAATTACTGGGGGCAGCTTAATCTTTGGATGCTGTTTGTCGAAAGCGAAAATTGGACAAACCCAGACATGCTGTACCGGTTTATGACCCTGCAGTGGGTGCCCAACCTGTTCGACATCCTGCCGATGTACATGGTCATTCTGGCCATGATGCCGGTGGTGATTGTGCTGGGGCGCACCAATTTCGCCTTGCTAGCGGTCGTCAGCTTGACCATGTGGTTCTTTGCGCAACGCGGCTTCATGGAGGCCCTCGGGCTGCCCTACCTTAACTTCACAGCCGAACCGTGGGTTGGCCGTGATGATTGGCAAAGACGCTGGTTCTTGAACCCCTTTGGTTGGCAACTGGTCTTCTTTACAGGGTTTGCGTTTATGCGCGGTTGGATTCCCAAACCGCCAGTGACGCCTGTGCTGATCGCGATCGCTACGTTTTTCGTATTGGCAAATGTGCCGCTGTCCAGCATCGGCGTGCGTGAGTTCGGCTTTGATTGGGCCCGCGATTGGCGCATTGAAAACCGCCCTTGGATTTCCAAATCCGATTTCGGCATTTTGCGGTATGTCCAATTCTTGTCACTGGCCTATTTGGCTTGGGTCATTGCTGGTGACAAAGGTAACCGCATCCGCGCCGGGGCCAGCACATTGGGTCGCATTTGGGGGCCTGTCCTTCAGATCATCCTGAGAGTGGGACAACAGTCGCTGGCCGTCTTTGTTGTGTCGATCTTTGTGGCCCGCTTTAATGGTTTTGCCTTGGACATGCTGGGCCGCGAGGTTGGCACGGTTTGGGCCGTCAACCTGTTTGGCTGCGGCTGTTTGATCCTGACAGCCTATTTGGCTGGGTGGTTCAAAGGCACACCATGGAAACCGAAGGTGGCGCGCTGATGCTGCGACGCGAATTCCTGTCTGCAATCGCCGCACTGGCTGCCGCCCCCAGCGCAAGCTGGGCGCAAGAGGCAGACGTGCCCGGATTGCAGCTGGGAGATGCGACATCGTTTTCTGCCTCAGACGTCATCGAACGTGCCCGCGAAATGGCGCGCCGCGACTACAAAGCCCGCCCTCTGATTCCAGAGGCGTGGCAGAACCTAACCTACGACCAGTATCGCAAGATTTGGTTTGATGCCCGCAATGCCCTTTGGGAAAACACGGATGCGCCACAACGTGTCGATGTGTTTCCACCGGGGTTGTATTACCCGCAGGCGGTCCGCACCTATGTGGTCGAAGACGGGCAAGCCCGTCCCATGCAGTTCGATTTGGGCGTTTTTGACACCACCGACAAGTTCCCTAACGTGCCAACAGACGACACGTTGGGATATTCCGGCCTACGCATGCGCGCCGAATTGCGCCAGCCCGGCATCTTTGAAGAATACGCCGTGTTCCAAGGTGCCAGCTATTTCCGCGGCATCGGGTCCGACAATGTGTATGGCCTATCGGCACGCGGCCTTGCGCTGAAAACCGGCGACCAAATGGGCGAGGAATTTCCTGACTTTACCCATTTCTGGCTGGAACGCCCTAAAACTGGCGCGCCGACGATTATCCTTCATGCGTTGCTCGACAGCCCCTCCTGCACGGGGGCCTACCGTTTTGCTATCACGCCGGGCCAACCGCTGGCGATGGAGGTCGAAGCCGAGATCTTTGCACGCAACACGCTGACCCATGTTGGCATTGCGCCGCTGACATCGATGTTCTTGTTTGATGACACAGACCGCCAGCGGTTCAACGATTTCCGCCCTGCCGTGCACGACAGCGACGGGCTGATGATCCACAATGGTGCTGGCGAAGTCATCTGGCGGCCCTTGGCCAACCCGACGTCACTGCAAATCAGTTCCTTTAGCGATATGAACCCGCGCGGTTTTGGCCTGATGCAACGCGCCCGATCGTTTGGGGATTTCAACGACCTTGAGGCGCTTTATCATCGCCGTCCCGGCCTGTGGGTGACCCCCGGCGAAGGCTGGGGTCGCGGTCACGTGCAACTGATCGAAATCCCTGCTGACCTTGAAATTTACGACAACATTGTCGCGTTTTGGCGCCCTTCGGCCGACATCGAAGCTGGCACATCGCACCGCATGACGTATCGCCTTGATTGGGGCAGCGATCCAGCGCCGAAAGCCGCGATGCCGCTGCGTGTCATCAACACAGCCGCCGGTGGGCGCCCCGAAGGTGGGCGTATCTTTGCCCTCGACTTTGAAAACGCCGCCCACGTCCCCCAAGATGTATCCAAGATCGAACGCCTTGTGCGCAGTTCTGCTGGCGAGGTCACGGAAGGCATCGTGCAACGCAACCCCGCCACTGGCGGGCCGCGCCTTGCCTTTACCTTTAAACCTGGCGACGCCCGATGGGCCGAATTCCGTGCCCAATTGCGCCTTGATGGCGAAGCACTCAGCGAAGTATGGCTTTATCGGTGGACAAAAACCTGATGTCATATCCTCGGAACATGCCACAACCTGCGCCGCTTGCGATGCCCGAGCAGGACTTTTCTGCCGCTCCGCAAGTGTCGCACGCGGCGCGCAATAAGCGTGATCCGTTGTGGCGTATTGCCGTCTTTGTGCCTGCGTTGGTGACAACAGGGCTGATGATTTGGGCGTTTCACGGCCTGTTCGAACCGTCCGGCATGACCACGTTGGAATATTTTCTGCTGGCATTGATCGGGCTGACCTTTGTCTGGGTCACACTGGCGGTATCGACTGTGACGGTTGGCCTTCTGGGGCGGCTTGAAGCCGAAGAAAAGACCGCACAGGCCGCGCCTTTGGATGTTGCCTTGCTGGTTCCGGTTTATAACGAAACGCCTTGGGATGTGTTTGGCAACGCCGAGGCGATGTTGAACGATCTGGCGCATCAAACTGGCGGGCATCGCTACAGTCTGTTTGTTCTGTCCGACACACGTGATGACGCAATTGCTGCTCAGGAATGGCAGGCATTTGAGGCCTTACAGGCCATTGCCCCCTTTCCCGTGTATTACCGGCGTCGCGATGACAATATCGATCGTAAAGTGGGCAATTTGCTTGATTGGGTCACCGGGTGGGGTGCCGCTTACGAATCGATGCTTGTGCTGGATGCCGACAGCCTAATGACCGGACGCGCCATTGATCGGCTGGCCTGCGAACTGGCGGCTGATCCGCAATCCGGCCTCATCCAAAGCTTTCCACAGTTGATCGGGGCAGGCACGCTGTTTGCACGTATGCAACAGTTTTCCAATGTCGCTTATGGCTGGTTACTGGCCGAAGGACTTGCGCATTGGGCCCGCACCGAAGGTAACTATTGGGGTCACAACGCGATTATTCGCACCCGTGCTTTTGCATCATCCGCAGGCCTGCCGCATTTGCGTAGCTTAACGGGGCGCAAAGACTTGATCCTGAGCCATGACTTTGTCGAAGCATCCCTGCTGCGTCGTGCCGGATGGCGTGTGCGGTTTTTACCGCGCGTGTCCGGCAGCTTTGAAGAAACGCCCGGCACGTTGATCGATTATGTCCTGCGCGACAACCGCTGGTGCCGAGGCAACTTGCAACATTTGCGCCTTTTGACCACGCGCGGACTTCATCCCGTTAGCCGCTTTCACCTGTTTCAAGGTGCTGCGGCCTATCTTATGTCGCCCGCATGGTTTGTATTGCTGGTCTTTTGGGCGCTGTTGGGGCGGGATTCTGAAACCAACGTGATTTCTTACTTCAACGAAGCCAATCCGCTGTTCCCAAACTGGCCCCCGGCTATGACCCACATCGATAGCGCGGTCTTTCTGGTGGTGATGTATGCGATGCTGCTGGCGCCAAAAATCACCAGCGCGGGCATCATAATCGCGCACGCGAAGGCAGTGAAACTTTTTGGCGGGCGTCGGTCATTTACCATCGCAGTTGTGCTCGAACTGGTCCTTTCGGTGGCTTACGCGCCAATCATGATGATCCAACAAACTCGTGCAGTACTGCGATCTTTGTTTGGGCGCGGCTCTGGCTGGCAGCCTCAGCAACGCGACGCGCGAGCCTATCCGTTTTCAACACTGGTGAAATTCCACTGGATCGAAACCGTGCTGGGTGTCTTGCTGCTGGTCGGGCTGACGGCTGGTCTGGTTTCGTGGTGGTTGTTGCCGATTATGGCCAGCCTGATATTGGCCGTGCCGCTGTCTGCCCTCAGCGCAACGACGTCGCACATCCTGCGCCTTGATAATCCGTTGACCTTGCGCGAACCCACCATCGTTGCGCGCGCCCGAACTGCGCGTGCTGATCTGCGCAAACAGATCGAAGACCCCGAGGTCGAAACCTCGGAAATCCCAGCTGAGTAAGCCAAAACGTTAAAATGCAGAGGGTGTGAAGCGTTGCTTGCTACGTGTCACATCTTTGACATGCGACGCGCAAAAACTGCGATGGTTTATAGGAAATCTATGGGACGGAAACAGACGTTATTCTGGTTTCCAAACTACTGTCGGCAAGTCGCGCTTTAGCCAACCTGGCCCAGCGCCTGATCCCAACATGCCTTCGGGCACATCAATGATGTTGGTAAAGCCCGCCCGTTGCAGCCGCGCCGTCATGGCACGCGAACGCACCCCGCGCGCGCAGATCAAAGCAACTGGCGTATTGGTGCGCCCGCCTGTGCGTTCTAGCAGCACATCGGTAAAATCCTTGCGCCGCATATCAAGCGGCATGGCTCCTTCGCCAACGCCCGTATGCTTCCATTCGTCAGGTCGACGGATGTCGATCAGCAAGACATCCCCGGCAACGGCAGCGCGGTGGGCATCAGGCGTGCTTAGCACACCTTCGCCGCTGGCCTGCGCCCCAATGTTAAACCAATACGAGGCGAAGATCGCCCCACCCGCAACCGCGGTCCCACCGCCAAGAATAAATGCCCGGCGCGCCATGCGTGTCGGACGTTTGCCATGTGCAGATTTGGTCTTAGGGCCGTCAGTCATGGTATTTGTCCTTACGTTTCAGGCGCTGAACTTGAAAACTGCGGAATCCGGTCCCTAGATGCCCGTCGGCGTTCCAGCCATCCCCAGTTTTTTTCAGATTTCTTAAGGTTGCCGGAAATGTTGTCTTCCCAATAGTCTTCGATGTCGACTGTGATGTTCAAGTACAACTTGCCATCCACAATGCGCCACAAGTTCGGGTTGGCAGGAACTTTGTTGCCTTGTGCAACGCCGTAGGCGCAGTGGCCGTCATATTGCGGCGCGTATTTGGCTGGGTTTGCAAGGAACGTGTCGCGGTTTTCGGTCGTTGAGAATGCAAATTTCGCGCCATTGTATTCTGCCGTGATGTCAGCAACACCGGACACAGCGCGGGCTTGCGTTTGCCCAACAGGCACTTGATCAAGGGAAAAATACGCCACCACATCATATCCCGAAGCAGCATACCCGGTGCGGTCGATATATTGCGGCCCTGCAAAAGCGGCCGTTGCAAAGGCCAAGGTGCTCGCGGCGGCGGCGATCGTCATGGTGAAGCGGTTCATCATCGGTCTTGGTCCTTTAGGCGGAATGGAATCGAGTCAGCAGGAATTGGGCGGCAAAACCGCCGTTTCCTTAACATAGAGGTGGATTGGGCAGCCTGTCATGTGGCCTCGCGGCTATGTGACCAGGTACGCGTCGTTTGTGATCCGTGGAATCAGCGCAAGCGTGGCGGGCGGGCCGGGTCCGAACCCGGGGCTTGTGCGTCAGGCACGTGCGCGGGGGCCGGTTGCGGCAGATCAAACCGCAGCCCAACTCGCGCCAATCGCGCCGTAACCGGGTCCGCAGCATCAAAAAAGCCCACATCCATCGCGCCTGCTTCAATACCGGAAAACGTCAACGCCTCGGATGCGGCGCGTGCCAGTGCAGGCTCTGCCCCCGGGGCTGCACCAACAAAGGCCAACAGGTGCGAACGTTTGCCGTCTGTGTCCACACTGGCCACTAAATAGGCCATCTGCGCCAACCCCGTTGCTGTGGCCAGCTTTGTATCAAGCGCTGTGATCAATGTATCTGGCAGGCCCGTTGGTGCGGAAACTTCGGCCAACCGCGCTTCGATTTCGTCCGGGCCATGGCCCAGCGTCTGCGCCAGCCATTGCACCCCATCACCGTCCAACAGAAACGAGGACGGCGCCACATCAAGGTTAAGCCCAAGTCCTAATCCCTGTTCCGCCAAAAGCCCCGCGATCAATCGCCCCGATAACGCCGCATAGGGTGCCTCGGCCCCGACGAACCCGGTCAATCGTTCCTCACGATCGAAGACCAAAACGATTGACCCGGTGCCGGGGTCAAAAATTTGCGGCGTAATCGCATCCCCAACGGGTTCACCTTCCAACAACATGAACAGTTCCGCATCGCCAAGCCGTTCGAAAAACCGCAAGCGGGCGGCGTCATCATCGGGGGCGGCCTGCATTGCGGCGTGCGCAAGGTCTAGCGGTGTTTGGGTCATGCAAGGTCTTCTTTCAGTACGACGCGATACGACAGACCGCGGAAATTACGACAGCACTGCGGTAGAGTGAGACGGCGGGTGTGGCAAGCTATGTTTGCCGAAGTCAGCCCCCCAAACACTGGCGTACCGTGTCTTGGATACGCGGCACCACATCCTGTTCAAACCACGAGTTTTGCCGCAGCCACCGATTGTTGCGCGGGCTTGGGTGCGGCAACACAAATACGCCATCTCGCCCATCACTGGCATGGCGTACGGCCTTGACCACAGAACTTCCTTTGAGCTGCGGCAAGTGCCATCCAATCGCATAGGCCCCCAGAACAAGGGTCAACTTCACGTTCTGCAAAACATCCATCACAGGCTTCCGCCACGTCTGTGCGCAAATCGGTGGTGGTGGATTGTCACCGCTTGCCCCCGTTCCCGGGAAACACAGCCCCATCGGGAAAATCCCCATGCGCGGGTCGTCATAAAAGGTGGTCTTGTCAACACCCATCCACGCCCGCAGGCGTTCTCCGGAAGGGTCGTCAAAAGGGCGGCCCTTTTTATGAGTGATCCTGCCCGGCGCTTGTCCCACGATCAGAATCGTCGCGCTGGGATCAAGTTGAAAGATAGGTTTGGGCCCAAGCGGCAAATCCTTGCACAGCGTGCAGGCGCGCATCTGGGTGATCAGTGTTTGCATGTTTTGCTTTCTCGTCGGACCCGTTGGTTGCCGGGACCATTCTAGAATGTCGTGTTAGGCATTGGGCCCCCTCTATGAAACGGTGGCGGAGGAGTGTGGGTTGTTCAAGTCTCATTTTAGGCTGCCGCCTTCATTTCGAACTTTGTCGAAATAATGCTTGGTGCTGTGCAATTATTTCGATATCTCTAGAAATATGAAAATAGAATCGCACCCCCTACCCGACCTCATCCAAGCCGCCAGCGCCTTTGCCGCCCTTGGGTCCGAACAACGTCTGTCTGTCTTGCGCACCTTAGTGCGCGCTGGCCCCGAAGGGCTAAGCATCGGCGAATTGGGCACACGCACCGGAGTGACCGGGTCAACTTTAACGCACCATATGAAAATCTTGGCCGCTGCCAGCCTTGTGACGCAAACACGCCAAGGACGGTCAATCATCTGCGCCGCTGTAGCCTTTGATCAAGTGCAAAGTCTGTCGGCCTTTTTGTTAACTGAATGTTGCGCTGACGGCGTGACCCCAGACAAGGATTATGACCATGGCTGAAACAACGACAACGCCACCCGCCGTCTTGTTGCGCAAACGTTTCGGTAACGCTTGGGCATTATCGGCTGCGTTGTTGATATTGGTTGCGGTATTCGACCCAACCCAGCTTATTGCAACCCTAACCTTTGCAGGTAAAGCACTGGCAGGCACTGCGCCCTTCATCGTTTTTGCAGTGTTGGCCGTGGCTTACCTAAAGGCGACGGGAGCAGAAAACCTACTGGCCAAAGCGTTTGAGGGCAACCCAGCCCGCATGATCATCTTGGCCGCGATGCTGGGCGGGCTTTCACCGTTCTGTTCATGCGAAGTCATCCCTTTCATTGCTGCATTGTTGGCAGTCGGTGCACCACTTGGCGCTGTCATGGCATTCTGGCTTGCATCCCCGTTGATGGACCCCGCCATGTTCGCCATCACAACCGGAGCCATCAGCATAGAATTCGCGGTGGCCAAAACGCTCGCCGCTGTCAGCCTTGGCATATTTGGCGGGTTCGGCACGTTGTTGCTGTCGGGCACCCCCGTTTTCACCAGCCCTTTACGCGAAAACCCACAGGTCGGCGGTGGCTGTGGCGCCAAAAAACCGTTTTCATCGGCCCCTGTCTGGCGCTTCTGGGTTCACAAGGACCGCACACAGACCTTTCGCGACACCGCAATCGAAAACGGCGCATTCTTGCTGAAATGGCTCACATTGGCCTATGTCATCGAAGCGTTGATGGTTCATTACATGCCCGCAGGCCTTATTGCGAAAGTGCTGGGTGGAAACGGCCTTGGCACAGTGATCTTAGGCGCGTTCGTTGGCATGCCAGCATATCTAAACGGTTATGCAGCCGCACCATTGGTGGCGGAACTGTTGGATCAAGGCATGTCAAACGGGGCGGCAATGTCATTCATGATCGCAGGTGGTGTCAGCTCTATTCCAGCAGCAATTGCGGTTTGGGCACTGGTCAAACCACGGGTCTTTGCCGCCTATTTAGGCTTTGCGTTGACTGGTTCGATCATCGCAGGAATGGTTTGGCAAACGTTAACGTAACGCAAAGACATTGGCTTAACCGCATTGTGATCTGCCGTGTTTCGCCTCACTGCCCAATTCGGCGCCTCGGCGGCTCAATCGCCCAATCAGAACCTTTTTACGCACCAGTTGCGTCGATGCAGAACCACTGCAACCCTCTAAAATAAAACGGTTAACCCAGCTTAAACAGATTATGCGCACCCCATTCGCGATAGTGTTACGGGTTAAATTCGTTGTTTATTCCCCGACAACAGTATGTCGGCGAACCTGTACATTTATCGTAAACTTGGACATAATGTCGCCAAAGTCAGTTACTAAACGGTTCATACACCTCTGGTAAGGAGGGAACCGGCGCCCCACCTGTAAACGGGGGGCAACTTGAAGCACACCGCGGAGCAACGGAGATGCTAGAATTTTCAAACGTATCCAAATCTTTTTGGACCGGCACACAACACAAGGTCATCCTTGATAAGGTGTCTTTCCGTGTGGAATTGGGCAATTCGTTTGGCATTCTGGCCCCCAATGGCACCGGTAAAACCACACTTATCAACATGATGGCGGGTTTGGAAAAACCTGACGAAGGCGAAATTCGACGTGGGTGCAACATCTCGTTTCCGTTGGGCTTTATGGGGGGTGTGATCCCTAAAATTTCGGCACATGAAAATTGTCGGTATATCGCCCGGCTTTATGGGTTGGACCCCGACTATATCGAAAGTTTCTGCCGCTGGCTGTGTGGCTTGGGTGAATATTTCGATCAACCTATTGGCACCTATTCGTCAGGCATGCGCGCGCGTTTTTCGTTTGCGCTGATGCTGGCACTGGATTTTGACATCTATCTGATCGACGAGGGGATGCCGTCATCCACTGACGTCGAATTTAACCGCAAGGCGGGCGAAGTGCTGCAAGAGCGCTTACGCACAACAACAATTGTTATCGTGTCGCACCAGGCCCAGACGCTCGAAAAATTCGCGCGCTCGGCGGCCGTCCTTTTGGATGGCCAATTGCATATGTTTGACACGCTGGAAGAGGCAAAACGGCTTTATGACTACGAAACCCAAAGCTAGAAAGTTTCGGATCAAGCGGGCAACCCCGTTGACCGAATCGTCGAACGCAACACCAAATGCGGAGGATGACGTTGGCAACGACGCCGCCGTCGCCGCGACCCCACGCCGCCCGAAATCCACCAAGGCGGGCGCAGCCCCTCGAAAGGCAGCCGCCGCGACAGGTGATGTGTCTTCTGCTGCACAAGTGGCCAGCGAAAACACCATCGATTCCATCCGCCAAGAAGGGCTGACGGGTCGTCAGTTGCGCATGGCGCGCCGCATCGCTCAAAAGCACAACTTGCCAGCCACTTCGGATTTTGACGCCGTTCGCCTGTTGCGCAATCAAGGTATCGACCCATTCCAGCGGACCAACATGCTGGAACTTGTTGTCCCGCAAGCCGGGGCCGAACAGCACGAAGGCGGCGCGCCCGATGCATTTGCCAACCTCCCCGCCACGACAGGGGGCGCAGGTGCTGCGCGCGTGCAACTGCCACAAACCGTACCAGTTCAAAAACAACAACTACCCTCTACCGAGGTCAGCCCGGCAGATCGCCGCGCGCAAGAAATGCGCAATATTCAGCGCGACATTGGCCGCCGCCGCCGCAAAAAGACCGGCCTGTTGCTGGTGCGCCTTGCGTTCTTTGTGATGCTTCCAACATTGCTGGCAGGGTACTATTTCTACGCGATCGCAACGCCCATGTATGCGACCAAGTCCGAATTCCTCATCATTCAGAACGAGGGATCAGGCGGCGCTGGCCCATTGGGCGGCTTGTTGCCCACGCAGTTTGCCACCAATTCAGACAGTATCGCCGTCCAGGGATTTTTGCAGTCCAAGGATGCGATGCTGCGATTGGATCGCGATGTCGGCTTTAAATCGCACTTTACTCAGGATTGGATCGACCCAATCCAACGCCTAAGTGACGATCCGACCAATGAAGAAGCCTATAAAATCTACAAGAAGAACGTGAAAATCGGTTATGATCCGACCGAAGGCATGATCCGAATGGAGGTCGCAGCCGCCGATCCGGCAATCTCGGCTGACTTTTCGCGGCAGCTGATCAAATACGCCGAAGAGCGGGTGAACAACCTGTCTGCTCAAAAGCGTGGCGATCAAATGCGCGATGCTCAAGACGGCTTTGACCGTGCCGAAGCGGATCGTCGCGCCGCGCAAGAAGCCATGGTGCGCCTGCAGATTGATGGTGCGATCCTTGATCCTGCAAGCGTCATAGCCTCGTACCGGACACAGATTTCGGCGTTAGAAACTCAGATTATCGAAAAAGAAATCGAACTGGGTAGCTTACTTAACAACGCTCGGCCCAACCAAAGCCGCGTGGATGGGGTGCAGGGTTCGCTTGGCGTTCTAAAGACCCAGTTAGGTCTGTTGAACGATAAGATGACGGATGTGTCGCAGGGCGAAAATTCGCTTGCCGAATTGGCCGCGCGCTTACAAATCGCACAGGCTGATTTAGCGGCACGCGACTTGATGATGCAATCGGCGTTACAACAAATGGAACAGGCCCGTGTCGAAGCCTCGCGCCAGGTGCGCTATCTGACTGTCGCCGTTGATCCAATTGCCAGCGAAGAAGCGTCCTATCCTCGCTCGTTTGAAAACACGATCTTGGCATTCATCGTCTTTGCAGGCATCTATCTGATGATCTCGCTTACTGCGTCCATCCTCAGAGAACAGGTAACCAGCTAATATGAAACACGTCTCGGTCGCCGACCTGACCATCGGCAATGATCGTCCTTTGACGGTCATTGCTGGACCTTGCCAACTGGAATCTGCAGACCATGCGCAGATGATCGCTGGTGTGATGAAAGAAGCATGCGAGGCCGCAGGCGCGCAGTACATCTTTAAGTCATCCTTTGACAAAGCCAATCGAACATCGGCGGACGCATCGCGTGGGCTGGGCATCGACAAAGGATTGGCGGTTCTTTCAGACCTGCGCAAAACCATAGGTGTGCCGGTGCTGACGGACATCCACAACGAAAGTCAGTGTGCCCCTGCGGCGGCGGCCGTAGATGTGTTGCAAATCCCGGCCTATCTGTGTCGTCAGACGGATCTACTGATTGCGGCCGGCAAATCTGGCGCGATCATTAACGTCAAAAAAGGTCAGTTTCTTGCGCCTTGGGATATGGCCAACGTTGCCGCCAAAATCGCCAGCACCGGCAATGACAAAATCATGTTGACGGAGCGCGGCGCGTCCTTTGGGTACAATACTCTTGTGACCGATATGCGTGCCCTGCCACAGATGGCCCAGACTGGTTATCCCGTCATAATGGATGCCACCCATTCCGTGCAGCAGCCCGGTGGACTTGGCGGGTCTTCGGGCGGGCAGCGCGAACTTGCGCCTGTCATGGCGCGCGCAGCGGCCGCGATCGGTGTTGCGGGCATATTCATGGAAACCCACCAAGATCCTGACACAGCCCCCTGCGACGGGCCGAACATGATCTACCTTGACCAAATGCCCGCTCTCATCACCTTGTTGATGCAAATGGACAAATTGGCCAAAGCCAACCCCATCACACTGTAGGCCACATGAAACAACCCAACGCGACTGTCACACCCAACACATGGGAATTCCTGCGCGACCCGATGATCGCGCCCACGGGTTTTCGCGAATATGATGCGCGTTGGAAGTTTCCCGAAGACATTAACCTTCCCGGCGTGACGGCCCTTGGCCTTGGCCTTGGCACGCAGATGCACCGCCGTGGCATCGAACCGCTGATCGCCGTTGGCAATGATTACCGTGACTATTCTTTGGCGATCAAAAATGCGCTGATCCTTGGGCTTATGCAGGCCGGCATACAGGTGCGTGACATTGGTCCAGCCCTTAGCCCCATGGCCTATTTTTCGCAGTTCCATCTGGATATGCCCGCAGTTGCGATGGTCACAGCCAGCCACAATCCCAACGGATGGACCGGGGTTAAGATGGGCTTTGAACGCCCCCTGACCCACGGTCCCAGCGAGATGAGCGAATTGCGCGAGATTGTTCTATCCGGACAAGGCAAAGCACGCCCGAATGGCGGTTATGAATACGTTAACGGTGTGCGCGAGGCCTATCTTGATGACCTTGTAGGTGACTTCAAAATGTCGCGTAAGCTGAAGGTCGTGTGCGCCACGGGCAACGGCACGGCTGGGGCCTTTGCGCCGCAGCTGCTGGAACGGATCGGGGTCGAAGTCGTGCACCGCCATACCACGCCCGACTACACCTTTCCCAACTACAACCCAAACCCCGAAGCAATGGAAATGCTGCATGACATGGCGGATGCTGTGCGTGAAAGCGGCGCTGACCTTGCCCTTGGCTTTGACGGAGACGGTGATCGATGCGGTGTTGTCGACAACACCGGCGACGAGATTTTTGCCGACAAGATGGGCGTGATCCTTGCGCGCGATTTGGCCAAACTGCATCCTGGAGCGCAATTCGTTACGGATGTGAAATCGACGGGTCTGTTTGCTTCAGATCCTGAATTGCAGGCCCTTGGAGCTAAGGTTGATTACTGGAAAACCGGTCACAGCCATATGAAACGCCGTGTCAAGGAATTGGGTGCATTGGCTGGCTTTGAAAAGTCAGGCCACTACTTCATGGCTGCTCCAATTGGCCGCGGATACGATTGCGGGATGCGCGTGGCTGTCGAAATTTGCAAACTTTTGGATCGCAACCCAGATCAGTCTTTGTCCGATCTACATTCCGCCCTACCCAAGACCTATACCACGCCAACCATGGCGCCGTGGTGTGCTGACACGGAAAAATATGAAACGCTGGACCGCATCATGGTGCGGTTGGATGAAATGCAGGCAGCCGGTGCGTCTCTTGCAGGCCATGCCATCACAGACATCGTCAAGGTAAACGGAGCACGCGTGATGCTAGCGGGCGGCGGCTTTGCCTTGGTGCGTGCGTCATCCAACACGCCCAACCTGGTGGTGGTTTGCGAAAGCCCAGAGTCAGACGCCGATTTACGCGCAATCTTTGCAGATTTCGACGCTGTGATCCGACTGCAACCCAATGTGGGCGAGTACGACCAGACTTTCTGAGGTTGGGCGCACGACACGTGCGCCTTACCGAAACGCCCCTTCGTAAGGCGCACGTGTCGTGCGCCCTCGGCCCCGTTGTCAGTCAAACAACTTCAGCAAACCTTTCTTGACCTCATCTTGCAATTTTTCCTTGGCCGCATCCTCAAGGTCTTGGCCAGTATCAGTGATGTTCAACTCCTCAGCCACTTTGGCCCGCACCGCCTCTTTTGCTTTCGCTTCCAGCTTCGCCTTTTCCTCTTCCAGTTTGGCGCCAAGGTTCAGGTCAATCGCCGCCTCAAGGTCGGGCCGAATGCTGACATCAGACCATGGCCCAAGGATACGCACCGGAATCGCAATTCCGTTACCTTCATTGGCGCGCAATGCAACCGGCGTGAACGTATAATCAATCGTTTGCGCGCCAAGGCCAACTTGCCCTACACCGCGTGCTTCGTAGTTGGCGAGTTTCAACAGCAAATCATCGTTTCGCATCACGCCTTTGTCGATGGACCATGAGGCACCAAGGCTGTCAAACACGGTCGTCCCCCCGCTCGACTGTCCAGACCGCATCAATCGGTCGAGATCAAAACCAATTATCGTCCCGCGTCCAAAGCTAATCGCGCCCTTGCCTGACAACGATTTCATAATCGCATCCACCGATTGACCGACACCTAGAAAGCTCATCTCGGCATTGGCATCGCCTGTCAGGCGGTCAATGCCCGCACCATCCGTCAACACGGCCTGCACATCGATCGAACTTGCGTTGATTTTACCCCCGACTGACAGGCCCGAACGATTGTTCATCACAAATTCGCCCGTCACTGTGCCGCCGTAGGCCGCCACTTCTCGCAACTCAAACACCATGCGGCTGTTGTCGTTGCGCAGCAAAGTGCGGGTTTGGCCCAACTTAAACGTCCCAAGGTCGATAGACGTCGCGCTTAACGCAATTTCGCCGTTAAAGGCACCAAGCCCGCTGGCATCAATTCCATCTGTAGGCCAGCCGCTGCCGGTTTCTGCGTTACCCGTACTTGGCCCAGCATCCCCGCCTGTGGCACGGCTCAAGTCGAGCGCCCCAGCATTCAACTGCGCATTAATCTGTGGCGTGCCGTTCAGATTGACATCAGCCGCCCCGCCCAGTGCATTCCCCCCAAGATCCACTGACAAGTCGCGCAAAGACAGTCGGCGGTCCGCCGTCAACGTCAGGTCTGCGTCAAGATCAACAGATTGTCCCAACCCCTGTTGCAAGCCAGGTTGCGGCAAACCAAGTGCGCCCAAGAACGCATCGGTGTTCGGCATATCCAACGCCAAACGTCCCGCCACATCCCCAGCCGTGCTTGCACGCCCATTTAAGGTTAAAGTGCCGCCACCTGCTGAAACAGTGGCATTCACACCCTGCACTTGCCCAGCAATAAAGCCCGCAAACCCGCCAATAGTGGCGCGTACATTCACGTCGCTTCCCGCTGGCCGTAAGGACGCGACAATATCCGCAGCCCCCAACCGTTCGGGCCAATCCAACGTCAAATCGACCCCAGAATAGGACACGAGGTCAGACCCTTCGGCATCATAGATCAAGGTGGCGCCCGTGATTGACAGTCTTTCAATCCACACGGCTTGGGGCGTGCGTTCGGCAGGTGCGACCTCGGTTTCGATTTGGGCAGCACCGCTGGCATCTGTGAACACCCAACTGGCACGCCCGTCTTTGCGGCTTTCAAGCCGGATGGTCGGGCGCGTGGCCTCAATATTCGTGATCCGTATTTCGCGCCGTAGCAATGCCATGGCATCCACACCAATCGCCGCGTTTTCCGCCGTCAGCATTGGGCCCTGTTCGGACCATTCAGCATTACCGACCTCAAGTCCGCCGACGCTGACACCCAACACGGGAAACAACGTCATCGACACATCACCGGTAATGTTCACATCACGCCCGGTTGCCGTTCGGATCTGATCTGCTGCAAGCCGCGCGATCCGGTCGGCAGGTAAAAAGAACAACGACACGACCCCCACCAAGACAAGGACAACGAAAAAGCCGATCAACCGGGATATCCATTTCATGCGTTCTGCTCCGCTCTTATGACGATTAACGCCAGCTTAGCGCAGCACATGCACACATCCCAACCCTTTTCCCGGCGTCCCCTTTCCCCTAAGAGGCTGCATATGAGCACAAACCCGCCTGACCTCCGCCCTGATCTCGCGCCAAAGGCGCGGTTTGATGAGACTGCGCCAAGCGCAAAAATCGATGCCAAACGCCGCCCCGGCCAACCGAGCATCGGTATGGTTAGTCTTGGCTGTCCCAAAGCGTTGGTCGACAGCGAACGCATCCTGACCCGCCTGCGCGCCGAAGGCTACGGTATCTCGCCTGATTATTCGGGCGCTGATGCGGTGATTGTGAACACTTGCGGCTTTCTTGACAGTGCCAAGGCCGAAAGCCTTGAGGCCATCGGCGAAGCGTTAAGTGAAAATGGCAAAGTCATCGTCACTGGCTGCCTTGGGGCAGAACCGGATTACATCACCGGCGCGCACCCCAAGGTGTTGGCCGTGACCGGCCCGCATCAATACGAACAGGTGTTGGATGCGGTGCACAGTGCTGTGCCCCCCGATCCTGACCCGTTTATTGACTTGCTTCCGGCCAGCGGTGTCTCTCTCACACCGCGCCATTTCAGCTATTTGAAAATCTCGGAAGGCTGCAATCACAAGTGCAAGTTCTGCATCATCCCCGACATGCGTGGACGGCTTGCCAGTCGTCCCGCCCATGCGGTGATGCGCGAGGCCGAAAAGTTGGTCGATGCGGGTGTGCGCGAATTGCTGGTGATTTCGCAGGACACCTCGGCCTATGGGGTCGATATCAAGCACGTCGAAGCGAACGGCCACCGCGCTCACATCACCGATCTTGCACGCGATCTGGGGTCTTTGGGGGCGTGGGTGCGCCTGCATTATGTCTATCCCTACCCGCATGTGCGCAAATTGATCCCATTGATGGCCGATGGTTTGGTGTTGCCTTACCTCGACATTCCGTTTCAACATGCCCACCCGGATGTTCTGAAACGCATGGCCCGCCCGGCAGCTGCGGCTAAAACGTTGGACGAAATTGCAGCGTGGCGCGACATATGTCCGGACCTGACCCTGCGATCGACCTTTATCGTCGGCTATCCCGGCGAAACCGAGGCTGAATTCCAAACCTTGCTGGATTGGATGGACGAGGCGCAATTGGATCGGGTTGGTTGTTTTCAGTATGAAAACGTCGAAGGCGCACGGTCAAACGCGCTGCCTGACCATGTGCCCGCTGAGGTCAAACAAGATCGCTGGGATCGTTTTATGGCCAAAGCCCAAGCCATTTCAGAGGCCAAGTTGGAAGCCAAGGTTGGCCAAACGTTGCAAGTCATTGTGGACGAGGTCGACGATGAGGCCGCGACCTGTCGCACCAAGGCCGATGCCCCCGAAATTGATGGCAATCTGTTCATCGACGAAGGATTCGAGCACCTGACCCCCGGCGACATCGTCACCGTCAAAGTGGACGAAGCGGGTGAATATGACCTTTGGGGGCAACTGGTCTAGATCACCGCTAAACCTATTTTTGCGGCGGTTGCGTGCTGGGCATGCGCATACCGCAAATGCCTTTCAAAATTCTGATTGGGCCCGAAAATGGCCCTCCCCTTGCATTTTTGCATAAATGTTCTATATTTGTTCTCAAACTTGAGAACGGAGAACATCCATGTCCTATCACGCACACCAACTCGGCCTGTTTGATCCCGCTCAAGGGGCATTGGCCATCGAACCGCCTGCCCCTGCGACGGAAAAGCAAATCGCTTTTGCCCGCGCGTTGGCTGCAAAGACCGGTGAAAAGCTCCCCTCAGGCTTGCTGCGTGACAAGACAGGGTTGTCGGCATGGATTGACCGCGTAAAGCAAGCACCGACAGGTAAGTTTGCCGCCTATCCCAGTGCCAAACAGGTGCAGTTTGCCGAACGCATTGCGCGGCTGAAACGGCGTCAGATTCCGGCAGAGTGTTTTAAGGATAAGGTGATGATGTCGCGTTGGATCGACGGCAATAAACCGCGCTAAAGCCGGGCCTGCGACGCATTGCCACTTTAGCGCGGGCGATGAGCCACATACTTACCCCTTATGCCTGATGAAACTCGCGTCCTTTACAATGCCGACTGTCCCGTATGCAGTTTTGAGATCGATCACTATGTGTCCTATGCAGGGCGCAAAGGTCTGCCCATCCGGTTTGAGGACCTGAACGAAGACATCGCAAATGACTGGGGGCTGACCCAAGATGCTGCCGCGCGCAGGCTTTATGTTCTGAAAGACGGCCAGCTCCATTCCGGTATCCCCGCCTTTATCGTGTTGTGGAAAGACATGCCCCGGTATCGCTGGTTGGCTCGGCTTGTCGCCTTGCCCGGCCTGCACTGGCTATCGAGTTTTGCCTACGATCATATGCTTGCGCCGCTGATTTATCGCTGGCACCTGCGCCGCCGTGGCGCAACGTCAACACAATTGTGAGGGTTTTAGGCCTAGACTGCCCGCAAAATTCAAACCAGCGTGAGACCCATGTCATACCCCTATTCAATACGTGAAACGCTCGCCGACGCATCCATCCATTTGATTGGCATCATCGCAGTCTCCGTCGCGGGGATCGCTTTGATGATCTATGTCATTCAGACGCAAGACGCGCCTCAGATCGCAGCGACAAGCATATACGCAGGCCTGTTGGCACTGTCGCTTGTGATCTCGGCGCTGTACCACATGACGCCGTGGGATCGTTGGCGTCCGGTGTTCCAGCGGTTTGATCATGCGGCGATCTATCTCAAGATTGCGGGCACTTACACGCCACTTGTCGTTCTTATTGGATCCGCTTTCGCCTATGCCGTCTTGGCTGGTGTGTGGCTGGTCGCGCTTTTCGGTGTCGTCGGAAAACTTAGTTTTTGGAGCACGGAATCGCGCCGTTCCTTGCCGGTTTATTTGGGCATGGGATGGGCCAGCGTTCTTTTAATCTGGCCGATGACACAGGCCCTTCCACCCTTATCTGTCGGCCTGATCGTTGGCGGCGGATTGCTTTATACGCTTGGCACGCTGGTCTATCGCTACCCCGACATGCGCTATCAAAACGCTGTCTGGCATGCCTTTGTACTGGCCGCATCAACCTGTTTTTTCTGCGCCGTTTGGTTAGGTATCTCGAGCTGAGGCAACCGCCAAAGCCTTGAAAGCATGCGCATTTCGGCAGTAGTGCGGCGTGTCAGAGGCTGTCCCAACTTGATCCACAAGCCAGTTTTGGCAGGTCTGCGTCTGGGTGCACCCCGCGCAGCGCAATACCAAATCCGAGATCTCATCGGTGCTGATATCCCCGCGCAGCGCGGCCTGTTCAAGGTCGACCCCGCGCGTGTGCGCCATTTGATCGACAATAGCAGCATGCAGTTTCAAACGATTTGTGGTCATCGGCTTGGTGCCTTTTCGGTTGGGATGAGTTGCCCCTACCTTTCCACCTTTCCACCTTTTGCCCGAACGTGCCTTGATCCAGATCAAAGCGCGTCCAAATAACTGCGCACACAGGTCTGTACGTGGCGAAACCGATCTCCGCCCAGATGTTTACCGCCGTACCAACGCGTCACGACAATCAAATGATCGCGCAGCCCTTCGCGTTCTAACATCCGCAGAATAACCATACCGGCACCGGATTCGCCGTCATCGCCTTTGATCAACCCACCATCCGCGAGGTTCGCACCCCACGTATTGTGGGTAGCCTTGGCATAGGCGCGATCTTGTTTCAGCGACTTGAGGGCAGCGTCAATCGCGGCGCGGTCTTTTACAGGGCACCCTGAAACCGCGTATTTTGACCCTTTATCCGTCAGGATTTGCCCAAGCTGCTTCACCCACGCCCCCCTGCCGAAAAGTCGTATCCGTTGACGGCAGCATCGGAAAAGACTGTGTCAGCCGTCCCGCGATTTTTACGCTGCAAAACCAGTGCCAATCAAAGCCCAGCCGCTGTCCGTCGCACAATTTCGATGCGCTGTGCATTGGGGGGATGCGTGCCTAGGAACTGATCCCCGGGATCAGGGATGCGGTTGAAGAATTCAGAACCTCGCACCGGATCATACCCCGCTCGCGCGGTGATCACGGTTCCTAACGCGTCTGCTTCCAGCTCAAAGTCCTTGGAATAGCTGCGCGCACCGACCTGTGCACCGATCCGTTGCGCGGACTCAATCGCGCTGGGGTCACCCCCGGAAATCGACGCCAGCCCGCCAAAAATCACCGCCCCTGCCGCGGCATTCTGCTTTTGGCGCGCGATGTGGCCCGCGACATGGTGCGCAGCTTCATGGCCCATGACAAAAGCAATTTCATCGGCATTTCGCGCCTCTTCCAGAAGCCCAAGGGTGAAAACCAAAAGGGGGCGTTGGTTTTCATCCAATGTTTGGAACGCATTGGCCGGTTGGTTGGGGCGATCATCGATCAGAATGCGGAAGTCGCAATTCACGCCCGATGTCTCTGCGCGGCACACGCGCTCTGCGACCGGTTCCAGACGGGACACAACGGTCGCAAAGGCACGCCCGGTTTGATCTGCTGTGCGCAACTCGTCGGGCACTTCGCCTTGCGCGAGCGGCGGCGCAATCGGTGCAGAATTTGTCGTCACGTCGTCACAGGCCGCTGCGAAAACCATTAGAGCCATGGCAGCCAACATACGGATCATAATTTTTGTTCCTTTTTTCACGTGGCACTCGAAAGCCGCTAATTCCACAACCGTTACAACCCAAGCGTATCATGGGCGCATTCGGCTTACAGCCCCGATCATGCCCAGTTTGAGCCATCACACAGCGCTTCGCGAATCTCCGCTCATGGCCTATTCTAAAGTCATGTTTACGATTGAGCACGAATTCGACGCGACTGTTATAACGCTGGTGGACGAGGGCGCGACCCCTTTGCAAGAAGATGTGATCGTCAATACGTTCGCTGAATGCATCACAGTTGAACAGTTTGATCCCCGCACCGAACGCATGGTGCGCGTTACGCTTTCACTTGAACAGGTGCGCGATCTTGCAGCGGCGCTTGATCTGCCAGAGGGGGCGTATCAACTGGCCCCTGCCGACGGGAAAGGTCTGGACCTGTGACCCACCTATGGTAGCCTGACGCGCGCGCAACAAAGGATACCATATGGCAACCGGCACAAAAATCCGCACCTTCTTCAACGGTGCATGGCATGACGAAGATTTGGCGATCATGCGCGCCGCGGACCATGGGTCGTGGCTTGGGACCACTGTATTTGACGGCGCGCGTTTCTTTGACAACCGCGCCCCTGACCTAGAGGCGCACTGCGCCCGCGTGAACCGTTCCGCCGAGGCCTTGATGATCACCCCAACGATGGCCACGGCCGACATCATCACAGCCGCCCGCGAAGGGTTGAAGGCCTATGGCCCTGAAGACGCTGTGTATATTCGCCCGATGTATTGGGCGCTGGATGGTGACGCGTCTGGCATCGTGCCAAAGGCCGACGCGACCGGATTTGCCATCAGCCTTGAGGCAATCCCGATGGCTGATCAAAACGCGTCGACCACGCTGGGCCGCACACAATTTCGCCGCCCCGTGCTTGAAGATAACGTGGTAAATGCCAAAGCCGGCTGCCTTTATCCCAACAACGCCCGTATGCTGACAGAGGTTCGCAAACGCGGCTTTGGCAACGCATTGGTGGCGGATGCTATGGGCAATGTGGCTGAATCCGCCACCGCGAACGTTTTTATGGTTAAGGACGGCGCGGTCTTTACGCCCATCCCGAACGGTACGTTCCTGGCGGGCATCACGCGAGCACGCCACATATCCAACCTGCGCGCTGACGGCACCGAAGTACATGAAGCCGTGCTAAGCTTCGCGGATTTCGCTGATGCCGACGAGGTCTTTTTGTCAGGAAACATGATGAAGGTGACCCCTGTTACCGTCTTTGAGGACACGCAATATCAGATCGGTCCTGTGACCCGCCGCGTGCGCGAAATGTATTGGGACTGGGCCGCCTCAAGTTAACGGCGCGCAACTTTCGATTGCCAGAGCCTACGCGCGGCGTCATGTTGATCGCGCAGATCACAAGGGGCCTGTCATGCGGAAATTTCTGGTCGTTCTGGACGACAGCCGAGAATGCCTGAACGCGATGCGCTTTGCCGCGATGCGGGCAGCGCGCACCGGGGGCGGTGTTGCGATCGTTTCCATTATCTCTCCGGACGAGTTCAATCACTGGATTGGCGTCGGTGCCGTCATGCGTGAAGAGGCACGTGAACGTATTCAAGCCCACTTCGAAGTCTTCGCCAAATGGATGCGCGACAAACAAAACGTGGACCCCGAGCTGATCATTCGCGAAGGCCAGCCCGTGGATGAAATCATGACCCATGTGCGCGAAGATCCTGAAATCGGCGTTCTGGTTCTGGGTGCAGGCACCCATAAAAAGGGCCCCGGCCCGCTGGTTACGCAATTGACGCGCAATGCGGGTAACCTGCCGATCCCCATCACCATCGTTCCGGGTGATCTTAGTAAAGAACGGTTAGAAGCGATCACGTAACCGTCCACCACTTTAGAATCATTCCAAACCTTGACTTGGCGAACGTGCGGGCGCATATCTTAGTGTAACACTCAGGAGATCGCCAATGTTCATCCAGACCGAATCTACACCCAACCCCGCCACGCTTAAGTTCCTGCCGGGCCAGACAGTGCTTGAAATGGGCACCGCAGATTTTCCGACGGCTGAGGCAGCAGTGAAATCTCCGCTCGCAAATCGAATCTTTGCGGTCGACGGTGTTACGGGTGTGTTTTTTGGCACCGATTTTGTGACTGTGACCAAGGCCGACAACGTCGATTGGGATCACATCAAACCCGCACTCTTGGGCGCGATCATGGAACACTTCCAATCCGGCCAACCGGTCATGGATGAAGGTCACGCCCCCGCATCCGGCCATGCAGACCACAATGGCGAAGACGAAGCCGTGGTTGGTCAAATCAAAGAACTTTTGGACAGCCGCGTGCGACCAGCCGTTGCCCAAGATGGCGGCGACATCACGTTTCACGGCTTTGACCGCGGTGTCGTATATTTGCACATGCAGGGCGCGTGCGCCGGTTGCCCATCGTCAACTTTGACGCTGAAAATGGGCATCGAAAACCTGCTTCGCCACTATATTCCTGAAGTCACCGAAGTCCGCCCTGTCGCGGTCTGATGCGCTGACGCGGACATGAAAAACGATCCGCTGATCTTGGGCTTTGACACCTCTGGTCCATACTGCGCGGCCGCCCTTGTGCGCGGGGGTGATGTGATCGCTTGCGTTGCCGAAGATATGACTCGCGGACAGGCCGAACGACTTATTCTCTTGCTTGAAGAAACGCTAACAAGCCAAGGCGTTACGTGGTCCGACCTTGACGCGCTGGCTGTGGGCACAGGCCCGGGTAATTTTACGGGCATCCGCATCGGGGTCTCTGCCGCGCGTGGAGTCGCCTTGGGCCTTGCGATCCCGGCTTATGGCGTAACAGGGTTCCAATCCCACGCGCGCATCGCTTTGCCCGGCACCACCGTCACCATAGGCGCCCCGCGCGACATGGTTTACATAAGTGATGCACAAGGCCCACGGCTTGTTCCAAAAGACGAGTTGCCAAATCCGGCACCGCAACCGACCCCGTCTGCCTTAGCAAAAGCTATCGCGCAACATGCGGCGTCACTTTGGCCTGCACCCTGCCCGGCCCCTGCCCCTTATTATGTGCGTGCGCCCGATGCCGCCCCAGCCCGAGACGCGCCGCCCAAGGTTTTGTCGTGACACCGGGCGACCTTGCCACCTTGCATCACGCTGCATTCACCGCAGACCGATCATGGAACGCCCAAGAGTTCCGCGACATGCTTGATAGTCCGCATTGCCATCTGACAGGCGCACCACATGGTTTTGCCCTTTGGCGCGCCGTCGCGGGCGAAGCCGAATTGCTTACAATTGCGACCCACCCCGATCACCAAAGGCGCGGGATCGCGACCTGCTTAATGACCCGGTGGATGACGACAGCAAGCGCCTCCGCGCAAACCGCCTTTCTTGAAGTTGCAGCCGACAACGCCCCCGCCATCGCGCTTTATGAACGCCACGGTTTCGACCTGATCGCGCGCAGACCGGGCTACTATTCCAGACCTACGAGCAAAATTGATGCGTTGGTGATGCGCGCGCCCCTGCCCGCTTGAAAATCCACAGCACACAAAGGCGACGCAGAAACCCACGCCTAAGGCTTGAGCGCGGCGCACTATCAGCCCACCTGATGCACCCCGACGCGTTAAAAAGCGGTTGACCCCAACCCGCCCCTGCGGCCTAATCCCGTATGATCACTGCGATCCCGGGCGTGCCGTGCTGCTGGCACCGCCCCAACCATAAACTCGGGAGACCTGAAAACATGACACTCATGCAGAAATTTCTCGGCGCAAGCGCCGCACTGGCATTGTCCGCCGGTGCCGCATTGGCCGACCCTGCCCTGATCTTTGATCTTGGTGGTAAGTTCGACAAATCCTTCAACGAAGCTGCTTTTAATGGTGCCAAACGCTGGGCCGAAGAAACCGGCGGCGAGTTCTTTGAAATCGAACTCCAATCCGAAGCACAACGCGAACAAGCCCTGCGCCGCTTTGCCGAATCCGGCGCAAACCCCGTCATCACGACTGGCTTTGCCTTTGCCGATCCCGTCAGCGTTGTTGCCCCTGACTATCCCGATACAAAATTCGTCAACATTGACGGATGGATGCCCGAAGTGCCGGCCAACGTTCAGTTGATTGGCTTTCAGGAACACCAAGGATCGTATCTGGTCGGTATGATGGCCGCTATGGCGTCAGAATCAGGCACAGTCGGTTTTATCGGCGGCATGGACATCCCGCTGATCCGCCACTTTGGCTGTGGCTTTGCGCAGGGTGTTAAGGCAGTTAACCCCGACGCGACCGTCATTGCCAATATGACCGGCACAACGCCATCTGCTTGGAATGACCCGGTAAAAGGGTCCGAGCTGACCAAAGCGCAAATCAGCCAAGGCGCTGATGTTGTATACGCCGCTGCGGGCGGTACAGGCGTTGGCGTTTTGCAAACGGCCGCTGACGAAGACATCTTGTCGATCGGTGTGGACAGCAACCAAAACTATTTGCACCCCGGTAAGGTTCTAACATCGATGCTGAAACGTGTGGATGTTGCAGTTTATGATTCAATGAAGGCGGGCGCCGCGATGGAAACCGGTGGTTTCACAACGCTGGGTCTGGCGGAAGAAGGCGTGGGTTATGCGCTGGACGAGCACAACGCCTCTTTGGTTTCGGACGACATGAAAACCGCTGTTGACGCAGCGCGCGAACAGATCATTTCGGGCGATCTTGAAGTTGTGGCCTATTACGCCAACGACAGCTGCCCCGCTCTGGACTTCTAAGTCGGCATCACAAACGTTTTGGCCGCGCCGCATTTCCTGTGGCGCGGCTTTTTTGACGAGACGGGAACTACATTCACATGACCGCCCCCGCGATTGAACTCAAAGGCATTTCCAAAGCCTTCGGCCCGGTGCAAGCCAACAAAGACATCTCGATTCGCGTGATGCCCGGCACGATCCATGGCATTATCGGTGAAAATGGCGCTGGCAAATCGACGCTTATGTCGATCTTGTACGGATTTTACAAAGCTGACGCCGGCGAAGTGTTTATTTCTGGCAAAAAGACCGAAATCCCTGACAGCCAAGCCGCGATTTCCGCAGGCATCGGCATGGTGTTCCAGCACTTCAAACTGGTTGAAAATTTCACCGTTCTTGAAAATATCATCCTTGGTGCAGAAGACGGTGGCTTGCTTAAGCCATCCCTCGCCAAGGCCCGTAAATCGCTGATCGAACTGGCCGCTGAATACGAATTGAACGTCGATCCTGACGCCTTGATCGAAGAGATCGGCGTGGGCATGCAACAGCGTGTCGAGATCTTAAAAGCGTTGTATCGCCAAGCCGACATTCTCATTCTCGACGAACCAACCGGCGTGTTGACGCCTGCCGAAGCGGATCAGCTGTTTCGCATCCTTGGCCGTCTGCGCGAAGAAGGCAAAACCATCATCCTGATCACCCACAAGCTGCGCGAGATCATGGACACCACCGACACCGTCAGTGTGATGCGCCGTGGTGAGATGACGGCAACCGTAAAAACGTCTGAGACCTCTCCTGAAGAGCTGGCAGAGTTGATGGTTGGCCGCAAAGTGTTGTTGCGTGTCGACAAGGTGCCAGCCACGCCGGGCGACGTGGTTCTTGATATCAAAGGGCTTCGGGTGGTCGACGAACAGAACGTGGAACGCTTGCGCGGTATCGATTTACAGGTTCGGGCTGGCGAAATTTTGGGAATTGCGGGAGTCGCAGGAAACGGACAGTCCGAATTACTTGAGGTCTTGGGCGGCTATAGCAATGGCGCCGGAACCATCACGCTCAATGGGCAACCGATTGACCTGACAGGCAAACATTCTGACGGTCGATCCCGTCGCGCCCGTGGCATTGCCCACGTTCCCGAAGATCGCCAACGTGAGGGTCTGATTATGGACTTTAGCGCGTGGGAAAACACCGCCTTTGGCTATCACCGTGATCCCAGCTATCTGAAAGGCATTCTAAGCAACAACGCCGCCATCAAAACCGAAACCCAAGCCAAAATGGATCGCTTTGACGTGCGCCCGCCGCATCCGCATTTGGCGGCCAAGAATTTTTCTGGTGGGAACCAGCAAAAGATCGTGCTGGCGCGCGAAATCGAACGTAATCCGGATCTTCTTTTGATCGGACAACCAACGCGTGGCGTCGATATTGGGGCCATCGAATTTATCCACCAACAGATTGTCGCGCTGCGGGATCAAGGCAAAGCCATCTTGTTGGTATCAGTCGAATTGGAAGAAATCCTAAGCCTTGCCGACCGCGTCGCCGTCATGTTTGACGGCCGTATCATGGGTGAACGGGCCCCTGCGGACACGGACGAAAAAGAATTGGGCCTGCTTATGGCTGGCGTCGAAGGAGACGCGGCATGAGACGCCTGTTTTTGACTTGGATGTGCCTGATTTTGCTGCCCATTGCCGCCGCAGCACAAGAGCAGGTCGATCGTTTTGACATCGTCATAAATGTCGAAAACGAAGAGGACAAAGCGGTTGTCTTTAACCTTGGCAACACGTTTGCGATGCTGGCACCGCGCACATCTGGCGTGCGGCGCGCCTCGCGTTTGGATTTCAGGTCTGGCAGCGATCTTGTTCAAAGCGGAGCCCCGACAGACAAGTTGAACACCGCTTTGCCCCAGGCATTGGCTGTGTCTGCGCGGCGCCTTAAGAATATGCGCGATACCTGTGATGTCTCGCGTCACCGGTTCGCGGATACGGATGTGTTGTTGGTCGTGCACAACACCGATACGGCACAGGCACAAGACGCATTGCGCTGTTTTGTTTCTGGGCTATGGATCTATCATGCAGGCGGAAGTGACATCGTGAATACGGACGACTGGCGTGTTCCTTATGCTCGCATCATCAGCTCTGTTGCAGGTGGACGCCCTGCATTCGCCGGCTTTGAAACAAAGGAAAATTGACATGGACGTGATGCCCAAGTGGGCCGAGGTGGTCCTTGTTCCGTTGATATCACTTCTGCTGGCAGCAATCCTGTCGGCCTTGGTGATTTTAGCCATCGGAGAAGACCCGGTCGAAGCCGTCAAGATCATGGTAAGCGGCGCGCTGGGGTCGACGTATGGCTGGGGCTACACGCTTTATTATGCGACGAACTTTATGTTTACCGGCCTTGCCGTGGCGGTCGCCTTTCACGCCGGTCTGTTTAACATCGGCGGCGAAGGCCAAGCGATGCTGGGCGGTCTTGGCGTGGCCCTTGTTTGTCTGTTCATTCCCTGGCCGCACTGGACCATCGCAGTGTTGGCAGCCGTTGTTGCATCCGCGTTGTTCGGGGCCCTTTGGGCTGCGATCCCGGCCTATCTGCAAGCCAAGCGCGGCAGCCATATCGTGATCACCACGATTATGTTCAACTTCATCGGTGCTGCGGTGCTTAACTACATGTTGGTGAACGTTTTACGCCCCGCCGGCGCAATGGACCCTGCCACCGCCCGCTTTCCTGAGGCCGTGCATCTGCCCAATCTAAATGAATTACTTGCGCCGTTTGGTATCGCGTTTTCTAAAAGCGCGCCTGCCAACGTGTCGCTTGTCATCGCGATGATCGCCTGCGTGTTGGTCTGGCTGTTGATCTGGCGCACCCCTCTGGGCCTTGAAATCCGGTCTTATGGCAAATCCCATCGCGCAGCGCGTTATGCTGGCATCGGATCTGTTCGCATCACCATGATCGCGATGCTGATTTCAGGCGGTCTTGCCGGGATGATGGCAATCAACAACGTCATGGGCGAAGCCGAGCGTCTGGTGCTAAACGCCGTCGAAGGTGCCGGTTTCATTGGCATCGCTGTGGCTTTGATGGGCCGTAGTCACCCTTTAGGGGTGTTTCTGGCCGCAATTCTGTTTGGTTTTTTGTACCAAGGCGGGGCCGAATTGGCGCTTTGGACGTCTATCCCACGCGAGTTGATCGTCGTCATTCAAGCGCTGGTGATCCTATTTACTGGGGCTCTCGATAATATGGTTCGTATGCCACTTGAGCGCATATTCTTGGCAGTCCGCCGCGCGCGTACGTCACAATCACAGGCGGCGGAGTAAAGCACATGAGTTTCTTTGCACTCTTTGATCTGTCTGTCCTTGATACAGCTGTTCGTTTTGCCACACCTTTGCTGTTGGCCTGTCTCGCTGGTCTATTCTCAGAACGTGGCGGCATCTTTGACATTGGGCTTGAGGGCAAAATGCTGGCCGCTGCATTTTTCTCGGCTGCGGTGGCGGCTATGACCGGGTCTGTCTGGGTTGGTCTTTTGGCCGGGATTGGTGTGTCACTGGCCCTTGCTTTGTTGCATGGTCTTGCATCGATCACATTCAGAGGCAATCAACTGATTTCAGGCGTTGCGATTAACTTTCTTGCCGCTGGACTGACTGTTTTGATCGCCCAAAGTTGGTTTCAGCAAGGTGGGCGCACACCGTCTTTAGGTGAGGGCGCGCGGTTCGAGGACATCACCCTGCCCTTTGCCGATGCGCTTAGCGCGGTTCCAGTCTTTGGCCCGATTTATTCCGAACTCATCTCGGGGCACTCGATCCTTGTGTACGTCGCACTGCTGTGTGTGCCGGGAACATGGTATGTCCTGTTTCGCACGCGTTTTGGTTTGCGCCTGCGCGCCGTCGGGGAAAACCCTGCCGCTGTAGACACGGCGGGGGTTTCCGTCGTTGGCCTGCGCTTTGCGGCTGTCTGCATTTGTGGCATCTTATGCGGAATTGCAGGAGCTTACCTGGCGACGGGCCTGCAAGCTGGATTTGTCAAAGACATGACAGCCGGGCGCGGTTTCATCGCCTTGGCTGCATTGATTTTTGCCAAGTGGCGACCATGGCATGCACTTTGGGCGACGTTGCTATTTGGGTATTTGCAAGCGATCGCGTTGCGTCCAGACATCATCGAAGGCGCGTTGGGCTTTAAAGTACAGGTGCAATTGCTGGACGCGTTACCTTACATCCTGACGGTCGTGATTCTCGCGGGCTTTGTCGGCAAGGCAATCCCGCCACGGGCCGGCGGTGAACCATATGTTAAAGAACGCTAAGCACAGTGCATGATATGGGCCACGTCTAAGTCCAGATTCTTGTAGCCAACCTAACCAGTTCGTTGCACGGCGGCGTGACACCTTGATTTACAGGCCGACGCGCGCCAAAGAGGATGTATGCAAATCTACCTCCCCATTGCCGAGGTTTCGGTCAACGCCTTCCTGCTTTTGGGGTTGGGCGGAATGGTGGGCATTTTGTCAGGTATGTTTGGCGTGGGCGGCGGCTTTTTGATGACGCCGCTTTTGTTTTTCATCGGCATCCCCCCAGCTGTGGCCGTCGCGACCGAAGCCAATCAGATTGTGGCGTCGTCCTTTTCCGGCGTGCTGGCGCATCTCAAGCGAAAAACGGTCGACCTCAGGATGGGGTGCGTGCTGTTGATCGGGGGCTTGGTTGGCGCGGCACTTGGGGTGGTGTTGTTCAACTACCTTAAGGCGTTGGGCCAAGTCGATCTGCTGGTCAAGCTGTGTTACGTGCTGTTTCTGGGCGTCATCGGCGGGTTGATGTTTGTGGAATCGCTGAACGCTATTCGCAAAACCAAACGCGGCGTTGCACCGACCCGCAAGAAACACAATTGGATCCACAAGTTGCCGTTTAAGATGCGGTTTCGGGTGTCTGGGCTTTATATCTCGGTCATTCCGCCACTGCTGGTGGGTTTGCTTGTGGGTATTTTGGCCGCGATCATGGGTGTGGGCGGTGGATTTATCATGGTCCCTGCCATGATCTATCTGTTGGGAATGCCGACCAAGGTTGTTGTTGGCACATCGCTGTTCCAAATCATTTTTGTCACGGCCTTTACCACCATGTTGCACGCCACCACGAACTTTACCGTCGACATCGTTCTTGCTGTTTTGTTGCTGATTGGCGGCGTGGTTGGTGCACAGATAGGCACCCGCATCGGCGTCAAGATGAAAGCCGAACAATTGCGCATTCTGCTGGCCGTTATGGTATTAGCGGTCTGCGGAAAACTGGCGTTTGATTTATTGGTCACGCCAAGCGAGCTTTACAATGTTGCCGCGGCTGGAGGGCACTGATGCGCTGGCTGCTGCCTTTTTTGTTTCTCGCGCTTCCTGCTTGGGGCGAAAGTGTCGTGCTTGGGTTAAGCCAAGACGAAATTGCGATCACCACCAGCTTTAATGGGTCCGAGATTTTGGTCTTTGGCGCCGTAAAGCGCGAAGAACCCCTGCCTGACGGCCCCGAGCTAGAAGTCATCGTAACCGTTTCGGGCCCATCAGAGCCTGTCACAGTGCGGCGAAAAGATAAGCGGCTGGGCATCTGGGTGAACACGGATGCGGTCGAAGTCGACCATGCGCCCAGTTTTTACGCCGTCGCCACCAGCGGTCTTTTACGCGACGTCCTGCGCGACACTGAAGATTTGCGTTATCGCATATCGGTGCCACGCGCGATCCGCTCTGTGGGCGCGCCCATGTCGATCGCCGATGCGTCTAAATTCACCGACGCGCTGATCCGCATTCGCACGGAAGCAGAACAGTACCAACTGCAGGAAAACCATGTGGTCGTCGACGAACAAACCCTGTTCCGAGGGCGTATAAAATTGCCTGCTGCCTTGAACGAAGGTGCTTATGTTACGCGCATCTTTTTGACCCGCAGTGGCAACGTTGTTGCCGACTACGAAACCACAATCGACGTGCGTAAAGTCGGGTTAGAACGATGGCTCTTTAGCCTGAGCCGGGAACAGCCGTTTCTATATGGGCTGATGTCTTTGGCTATTGCGATTATGGCCGGTTGGGGCGCTTCGGCGGCGTTTTCACTGCTGCGCAATTGACCTATATCTAAAAACGTCGGTCGCGTTCACAGATCAAGGTCTGGCGCATCCAACGTCAAAGGTGCCGCCGGTTTACTGCGCAAATCATCCACCGACAACGGCCCGCTGGGTTTGGCCAACCGGTTGCGGACCACCCAAATCAGGCGTTCTTGCGCGCGCGTAATCGCCACATAGGCCAAGCGTTTCCATAACGGTTGCCCAGCCTCGCTGCGCCCCATGCGAGCGGCGACAAACAGGTCAGGGGCGAACACTTGAACAGCATTCCATTGACTCCCTTGCGCCTTGTGGATCGTGACCGCCGCCCCGTGTAAAAACGTGGCCCCCATGCGGGCGGCAAAGGGGATAAAGGGTTCTTCTTCGTCCGGTTTTTCGATTTTCACAATCGAGGCCGCCGAAATTTGCGGATCTTCGGCACCCATCACATGCAGACGCGAAAAGCCCGGTTTACGGCCCTCGCCCAAATAGATGACTTGCGCCCCTTTGATCAGGCCACGCGCCTCAAGGTCGAGCCGTTTTTTGCGATGCTTTAAGGGCAGTTCCAACCCATCGCAAATCAACGGCTCCCCCTCTAGCAACGCATCTTCGGGCGCGCCGTGCACGTTGCGAAAAGCATTGATCAGCCGAATGCGCGTATTGTTCCGCCACACCAGCACCGGGCTGCGCGCCATCAAATCCACTTCAACCCGCTGGCCCCACACCACGCGTTCGTCGCGTTTGGCGGCCTCTTCAATCATTTTCTCAAACGTGTGGAATTCAAGGTCTGGATCCGCCAGTGCATGCGCCAGATCAAGGATTGGGTTGTCCGCCGCCTGCCGGTGGACGCGGCTAAGGTTAAGAACGCGTGGCGCAGGCAGTTTTTCGAACACCATAGCGCCCGATTGCTTGACCGGGGCCAACTGCGCCGGGTCGCCAAACAGCAAAAGCGTCGGAAAGATTTCCTTGAGGTCTTCGAACTGTTTGTCATCCAGCATCGAGGATTCGTCGATAAAGCCAACATCCAATGGCTCTTCGCGCCGTTTCCAGCCCGTGATAAAATCAGAACCGCGCAAACCCGCAGCCGCAAGCGCGCCGGGAATCGATTTGTTGTTCTGGTAAAATCCAAAAGCACGATCGAGCGCGAGTTCTGTCAGACCTTCGACTTCTGGCCTCTCGCCGTTGCCCGCCAGCCATTCCGCGATGCGTTCGTATTCCGGATCATAAACGGGCGTATACAGGATGCGGTGAATGGTCGTAGCTGGCACGCCACGAAAGCGCAAAACGCTAGCCGCTTTGTTCGTGGGGGCAAGGATTGCAAGAGTGCGCTTGTCACGTCGTTTTTTGGATTCGTAGTCACCCGAAACGATATCGACGCCCGCATTTTCCAAGGCCTTGTACAACTCTGCCAACAGCAGGGTTTTGCCCGATCCCGCCTTGCCCGTGATCGCCATAACGGATGTGGCCGTCGACTTCGGTGGCATCAACAGTGAATCGTCCAGATCAATCCCAGCGCCGCGCAACATCTCTGTCACAGCGTCATAGGCATTGGCCTGATCATCAGAAAGGGAAAGAACTGTCGTCATAGCGCGACCCTACAGGGGGGGCGGGCCGCGGGCCAGCGCGTTTAGCGCTGCGCCCCATGATCTTGTGTCACGTGTTTAGGCGCTGCGGGCGAATTTTTCCTGATGTTCCGCGCCAAATGCGTGATCAAACCATTGACGCGAACGCTCAAGCGGCACACCCGCACGTTCTGCAACTTTGGCAGCCGCCGAAGGATCAAAGTGCCACAACCCCACGCTGATTTGATCGCCGCCTGTTCCGGCGCTGCCCAGAACGTCAGGGGACGAACCAATCATGCGGTAAATCCGCACCATGCGAGCATCAAAGACACCAACAAAATGTTCGACCCCAAAGTTCTGCATAATTTCACCCCCGCCAAGCATCAAAGCCGCAGCGACATGGCTGCCGGCACCTCGGGTAAGGCAAAACCGCGTGCATTCCCAAATGATCGGGCTAGTAATCGGACCAGAGATCATGTCGCCAAAATGTTCATTCACCATTGTCCGGCCCGTCGTCGGCAAAAACCGCATGGATCCACCATGACTGCCATCGGGTTCTTCCCAGATCACATACAAGGGATTCAAATCGTCGTATTCGTCGCGTTCATACCCGTCAGCATCTATCGTCACATCCCATCCAAGGCGGGTTTTGAATTGATCCGCACGATCGCGAAACATAGTGTGTGCAAGTTTCGGGTGATCTTTCAGATCAGAGGCGTAAACGTAACGTAGCATTATAGTTCTCCTTGTCAGACCGCGGCGGGAATGACCGAAACACTACTTATGCGTGCGTTAATGTTCAAACATACACCCGAGCGCTGAGTGCGACACCTGCGCAACGGGCATTGTCAGACGACAATCAATCCGCGACTCATGGCCCGGGCGACGGCATGAGTGGTGTTCATTGCACCAAGCTTGAACCGCGCGCTTTCAATATAGACGCGCAATGTATGTTCCGAGATCGACAACGTATCCGCCACCTGCGCGCGACTGTATCCCATCGCCAACAATGTCATCGCATCGACCTCACGCGGGCTAAGCGCTTGGGACTGCTCGGGAGTGCGCTCTGGTTCGAAATCCAAAGCTTTTTCGTTGAAGTAGTGAGCGATCAAGATCAAATCGCGTCGATGCGTGTTGGTCCATTCTGCCCAGGTCGTGTCGTCGCATGAGTGGCTGACTGTAAAAAGTGCGAACTGTCCGTTCGGTCCCCTGATCGGAACGGAAAATCCCTGATTGCCGACGCCGTGTGCGATGGCTTCGGCTTGAAACGCGCGGGCAGCTTTGCTTGACCAATCCAAGCGTTTCCAATCAACGGGATGAAAGCGTTGAAAACACCCGATAATAACGGGATCAACGCGTAGGTAATTCTGTTCTAGGTAGCGTTGCCGCCAAGTGTCTGAATATGTTCCGCATCCATATTGATCCCCAGCTGAATCAACCCAATGGTATACCACATGATCGATGTCATAATGGTCACGGAACGCCTCGGTCGCGGCTTGAAGCGACCCAAGTCCTTCAGCTTTTTCCAGCTCCTCCAAAATGAATTCCAACGGCCGTATCGCCGTCATGGCGGTGAGCATTGTGCTTATCCTTCATCGCAGCGATCTCGGCCATCGCGACGATTGCGGAGTCATCCAACTGTTCTGCCAAAATAGGCATATCGTTGGCGCGGGCAAATGTCTTGAGGTCCGTAAGAACGTCTAGTATCCAGTCACTTCTCATGCTCAGACTCTCTTCCAAGTGGTTAATGAATCGTTAACTCAACTATAGCATGTGTCAACTCAGCCTGAAAATTCACCTATTTCTACTCCCCAGAAATAGCGAGGGGTCGGATTTTAACTCCTTGAAGGCAAACAATGCCGTTTCAAAATTAAAAACACCCACGACACCTAAGGGTGATTCGCGGGCGTTCATATTCAACCTGGAAGTGTTCTAGGTTAACGACGAGCCTCTAATGCGTCTTCCAATGTGCGCAGACCAGTCTTGGGCGCTTGCACCAACACCGACATATTGCCCGGCTTATGTTCATTGCGCAGCATTTTCATATGCGCCGCGCGCAAGTCGTCCCATGCGAACACTTCGGACATGCACGGATCAAGTCGGCGTTCGACCATGAGGTTGTTTGCGGCACTTGCCTGTTTGAGGTGGGCAAAGTGACTGCCTTGCAGGCGTTTTTGATGCATCCACATATAGCGCACATCAAAGGTCAAGTTATAGCCCGTCGTGCCCGCGCAGATCACAACCATGCCGCCCTTCTTGCATACGAAGGTGGACACCGGGAATGTGGACTCGCCAGGATGTTCGAACACCATATCGACGTTCACGCCCTTGCCGGTGATGTCCCAGATGGCTTTGCCGAATTTACGCGCCTCTTTGAACCATTCGTCATATTCAGGCGTGCCGACGGTGGGCAGCTGCCCCCAACAGTTGAAATCCTTGCGGTTGATGACGCCCTTTGCGCCAAGCTCCATCACAAAATCACGCTTGGTTTCGTCCGAAATCACACCGATCGCATTTGCCCCGGCCGTGTTGATTAGCTGGATCGCATAAGACCCCAAGCCGCCTGATGCGCCCCAAACCAAAACGTTCTGCCCCGGCTTTAAGTCGTGTGGTTCGTGGCCAAACAACATACGATAAGCCGTCGCCAGCGTCAGCGTGTAGCACGCGCTTTCTTCCCAAGTCAGATGTTTGGGGCGGGGCATCAACTGCTGGGCCTGCACATTCGTGAACTGCGCAAACGATCCGTCCGGCGTTTCATACCCCCAGATGCGTTGGCTTTCGGAATACATTGGATCACCGCCATTGCAGTGCTCGTCATCGCCATCATCTTGGTTGCAGTGAATCACCACTTCGTCGCCGACGTTCCAGCGTTTAACCTTGTCACCCACGGCCCACACGATGCCGGATGCATCAGAACCCGCGATGTGAAACGGTTTGCCGTGCCCATCAAACGGACTGATGGGTGTGCCAAGCGACGCCCAAACACCATTATAGTTAATGCCCGCGGCCATCACCAAAACAAGTACTTCGTTGCTGTCGAGCGTCGGCACATCCACCACTTCTAGCTGCATCGCAGTTTCGGGTTCACCGTGACGCTCGCGTCTGATCGCCCATGCATACATCTGCTTAGGAACAAAGCCCATCGGTGGGATTTCCCCCAACTCGTACAGATCCTTTTCAGGTGCTTCATATGGAAAGATGGTCGTGTCGAGTGCCATGTCCGCCTCCGGTCAAAATATGTACCGCAGTGCAGAACCACAGCATCTGCTCGTTGAATATGACTCGTCACGAAATAATGCAATCAAAAATGATCTTGTATTGAAATTTTATTTCTTTGCGCGCGCAGCATTTTTTAACGGAGGACAATCAGGATAAAGCTCAGCGATCGAATTTGCGTAAAACTGCAACATCGCGCGTTCTTCCGGCGCTATGATCCAACCTGCACGCGTGTCTGTGATCATCCCACGTAGTTCCATGTCTTGGCAGGCCCGGACGACATCAGGCGCCGACCCCGGTTCATCTTTCCCACCAGATGGCCGTGCGTTCAGAACCTGTTTGATCAAATCCTCTTGGGTCATCGGCCCATCCGCCTTCAGTAGAACACGCGCGACCAATGGAACGTTCAAGACCGGCGTCACGTCATTGATGCGACTGCGCAACGTGTCAGCCAACGTATCGATGTTGATGTCACGGCCAAGACCCGCAAGCGACACCGGTTCTCCAAAGGCGACCGAAGCCACCCCAAACTTGCGATACCGCCGCCGGAGCCAGCTCCAAAGCAGGCGTACAATCGCCGCCATCACCACAGAAATGCGCGCACCGAAACGTCGATCACCGCGTTGATCCGCAGCGATAAGCACCCTGTCCTCCAACACTCGGTCGTAATTAATCGACACGGGCACAAAGACGATATCACGCCCATCAGGGTCAAAACCGTCGACGGCATAGGACAACAAGCCCATCTTTAGGTGCATCAATCGGCCCGTCACACTTAGCCCACCTTCTGGGAAAATGGCTTGGGTCACGCCCCCTTGAACCGCCATCTGCACATAGCGCGCCAGAACCTTGCGATAAAGCTGCCCACGCGATGTGCGCCGAATGAAATACGCCCCCATCGCCTTGATCAGTAAACTTAACGGCCAAACCCGCGCCCATTCCCCAACGGCATAACTTAACGCCGAGGCGCGCGCGGCCAGATAGGTCACCAGCATGTAATCCATATTGCTGCGATGGTTCATCACGAACATCACCGCCGCTTCAGGATCAATTTGTTTCAACGTCGCCTCGTTGTTCGGACTGGTGCGCACATCATAAAGCGCATTGGCCAACCAGCGCGCCACGCGCGTGCCAAAGCTGAAATAGGCAACCGCGGAAAAGCTGGGCACGGTTTCGCGCGCATAGCCTCGCGCTTTCTCAAAGGCGACGTTTTCCGGCACATCGTTTTCCCGAGCATGCGTGACGATCGCCTTGGTCACTTCGGGATCATAAATGATACGTTGAATCATGTCGTGCCGCCGCGCCAGTTTGAACGGTTCAATCGGGCGGGTCAGGCGTTTGTTCAGCTTTTTAACAGCGCGCTCAAGCCGGCGGCGAAAGAACCAGCGCACCGATGGGAACAAAAAATGCGACGCAAAGGTGACGGTCGCAAACAGCACCATCATCACAAAAAGCCACAGCGGAATTTCTACATTCGACGTCATCGTGCAAACCCTGTCAGGCGCATGCCTTGTGGTAAACAGAAAGTTGTGACTGGCCAAACCGGCCCGCCTAGAGTTCAGTTGCGCCATGTATGATGGCGACTCCTTTTATACTCTCACTTTGTGGGGGCGCATCGGATTATTGGCAGTGTCCGTTTTGTTCGCGCTGGCCGCGCTTGCATTAACGCGGGTGATGGTTTTGCGCAAACCCCTGCTGATCAAAGTGCCAATTTGGGCTTTTCTGTTCATTCTTTTCGTGTGGGCGTCGCCGCAAGGCTATTACACATACTATCGCATGATTTTTGACGGGCTGCCTGCGCAATCTGTGCTCGGCGCGCTGCCTCCGCCAGATCAAATCATCGCTTTGCTGACCTTTCAGCACCAAACCACCCTATCCGCGCACAGTGTCGGCATTTTGGGTTGGGCCATGCTGGTCGTCGCACTTTTGCCGCAGCGCCGCAAATGCCGCGACGCGGCGAATTGACAAAGCCATATTATTTCTTGTAACAAATCTATAGCGCAACTTTATTGCTTGATGGATTTACGAGGCCTCCATGACACCAAAAGACCGCCCCTGGCTAATCCGCACGTATGCCGGTCACTCCACGGCCTCGGCATCCAATGCTTTATACCGTGCCAACTTGGCCAAAGGGCAAACCGGCTTGTCCGTCGCTTTCGATCTGCCAACGCAAACTGGGTATGACAGTGATCACGTACTGGCACGCGGAGAAGTTGGCAAAGTTGGCGTACCTGTTTGCCACCTTGGTGACATGCGCGCACTGTTCGCGGATATTCCGCTGGATCAAATGAACACATCGATGACGATAAACGCCACGGCCCCTTGGTTGCTGGCGCTTTACATTGCCGTCGCCGAAGAACAGGGCGCGGATATCGCCACGTTGCAAGGCACTGTTCAAAACGACCTTATCAAAGAATACCTGAGCCGCGGAACCTACATCTGTCCGCCTGCGCCTAGCCTTAAAATGATCGCTGATGTGGCCGAGTATTGCTATACGCACGTGCCAAAATGGAATCCGATGAATGTGTGTTCCTATCATTTGCAAGAAGCAGGGGCGACGCCCGAACAAGAATTGGCATTTGCATTGGCAACGGCGACGGCCGTGCTTGACGCGTTAAAACCCCGCATTGCCCCCAAGGATTTTCCGGCTGTGGTTGGGCGCATATCTTTCTTTGTGAATGCCGGTATTCGGTTTGTCACTGAGATGTGTAAAATGCGCGCCTTTGTCGATCTTTGGGATGAAATCTGCGAAACCCGCTATGGAGTTACGGATCCGAAATACCGCCGTTTCCGGTACGGCGTGCAGGTCAATTCACTGGGCCTGACCGAACAACAACCCGAAAATAATGTGTATCGCATTCTGATCGAAATGCTTGCCGTTACGCTTTCGAAAAAGGCCCGCGCGCGCGCCGTGCAATTGCCGGCTTGGAACGAGGCGCTTGGGCTGCCTCGCCCTTGGGATCAGCAATGGTCAATGCGTATGCAGCAAATTATGGCGTTCGAAACAGACCTTTTGGAATTTGACGACCTGTTTGATGGCAACCCGGCCGTTGATGCGAAAGTCGAGGCTCTTAAAAATGGGGCGCGGCAGGAATTGGCACAGCTGGACGCGATGGGAGGCGCCATTGCTGCCATTGATTATATGAAGGCGCAATTGGTTACGTCCAATGCCGAAAGGTTGGGTCGCATTGAACGGGGCGAAACCGTGGTTGTCGGCGTGAATAAATATCAAGCCGGAGAACCCTCGCCATTGATGACCGGAGACGGCGGCATCATGGTCGTGGACCCCGCAGTCGAACAAGATCAAATTGATCGTCTAAATACATGGCGCAACGCACGTGCCTCGGGTGACGTCCAAACGGCGTTAACCAATTTACGCCGCGCCGCAGCCGCAGGTGAAAACATAATGCCTGCATCAATTGCCTGCGCGCGCTTTGGTGTGACAACCGGCGAATGGGCAGCGCAAATGCGCGCGGTCCACGGGGAATACCGCGGACCAACCGGCGTATCGGCATCCCAATCCAATATGACCGAAGGTTTGGATGAATTGCGCGATGCCGTGAACACCGTAAGTGACCAACTGGGGCGGCGGTTGAAGTTTCTGGTGGGCAAACCCGGGCTGGATGGGCATTCAAACGGCGCTGAACAGATTGCCGTGCGGGCACGTGATTGCGGCATGGACATCGCCTACGAAGGCATTCGCCTCACCCCCGAAGAAATCGTGCAAGCCGCGCAAAAAGACGCAGCGCACGTGGTAGGCCTTTCGATCTTATCGGGCAGCCATATTCCCTTGGTCGAAGATTTGATGCGAAGAATGCAATCTGAAAACCTTGGGCATATCCCTGTCATTGTGGGCGGCATCATTCCAGACGAAGACGCAGAACGTTTACGCGCAATGGGCATCGCACGCGTCTATACGCCCAAAGACTTCGAATTAAATACAATCATGCTCGACATCGTGACACTGGCAACCCCGCAGAACGTCGCCGCGCAATAGCTTTGCAATGGAAAAGTTCGATTAAGGGCAGCTCGACCTCAATAAAAGTGGAATAAATTGTTCCATTTTTCCACTTTTGGTCGAAGAAATCTCTTATGCCGAGCACCCGACCGCCGATGACACAAATCAGTGCAAAAACTCTATTGAAATTTTCCACGCATATGGAAAAGAGGCGATACCACTCAAAGAATTGGAGACCTTCAATGGCGATCAAACTCGATACCATGAACCGCAAAGAGCTCGAAGAGCTACGCGTGGACATTGATAAAGCGATCGTTGATTTGCACAAAAGAGAAAAACAAGAAGCACTGTTGGCAGCGCAAAAAGCGGCCGCAGAGTTTGGGTTTTCTTTAGACGAATTGACGTCGAAACGCGGCGCACGTGCTGGTGCAAAAGGCACCGTTGCAGAACCCAAGTACGTGAACCCTGAAAACGCGACACAAACTTGGACCGGAAAAGGACGTCAACCCAATTGGTTCAAATCCGCGGTTGCAGCGGGCACGTCAGCAGATGATTTGTTGATCTGAAACTAACGATACGAGGGCGTGTTCTATCGCCCTCGTAACACCCTGCCTTTTTACGGTAACATGGTCCGACTCGTACATAGATCGGAACAGACATGACCGTCCATATCGGCGCCAAACCCGGACAAATTGCCCCTACCGTGCTGATGCCCGGTGACCCCTATCGTGCCAAATGGGCCGCAGAGACATTTTTGGACAATGCCGAGTTGGTTAATGAGGTCCGAGGAATGCTGGGCTTTACCGGCACGTGGCGCGGGCATCCCGTGACGATCCAAGGTTCGGGCATGGGCATGCCGTCCCTATCCATCTACGCCAATGAATTGATCAGTGAATACGACGTCCAAACCTTGATCCGCATCGGATCTTGCGGCGGCATGCAACCGCATGTGGATATCCGCGACGTTATTATCGCAATGACCGCAAGTACGATCACCTCGCCATCATCCGGCATTTTCCGCGAGGTGAACTATGCCCCCTGCGCGGATTACGCGCTGTTGTCGGCAGCCGTTAAAGCGGCTGAAAACAAAGATGCTAAGACCCACGTGGGCGGCATCTATTCGTCGGATGTGTTCTATGCCGAACGTCCTGACTTGGACGAACAGATGGTGCGCCACGGGATACTCGCGGTCGAGATGGAGGCCGCCGAACTGTATACTTTGGCCGCGCGCCATGGACGGCGCGCCTTGGCAGTTTTGACCGTCAGTGATCATCTGCAAACAGGCGCTGCGTTGCCTTCCGAGGAACGCGAGCGCAGTTTTGGTGACATGGTCGAGATTGCGTTAGAAGCTGCATTTTCAAGCTAAAACCAGTGTCACAGCAGGTGTTCACACCGTGCAATTGCTGTAACAGCCGGTCACCGCATCAACGCCCGTGTGTCCCATCATAAGCGTTCGGCGCAGGGCTGCTCCACCCGTCAAGCGCACCAGCTGTTGGGGCAAAGACCTCGATCTTTAGCGGATGGCAGGCAGCCGTATCTGAGGAATGCTCGGAACTGCAATCGCCACCCGGACAAGCGCTGAGCGCACCAAGCAGATCGATCTCGGCAAACAGGTCAAGGTGATCCCCCGGCCGCACCGGCGATGCCTTCATGAAGTATTGCCCGGTGTCGCGCGTAAAGCCCGTGCACATGAAAACGTTCAGAACATCATGGACATAGGGTTCTGCTTCGGCCAGCGACAGACCTTGATGATCCGCAAGCGCGCGCGTGAGGTTTGAGTGGCAGCAGTGATGGTAATGCCCGCCTTGCAAAAGGTTGCCGGTATAAGGATCGCAGCGCGTGCCGATCACGTCATGGACCGAACCGCCATAAGGATCGATCCCATACCAGCCTAAACTATCATGGATCACGGTGGCCATCGGGCGCAAAGCTGGGAGACTGCTCCACATCCGTTCCCCGGTTGTAATGTGGGTGCCATGCAACGCGCGGGTCTTACCGGAATAAAAACGTTCGTTCAGATCGTGTGCGTTCCACAGATTAAGGTCGCCGACCTGTGGCCCATCAACGCTTGAGATACGAAAAATATGCCCTGCGGGCACTTCGAAACAGGCAGCTTCGCGCGGCGCGGCAAGGATTTCGCTGACTTTGGTCATGCCTTCGCGCGCAGCGGCGTAGCGATCCATATCCGGCGCAGGCAATGTGTTGGTAGGATAGCAGATCACCGGCTTAATTGCGCGCCGCGCCTCTGCGTCACTTGGCTTGGTCATGATCCGTCCCCTACTTGGTGTTGTCGGATCATACGTGCTGCTTTGGCAATTACCACACTCAGAACAGCACAAAAGGCCCCCGGTATCGGGGACCTTTTGCGATTTTTAATCGTTTATGCGTCAGCTTCGGTTGGGTCCAAAAGACCTTTGCGGAACACAAATCCGGCAGCAACGCCACCGATGACCGGTGCCACGATGAACAACCACAATTGCGCCAAAGCAGTCCCGCCAACAAACAATGCAGGGCCAACCGAACGCGCCGGGTTGACCGATACGCCCGTGACGTTGATGCCGACCAAGTGGATCACCACAAGTGTCAGACCAATCGCCAGCCCAGCCATCGCAGCTGGTGCGGTCGAACCGGTGGCCCCAAGGATCACAACAACAAAAAGGAAGGTCGCAACGACTTCAAAGATGAAGGCCGCAACCATTGCATATTCACCCAAGTAGCCTGTGCCCCAGCCATTTTGGCCCAAACCGTTACCGGCGACCGTATAGTCAGCCTTACCGCTTGCAATCAAAAGCAAAACCAAAGCACCGGAAACGCCGCCCGCGACTTGGGCGATCATGTAGGGAATCGCGTCTTTCATTTCCATCCGCCCTGCGGCAACGACACCCAAGGTGACAGCCGGGTTGATATGGCAGCCCGATACGGGGCCAATGCCATAGGCCATAGCAATAAGGGCAAGACCAAAGGCAAAGCTGATGCCTGTTAATCCGATATCCCCGCCTGCAAGTACGGCGGCGCCGCAACCAAACAAGACAAGGGTGAATGTGCCAATAAATTCAGCGAGTGGTTTTTTCATGATTATTCCTCGTTTTTGCCGCAGGATGCGACTTATTTAGGCACGTTAAGTAAAATTCCGGTGATTTCACGGGGAAAAACGATCATACGCACACCCCATAAAAAAAGCCCCGCAACTCGCGAGGCTTTTCATAGGTCGTGGTGTGCAGATCAAACGGTGCGTTCAACCATCATTTGTTTGATGTTCGCAATAGCAGCCGCCGGGTTCAAACCCTTAGGGCAGGTCTTGGCACAGTTCATGATTGTGTGGCAGCGATACAGTTTGAACGGATCTTCAAGGTCATCAAGACGCTCTCCTGTCGCCTCGTCGCGGCTGTCGATGATCCAACGATAGGCGTGCAACAACGCGGCTGGCCCAAGGTAGCGATCGCCGTTCCACCAATAGCTTGGGCATGATGTCGAACAGCACGCACACATTACGCATTCATACAGACCGTCCAGCTTTTCACGGTCATCAATGGACTGCCGCCATTCTTTAGCAGGGCGGTTCGTCTTGGTCTCCAACCACGGCATGACAGATGCGTGTTGAGCATAGAAGTGCGTCAGGTCGGGGATCAAATCTTTGACCACAGGCATGTGCGGCAAGGGGTAAATCTTGATGTCGCCATCGACCTCGTCAGTGCCATAAATGCATGCCAAGGTGTTGATCCCGTCAATGTTCATCGCACAGGATCCGCAAATCCCTTCACGACATGACCGGCGGAACGTCAGCGTCGGGTCAATCTCGTTTTTGATCTTGATCAGTGCATCAAGCATCATTGGTCCGCAGGTATCCATATCAACGAAATAGGTGTCGACTTGGGGGTTTTTGCCATCATCCGGGTTCCAGCGATAAATCTGGAACTTACGCACATTGGTGGCGCCTTCCGGTTTAGGCCATGTCTTGCCCGTTTGGATGCGGGAATTTTTCGGAAGTGTCAGTTGGACCATTTTGGGTCTCCTCTCACAGCGTAAAGGCGGCGCGGCCGGCCTGTATGATGCATGTTTGTGTTTCAGGGCGTTCGATCACGGTGCGCACAAGGGCGGCGGTCGTGTCGGTAACGCCAATGACGGCGTCGCGGGCGAATTGGCCGATTTCACCGGCCGACGAATTGTCGATCACGCAGTCCGTAAACGGAGTGACTGCTTGTGTGGGGATGGCGGGAAAGCGCGTATTGATGGCTTCGTTCACTGCCACTTTAGCGCTGCGTCGGGCTGCGTCGTCGACCACTTGGGTCGCTTGATCGCATGCAGTCAGCGCTACAAACGCGGTAAGCATTAAAGTACGGATCATGAGAGGGTCACCTGCGCGGTTGCTGTTTCAAGAAGTTTGGACAGCCGTTCTGCGTCCTTTGGAAATACGTCAGCGAGACGGAGCATAAAGTCCAGATCACGTGCCGCAGTCCACAGAACCAACTGGTATTCGAGGTCTGCTGCCATTTGCATGCTGCGTTCTGTCGTCGCGAGGTCTGCAACTTCGGCTTTGCGGCCCTGAAAGGAAGACCCGCCGCCATAGCGCTGCACTTGACCCAAGCCCAGATTTCGACCCGGCAATCCAATACGATCAAGGGCCGTGCGTCGATAGGTTTCATCACTGACCCAATCATCATAGCACAACGGCACCACATCCGTGTCACGCACACGCCCGAGCATTTGGTTATAGGTCCGCATGGCCTGCATCATCACGCGCATGCGTTCCAGCGGGCCATAGCCTGCGTTGCCTTGGATTTTGCGCAGCAAAGACGCCGACCAATGCAGAAAGCTTCGGTAAATAACGATGCACTGTTCGGGCGCGTCATAAAGCGGCTTTCGTTCTTTGGCTGGCATCGCGTCTTCATAGCTGACAACAGCGAATGGAGCGTTGCCAGCTTTCTGCAACTTGGCGCGGAGGTTCTTTGCTTCGACTTCCTTGCCGTTTTCAAACAAAGACAGCGCGCTTTTGCTTTTCATTGGATCGCGGCCGGGGCGGCAGTTGTTCAAGAACACCCCTGCCCCACCTTTCGCGTTGCGCATAATCCAGTCGATCAACGCGTGATTGCCCGAGCGTCGCATGCCATAGACCCGCAGCACCTGCCCGGGGGCAAATGCAATCTCAGTTGGGGTACGCAACGCTTGGGCCATGCGCGATTAATACACGCGCGCTTTAGGAGCGATCTTTTTCAGGTCAATCCCGCCATCATTGTGGCTGATCAAAGGCTGTGTATGCACACCGCGGAACCCTAGCGAAGCTTCGTCGCCCTTGAACCAGATCAGGCTGTGCTTGCGCCAGTTTTCATCGTCGCGATCAGGATAATCTTCGTGCGCGTGCGCGCCACGGCTTTCCTTGCGCGCTGCCGCGGCTGTGATTGTGGCCACAGCGTTGGGCATCAGGTTTGTCAGCTCTAGCGTTTCCATCAGATCAGAGTTCCAGACGAGCGATGTGTCAGATACTTTAAGGTCGGATTGTTTGGCCGACACTTCTTTCATCTTTTCTTCGCCTTCAGCCAGCGTCTTGTCGGTGCGGAACACGGCAGCGTCCTGCTGCATGGTCTGCTGCATCTCAAGGCGCAATTCTGCGGTCGGCACGTGGCCCTTCGCGTAGCGCAACCCATCAAAGCGCGAGAACGCCGCTTCGATCGAACGTGGGTTCGGTGTTGGTACCGGCGCGTTTGCGTCCACGACATCCTTGGCGCGGATGGCGGCTGCTCGGCCAAACACCACCAAATCGATCAGCGAATTCGAACCCAAACGGTTTGCACCGTGCACAGAGGCACAACCTGCCTCGCCCACAGCCATTAGACCCGGCGACACGTTGTCTGGGTTGTCTTTCGTCGGGGCCAAAACTTCGCCCCAATAGTTCGTCGGAATGCCGCCCATGTTATAGTGCACGGTGGGCAGAACCGGGATCGGTTCTTTGGTCAGGTCGACGCCTGCAAAGATGCGCGCGCTTTCGGTGATACCGGGCAGACGCAGATCCAACGTTTCTTTGGGCAAGTGGTTCAAGTGCAGATGGATGTGATCGTTTTTGTCACCCACACCGCGCCCTTCGCGGATTTCCATCGTCATACAACGGCTGACAACATCACGCGAAGCCAAGTCTTTGTAGGTCGGCGCATAACGTTCCATGAAACGCTCGCCTTCAGAGTTGGTGAGGTAACCGCCCTCGCCCCGCGCGCCTTCGGTAATCAAGGTGCCCGCACCATAGATGCCGGTTGGGTGGAATTGCACAAATTCCATATCCTGCAATGGCAAACCCGCACGCGCGGTCATGCCCGCGCCATCGCCGGTGCACGTGTGCGCCGAAGTCGCGCTGAAATACGCACGGCCATAACCGCCCGTCGCCAGAACAACCATTTTGGCGCTGAACAGGTGCATGGTGCCGTCATCAAGCTTCCAGCACAGTACGCCCTGACACACGCCGTCTTCGGACATGATCAGGTCGATGGCGAAATATTCGATGTAGAATTCCGCGTTATTTTTCAGTGACTGCCCATAAAGCGTGTGCAGGATCGCGTGGCCGGTGCGGTCCGCAGCGGCACAGGTGCGTTGCACGGGCGGGCCTTCGCCAAATTCAGTAGTGTGACCGCCAAAGGGACGCTGGTAAATCTTGCCCTCTTCGGTGCGTGAAAACGGCACGCCGTAATGCTCCAACTCGTAAACCGCCTTGGGCGCTTCACGGGCCAAATATTCCATGGCATCCGTATCACCCAGCCAATCCGAGCCTTTGACAGTGTCATACATGTGCCACTGCCAGTTGTCGGGGCCCATGTTGGACAGGGACGCCGCGATGCCGCCTTGGGCCGCGACCGTGTGGCTGCGCGTCGGGAAGACTTTCGTCACGCAAGCGGTGCGCAGACCTTGTTCGGCCATGCCAAGTGTGGCGCGCAGTCCGGCTCCGCCAGCTCCGACGACCACGACGTCATATTCATGCGTCTCGTAATCATATGCAGCCATTTCTAGGCCTCCTATTTCAAAGCGTCGTCGCTATGCGCGCTTGTGTCATGTCAAAGCGCGGCGCGCTTTGGGTGTTTACAGTGCCATCCGCGCAAGGGCGAACAAACCGACGGCAATCAACCCGTAGGCGAATGCGCTCGTGGCAATCAAAGTGAGCTTACCAGCCGTGCCGTGAACGTAGTCTTCGATTGCGGCATGGGCCTCGCGCATCAGATGCACGATGATCACGACCAAGGACACCGCAAGAATGATGGCTGGCCATGGGCGGCTAAGGTAGGCAACGACGTCTTCGTAAGTGCCGCCCAGCGCAGCATCAAAGACAAAGACAAACAGCGGCACAAGCGGCACAAGCAGAACCGAGCTGACCATCATTTGCCAATGATGGTGCGTCCCTTCGCGGCCAGAGCCAAGGCCCGCGACACGTTTGCGATCAGTCAAATAACGCATCTGTATTCTCCTTATACAAAAATGGCGACGAACAAAGTCAGCACAGTTGCCAACCCAAACATCCCAACAGCCATCTTTTCAGAAATCTCGACTTCTACGAAATAGCCAAAGTCCCAAAGCACGTGCCGCAAGCGGCCAAGCATGTGATAGAAAATGGCCCAGGTCGCAGCCAGCATGATCAGCTTGCCAAGCACACTGCGCAGCAGCCCATCAACAACAGCGAAAGCTTCGGGCGAACTGGCCGCCGCGACAAGCCACGCTACAACAAGCAACGCAGCCCCAAGGCAAGCGATCCCGGTGATCCGCACCATGATCGAAGAAATCGAAGTCATCTGCGGGCGATAGATTTGCAAGTGCGGCGAAAGTGGGCGATTGCCCCGATTGACGTCGGCCATGATGCGTCCTTTTTTATCTCTGCACTCTGTTTAACGGCTTTCACTAGAATGTCACGTGGCCCGCCATCACAATTGGCTCGGTTAATTGGCACATTTGTATGTTTTACAACACTTGTGATCACAGCATAAACACGTGTGATCACAATTAGCGTTATTTTAACCTTTGCGTCACTTGTCGCGTCGTTTCGCGCTGCAATTTGCGTTTGATCTGTTCGGGGTAATCCGCGAATCCGTTGGCTGTGACCACAAAAGCGCCGGGACCTGTGATAAGATTCTCGAAAAAATAACCAGTTAGGTCCGTCTTGTCCGTTTCGATCGCAATCGCATTGACTGTGATTTCAGCCGCCCGCAAACCTGCGTGTTGGGTTTTGGGTTCGATCCCTTCGTTGGAAATACCATCACCTGACACATCGATCACGTGGCGCACACAATAACTAACCGGCACAAATGCGGACCGCGCGACTTGCAACGCTTCCCCGATAGCTGTCGAGAAGTTGCGCCAGATGCGCGTGTCATTTTCGATTGTGTCAGCAAGTGCCAAAACATCAGCATGATCGTGCATCGACGTCCAAGCAACGGTCTGGCGTTGGCGTGACGACCCCGTCCATTGGATCAGCGCCACTTCGGCTTGTTGTTCAACAAGCGCATCCGCCACAATCCCGTCCCGCAGCGCCGTTGCCAGCCCGTCCATCTGAATACGGTATTCCTGCGGATCAACGGACCCCGAGACATCGACAGCCAATAAAAGCGCCAGTTCACAGGCAAAGACCGTGGTCGGGGCAACACAGGCGCAGGTTAGGATAGGCAATCGCAGCATACCAAGACCCTAACAGAGCATGCAGGATGTAAATGTGAAATTTTGGTGAGACCGCGCAAAATCAGGCCTTGATCGAAGATGGATTTGAACCTGAGATGTTTTCGACGCCATTCCGATTAAGGCGCCACGTTCTTTGGTTCGGTGACGTCGTCCAACGCTTCCGCGTCTTGATCGACAACGGTTTTTCCCGTCTTGGGCGTCATGCTACGTTCAAGATCACGCAGGACCTTACCGGCCTTTTTCAATCGTTCCGTATGCACAGGAAGGGCCACATCCTTTGCCCCACCGATAGGAACCATTGGATTTGAGGCAGCGACCAAAGCAACCCGGACACCAACAGATCGGGCACCGACACCTTGGATTGCCGCATTCGACAAGCCCATGCTGCGCGCCGCGCCCGCAAATTTAGCAGCAGACCCCGACTTGGCATAAATGCCACTCCACAGCGCCTTAGAGACCGACCCGTTGACCGCCCCCACTGCGGGCGTCGGCAATCCGGGCAGCAGCGGCGCAACTCCGGCGGCGCTTAAAAATTGCAGAAACCCACGGCGATTGAAATTTGGCATAGTAGACCCTCAGTACACTCACACGATTTAGAAACACTCGTTAACCTTGAACATAATGTAGTGGCGGATTGGCCGAATTTTAAGCCCCTCAAAATTGATGGCCGCCCTAAGACCTACTGCAGATTGCAGTTTCATTCGCTTGGTATGGCTTGACCGAAGCGGTTTCGAGTAGGTCAAACCATGAGATTTACCCCACCTTTTGGTTCGCGAATGCAAATTGCGCCTTGAAATCAAGAGCGCTCTAAACGACGCTTTGTCATCAACTGGAACGACACGAAAACGATTATGCCGGGACGCAACCCAGCGCACGAACGCCCCAAAGAGGGCTTGGCACAGATGTTAAAGCCACCAAGCTTGATCTGTTCCATCCAACCAACGGAGAAGATGTATGAAAAAAGTTCTAACAGCAGTGTCCCTCGTGGCCCTGTGTGCAACTGCGGCCTCTGCCGAGGTCAAAGTCGGCATGATCACGACGTTATCGGGCGGCGGTGCAGGTTTGGGCATTGATGTGCGCGACGGCTTTATGCTGGCGATTGCACAATCGGGGCGCACAGACATCGACGTTGTCATCGAAGACGATCAACGCAAACCAGACATCGCAGTTCAATTGTCCGACCGCATGATCCAATCCGAACGCGTGGACGTCATGACCGGCATCATCTGGTCCAACCTTGCCATGGCTGTCGTGCCGTCCGCTGTGAACCAAGACGTCGTTTACCTTTCACCGAATGCCGGACCATCGGCTTTGGCGGGCCAAGGCTGTCACGAAAATTATTTCAATGTCGCATGGCAAAATGACAACCTGCACGAAGCGGCAGGTGCCTATGCCAATACAGCAGACTACGCCAACAGCTTTATCATGGCGCCAAATTACCCCGCCGGTCAGGATGCGTTGACGGGTTACAAGCGCATGTATGAAGGTGAATTGGCGGGCGAAGTCTTCACCCAACTTGGTCAAACCGATTACGCCGCTGAAATCGCTCAAATCCGTGCAAGCGGCGCGGACAGTGTGTTTTTCTTCTTGCCCGGCGGCATGGGGATTTCGTTTCTCAAGCAATACGCCAACAGCGGTGTGGACATTCCCGTCGTTGGGCCAGCCTTCAGCTTTGATCAAGGGATTTTGCAGGCGGTCGGTGATGCGGCCCTTAATGTTGTGAACACCAGCCAATGGAACAAAGACATCGACAACGCGACGAACGCCGCGTTCGTGGATAGCTTTCAGGCCGAATACGGGCGTCTTCCGTCGCTTTATGCCAGTCAGGGTTTTGACACAGCGAACCTGTTGATTTCGGCCCTAGACAAAGCCGATCCATCGGACCAAGACGCGTTCCGCGACGCGTTGCGCGCTGCGGATTTTGATAGCACACGCGGCGATTTCGCCTTTGGACCGAACCAACATCCGATCCAGACGATCTATGCGCGTGAAGTGGTCAAGGAAGGCGACGTTTATACCAACAAAATCATCGGTGTCGCCCTAGAAAACCACTCGGACGCTTATGCATCGCAATGTAAGATGTAATGAACATACGGCGCGCGCTGACTTCAGTGCGCGTCGCTCTAAGGGGTCTCCATGTCTTTTGTCCTTATCGCCGAGCAGATCCTGAATGGGCTGCAATCTGGCGTCATGCTGTTTTTGATGGCCGCTGGATTGACCTTGGTCTTTGGCGTTATGGGGCTGATCAATCTGGCCCATGGGTCTCTTTATATGATCGGTGCCTTTGCCGCTGCCGCCGTTGCGGGGATGACCGGCTCGTTTTTTCTGGGTCTTGTTGCGGCCCTAACCGCAGGCGCGATTGCCGGGGTCATTATAGAAACGGTCGTGATCCGAAGGCTGTACAAAGCCGCACACCTTGATCAGGTGCTGGCCACCTTTGCTCTTATATTGATCTTTTCCGAAGGCACCCGCTGGGTTTTTGGGTCGTTCCCACTGTTTCTGGATATTCCCGATGCCTTATCCGGTCCCGTCACTTTGCCCGGCGGCATCCAATATCCGCTGTATCGCCTGACTTTGATTGCTATCGGCTTGGCCGTCGCGGTTGGGCTTTGGGCGCTTATTGAACGCACACGGGTCGGTATCCAAATCCGCGCGGGCGAAAATGATCGCGAAATGATCGGTGCTTTGGGTGTTGATATCTCAAAACTGTATACGTTGATCTTTGCGCTTGGTGCTGCGTTGGCCGGGCTGGCGGGGGCCTTGGTGGGAGCCATCCAATCCGTTCAAGTCGGAATGGGCGAACCCGTGCTGATCCTTGCCTTTGTTGTCATTGTGATCGGCGGCATCGGTTCCATCCGAGGCGCGTTTATCGGCGCCTTGCTGGTTGGCTTGACCGACACTTTGGGCGGCGTGTTTTTACCTGAACTGTTGAAACTGTTTATGGAAACCGGGGCCGCGCAGAAAAGCGGGGCCGCATTTGCGTCAATGAGCATCTATGTGTTGATGGGCCTGGTGCTGATCTGGCGACCCACCGGCCTGTTCGGAGCCCGCTCATGAGGTTGAAAGAACCGCACATCAATGCGCTGGTCCTATTTGGTTTACTGGCCATTCCGCTGTTTGCGCTGGTGACGGATGAACCGTTTACAATCACCCTTGTGACGCGGGCCGTCATCCTTGCGCTGGCGGCAGTTGGGTTGAACATCATCCTTGGCATTGGCGGGCTGGTCAGCTTTGGGCACGCGTTGTTCTTTGGCATTGGCGGCTATGCGATGGGCATTCTGGCGCACCATGCGCAAACCTACACGGCCCTTGATCTGGGCTTTTTCAGCACAAGTGGCACAAAGTTCATGCCTATCATTTGGGTTGTCGCGATGCTGGTGTCGGCTGGTGTTGCCTATGTCATTGGCCTACTGACACTGCGCACATCAGGCGTCTATTTTATTATGATCACCCTCGCCTTTGCGCAGATGTTTTATTACTTCGCGATCTCTTGGCCGCAATATGGCGGCGAAGACGGGTTGTCGATTTATGTGCGCAACGACTTTCCCGGTTTGAACACACTGGTACCGATCCAATTCTTTGGCATCTGTTTTGTGATCCTGTGCATCGTGCTGTTTTTGAACGCGCGCTTGCAGGCCTCCCCTTTTGGCCTTGCGTTGAATGCGACCCGTCAAACGCCTACGCGTGTGGAAGCAGTGGGTCTGAATCCAATGAAACTAAAGCTGTTGGCATTCGTAATCTCTGGGGCAATCACAGGGTTGGCGGGCGCTCTTTTTGCCGACCTAAACCGCTTTGTTTCACCCACAATGTTCAACTGGCATTTGTCGGGCGAATTGATTGTCTTGATCGTCATCGGCGGAGTTGGCCGATTGATGGGGCCCGTCATTGGGGCCTGTGTGTTCGTCGCACTTGAGTACTTTTTAGGGGGACTGACAGAGTTTTGGCACATCTACCTCGGCTTGATCTTGCTCTGCATCGTCCTGTTCGGCCGGGGCGGCATTCTGGGGCTTCTGACCGGAAAGGAAGGGGCGCATGTCTGACACAGTGCTTTCCACTCACGGATTAAGAAAGAGCTTTGGCGCGTTGAAGGCCACGGACGACGTTTCGATTAATCTGCGCGCCGGTGAAATCCACGCCATTATCGGCCCCAACGGGGCTGGCAAGTCTACGTTGATCAAACAAATTTGCGGCAGTTTGAAACCCGATGCTGGCAGTGTTTCACTACTTGGCCGCGATGTCTCGGGCCTTGGAACAAGCGCGCGGGCGCGGGCTGGTCTAGGCCGTACGTTTCAAATTTCCGAACTCGCAATGGAAGACAGTGTTTTAGAGAATACTGTGCTGGGCGCGATTGGTGCAGATGCGGGCCCATGGAAGTTTTGGAAAAGCGCGTTGAAGACGCGGGAATTGACGGAACGTGCCGATGCCGCGCTGGCCCGTGTCGGGTTGCTCAATCAACGAAACATGACCGTGGCCAATCTTAGCCATGGCCAACGCCGCCAGCTTGAGGTGGCGATTTCCCTGACCCTATCGCCCAAAGCCTTTATCATGGACGAACCTATGGCCGGGCTTGGGGCTGAAGGATCAAAAACGTTGACACGGTTTTTGGACGGATTGCGAACCGAGGCCCCAATTCTTTTAGTTGAACATGACATGGACGCAGTGTTTGCCTTGGCCGACCGGATCAGCGTGCTTGTTTACGGCAAGGTCATTGCCGCGGGCTCTGCGGACGAGATTCGGAGCAGCCCTGCCGTGCGAAACGCTTATCTCGGAGAAAGCGCGTGACTCTTTTGTCCGTAAGCGGATTGGAAGCGAGCTATGGCAGTTCAAAGGCGCTGTTTGGCGTCGACCTGACCATGTCCGAGGGCGAAGTCACCGCCCTGATGGGCCGAAACGGAATGGGCAAATCAACGACCGTGAAAGCGATCTGTCGTTTGATAAAATCAACTGGCACGCTTCGAGTGTTTGGCCAAGACGTGCATCGCTTGCCCAGTCACAAAGTGGCCCGCCTTGGCGTCGGGCTTGTCCCCGAGGGACGTCGATGTTTCGCAAGTTTAACAGTCCGCGAAAACCTGATTGCCGCAGCCCGCCCCGGGGATTGGACGATGGCAAAGGTGTCCGCACTGTTCCCAAGGTTGGGTGAACGCGCGCATCAACGCGCGGCCTCGCTTTCTGGCGGAGAACAGCAAATGCTGGCAATCGGGCGCGCGTTGATGACCAACCCACGCCTGTTGATCTTGGACGAAGCGACCGAGGGCCTTGCCCCCATCATCCGCCAAGAAATCTGGGCCGCTATTGGCCGCGTCAAACACGAAACCGGAATGGCGATCCTTTTGATCGACAAATCCCTAAAAGAGCTTTCAGCCGTTTCAGACAAAGCCGTCATTCTAGAGCGTGGGGCAACGGTTTGGTCCGGGGGCATGAACGCGCTGCCTTTAGACATTCAGGAAAAGTACCTTGGCGTTTGATACGATGCCAGCCACGTCGCGCCGCAGCCCAAGGTGTCTCGGGAAACCCGGTCTTGCAGCAATGGGCCGGTTCGGTTTGACCCAGTTTCCTTCACAGGAATAGCGCGTTTGGGCCTTCATTTTGCGTCCTTGAGAACCCGTAGGTTTCAGGTCGGCATCAAAGCCCAGTAATCCAGATCAAGCAGCACATCGGACCGATATTTGCCGTCCTCCTTGCGCAACGCAAACGGCGCGCCGCCCTTGGTCGCAACCAGTCGCAACCGGATCGCGCCAACACCGGGGGTCGTGGTTTCCGCCGTGTCCAGCACTTCGCTCCATGCGCGAATTGTGTCGCCTGACAGGCACGGATTGGCGTGCGCGCCAGCGTTCAACCCCACCACCATTTGCGCATTGGCCAACCCGTTAAACGACAACGCGCGCGCCATCGAAATCACATGACCGCCATAGATCAGCCGGTTGCCATCCGGGCGCGCAGACGTATCGAAATGCACTTTGGCCGTGTTTTGCCACAAGCGCGTGGCTAGCATGTGCTCGGCCTCTTCCACGGTGACACCGTCCACATGATCGATCTTTTCGCCGACGTTGTAATCGCCCAACCGGTGGCCTTCGCCTGCCAGCTCAAAATCGTAAGTATCAAATGTCAGCCCCTGCGGCACAACAAGGTCAGACGCGTCGATCGCAGATGCAAGATCGGGCACAGTTGTGTCGGGCGCAGGCGCATCCAAGTGCTGTTTGCGCACCATCACCCAGCGCACAAATTCCAGCACTGTCGTGCCGTGTTGATTAAGCCCACGGGTGCGCACATAGACCACGCCCGTCTTGCCGTTCGAATTCTGCTTGAGGCCGATCACCTCACTTTCGCTGCGCAGCGTATCGCCGGGCCAGACCGGCGCCAAAAACCGCCCTTCGCCGTAACCAAGGTTTGCCACCGCATTCAACGACACATCCGGTACAGATTTGCCAAACACCGTGTGAAAGACAATCATATCGTCCAAAGGGCTGGCTTTCAGCCCCGAGGCGCGGGCAAATTCATCGGACGAATATAGCGCATGCCGCGCCGGGTAGAGCATATGATAAAGCGCGCGTTCCGCGCCCGACAGAGTGCGCGGCACGGCGTGCCGGATCACGTCACCAAGACGGTAATCTTCGAAAAAACGGCCCGCATTGGTCTTACCCGTCTTGGCGCGCTCGCCCATTACTGTGCGCCCAACTTGGTATCCGGTGTATAGGTGCCTTCCACCTCTTTTGTGACGGCCTGCCCGCAACGCATAATGCCTGCCGCGTGATCCCATGTTTGGGTCGGGCTTCCGTGCAGTTCCCAACCTTTGTTCAACGCCTCTGTGACCTTGTGGCAAAAGGCTGACGTGTCCTCTTCGGACAGAAAACGATATAGTTTCATATTCTTACCTCGGGAATGGCCATGGTCCGGCCCAGATGTGAATGGCCGCAACCACGCTGAACATAACCAGTGTGATGACAACCAAGATGATGTCTTTTTTGGCCTCACCCGGAACGGGACGTTGCCAGTCAGGTTCGGATTTATTGATCAGAACGACCGACCCAATGGCCCATGTCAACATTCCCCCAAACAGCAGGATCGACGCCAAGTCCCCGTTGACCAGCAGGTGCGCAACGGCCCAAATTTTAACCGCCGTCAGCTGCGGATGGCGCAGTTTACCACGCAAACGACCAGTGGTGGCCGACATCCCATAAACGAAAAAAGCAATCAGCATCGCAAGGTTATTGATGTGCACCATAAAACCGGGCGGCGACCAAACAGGAATGACGGGTGCCCATTTATAGCCAAAGATCATCGCCAGAACGCTTGCCACGATCAGCCCCGCGATAAGCGGTCTGCCACCCTTGCCCATGCCCGCGCGAATGTCAGGGGCCAGACGTTTGAAATAATGTGCCGCAATCCACAGAATTATGCCGAGGATAAGAATGGTCATTAGGTCGTCTCCGCTGTCAGGGCTGCGATTGCGTCGGCCTTGGCCAGTGTTTCACGCGCGGACACGATGTGCAGATTCTCTACGATACGTCCATCGACGACGGCAACGCCTTGGCCTGCGGCTTCGGTTTCTTCAAACGCTATGATTTGGCGGCGCGCAAGGTCTATGTCCGCTTTTGATGGCGAAAACACCTCGTTGGCGACGGGAATTTGCGCGGGATGAATCAACGTCTTTCCATCAAACCCCATGTCTCGGCCTTGTTCGCATTCGGCCTGCAACCCGGCATCATCTTTAAACGCGTTGTAAACACCATCAATGATCGCCAAGCCGTGCGCCTTGGCAGCCAACAAACAAAGACCCAACCCCGCTTGCAACGGCAAGCGGTCCGCCCGGTTTCGGGCGTGCAAATCCTTGGCCAGATCGTTTGTCCCCATAACCATGCCTTGCAACTTCGGATGCGTGGCAATTTGGGCCGCATTCAGCATCCCCAATGGCGTTTCCATCATGGCCCAAAGTGGCGTGTCGCCCGTCATGGCCGCAAGCGCATCAAGATCACCGAGGGTCGACACCTTGGGCAAAAGGATCGCGTCAGCCCCCGTGTCGCGCGCAGCATTTGCATCATCAGCCCCCCATTGCGTGTCGAGGCCATTGATACGGATGATTTTCATGCGTGCCCCATATCCGCCCGCCGCCAAAGCGCCGGCCAACGTGTCGCGCGCGGTGTTTTTTTCTTCGGCCGACACCGCGTCTTCGAGGTCAAAAATGATCGCATCGATGGGCAAACCCCGCGCCTTATCCAAAGCACGTGGTTTTGAACCCGGGATATACAAAGTTGAACGCAGCGGACGGGCAGTGATCATGGATCTGAATCCTAAAGGTTATAATGTTGCGCGAAGATGGGCATTTTTTACCAGATAGTTCAAGAAGCATTGCGCCGCAGCGCAGAAAAAATGTGGCGTCATACAGGTGCCAATCAAATGCAAATTAACTACGCGCGCTCGATTAACCATTAATTTAGGGCCTAAGCGCACCCTGTATTCGTTCCATCCTTGCAGGAGGGCCGTTTCAGCTGGGCCGCTGAACAGTTTGCGGAAAGCAAGGATCTGGAATGTTCTATGAACCGGGTTGCCCGGTCATCGCCGGGCAACCGGTTAGGCCAGATGACCAGAGGTGACGCCTTCCATATGTGAAAGGCTGAACGTGATGACACGGAATACAACTTTGATGGCGATGGGCGCTCTGGCCGCGGCCACAGTACTGAATATGATGGCAACGGGGGCAGCCATGGCCCAACAGGTGCGCAATTGCGGACCACGCGAATTGGTGGTGAACCGGTTGGCCGATCGGTACGGCGAAACGCGTCAATCGATGGGGCTGGGTGCGAATAACGCGGTGCTCGAAGTGTTTGCCTCGGACGAAAGTGGCACATGGACCGTAACTGTGACTTCGCCAGAGGGTATGACCTGTTTAATCGCAAGCGGGCAAGCCTTTGAGGAGCTGGTAGAAGCGTTACCCGCCAAGGGCAACGACGCCTGAAAACGCGACGTTTTGAACAGATGGGCGCACTTCGGTGCGCCTTTTTTGTTGCTCAAAATGCAGAACGTGTTTTCTTGTAAGGCGCAGCCTGCTGCGCCCACATCACGCCAGCCCATCCCAAATCAGTTTTGTTCCCGTCACAATCAACAACACATACGTCAGCATAAAAAACGCACGTTCCGGCACCAAATGATGCGCTTTGACCCCTAGCCACGTCCCAAACACAGCAAAAGGCGCAAGTACAAGATTTGCAGTAAATGTTTGCAGCGTGAACATGCCCAAAAAGGCATACGGAACAAACTTAAAGATGTTGATGGCGGTAAAGATCAGCACCGTATTCGCCTGATACTGAGTTTTGGAGAATTTGAGCGACAGCAAGTAAACCGCGGCCGGCGGCCCGCCTGCATGACTGACAAAGCTGGTGAAGCCAGCCACACAACCAGTGACCACCCCCAGCCAATGCGGCAAGGCTTTTTCACCCAATCGGACCCACCCGCGCGCGCGCGCCAGCTGCCAGGCCACAAACATCAACGATATTGCCCCGATCAACACCCGAACTGCATCCGGTTCGGTATGCGAAAACAACCACGCGCCCAGCGCCACGCCCGGCAACCCTCCCGCAATCATCAGCCCAGAAACACGCCAGTCCCACTTGCCCCAAAAGGGGCGCAAGGACGCTGCGTCAATCACCATGTAGAGCGGCAACATTACCCCAAGCGCCAGCGCCGGTTCGATCACCAATGCCAGAATCGATGCCGCCACAAAGGATGCGCCTGACCCAAAACCTCCCTTGGAAACACCTGCAAAGATGACGGCGGGGGCGGCCAGTGCGAAAAACCAAAAGTCTAGCTGCAACATGGCCTAGTCCTTGAAAAGCCCCAACTTCCTAGCCTTTTAGCCGATATAACGCGACGCGGCCAGCGATCACGAATGCGGTCGCCGCGGCGCAGCAGGCTTGCACGGCGCTTTGATGCGCGCTACGCACCGCGCCAACGAAAACCCCAAGTGCGGAGAACTTCACACCATGGCCAGACCTAAGATCGCGCTCATCGGCGCCGGACAAATCGGCGGCACACTCGCCCACCTCGCAGCTATCAAAGAGCTGGGCGACGTGGTCCTGTTCGACATTTCCGAAGGCACGCCAGAAGGCAAAGCCCTCGATATCGCCGAATCCGGCCCTTCCGAAGGCTTTGACGCCAAAATGAGCGGCACACAGTCCTACGCCGACATCGCAGGCGCGGATGTCTGCATCGTCACAGCCGGTGTGCCCCGCAAACCAGGCATGAGCCGCGACGACCTGTTGGGCATCAACCTGAAGGTTATGAAATCTGTTGGCGAAGGCATCCGCGACCACGCGCCAAATGCGTTCGTGATTTGCATTACCAACCCGCTGGACGCGATGGTTTGGGCCTTGCGCGAATTTTCTGGCCTGCCCCACGAAAAAGTATGCGGCATGGCCGGTGTTCTGGATAGCGCACGCTTCCGTCACTTCTTGGCCGATGAATTTGGCGTTTCCATGCGCGACGTCACTGCCTTTGTTTTGGGCGGTCACGGTGACACGATGGTGCCACTGACACGCTATTCGACTGTTGGCGGCATCCCGCTGGACGATATGGTCAAAATGGGCTGGACGAGCCAAGAAAAATTGGACGCCATTGTTCAACGCACTCGTGATGGTGGTGCCGAAATCGTTGGCCTTTTGAAAACAGGTTCAGCATTTTATGCCCCTGCCACGTCCGCGATTGAAATGGCCGAAGCCTTTCTAAAAGACCAAAAGCGCGTGCTGCCTTGCGCAGCCTATGTTGATGGTGCTTTGGGCCTGAAGGGCATGTATGTTGGTGTTCCAACCGTGATTGGCGCCGGTGGTGTTGAAAAGGTGATCGACATCCAGATGACCAAAGACGAACAAGCGATGTTCGACAGCTCAGTCGCAGCCGTTAAGGGCTTGGTTGAAGCGTGCAAAGGCATCGATGACTCTCTGACTTGATTTCCCTGAAATCGAAAAATAATTGGCCGGTCGCCGTCGCGTCCGGCCATTTTTTATGCCTATAAGCATCTTATGCCTGACCCACGTCCCATCCAACGCAAGTTGACCACCATTTTGGCAGCTGATGCGGCCAATTATTCAGGTCGCATGAACCAAGACGAAGAAGGCACCGTGCGCGCCTTACGCGCCGCGCGAAACGTGATCGATACCGCGATTTCAGATGCCAACGGACGCATCGCGAACACGTCCGGAGACGGGCTCATCGCCGAATTCCCTTCTGTCGTGGATGCTGTGCGCTGTGCAATCCGTATCCAAACAACCCTGAACCGGACCGACAAGATGCTACCGTTTCGCCTTGGCGTGCATTTGGATGACGTAATCATCGAAGGCCCAGACTTATTGGGCGACGGTGTGAACCTAGCGGCGCGCTTGCAAGAAATGGCCGAAATCGGAGGCGTTTTGATCTCGCAACAGGTCTTTGACCATGTGCGCAGCAAAATCACAGACGCCGAATTGCGTCCCTTGGGCCCGGCAACGCCCAAACATCTGACCGAAGTTGGCCTTTACGCCGTTGTGGCTGACGGGGTGAACGCCCCACGTTTGCCTGACAATTTAGGTCCAAAAGTTGCCCCCGTCCCCGATACTCCAGACACTGAACCCGTCGCGACTGCTGCAACCGTAGAAATGCGCGCAAAATTTAAAAAGAGCCGCTGGCGGATTGGCGGGTCCATTGTCGCATTGGCACTCGCGGACATCATCTTTGGCTTGGCACCTGGCATCACATTGGTGCCGACCCTTGTGTTGATATGGGTGCTTTACCGCAAATGGAAAAAACTACGCGACGCAGAGGCCGCGCAAGTCTGATCTGCAAAAAGCGCCGCTTAGATTGGCCAAGCGTTTGTAAGCATCAAAGGTTAGGATTTGGGCCGAAACACTGGCGTATGATTAACGATTTCCATCACATAGCCTTCGGATTTGCGCACAGGCGTGGACCAACTTGGGCCATACAAAAATTCACAAAGGGCCTCTGGTTGCGCGGGCACCCTGATTGCGATGCCCTGCATCTCAGCATCCTTTAGCGGAAAAACCAGATCCTTGGGCACATGAAGAGCAGTTGCAGGATCTTTCCATGCCCCTTTAAAGTTCCACTTTTCCAGCAAGTAATCCGCAGGAACATCATCATACAAATAGAAATCGGCATAGGTTTCGACACCGTCTTGCAAACGCGTTGCCTGAACGATCAGCGGCGGTTTTTGTCTGTGGTACCATTTCTTTCGGATCGGCAACACGTTGACATTGAACCCACTGCCTTCCAAGGCCGTTAACAACGGGTTTAGGTCTGTGGCGTTAACATAAACATCGATGTCATCATCATACTCAATGATATTGCCTTCGCGCACATAGCCAAGCAAAGTGCCAAAAAAAATAAATGCGTCGATCCCTTGCAGAACGTCAAAAACAAGCGCGAGGTTGTTCAGGTTCAATTCACGGGAAACAGGGTTCAGCATCGTTTTTCAAAAACGATGCGGGCAACATAAGCATCATCCGATTTGTATTTCGCAAAACCAAAGCCTTCGGCCATATACGCACAATCCAACCCATGCTTATCCGCTTCGAGGATCAACGCAATCGGATCGACATAGCGGCGATAGTGGGCTGCCGTCACTTTAGTTTGAAACTCATCCCGCGGCGTTCGGAATTCCAGGCACACACGGCCGTTTTCCCCGATTAACGATGCGGCCAATGTCAGAAAATTCTCCTGCGCAGTCTCGTTGATGGCGTGCAAAAAGAACCGCGCATAGACGATTGCATCCTGTGGCGACGCATCGCCCTGCTGCGCAAAAGTCTGAATTGCGTTGGCATGATCAAGGTTCAGGGTGTCAAAAGACGCAGTACTTAGACCACGGTCTGTTGCCGTTTTTGTACAGAACTCAACAGCAGAGGAAGAACCATCAAGCCCCAAAACTTCTTTGCCATACGTTGCAAAAAACAGGCTATCACGGCCGTCACCGCAACCGATGTCAATGAAACGTTCAATATGGGAAAACTCATTCAGCACAAATGTCGCAAATTGAGACGGAACCGCTGGTTTTTTCTTTTCAGCATAGTACGCGTTCCAATACTCTTCGGTAACGTTGCTCAAATCGGTTCTCCATAATTTCAGGCAACACTTCAGGCTGGCCTTAATTTTTGCTTTGATACGAGGAAACCCTCACGAGTTGCAACACTGGGCCATTGGCTGGCAAGGCATGCCCTGTCAATTTTTCAAACGTCTCCCAACCACGAATAAAGTTTGACGGTGGTGCATCCTGTCCGATGTCCGAGAAAATCAGCTTCGACTCGGACCCAGCACGCGGCGATTAGGTCTCCGTACAGGTTTTGTGATCACAGCTATTTTTCTAGTGATCACAAATTCAACTTTTATGCCCTCAAAACCCCTTAAGGTCATTTTGTCCGTTTAACCCGACGTTCAGTCCTGTTCGTATAGGGGCAACAACAGATGCATCAATACGGGATCCAACGCTCATGAACATCCACGAATATCAGGCCAAAGCTCTTTTGCGCAGCTACGGGGCACCTGTCTCGGACGGGCGCGTCGTTTTGCGGGCCGAAGACGCAAAGACTGCTGCAGGCGCCATGGACGGGCCGATGTGGGTGGTAAAAGCGCAGATCCACGCAGGTGGACGCGGCAAAGGCACTTTCAAAGAAGCCGACGCTGGTGAAAAAGGCGGTGTGCGCCTGACCAAATCCGCCGCCGAAGCTGCCGAGGAAGCCAAAAAGATGTTGGGCCGCACGTTGGTCACGCACCAGACCGGCCCTGCAGGTAAGCAAGTCAACCGCATCTACATCGAAGATGGCTCGGGCATCGAAACCGAACTTTACCTAGCGCTTCTTGTGGACCGTCAGACCAGCCGTATCAGCTTTGTCTGTTCAACCGAAGGCGGCATGGACATCGAAGAGGTTGCTGCTGCGACCCCCGAAAAGATCCTGAGCTTCAGTGTTGACCCGGCCACGGGCTACCAAGCGTTCCACGGCCGCCGCATCGCGTTTGCGTTGGGCCTAAAGGGCGCTCAGATCAAACAGTGTGTTGGATTGATGGGGCTGCTTTACAAAGCCTTCACCGAAAAAGACATGGAGATGCTGGAGATCAATCCATTGATCGTCACCGACAAAGGCGACCTCAAGGTGCTTGATGCCAAGGTCAGCTTTGACGGCAACGCCATGTATCGCCACGGCGACATCAACGAATTGCGCGACGAGACCGAAGAAGACCCCAAGGAACTCGCCGCCTCCAAGTACGATCTGAACTACATCGCACTTGATGGTGAAATCGGCTGTATGGTGAACGGTGCGGGTCTGGCGATGGCCACCATGGACATCATCAAGCTTTACGGTGCCGAACCGGCCAACTTCCTTGATGTCGGTGGCGGGGCCACCAAAGAGAAAGTGACCGAGGCGTTTAAAATCATCACCTCTGACCCGCAGGTCAAAGGCATTTTGGTCAACATCTTCGGTGGCATCATGCGTTGTGACGTGATCGCAGAAGGCGTGGTTGCTGCTGTGAAAGAAGTCGGGCTGAAAGTGCCGCTGGTTGTACGCCTCGAAGGCACGAACGTCGAAGAAGGCAAAGCCATCATCAACAACTCCGGACTGGACGTGATCGCGGCAGACGACCTGAAAGACGGCGCACAGAAGATCGTGAAAGCCGTAAAGGGGTAAGAAGAATGCGGGCGTGTCTTGCCAGCTTAGCCATGATGGCCCTTGCTGCCTGCCAGACTGATGTATCTGGCGGTCAGGCAGTTCTTGTTGCCCCACCCAGTGATGACGTGGTCCCTGTCGCCTTTGCGGCAGGGCCCGGACGTCGCGCGGTGACGCAGCAATTGGGGACGAATGTGGTAAAGTCTGCTTGCGTCGACACCCGCCCGCGCTTCACTCGCACGCCCGAAACATTGGCGCGCCTTGGTGGCTTTGTTCAGAACGCCCAGACACTGACATATTTCCACCAAACCTATGATTTGTCCGTCAAATTGATCGATGGGCGATGTTCCGTTGTGATGGGTGGACTCAAGAGTACAGACGCAGCAATTGCCCTGCGCGATCAAACGGGACCGGACGGTGTGGTCTCGCTTAGCCAACCGCGCCGAATTGACGGCCGTCTGTATGTTCGTTTTTTGACGAAAGGTGGATAGATGCGACGCATAGCTTTTGTATTAACAGTTGCGGCGGCTGTGGCCGCGTGTTCGAACACGCGCCCAGACATTCCGACAACCAATGAACATTTCCCACCTCTTGGGCTGGCGTCCACTGCCCGCTGGCTGGATGAGCGCGAAGCAAACACCTCGCGCACGCCAACGGCCCGCGAAGTCCCCACCTCGCAAATTCGCGACGTCGCCTCGGGCGGCAGACCCGTCGCACCGACCCCTGTGGCATCTGTGCCCTCACGCGCGGCACCTAACGGCACTATAGCTTTGGCCGCGCAAGCCTTTGCTGACACCTGTGTGGCGTCATTGCCTGACATGAGCGGGGTTGAAAGTCGGCTCACTCAGGTCAGCCAACGCGATTTTGGCGTTGCCCCGGGCAAGATCGGCTCTGACATTCTCCTCACCGGGCAACGACCCGGCAACATCGCTCTGACCACGGCCCGGAATGCAGGCCGGTCAGGGGTCAACCAATGTTCCATGTCGGTGCGCCGTGAAGATCCACGCGTGGTTTCACAGACCCTTGTCAACACAGTCACTGATGCAGGTTTTGCCCTGCGCCCGGTTACTCCTGAAGGGAATGCGCAACAGGCTTGGGCCATCGTGGGCGCGCCTACAGGCACTGTGCTTAAGACTGGCGGGAAACGGAATGCATTGGGCCAGCAAGTGACAGGTGTGTGGATCACATGGCGCTAAAAAGTGCACATATCGCAGCTTTCATGCTGATGACGGGTGGCGCGCACGCGCATCCCGCAATCGATGCGTTCACTGTGTTCTGCTTTAAGGCAGGCCAGACACCTGCGCAGGCCCACGCCAATATGGCCAGTGTTGCAGGCAATCCTTTGCCCTTCACCCTTACCTTTTGGGATAAGACAATTGTGCCTGCACCCGGTACACCCGAAATCACCGAACGACGTTGCGAAGTCACCTTTGACGGCGACCACGCGGACGACGCTCTGCGCGATGTGCAGGCTAAGATGGCAACGCCCCCAGTCTTTGGCACTTCGATCCCTTTGACGCCGCCTTATGTGGCGACTGACACCACCGTCTATATCGATGCGCGCGAATTGCTGCGCAAACGCGTGGCTGTCGTACATATCGGCACGAAAGGCGCGCAAACCTTTATACGTGTGGACCGGCTGCCTGCCGGAAAGGGGCTGCCCAATGGCTAACCTGTTTCCACACCCCCTCACGCACCGCACCTTTTGCGGTCCCGCTAATTCCAGACATACCCCAAGGAGACGCCCCAAATGGCCGTACTGATTGACGAAAACACCAAGGTGATCTGCCAAGGCCTGACCGGCTCGCAAGGCACATTCCACACCGAACAGGCCATCGCCTATGGCACCAAAATGGTCGGCGGCGTCACACCCGGCAAAGGTGGCCAGACCCATCTGGATCTGCCTGTTTACGATTCCGTTCACGAAGCGATGTCCGTAACCGAAGCCAACGCGTCCGTGATCTATGTTCCTCCGCCATTCGCTGCGGATTCGATCCTCGAAGCGATTGACGCCGAAATGCCTCTGATTGTGTGCATCACCGAAGGCATTCCAGTTCTGGACATGATGCGCGTGCAACGTGCGCTTGAGGGATCCAAATCCCGCCTGATCGGCCCCAACTGCCCCGGCGTTATCACACCAGATGCGTGCAAAATTGGCATTATGCCCGGCCACATCCACAAACGTGGGTCATGTGGTGTTGTGTCCCGCTCGGGCACGCTGACTTATGAAGCCGTCAAGCAGACGACAGATTTGGGCATCGGCCAATCCAGCGCCGTTGGTATCGGCGGCGACCCTATCAAAGGGACCGAACACATCGACGTGCTGGAAATGTTCCTTGCGGACCCCGAAACCACATCAATGATCATGATCGGTGAAATTGGCGGCTCTGCCGAAGAAGAAGCCGCACAGTTCCTTGCCGATGAGAAAAAAGCAGGCCGTTGGAAACCAACAGCTGGTTTCATCGCGGGTCGCACGGCCCCTCCCGGCCGCCGCATGGGCCACGCTGGCGCGATTGTTGCGGGCGGCAAAGGCGGTGCCGAAGACAAAATCGAAGCCATGCGCGCCGCTGGCATCGTGGTAGCCGATAGCCCGGCAACGTTGGGCGAAGCCGTGATGGAAGCGATCAACGGCTGATGTCTACTCGGGCCGCATATCTGACGATGTCTGTCCTTTGCACCGCAATCCTATCCGGTTGCGTTGCGCGGACGGCTGTCAAAACCACAGGTGCTGTGGTCCGCACCGCTGTCAAAACAACCGGCGCCATCGTCTGCGAAGGCGTCGACCTAGCTGTCCGCGATCCAAGGTGTAAAGAATGAGCACACGACGCTGGACTTTTGCATTGGCCACGAGTTTTTTGGGTGTCTGCGCCATGCCGGCCACCGCAAGCGACCAAGCCATATTTGGAACGATGGCAGCATGTCGCGCTGCGAACGCGTCTCTGGCAACAACCATGTCCCAATTGGGCCAACTGGGTTGGCAACAGATCACTCGGCGCGCAAACCGCTCTAAAATCGCTGCACATATGGCCGCAGGCGTGCACCACACCAAGCGCGGGTTCGATCGCTCCGATTACAGAAGCATGCAACAGAACTTACTTGGAAACGCTGGCCGATCATCTAGCAAAACCGGACAAAATACGTCACAACTGACTATCGTCTACTATTCGCTTGGCGGATCATTGAACCACCAATTGGTGCTTTGGGATCGAAAGAACCAGGCACCCAATGGCGAAACAGTCGTACATGCGCGCACCTGCTACATTGCCAGTCAAAAGTATCCGTCGATCACCGCTTTTGCAGCATTGGCAGAACCGGTCCCGCACTTGGGCTTCCGACGCATGAAAGGTCAGTGGGTTGACCCACGGATCCGCCGCTATTGGGTGACTGCTAGCCATCGACAGTACCCCGACTCAGGCCTGCCCTTTCGTCCAATAGCCACTGATTTTATCCGGATTGAAGCTCAAACGGCTCGATCCAATTGAAAGGGAACGCGAAATGACTGACCAATCCCCAAACGACCAATTCCACGCTTCCTCCTTCATGCAGGGGCACAATGCGGAATATCTGGAACAGATGTACGCCCGCTATGCCAACGATCCAAATGCGGTCGACGATGCGTGGCAGGCCTTCTTTAAGGCAATGGGCGATGAAGAATTATCGGTAAAACGCGAGGCGGAGGGCCCAAGCTGGGCACGCACCGATTGGCCGCCGATGCCGGGCGATGATCTGACCCAAGCCTTAACCGGCGAATGGGCCGCCCCCGCCGAAGTCAAAGGCGCCGGCGACAAGATCAAAGCAAAGGCGTCCGAAACCGGAGTCGAACTCAGCAACGATCAAATCAAACGCGCTGTACTGGATAGTATCCGGGCACTGATGATCATCCGCGCCTACCGTATCCGGGGCCACTTGGTCGCCGACCTTGACCCATTGGGCATGCGCAGCACCGAACCACACCCGGAACTTGATCCAAAATCATACGGCTTTACCGACGCCGACATGGATCGCCCGATTTTTATCGACAAAGTGCTGGGCCTTGATATCGCGACGATGCGCGAAATCATCGATATCGTGAAACGCACCTATTGCGGCACCTTCGCGTTGCAATACATGCACATTTCCGACCCAGAAGAAGCCGGTTGGCTGAAAGAACGCATCGAAGGGTTGGGCAAGGAAATCCAATTCTCCCGCGAGGGGCGCAAAGCGATCCTGAACAAAATGGTCGAAGCCGAAGGTTTCGAAAAATTCCTGCACGTCAAATACATGGGTACGAAACGCTTTGGCCTGGATGGTGGCGAATCCCTGATCCCTGCCATGGAACAGATCATCAAACGAGGTGGCGCACTGGGTGTACGTGATATCGTGATCGGCATGCCGCACCGTGGACGTCTGTCCGTGCTCGCCAACGTAATGCAAAAACCCTACCGCGCGATTTTTAACGAATTTCAAGGCGGTTCCTTCAAACCAGAAGATGTCGATGGTTCAGGCGATGTAAAATACCACCTCGGGGCCAGTTCGGATCGCGAATTTGACGGCAATTCCGTGCACCTGTCGTTGACCGCCAACCCGTCTCACCTTGAGGCTGTGAACCCGGTGGTCTTGGGCAAAGTCCGCGCCAAACAAGATCAAAACAACGACCATGACCGCACAAGTGCGATGCCTATCTTGCTACACGGTGATGCTGCCTTTGCGGGCCAAGGCGTTGTGGCTGAGTGTTTTGCGCTGTCGGGTCTGCGTGGGCACCGCGCCGGTGGAACCATGCATATCGTGGTGAACAACCAAATCGGGTTCACCACTGCGCCGCACTTCTCGCGCTCAAGCCCCTACCCCACCGACAACGCGCTGGTTGTTGAGGCCCCGATTTTCCACGTCAACGGCGACGATCCGGAGGCCGTGACACACGCCGCTAAAGTCGCGACCGAATTCCGCCAAAAATTCCACAAAGACGTGGTCATCGACATCTTCTGCTATCGTCGTTTTGGACACAACGAGGGCGACGAGCCCATGTTCACCAACCCGGTGATGTACAAAAAGATCAAGAAACAAAAGACAACCCTCACGCTCTATACCGAACGGCTGGTCAAAGACGGCCTGATCCCAGAGGGCGAGATCGAGGATATGAAAGCCGCGTTTCAGTCCAAGCTGAACACGGAATTTGAGGCCGGTAAAGAGTACCGCCCCAACAAAGCCGATTGGCTGGATGGCAAGTGGTCACATATCGATCGTGCGAAAGAACAGAAATACCAGCGCGGTAAGACTGCAATCCCCCAAGAAACCTTTGATGAGGTCGGAAAGGCGCTTTCAACAGCGCCAAACGGCGTGCCTTTGCATAAGACAGTCGAACGCTTGCTTGATGCCAAGGCCAAGATGTTTGAAAGCGGGGCGGGCATCGATTGGGCCACTGGTGAAGCCATGGCTTTCGGCTCATTGCTCACCGAAGGGTTCCCTGTGCGCTTAGCAGGCCAAGACAGCACGCGCGGCACATTTAGCCAACGCCATTCTGGACTGGTCAACCAGGAAACCGAAGAACGTTACTACCCCCTCAACAACGTGAAAACAGGGCAAGCGCAGTACGAAGTCATCGACTCGATGCTATCTGAATATGCGGTTCTCGGCTTTGAATATGGCTATTCCTTAGCCGAACCAAACGCCCTGACCCTGTGGGAAGCGCAGTTTGGCGATTTTGCCAACGGCGCGCAGATCATGTTCGACCAGTTCATCAGTTCGGGTGAAAGCAAGTGGCTGCGTATGTCCGGCCTCGTCGTGCTGCTGCCACACGGTTACGAAGGGCAAGGGCCCGAACACTCTTCGGCCCGTTTGGAACGGTTCTTGCAAATGTGTGGGCAAGACAACTGGATCGTTGCCAATTGCACGACACCGGCCAACTATTTCCACATCTTGCGTCGCCAAATCCACCGTGATTTCCGCAAACCACTGATCTTGATGACGCCGAAGTCGCTGTTGCGTCACAAGTTGGCAGTATCACGCGCCGAAGAATTCCAAACCGGCAGTTCGTTTCACCGGATCATGTGGGACGACGCGCAGCACGGCAATTCGGACACCAAGTTGGTGGCTGATGACAAAATCAAACGCGTGGTGATGTGTTCGGGCAAGGTCTACTACGATCTGCTCGAAGAACGCGATGCGCGCGGCATTGATGATGTGTACCTAATGCGCTTCGAACAATTCTATCCGTTCCCTGCGCAATCCGCCGTGAAAGAACTGGAACGCTTTAAAAAGGCCGAAATGGTTTGGTGTCAGGAAGAACCCAAAAACCAAGGGGCCTGGACCTTTATCGAACCCAACCTTGAATGGGTGCTTGGTCGTATCAAAGCCAAGCACACGCGCCCCGTTTACGCCGGCCGCACCACATCTGCCTCGCCCGCGACGGGTTTGGCCAGCAATCACAAAGCCCAACAAGCCGCTCTCGTCGACGAAGCGCTGACCATCAAAGGGAAATAATCCAATGACAACCGAAGTCCGCGTCCCAACATTGGGCGAAAGCGTCACCGAAGCCACCGTCGCCACATGGTTCAAGAAACCCGGCGACAGCATCGCTGTTGACGAAATGCTGTGTGAACTGGAAACCGACAAAGTCACCGTCGAAGTGCCCAGCCCCGTGGCAGGCACCCTTGGCGACATCATCGCTGCCGAAGGCGAAACCGTCGGCGTCGATGCCCTTTTGGCCACGATTTCCGAAGGTGCCGCAGGTGCAACAGCCGCACCAAAAGCAGATGCACCTGCTGAAAGCGCAGCACCTGCTGGCGGAGAATCTGTTGACGTGATGGTCCCAACTTTGGGCGAATCCGTAACCGAAGCAACAGTCAGCACATGGTTCAAAGCCGTCGGTGACACCGTCGCCCAAGACGAAATGCTTTGCGAGTTGGAAACCGACAAAGTCAGCGTCGAAGTCCCCAGCCCCGCCGCAGGCGTACTGGCCGAAATCACTGCCGCCGAAGGCACAACAGTCGATGCCACCGCGAAACTGGCGGTGATTTCGCCCTCCGGCGCGGTCGCATCGGCCCCCAAAGCTGCCGCGGCACCTGCCGCCTCTGGCAAAGACGTCGAAGACGCCCCTGCCGCCAAGAAAGCCATGGCCGAAGCCGGGATCAGCCGCGATGCCGTCACAGGTACGGGCCGCGATGGCCGCGCAATGAAAGACGACGTCGCCAAAGCCGTTGCAGCCGCCGCATCTGTGCCAGCGCCCGCAGCAGCACCTCGCGCACCCGTTGCAGCCGGTGACGCCGCCCGCGAAGAACGGGTCAAAATGACCCGCCTGCGCCAGACCATCGCGCGCCGCCTCAAGGACAGCCAGAACACCGCCGCCATGCTCACCACCTATAACGAGGTCGACATGACCGAGGTGATGGCCCTGCGCAACGAATACAAAGACCTGTTCCTCAAGAAACACGGCGTCAAACTGGGCTTTATGTCTTTCTTTACCAAGGCCTGTGTGCATGCCCTGCGCGAAGTGCCTGAGGTAAACGCCGAAATTGATGGCACCGACATCGTTTACAAGAACTTTGTCCACATGGGCATCGCCGCTGGCACGCCCACGGGCCTTGTGGTGCCTGTGATCCGCGACGCGGATGGCATGGGTTTTGCAGACATCGAAAAAGCCATCGCCGAAAAAGGCGCGCGCGCACGCGACGGCAAGCTGAGCATGGCCGAAATGCAAGGCGGCACGTTCACCATTTCAAACGGCGGCGTCTACGGCTCGCTCATGTCTTCGCCGATCCTGAACCCACCGCAGTCCGGCATCCTTGGCATGCACAAAATCCAAGATCGCCCGATGGCGATTGGCGGTCAGGTCGTGATCCGTCCAATGATGTATCTCGCCCTGTCCTATGACCACCGGATCGTGGATGGCAAAGGGGCGGTAACGTTCCTTGTGCGGGTCAAAGAGGCGCTTGAGGATCCACGGCGGTTGTTGATGGATTTGTAAAGGCCTTTGATGGAAACAGAACTCGCATCTGAATTAATTGTCGACCCCGACAAAGTTGAAGGGGTCGTCGCCGTTATTGGCGCATTGGAAAATCCGGTACGCCTTTTAGACGGGTACATCTCGGAGAAAAGTGTTCGTTGTGCATTTTGCCAACAACGGCAGGCACACAATAGAGGATACTTTGTGGAACTCGACTCAGGTTCAATTGCTCTGGCTGGTCATTGCTGTGCTCTGAGAATTGGTGGGCAACAATCCATCGACAAGATTTCTAAGTCTGTCACAAGAAAGAAGAAGACTGCTGATCTGGTAAAGGAAAGAGATTGTTTCGCAGCCGCAATCGATGTTCTAGCAAGCTATGTCGAAAACGATCTGGGATGCTTCCAAGTAACAATTGAAACGTCTGCGCGAGAGGCGAACCTGCCATTGCATCAATATCCGCGCCTAACTGATGATTTAGTTTCCCTCTGCCGCAAACTCAGAGATGCTGCCAGTCTCTGTCGGCGAGACTATCATCACCAGAAAGAAGGTTTATTGAAGAAATGGCCGATATGGCTTGCAACAGCAGAACGCTTGGAATCTTCGTTGGTGCAAAGCCTTACAGAACTTTCACCGCAAAATGGTGCGTTTGTTTTACCGAAACGTCGGATCAAAGATTTGGGTCTGGAAAGCCAATGACCCCCGAACTCACCGCCCTCACCCTCGCGGCCCTTCTCCAAGTCGTCCAATTCGCCCTCATGGCGATCCCCGCCAACCTCGAACTTGGCCATGGCAAAACACTGTCCTCGCGCGACCGTGACCGCCTTGGCGGCAGCATGGAGGACATGCTCAGCACCCGCACGGCCCGCCGTTACCGCGCCATGAACAACCACTTCGAAGGGCTGATCCTGTTCACAATCGCCTGCGTTGTGGTGACACTGGCCGACAAATCCACCACCGTCACCGCCATATGCGCCTATGCCTACCTGATCGCCCGCATCGCCTACGTCCCGGCCTATGCCTTTGGGTGGACTCCGTGGCGAACCTACATTTGGATCGTCGGTTTCGCAGCCACCACCGCTATGCTGATCGCGACGTTCTTATAACTTCTCTGTTCTAGAAAATCCCGTGGGTCCGGGGGCAGCGCCCCCCTCCCAAACCAAAAACAAAGGACCAACGAAAATGGCTTCTTACGACGTGATCATCATCGGCTCCGGCCCCGGCGGCTATGTTTGCGCGATCCGATGCGCGCAACGCGGCCTCAAAACCGCTATCGTCGAAGGGCGCGACACATTGGGCGGTACTTGCCTGAACGTCGGTTGTATCCCCAGCAAGGCGTTGTTGCATGCCAGCCATATGCTGCACGAGGCGGAACACAACTTTTCTGCCATGGGTCTTAAGGGCAAAAGCCCGTCCGTGGATTGGAAACAAATGCTATCCTACAAGGATGACACCATCGCCCAGAACACCAAGGGCGTGGAATTCTTGATGAAAAAGAACAAAATCGACTGGCTCAAGGGTTGGGGCAGCATCCCCGAAGCGGGCAAGGTCCAAGTCGGTGATGACATCCACGAGGCCAAGTCGATCATCATCGCCTCTGGTTCTGAGCCTTCCAGCCTGCCCGGCGTCGAAGTCGACGAGAAAACCGTTGTGACCTCAACTGGTGCGCTGACGCTTGGCAAAGTGCCCAAGAAAATGATTGTGATCGGTGCCGGCGTGATCGGGCTTGAATTGGGGTCTGTTTATGCCCGCCTTGGCGCTGAAGTCGAAGTGATTGAATTCTTGGATGCCATCACCCCCGGCATGGACGGCGAAGTTCAACGTCAGTTCCAGAAACTGCTGACCAAACAGGGCCTGACCTTTACCATGGGCGCCGCGGTACAATCTGTCGACGCGACCAAGACCAAGGCCAAAGTCACGTACAAATTGCGCAAAGACGACAGCGAACACACCGTTGACGCCGATGTTGTGCTCGTCGCGACTGGGCGCAAACCGTTTACACATGGGCTGGGCCTTGAAAGCCTTGGCGTTGTAATGACCAAGCGCGGGCAAATCGCGGTGGATGCGCACTGGCAAACCAACGTGCCCGGCGTCTATGCCATTGGCGACGTGATCGAAGGGCCGATGCTGGCCCACAAGGCCGAAGACGAAGGCGTCGCCGTTGCCGACACGATCGCGGGCAAACATGGCCACGTGAACTATGGCGTGATCCCCGGCGTGATTTATACCCACCCCGAAGTCGCCAATGTCGGCGAGACTGAGGAAACCCTGAAGGCTGCTGGCAAAACCTTTAAGGTTGGTAAATTCAGTTTTATGGGCAATGGCCGTGCCAAGGCGGTTTTTGCTGGCGAGGGGTTTGTCAAAATCCTTGCCGACGCGAACACAGATCGCATCTTGGGCGCGCACATCATCGGCCCAGCAGCTGGCGATCTGATCCATGAGGTCTGCGTGGCGATGGAATTTGGTGCCTCAGCCGAAGATCTGGCGATGACCTGCCATGCCCACCCCACCTATTCCGAAGCGGTGCGCGAAGCCGCCTTGGCCTGTGGTGTCGGCGCTATCCACAGCTAAATCATATAATTGAATCGGGGGGCCAGCCCCCCGGTTCACCACATCCGAGGTTTTGCTTTTTCCACATAGGTGCGGTCATATTCCGCGCCACCATACTGGCCATTCGACATATCGGCCAAAATCTCGCCCACCGTCGGCAACCCTGCGGAATCGTCGCGTTGCCACAGGCCTGACCGCAAAAGCGCCTTGGCACACTGGGTATAGACCTCTTGAATCTCCAGCAAAATAACCGTCGCAGGCTGCTTGCTTCCTTTGGCAAAACTTTGACGAAGGTCGGCATCATCCGTCAACCGCGCCGTGCCGTTCACGCGCACAGTCGTATTGCTGCCCGGCACCATAAAGATAACTGCCGCGCGCCCGTCCGCCACAATATCGCGCAGACAATCCAAACGGTTGTTGCCACGCCAATCAGGCATCGCAAGCAGATTTGGCCCCATGACACGCACCACAGGCCCGTCATCGCCGCGCGGTGAACCGTGGACACCATCCGGGCCAACTGTGCTTAGAATGCAGAACCGCGCGCCTTCGATCCAACGTTGGTAAAGTGGTGTCAGGTGCACAGCGACTTTTCGGATCGCTGCCGGCACAGCTTCTGGATACAGTGTCTCAAGCGCTGGAATGTCAGTTATGAACTCCATCAAAGCCCCCTTCGCTCATCAACGCGTCTGAACGTTCTTCGACCACTTGTTCGAGTTGCGCTAAAAACGCGTTGCGTTCCATGCCCGGCGCGATGGCGGGCAAAAATTCGACCACAGCCAGCCCCGGTCTGCGCAACATGCCCTTGCGCGGCCAGAAGACACCAACGTTGGTCGCCACAGGCACACAAGGTTGGTTCAACTGTTCATAAAGAACGCCTGTGCCTACTTTGTAAGGCACCTTGGCCCCCGGCGCGACGCGCGTGCCTTGCGAATAGATCACCAATTGTCCCGGATCGATCCGTCCAGCCTGAACATCCGCGACCATCTTGCCAATGGCAGCTCCGCGTTTACCGCGAATGACGGGAACGCACTCTAGCCGTTTGGCATAAAAGCCAATAATTGGCGTCCACAGAATGTCGCGTTTCATGATGAACTTTGCCTTGGGCAGCGCGGTAAAAATCATCATAATATCTAGAAATGACTGATGCTTGGCCGCGATCAGCACTTCGCCTTCGGGCACTTCGCCGCGCACTTCATGGCGGATACCGACCATCCATCCCATCGTCCAAAAGACGTAGCGGCTGAAGGTTTTGCAACACAGCCGCGCGCCTTCTTTTTTGAACAGCGCATAGGGAAAAAACGCGAGGCCAATGACCAACATCATCACATACATCTGCACGATAAACAGATAAGATCGAATAGTTTGGATCATGACAAACTCCGTAAAGCGCGGCTGGCCGCATAGGCCGTCGCCAACAACGCAACCATTGCTGAAATAAACGGAAGTGTGAGGGGCACCAACCAGCCCGCGCCCTGAAAGCCGATACCAGTCAAAATACCCGGCGCGTCCCCGCCCGACGGAATAAGCCAAACCGCAATCAACCCAATGACCACACCACCCGCCGACCCTATGAGCGCACGAATGGTAAAACGGCGTACAAAGGCCTGCGCAATATATCGATCCGTTGCCCCCACAAGGCGCAGAACTGCCACCACCTGCGCATTGGCAGATAGGGCCGCATTGGCAGCCAATGTCACCATCGCCGCCACAGCCCCAAGGATCAGCAATGCGGATCCCCAACCCAAAAGACGCAATCGATTGGCCGCTGACACCAATGGCGCACGCCACCGGCTGTGGTCATCCAGCACAGCGCCCGGCACTTCAGCGGCAAGGCGCAATCTTAGGCCCGTTGGGTCAAAACCTTGATCTTGTGATACGATCTCGATCAACCGCGGTACCGGCAAGTTATCAAGCGGCAAATCTTGCCCGAACCACGGGGCAAGCAAAGCCTGCTGTTCATCGTCACTTAGCGCGCGCGCGCTTTCGATACCCGGTGTAGTTTGCAACACGGCAAGGGCGGCAGAGGTTTGTTCAGCACGCTGATCTTGCGGGGCCACAATGCGAATGGTCGCCGTGCGCGCCAATTCATCCCCCCAGCGGTCGGCTAATCGGCCACTGGCCAGCGACAACGCCAGTGCAAATACCGCAAGAAACGCCATCGCGCCCGATGCAAACAACGTCAATTGCGCCGTGAAACCAGAAGGCGGGACAACCCGGTCCGCATGGCGGTCACCAGCGATAAGGGCGCGCAACGTCTTCAGGTCAAACTTCACAGATCAGCCCCTGCCAGTTGCACGCGTCGGTTCGAAATGCGCAAAACACGCGCCTGAACCTGCGCTTTGGCTGCGCGAATCAAGCTCAAGTCATGGGTCGCGATCAGCACTGTTTTGCCCATGCGGTTCAATTCAACCAACAAGGTCAAAATACGCTGGGACATTTCCCAATCGATGTTCCCAGTTGGTTCATCCGCCAGCACCACATCAGGTGACATAATCACCGCACGCGCTAAGGCCGCGCGTTGGCGTTCGCCCCCTGACAGCTCTGGCGGCAACGCATCTGCACGGTTGATCAGGCCAACCCAACCCATCAATTCTCCCAAATCAGGGCCTGCGGCTTCGGCGTGACGACCAGACACCGTCAGTGGCAACGCAATATTGTCGCTCACGGGTAGATGATCAAGGAATTGAACATTCTGATGCACGACACCGATTTTGCGGCGCACCAATGCTACATCATCACGCGCAAGCGAACGTACATCGGTTTGAAACAGGCGAACATAGCCAGCTGTTGGCAACAAGGCACCATAGCACAACTTTAGCAGTGTCGTTTTACCTGCACCTGACGGCCCTGTCAGGAAGTGGAATGATCCGGCGGCCAATTTGACGGAAATATCCGACAAAAGTTCGCCTCCACCGTAACTATAGGCTACATTTTCCAGCTCAATCACGCCTGCCCCCGACTGCACACACCTGTTGTGCCTCAGCATCATGCTTGTTTCAATTCACAAGCTTGATGAACTTGACCGCACTTATGTCTTTTATGCGTGCGCACTACAACATAGGGTCGAACTCAAGAGGTAAGCAGGACCCAAGATGCGGCTGATTTGTCCCAATTGCGACGCGCAATACGAAGTGACGGCTGATGTCATTCCCCGTGATGGGCGTGATGTTCAATGTTCAAATTGTGGGAAAACATGGTTTCAATACCACCCCGATCATATACCTGAGGTGGAACCCACACCTGAACTGCCGCAAGATTCGGCGGTTTCTGTTGATTCGCCGGCACCAGACGAAGAACGCGTCGCCACCGATGCTGAACCGCAACGGCGCGCGTTAGACGCGTCCGTCACCGATATTCTGCGTCAAGAGGCGGACTTGGAATCCAAAGCCCGCGCCAGCGAAGGCTTGGAAAGCCAACCCGAACTGGGGTTGGAAAGCGGCGAAGGCGATGCAGAACGCCGCGCCCGCGAGGCCCAAGAACGCACGGCTCGGATACGTGGTGAAGACCCAAGCGAAACCGCAGGCGATGCGACGGCGGTCGCGGCCGCCATCGGATCGCGCCGCGATCTGTTACCCGACATCGAAGAAATTAACTCAACCCTGCGCTCAACCAGCGACCGCCAAATCGGCGACGGGGTCGAAGCATCCGATGGCGCAGACATGCCAGCCCCCAAACCAAGCAGGTCCAGGTTCCGGCTTGGCTTTATGCTTGTGTTTGTGTTGGTCTTGATCCTTTTGGCGATCTATATTTTTGCGCCTCAAATCGCGCAGGCTGTACCGCAAGTTGATCCTTATCTCAGCGGATATGTCGCCAAGGTTGATGCCATGCGTTTGTGGCTGGACGGAAAGGTAACGAACCTTTTGACATGGCTAGATGCCATCGCAACGGCGCAGGAAGGTTAACCAAGCGCGCTTTGGATCAGAACCGATCCAACAGCCGCTTGAGATATTCCAACTCGACATCCGGGCGTTCCCCATCCCCTGAGCGGCGGCGAATTTCGTCCAACAAATCACGCGCCCGGCGATAGACATCTTCGCCCTGCAACAGCCCTTCTTCGGTGCCAACTGATCCGTTTGATCCCGGATCACGACCCAATGGGTCACGCGCATCGGCGCGGCGGTCACTTTCGGACGTTCCCTGACCTTGTTCGCCGCCCTGCGCCTCTTGTTGCATGGCTTCGCCCAATGAACGCATGCTTTCACGCAGTGCTTCCATTGCTTGGGACTGGTTGTCGATGGCACCAGCAAAGTCGTCCTGACGCAGCGCATCTTCGGCGTTGTCCATCGCCCGCCCTGCACGATCCAGCGCATCACGCGCCGCATCCCCTTCGGGTGTGCCTGCACCGGGCAGATTCCCTTGTTGGCGGTTCAATTCATCGCGCAACGCTTGCTGGCGATCGGCCAGCGACTCTTGACCCTGCCCCTGACCTTCGCCTTGTTGTTCGCCTTCGCCGCCTTGTTGGCCTTCGCTTTGTTCACCCTGACCTGTGCCGCCTTGGTCATGCTGTTCGCCCTGACCTTGACCGCCATTGCTGCCTTCGTTGCCTTGGCTTTGACCAGCCTGCGCACCGGGATTGAACTGTTCCTGCAAGTCACGGAACGCCTGATCGCTCAGCCCCTGCTGTTCGCGCAATGTCTCTGCAAGGCCTTCCATCGCCTGTTCGCCGGGCGACTGGCCGCCTTCGCCGCCTTCGCCTTGGGTCACGCGCATGTTTTCCAGCATTTCCTGCAATTCCTGCAAGGCTTGCTCGGCTTCGGCCATGCGCCCTTGTTCCATCAGCTCTTGGATGCGATCCATCATGCGTTGCAGATCGTCTTGATTCATCTGCATTTGGTTCTGGCTGTTTTGCTGTTGCCCGTCTTGGCCTTCTTGATTTTCCTGCTGCGCCTGACGAGACAATTGCTGCATATAATCTTCGGTGGCACGGCGCAGATCGCGCATCAGTTCTTCGATCTCTGCTTGGCTGGCACCGTCGCGCATTGCTTGGTTCAAACGTTCTTGAGCCTGGCGCAAACGTTCCAGCGCACCCGATAGATCACCCTCTTCGAGGCCCAGCGCAAAATCCCACATATCGCGCGCAATCTGGGTCTGTTGGTCGTCTGTAAGGCCATAGCTGGCCAGTGTTTCAAGCCGTTTGAAAATACGGCGCATGCGCAATTGGTCGACTTCCTTGCGGAACACATCGTCGGGTAAGTGCGCTACGGCACGCATAATCTGACTGACCCGTTTGGCGTTACCTTTGGACCACAACAAATCACGGCGCTGTTCGATCACTGCCGCTGCCAAGGGGTCAAAAAACCGACGACCGGGCAGGATGATCTGGCGTGGTTCGGATTCGGCCTGCTGTTCGGACGCGTCCAACGCGTTCAAAACCACCCGTACTGGCAGATTGGCCCATGGGTGTTCTGAGAAATCCTCAATCAGGACCTCTTCAAAATCAGAACGATCCCCGGCAATCGGCATCGGCAAGGCAACGGCAATTTCAGGACGTGAATCAGGTGCAATCGTCAGGCCGTGACGGCGGTCAACCATTGGCAAATCAAGTACGAAACGCGCCTCTCCTGCTTCGACACCGTAATCATCCGTCGCGGCAAACGGTAAAGACATCTCGCCCAAAGCGTCCGATTCCGGATCATCCAGCACTGCGACCGTTGGCGCGTTGTCCGGTATCACAGCGATCGCCCATGTGCGCCCACCGGGGCCAGCAATCGCAATATCGCCCGAGTTTATCACGGTAAAATCTTGTTCGGGATTGGACACCGTCGCCGGATCGCTTGCACGCCCTGACACTGTTTCAGTCACGCTTAACGCACCAACTTCACCGTAAAGGCGCAAAGTGATCAAACTGCCGGCCGGCACATCCAACGTGCCATCGGCGATGTCGTTCAAATAAATCGTCGGTCGCCCAGTATAACGCGGGCTTTCAGCCCAACCTTCCCAGACAGGGCCCGCTGCAAGGCCATCGCCTGCGCCCGGCGTCATGTCAGCCACCGACCCAATCCGCAGGATCGAACCAAAGATCAGCGCCACACCAAAAAGCAGCGCCGCCACATAACGCAGCGCATATGGATCACGGCGCGCAATGCGCAAATCGGCAGGCACAGCTTGGGCGGTTGCCGCGCGTTCAGCCATACGGGCTTGGTGCGCGCGCCACACGGCTGTCGATGCGGCGTCCATGTCGCCGACAGCTTGCGTGTCCATCAACGCTTGGATTGGGCGACCGGGCAGCGTTTCATCCAAACGCACAAAAGCCGCGGCCCGCGACGGAATTGTGAAACGCTTGATCGCATAAAATAGCGTTGCCAGCACGGCCAGAACGGCAACGACGGCCCCAACCCAGACGACCTCGACCAGCACACTGTCTTGCAGGCCCAGCATCAGCACAGCCAGAATCAACAGCACCACCGTGGCAAGCGGCCAAATCGCGCGCCACAGCATTTCTGCATACATGCCCGCGCGGGTCCAAAACAACGGCCAGCGCAAAGCGCTTAGCCCGCGGCGCACGTCGTGTTTAGAAAAACTGGCCATATAATTGCGTCCCTTGTCGGTGCCGCGGCGCTTGGGTGCGCCTGAAACCTAACTTAGACTTTTAGACGCACAAAACCAGCGCGCTTAAAGCCATTCTGGGATCGTATCGCGATTTATCATTTCTTCAAAGGTCGGACGTTGGCGGATCACCGCGTATTGATCACCATGCACCAAAACCTCTGGAATTAGGGGTCTTGTGTTGTATTCGCTGCTCATAACCGCGCCGTATGCGCCCGCAGAGCGGAACGCGACAAGGTCCCCAGCGGCCAAAGGTGGCATCATGCGTTGTTTGGCAAATGTGTCACCAGATTCGCAAACCGGGCCAACAATGTCATAGGGCACCTGTTCAGCGCCGGGCGTCGGTTCAATCACCGGAACGATATCATGGTGCGCCTCGTACATGGCAGGGCGGATCAGATCGTTCATTGCGCCGTCCAGGATTAGGAAATCACGCCCCTCGCCGGATTTGACATAAATCACTTCGCTGATCATGCAGCCCGCATTCCCGGCAATCAGGCGACCCGGTTCAATTTCGATCTCGCAGCCCAAATGGCCCACAGTCCGCTTTACCATCGCACCATAGTCGGCAGGCAGCGGTGGGGTTTCGTTGCTGCGCGCGTACGGAATGCCAAGGCCACCGCCCAGATCAAGACGAGAAATCGTATGACCGTCGGCGCGCAGGATTTCCGTTAGCTCAGCCACCTTTTGGTAGGCCAATTCGAACGGTGCTAAATCCGTCAGTTGCGAGCCGATGTGCACATCGATACCGATGATTTCCAAATGATCCATGGCCGCCGCCATGGCATAGACCTCGCGTGCGCGTGCAATCGGAATGCCGAACTTGTTTTCGGATTTGCCAGTGGCAATTTTGGCATGCGTCTTGGCATCGACATCCGGGTTCACACGGATGGTGATGGGCGCGGTCACGCCCACCTCGCCCGCGATGCGGTTCAGCACCTCCATTTCGGGTTCGGATTCGACGTTGAACTGACGAATGCCGCCGGTTAGCGCCAATCGGATTTCATCGACCGTCTTGCCAACGCCGGAAAACACGATGCGATCGCCCGGCACGCCCGCAGCCTTGGCGCGCATATATTCGCCGCCCGAGACCACATCCATGCCAGCCCCCGCCTGCGCCAAAGTCTTGAGGATTGCCTGATTGCTTGCCGCTTTCATCGCGTAACAGATCAGGTGATCCATCCCCGCAAGTGCGTCATCCAGAACCTGAAAGTGACGCAGCAAAGTCGCTGTGGAATAGACATAAAACGGCGTACCAACCGCAGCCGCAATTTCGGCTACAGCGACATCCTCGGCGTAAAGCGCGCCGTCGCGGTAAAGAAAATGATCCATACCAAGCGCCTTTATCGGGGCACGCGGGACAGATCAATTGGTCATTCGCGCAGGGCGTGGTTAACGCGCTTTCTTGGCCTCAGCCTTAAGTCGGGCCACCTGTTTTTTCTGACTGACCGAAACTGCGTCCCATAGGGGTGCCAAGTCATCGTTCATGAGCCCCCTGTCGGCGGCCATTTGGTACAAGCTATGCGAAGGGTTATCATTACATTCTAATATCTTGGGCCCTTCACCGGTAACTGCGATGTCAAAACCGCATATGCCAAATTCGGGGAAAACTGCGTGCGCATCTACGGCAATTTGCACCGTTTCAGCCCAGTGTGGCAGCATCGCTCCGACAACTGGCACATTCGATACCGGATGTGTGTCCAACGCTTCGGCCTTTAGGCCTGTGCCACGCAAGCAGGTCAAAACCTTGCCTGTGCTCAGGTCAAGATGCGCCAACAGGCTGCCTTCTTGCCAAAAGTTGTCAGACATGGCCGCAGGTGCTGGCATTTTCCAAACCGCATAGGCGGGTTTTGGCCCGCTGCCGTCATTCACGGTGACGACCCGCACGCAACCAATCGCTGGGCCTGCGATGTCTGCCATTTGCGCATCTGGGCTCAATGCTGTCTGAAACAAGAAACCTCCAGCGTACCGGTCCATGACCTCGGCCCCAAAAGCGTCAACGTCCTGCGTCGTACCATTGCCAAGACGCAAGGTATTGCCGTCGCATGCCTCGATGCGCACCGACCCTTCGGAGAGGGAGCCATGTTGTGGTTTGCCAAACAACGGATAGACCGCCGCATTGCGCAGAAAGTCCGACACGGCAGCCGCATCGCGCAAGACGGGCAGTTGGCCTGCATCGCGAAAGGCACTCACTAAAGCTTGGGTTTGCGCTGTCGCAATGCCAAGCTGTGCCAGCAATTGCGTGTACAGCAATTTGTTGCCCACAAAGGCGCACGACGGCACCGCCATGGGCGGGTTCATCGCTGTGTTGATCGCGTTTCCGCCTGCTTGCCCAAGAAAGGCGCGTTTGTCTGCGGTGCTTTTAGCGGGGTCAAATAGGCGCAGCGCATAGTATTCTGACCCGCTTAGTTTCTGCACGCGTCGGCGCATGGAAAAAATCTCGCGCATTTGGCGCAAGGGGCTAACACCAAAGGTTTTTGCGACCTGCACGATCATCGGCGCTAACGCTTGTTTGACCATGTCCGGTGCGTTCAAAAGAGCCCCATTGGGTGCCGAAATGCCTGTATCTGTCATCAATTTGTCCCGCGTCTGCTGCCTTAAATGCTTGCTCGACAGGCTAAGCCGCAAAAATGGCAACAATTGGGCGCGATTGTTTCGCAAATGGCAAAAATTTTAGGTAACGGGGCGCGAACGCAGAAATAAGTACAGCGGCAAACCGCAGCTGACGCCGATACCGAAGGTTGCAGGAATCGCGATCAACGCCAGCCAATTCCGCCGGACAGAGACCTCGGATATGATCCAAACGGTCAGAGCAATTGCGGCAATGGTCAAATCCCAAACCAACCCGCTGGCGGCGTTATTGACGTGCCAGGCATCCACCATCGCCAAGATGTCGTAGCCATTTTCGTTGAACCACCGGATGAAATAGATCATCGGGTGCACGGCCCCCCAAATGGCGAGGGTCAGATAGATCATGCGGATCGGTGCCATAGGTCAGAAAATTCCGACGCCAACGCGCAGCGGTCCTTGGGATACGCCAACTGTTGCGCCCGTTGATATGCCACCTGATCCAATGTTGATGCCAAGGTTCGCGGTTGGTCGCACAGGTTCCCCGTCGATGCCGCACGCAGCAAGGCCAAACAGGGCGATCAGGCAAACGATAGGTTTCATGACAATATTTCTCTCCAACGGGTGACCTGAGCCCGCACCTGATCCGGCGCAGTCCCCCCATAAGATGTACGCGACGCGACAGAATTTTTCACGCCCAAAACGTCAAACACATCGGCAGTGATACCGTCATGAGCGGATTTCATCTGATCAAGGGTCAAATCAGGCAAGTCACAGCCCTTGGCTTCGGCCATGGCAACAAGCGATCCCGTGATATGGTGGGCATCGCGAAAAGGCAGGCCCAACACACGCACAAGCCAATCCGCCAAATCAGTAGCGGTCGAAAATCCGGACCCAGCGGCGGCAGCAAGGCTTTCACGGTTCGCGCTCATGTCGCGGACCATTCCGTCCATCGCAGCCAATGCCAGCATCCAATTGTCCGCCGCATCAAAGACTTGTTCTTTGTCTTCCTGCATGTCCTTGGAATAGGCCAATGGCAGCCCCTTCATCACCATCATCAACGCAGTGTTCGCACCATAAATGCGGCCAACCTTGGCACGGATCAGTTCAGCCGCATCGGGGTTCTTTTTCTGCGGCATGATGCTGGACCCCGTGGAAAACCGATCCGACAGGGTTACAAACCGGAACTGCGCCGAGGACCAGATCACCAATTCTTCGGCAAAGCGAGACAAGTGCATGGCGCAAATGCTCGCCGTGCTTAGAAAATCGAGCGCAAAGTCGCGATCACTCACGGCATCCAACGAATTGGCGGACGGACGGTCAAAGCCCAAAGCTTCGGCCGTCATCTGACGATCAATCGGAAAGCTGGTACCGGCAAGGGCCGCTGCGCCCAAAGGAGATTCGTTCATGCGTTTACGCGCATCGCGCACCCGGGACAGATCGCGACCAAACATTTCAACATAGGCCATCATATGATGCCCCCACGTGACCGGTTGTGCCGTTTGCAGGTGAGTAAAGCCGGGCATAACCCAATCGGCGCCCGCTTCGGCCTGTCCCAGCAACGCGTTGATCAAAGACAAAAGCGCACCCTCCGCGGCATCAAACTGGTCGCGGACCCACAGTTTAAAGTCGGTCGCCACCTGATCGTTGCGCGAACGGCCCGTGTGCAAACGCCCTGCTGGTTCACCGATCAGATCCTTCAGGCGGGCCTCCACATTCATGTGGATGTCTTCCAAAGCGGTGGAAAATTGGAACGTTCCGGTTTCAATCTCTGACAAGACCGTGAGCAGGCCTTCCCGTATCGCCTTAACATCCGTATCTGTCAGGATGCCTGTGGCGCCCAACATAGCGGCATGAGCACGCGACCCTGCGATGTCCTGAGACGCCATACGCTGGTCAAACCCGATCGAGGCATTAATTGCCTCCATGATCGCATCTGGCCCGGCGGCAAAGCGCCCACCCCACATTGCGTTCGCGGATTTATCGGTCATGGCTTTGGCTACCTTAAGGATAGAAGATGAAAAAAATCGTTGTTGCTGCCCTCTACATCGCCCTGAGCATGGGTGCAATTCCCGCCCAAGCCGATACAACCGCCGCAGCCGCTTTGCGCGAAGGCGACATGCGTAAGCTGATCTTTCATGACACGCCCGAAGCGACCAGCAAAGCCGAATTCGAATTGGCCGATGGAGAAGGCACGGCCACGCTAGCCGATTTCGAAGGCAAACACGTGCTGTTGAACTTCTGGGCCACGTGGTGCGCACCTTGCCGTCACGAAATGCCAATGCTGTCCGAACTGCAAACGGAATTTGGCGGCGATGCTTTTGAAGTCCTGACCATCGCGACGGGACGCAATTCACCGGCTGCGATTTCGAAGTTCTTTGACGAAACCGAGATTGCAAATCTGCCACGCCACCAAGATCCGAAACAGCAATTGGCGGCACAGATGGGCGTGTTCGGGCTTCCAATCACTGTGATTCTAGATCCCACGGGCAAAGAAGTTGCACGCATGCGTGGCGACGCGGACTGGAGTAGCGAAAGCGCCAAAGCGATCATCGCGGAGCTTATTGGCGCAAACAGTTAACCATTTCTGTTTCTGCCCAAGGCATCCCGGGAACGTCCGAAACAGCGATGTTCCATTCGCGAGAGGGCGCGTTTTCCGAATTCGGAAAACGTCGCGGAATTTTTTCAAAACTCCGCACCGCGTTACGCGGCGTGACGCATAATGGCTGCCTCGCTCGCGCTGAGATTGCGCCGCGCATATGTGCCATAAATATGTGGATTAAACTCAAGCCCCGGCAGTTTGTCCAAAAGGCGCACCCGGTCCTCGTCATCCAAAGTAGATAGCGCCGTGTTCGCTGGATGGAAGCTTTCGGTCTCGACCCCATTGGCCCGCAAGACCTCGTGGCGCGGTAACAGCAGATGCACGTAAGTCACCGCCCGAACGTCCACATCCACTGATACCGTCGTGCCATTAACCAAGTCTTTGGCCGCTACCAACACTTCATGCGCATTAAACAACTCACGCGCCACCGGCCCATCAATCAGCATTCTATGTTCTGGCGACACCAACAGTTCTTGTTCAGGCCGTTCGACACCCAAGGCCCCTGTTGCAATGCGCACAGGGCGTAGACGCGGCATGGCAAACAGTCGTGCGCCGCTCATACGGCGGCTGCCAATCCATTGAATATCCTGAGGACCGTTGTCTTTGGTCGATACCTTGTCACCTTCGCACAATTCTTCGATCCGACGCGGCCCGTCAGGTGTGTCAATCCACGTCCCCGGCGTAAAGCAGATCACCCCGCCCGACCCTTCGCCCATTCCGTCTCCGGGGGCAGTGTTTAATGTGTGATGCACCACCCAAAGATCGGTGTTGCGTGGTGGGATGTCATTGACGAACATCAGCAAAGGCGGCGTACCCGGTTGCACGTCAATCAGTGTGACCGTGTAGCTTTTGCCGCCATCCGTGACCACAAAACTGTTGTCCGTCATCAATGCATCATCATCGTTGCTCGTCAGCGGAGTATTTTCAACAGCCGCGCCCACAAGACGTCGTACCATATGCGCTGCGCGATGCCGCATCGCTTCTCTTCCGTCTGCCTTGTCCAAACGCAAAACATCGCTCGGTCCATCCACACGCACAACGTCCCCACGCCATGCCCAAGCTGCACCCACCGCCAAATTTGGCAACGGAGCGGCTTCAAGACCGTCTACTTCTGTTTGCGACCAGGAGATGACAAACGTGCCCAGAAAGCCCGTCTTCATTACCTATATGCCTGCCTGTCTTTTTTTATTGCTTGAAGGCTAACAAAACGAATGCCGCCTGAGAAGTCCGGAATTGTGTCAGATTCCAGTGTGTTGCACGATTGTCTTGATGCGACCGAAACATAGATTGACGCAGCACCTGAACACGTCATTCACAAACGCGACTGAACGCATGGCGGAATGGCCGTTACATGAGCCCCCAACCCTGCGTTGTTTTCGCATCTTAATACCTAGAACCGATCCCCCAAAAGCCGATAACACCAAAAGGCTTCTTCCGTTGCGATTTTTCGATTCAACGCCGCGGGTGCAAACCCAGTTGCGCGTTTCAACGCCCGTCCCATATGGGACTGATCTGCAAAGCCTGCTTGCGCGGCAAGGTCCGCAGCTGTGGCCTTTGAATCGGAAATGCTCAACCGATGCACTTCTTCAACCTTTGCAAAAAACGTCAGTGCCTTTCTGTTTTGCCCAGTCCAACGCAATAAGCGACGCTGTGTTGATCGCAGGCCCCGGCCAGCACCCGTCTGCGAGACTTGGCCAAACAGATGAAAAGCCCAGTCCTTAATCCGGTGCGAACCCGCCCAATCCGTTAGACCATTCGTGCTTTTGCTTTGGGCCCATACCTCAGACATCTTGTCCCAGAACCGTGGCCAAGCCGTCGCCAGTTCCCCTTTTTCGAGCTCGTCGATTGCGGGCAAGATGCGTGCTGAAGGCTTTCCTTGTAAATTGCCACCAAGACGTTGCCACGCATCAGGAAAGAACGCGATGGTCAACGCGTGAAGCGGGCCGGGATTCCAACTGGTATGGGGCATGGTTTTTGGAGCGTGGAAAACGCGTTTGGCAACCGCCGGCCGCGCACGAAGTTCCGCAACCGAAGCAATTGCGTCGCCAAGATGTATCTGCCCTTCCAACGTCACTGTGGCCGTGAAAAGCGGTGTTCCGGGGAAATAATTCAGCCGTTCCTCATCCGATAGATCAACCGCCCGTGTGTCGCGTACGATGCACCCGGCGATACAGCTTGCAAGGTGTTTTGGTGGCAGCACCAACTGGGATTTGCTTGGCATAATAATGTCACCTCAGACAATTGACGCCTTCGTTCTATAGTCGCGGTTCGCGGTGTGCTAGTTTCGAACCAAACTGCGAAAGGTCCGCACGATGCCGGTACAGACACTTCAGCCAGCCAAAGCTATGGAAATAAAACCTGATCTACCAAACGCAGCATTGCCCAGCGCAAATTGGGCAGACGCCTTTGAAATCGAAAACTGCGACAGCACCGCGGATATGAAATCTCTTGCTCAGCAAGTCGTTGGGACGATGCCACGCTGGGCCCGCGCCCTTTTGGCTTTGCGCAATATGTTGGTTGTTCCATTTGGACTGAAACCTGATGGCCTGAAAGACGTGAAGGACCCCAGTGACATGGTCGCAATCTTTCCGGTTTTACACCAAAACAAAGACAGCATTGTCTTGGGGATGGACGACAAGCACCTCGACTTCCGCCTTCTATTAGAGCGGAGTAAACGCGATCAAACCCATACGCTGCGCCTTACGACCCTTGTGACACGCCACAACGTGTTTGGGCGCGCCTACATCGCGGTGGTGACCCCGTTTCATAAAATGATCGTCCGTTCGACCCTTAATGACGCGCAATAAACCAAAGGATTGATGCACATGAACTCATCTGAGCCAATCGCCCAAACCAATCAACCAAAAGCAACCTTTACCGTCATAACTGGGTCGGCATTTCACCTGTCGTTTCGTCAACTCCTTAAGACACTGCCACAAGATTACGTTGGAACCTTAGCAGGCATTCAAACGCGTTACGGCCCTCTTGTGCATTGGCGCGTGATGGGTGGGTTGATGAATTTCGCCTTTATCAGCGATGCGCGGATGAACCGCGAATTATACGTCCGCCATACCGACGCTTTGGAAAAATCGCCCTCTCAGGTTCAGACCTTTCTTTATGCGGCCGGGCGCAGTGTCGCGACCGAGCACGGAGAGACGTGGCGCACCAAGCGCAAAGAAGCAAACAGCCTGTTTTCGCGACAGATCATCGAGGCCTCTTGCGCGGGCCAAGTCGATGTCGTGCGCAAATTTGCCAAAACACTCGATAAAACGCCGCAAGACGGTCTGACGATATCGCGCAAACTTGCCGCCCTGACTTCAAGCCGTGGTATTCTGGGGCGCGCCATTTCGATGGAAGAAGCAGATGCGCAAATCGCTTTCAGCCAAGCCGCAGGCGCGCGGTTCAATACTGAATCTGCGCATCTTTTTGCGCGACCCAACTGGATGCTCGCGCCTTGGCGCAAAAACCTAAGCCGTCGCAAGAAAGATGCGTTTTCGATCGTGGACGCTGCCATTACAGAACTGCGATCATCAAATAAACCCAATGATGGTCTGATGGCGCACTATGTAAACGGCGATTTCGTCACCTCAAGCGATAATGAAATGCGCACAATACTGGTCGGCTTGTTGTTAGGTGCGCAAGATAACATTGCCGCCGCAGTCGCTTGGGTTTTGGCCTACGTGTCCCAAGATGTTCCGCTTCAGGATCAGATCAGACAAGAGATCGCCGCGACGGATTTGGGGGCAAATGCCCTTAATTCTTGTGCGCTTTTGCAGGCGACCATCGCTGAAATCTTGCGTTTGCGCCCACCCGCACCCGCAAACCAGCCCAGAATCCTGAACCAGAATGTTGAATTGGCAGGCCATACCCTTCCGAAAGGGACTTATGTCTTTAATTCATTTTACAACATGCATCACGATGCGCAGGTTTTCCCTGACCCCGATGCTTTTGACCCACATCGATTTTTGAACACAACCGTTTCGCGTTCAACCAGCTATGCGCCGTTTGGGCACGGCCCCCGCAACTGTGTGGCGCAAGGCATGGCAACCCAACAACTTGCCGCCACGCTGTCTGGGCTTCTTTTGGGTCACAGAATACTGCCCCAACAAGACGGCCTGCCAAAGACGTTGCAACAACCATTCCTCGTGCCTGCATCCTTCAAAGTTGTGGCCCAAGCAATTTAACGAAATAACGCGGCCCTTCGGCGCACGCCCCCACAGACCATAAGATAGCTCCGTCATAGGAAAGGATGACGGCCACCATTCAGCGCTTTCAACAACAAAACCAGTTTACAACGCAACGCAGACTTGGAATGTGAAAACTTCCACGATGCTTCTTTACGCGACGGATTCTTGGTGCTTGCGCGTATAGTTCCCAAATAGAACCGTTTTTTTGCGGCCATCTGACTGATAAAGGAACGATCTTTGCGACATCTCCTCATCCTCCTCGCGTCTGGTGGCATTCTTTGCGCTGCGTATTTTTTCTCTTTTGGGGTGCCGGAAACGGTGAAATTGGCGGTTGGCTTAGACGTCGCTGACGCCAGGCAACAGACCCCGGACCGCGGTGCACGCCCAGAAAGAGGAGCGCAGGAAACCATCGTCGTCACGGCACCTTTGTCGGCAAGAGCTTACAATTTGGTCTTAAGCACCATTGGAACGGCAACGACGTTGCGCAGTGTCGAAGTTGTATCGAGCGTGGCCGGTGAAATCACCGATGTTTCGATTGACGCAAACACTCAGGTCGCGACCAAGGACGTTCTTTTGCAGTTGGACGACCGGGCAGAACAGCTTGCATTGGTTGCTGCCAAAGCCGAACACCAGCAAGCACAGGACTTGTTTGATCGCTACGAAACGTTGCGCAACAACGGCAACTCGACAATCACAGACATCATTTTCGTTGAAACCGAAGTCGCTTTGCAGCTGGCCAAGATAAGCGTCGACCTTGCGCAGGACGCATTGGACGAACGCACGATTAAAGCCCCAATCGCAGGCACGCTTGGCCTAAGCGATCTGCATGTCGGCACCTACCTAAGCGTTGGCGATACCATTGTCACAATCAACGATTCCAGCGTTATCGTTGCAGAATTTGAAGTGCCCGAACGCTCGATCGCGCTGCTTGAGGCCGGAAAACCGGTTCAGATCGGCACGCCCACCTATGCGGGGCGCGTGTTTGACGGAACGATCACGGCCTTTGATACAGCGCTTGATCCCACCTCTCGCAGTGCAACGGTACGCGCGCAAATCGACAACCCGGACGGCGCGTTGATTGCTGGCATGACCTTTTCTGTCCGCATCCTCGAAAAAACTGAACCGCTTCCGGTTGTGCCCGCCACAGCGATCACATGGAACCGAGGGGGCGCAAATATCTGGACGGTCGAAGACGGGGTTGCATCACCGACCCCCGTGGCCATCCGCTATCGCAACGGCACGCGCGTTTGGGTGGAAACCGATGTACCGCTGGGCGCGACCATCATCACCGAGGGGGCCGCGAAATTGCGCGCAGGCACCGCTGTAACCGATGCCGCAAGCGCCACAGGTGCCGAAAGATGAGTGTCGAACGCACATTGCAAAAGACAGGTTTGGCCGGTCTTTTTGTGGGGCGGCCTATCCTTGGCCTTGTCCTGAACTTGTTGATTATTATTGCAGGTCTGGCGGCCCTCGGCAGTATTGATGTCCGCGAAATGCCCGATGTTGACCGCCCCGTTCTGTCGGTAAGCACCAGTTACGAAGGCGCCGTGCCCGCCACCGTCGATAGCGAGATCACGCAACCCCTCGAAGACGCGCTAAGTGGCCTTGAGGGGTTAGCGTTCATGGAATCCACCTCCAGTTCGGGGTCCAGCCGGATCACCATTGATCTGTCTGACGGGACGGATGTGGATGTGGCCGCCAACGAAGCCCGTGAAATCGTATCGGCCACCACGCGGTCTTTGCCCGATGCGGCCGAAGAGCCCACTGTTTCAAAAAGTGACAGCAATTCCGATGCGATTATCCGGCTTGCATTGTTGGGGGACGCCAGTTTTGACGAACTGACCCAGATCGCCGAAAGCACAATCCATGAACGGCTTTCAACCATCGACGGCATCGCCGAGGTCACCGTGCAGGGCAGTCGCGCGAATGAATTTCAAGTACGATTGGACATGCCATCGTTGCTTAGCCGTGGCTTGACCGTGTTTGACGTCAGCGCCGCACTGGCTGCGTTGCGCGATGATACCGCCCTTGGGTCACTGGAAGGGACAAACCAAACTTTGGCCCTGAGCGTTGCCAATCAAGAAGTCACGGTCGAAACCATTGAAGGACTTCAAATCGATAACACGACCCAAGTGGCTGATGTAGCCTTGGTTCAGCTGTTGCCCGAAGAGGCGTCGGTCTTTTCGCGCGTGAACGGACAGGCCGCCATCAGTTTGGACATCACGCGGCAATCCGTTGGAAACACGTTAGAAATCTCGCAAGCCGTGAATGTCGCCGTTGAAGAACTACGGCAACAAATGCCCGAGGGTGTGGAACTGATCATCGCCTCAGACGACGGCATTTTCATCGAAGGGTCGATCCAAGAGGTCGTGAACTCCATCTTGCTGGCAACGGCAATTGTGATCGCCGTGATTTTTCTGTTTTTGCGATCCCCTCGCGCCACCTTGATCCCGGCCGTCACCATCCCTGTCGCCCTCATCGGCACCTTGGCCGCCATTTGGATGACCGGCTTTTCCGTGAACACCATCAGCCTGTTGGCCCTGGTTTTGGCAACGGGCATGGTGGTTGATGACGCTATTGTTGTTGTCGAAAACATCGTGCGCAAACGCAGCGAAGGCATGGGGGCTTTTGCCGCCGCAGCAGCAGGCACAAACGAGGTGTTCTTTGCCGTCATCTCAACGACAGCCACGCTCGCAGCCGTATTTATTCCGATCTCATTTTTGCCGGGTCAGGCGGGCGGCGTATTTTCCGAATTCGGGTTCGTTTTGGCCTTTGCGGTCACGCTGTCATCGATCACGGCCTTAACTCTTGCACCGGTGCTATCGGCCTTGCTCGATCCCGGAAAGTCCAAAGCATCATCTGCCACGGATACCGCGCCCCAAGGGATCTTGGCGCGTGGTTTTGATGCGGTGATGGACTGGTCCATTCGCACGCCGGTTTTGGTCTTGTCGATCGCGGGTGCCATTGTGATCTATGCGATCAGCGTTGCCCTCACCCTGCCCTCCAGCGTGACCCCGACCGAAGATCGCGGTTTCTTTGTTGTGCAGGCGCGTGGAGCGTCAGATACGACTGTGGATTACATAGATACGCAAGTGGTCATGGCCGAAAAAATCCTTGCGCCCTATCGTCGAAGCGGCGAAATCGAAACGATCCAAAGCATCGTGGGCATCGGCGGCGGTACAAGCGCGCTGATCATTGTGCGGCTGCCAGATTGGCAGAGCCGTGACTTTTCGCAAGCCGAATTGGTTGCAAAGCTAAGCCGACAACTTGCCGCCATTCCCGGTGTGCAGGTCAGTGCGCGGTCCTCCAACAGCCTGAACATACGCGGCGGTGGCAGCGGCCTTGGGCTTGCGGTGACTGGCAATAACCTTGAGGATCTGACCGCCGCCGCAGAAACCTTGGTTGCGGCGATGTCTGACGATCCGGCATTCGTGAACCCACAGCTTTCATCGGCCCCCGTCAGCGCAGAATTACAAGTCAGCGTAGATCAAGCCGCCGCGCGCGACATGGGCCTTGCACCGACGTCTGTGACCAGCTTGATCAGCACATTGGTGCGCGGCAACGTCGCGGTCAGCGTCTTTGAAAATGATACCGAAGTTGACGTGAACGTCGTGCCGGGTGGCCCAGCAATCGATGATCCGTCCGACATTTCATCGATTTCAATCCGATTGGATGACGGGTCCTATGTCCCATTATCGTCAGTCGCGACGTTGGATACAGTTGTCAGCGATGCTCAGGTTTCCCGTCTTGGCGGGGCGTTGTCGGTTGCGTTGCAAGCCAACCTTGGCGACGGCGTGAGCCTGTCCGATGCAATTGCCACGGCCAGCGCGTTAGGGGCAGAGGTGCTTCCTGATGGTATCGGTCTGACATTCACGGGCGAAGCCGCAACGCTGAACGACAGCACCCAAGCGATGTATA
>NZ_JBDVGB010000062.1:0-22772 GCF_039940735.1 Tateyamaria sp.
GTTCGTTGCAACCGGTCTTCCAGCGTTTTTGCATAACTCGCGACCTTCAGTTTAAAGCGCTTGGTCAGGCTATTCTTTGCCAGCTTCAAAGACTGCACAAGCAAACGCGCCGACAAGTTCAACGGCGTGATTTCCAAGTTAACGGCCATACGTGTGCGGGTGCGTGACAGGGCCATCAATTCAATGACAAAATCAGCATCGATGCCAGATGACTTACCCTTGAAAGCCATTTCATTTGGCGATTCAAATCGCACCAATTCTAGCGCGATATCGCGTTTGCGCCCGCGCAATTCAAAGGCAACTTGCCAACACAGGCCCACACTGGCCTTCTTCAAATTGTCCGTGCGCCGCACTTCAATTCCACGACGCATGGCCTGGCGTTCGAACCCTTCAAAATCGCGCAAGGCCTCAAAGACCTGCTCGATTGGGGCTGAAACGTCTTCTCGGGTCGTGAATTTCATGTGCTGCGCCTGTTTCGTGTCTTTTTTGTAGTTTCTGATTAATCCAACGTGTCCGCAAGCCAGTTTTCCAGCAAAAAGTGTGCAACCGCCCCTTTGCGCGCAGGCAGGATGGTGTCGTGTTCTCCTGCAAAGATTGTCATCATTTCTTCTCTGGTCACCCACATCGCGGCCTCGATTTCGACCGGGTCGATTGTGATTTCGTCACTGGTCGCTTCGCCTCGGCACCCAAACATAAGTGACGCAGGGAATGGCCATGGCTGGCTGGCCAAATAGCTCACCGCACCCACGCGCACACCGGCCTCTTCGAAGACCTCGCGTCGCACGGCGGCTTCTAGGGTTTCGCCCGGCTCAACAAAGCCGGCCAACAGCGAAAACATGCCTTCCGGCCAAGCGGGCGAACGCCCCATGAGCACAGAATTCCCGCGGGTGATCAGCATAATCACAACCGGGTCAGTCCGAGGGAAATGGTGCGTCCCGCAGGCCGGGCACGTGCGTTGCCACCCCCCCGACGCGATTTCGGACGCAGCACCACATTTTGCGCAGAACCCGTGCGCAATATGCCAGCTGAACATTGCTTTAGCAGTGGCGGCCAATTCGGCATCTCGCGCATCCAAAAACGTCATCACGCGGCGCAGTTCAACAAAAACTTCATCCGGTCCGCACGCCGGGTGGCGCTGTTCGCTTGGGTCCATGAAGCCGCCCAATTGCGATTCATCTAATTCCTCAGGCGTCCAAGCTGACAGCTCATGTGCAAATCGTGGTGCACCGTCTTCGCGGCCCAGAAATATTGGCGGATCAATCGCATCAACAAGGGCAGGATGATCCATGCCTACACGCATCAGGCGGACAGATTGGTCGTTGTGGACCAAGGGTTTGCCGCGCCAAAAAAGCATAGTCCGCGCAGCGGGATCCACCGCAGCAGCCGCCAACGCCGCCGGGTCTGCGCGCAATTCGCCCGCACGGTCCAAGGCAGAGCCTCCAAAAGTCACTGTTTCGGCGTGCCGCATGGTTTTTGCCCTTTTTCCCTGTTGTGTCATGTACCGTGCGCCTAGGCTTGGCATGGGCTGGGGCCGTGTGCAATGGTTCCCAATGTGTGTGCCATTGGCCACCGCTTTGTTGGCCTCGCGTCACGTGGGCTTGCCTTAACTCTACCTATAAGTGCATTTGGTGCTATGGGTTCTCCTCAGACCATCAGTGACTTACGCATTCTCGCTACAAGTGACGTGCACATGCACATCACGGGGTGGAATCCATTGCGAAATGACACCTCTGCGGACCGCGGTATGGATATGTTGGCACTCCGCATTGATGCTGCGCGACGCGATGCGCCCGGCGCTTGTGTGTTGCTCGACAACGGAGACTCGCTGCACGGCACCTCTGTTGGCACCACTTGCGCGACTTGGCCTGAACATGCCGTCCACCCATGGCCCGCCCTGCTGAATTCTTTGGACTATGATGCCGTCGGCTTAGGCAACCATGACTTTGATTTTGGCGTTCCGTTTCTGGAAAGCATCGTCGCACAGACGCGAGCGCCGACGGTGTGCGCGGGTTTTGCCAGCGGCAGCATTGAAAACGTAGCGGCAACTACAACCGTACACCGCACTGTCACCTGTTCGGACGGTACAAAGCGCGTTTTAAACATTGGCATCACCTCTGTATTGCCGCCGCAAACAGCGCTTTGGAACTACAGGCACTTGTCTGGCGTGATCCACTTTGAAGAAGGCGTAACAGCTGCTCAGAAGGCGGTCGTGCAATTGAAACAAGACGGCGCGGACGTGGTTATCGTCCTGTGTCACAGCGGGATATCAGCATTTAACGGCAATGAAAGCGAGAACTTTGCAGCCGTTCTGGCTCAAGAGGTCAAAGGCATTGACGCGTTGATTATGGGGCATACGCATCAGTTGTTCCCACTTCCCGGCGGGCCTCAGTCGGTGCACGGCGTCCCTGCCGTCATGCCCGGTTTTGGGGCCGAAGCCCTTGGCGTTATCGACCTTCGCATCAAATGGGATAGCCATGGCTGGCATGTCGCGCAGCACAAAGCAGCACTGCACACGATTTGCCCAAAAGACACACCACGCTCCGACATCATCAATCTGGCAGCACCTGCCATTGCCGCCACAAACACAGCCCTTGATGTTGAACTGGCCCAAACTGAGACAGGGTTTCACAGCTATTTCAGCATGCTGCAATCGGACGTGTCTGGCGCAATGATAGCCCGTGCAATGACACGCTGCATCGCAGGTCAGGTCGCAGGCACAGCGCTGTCAGAATACCCTTTGATTGCGTCTGTGTCGCCAGCAGCCTTGGGCGGGCGTGCAGGCCCGCGCAATTATGTCGAGGTCGAACCCGGCATCGTGCGCGCCCGAGATATCGCCACCTTGATCCCACATCCCAACACCATCTGGGCTGTCACGTTGCAAGGCGCTGATTTATGGCGTTGGGCGGAACGCTCTGCCGGATATTTCGCGCCAGAAAAATGCGCGCAAAGCCGTTTGGTCGACCCCAATGTGCCGTCATACAACTTTGACACATTGCACGGGCTTGAGGCCGTTATAGACCCATTTCAACCTGCCAAATACGATCCCTTTGGGCGTTTGATCGATACAAAGGCAAAACGGGTGCTCAGCCTGACGTATCAGGGCCAACCCGTCGATCCAAAGCAGCCGTTTTTGCTGGCCGTAACAAGTTATCGTGGCGCTGGGGGCGGTGGTTTTCCCGACCTGCCGGGCGATCCTCATGTGCTGCGAACCCATGTCGATTTGTTCTCGGCGGTGTGCGACGACGTGGCATGTGCCCCCATGCCTGCTGCCGCAACCCGTTCAGCCTGGCACTTTGCGGACGCGGGCCGCACACGTGTCACGATTGAAACATCCCCTAATGCGCGCACACACCTTCATGACATCACAAGGTTTGAACCCAAGGTCATCAAAGTGAATGACGCGGGCTTTTTGGAACTTAGCGTGGTCCTTTAATCGCAGCGCTTGCATGCGCGCATTGGCGCGACTATATCACTGCTTGAGAGGTTGGCGCGGGCAGGCGCCTCGCCAACCCGGTCAGATCCGGAAGGAAGCAGCCGTAACGAGCCCCGCTTGGGTCGTTGTCAATCTCTCACCTTAGCGCACCTTGCACCGCAAGGCGCGCGGACGCCCGCCCGCAGTTGGTAAAAATCCACAAAAGGGTCGGCTTGGTCATAGACCAATCACTACACTCTTTTTTCCGGTCCTTAATCTGTGGACGTCACCGCACGCGCGCCCTACTCTTGGCACGTCACAACGAATCCGAGGCCCATGTCAGACACAGCCCCAAAATATCAGGTATTGGCCCGCAAATACCGCCCCGAAACCTTTGCCGACCTCGTCGGCCAAGACGCAATGGTGCGCACGCTGAAAAACGCGTTTCAAGCGGATCGGATCGCGCAGGCCTTTGTGATGACGGGCATCCGTGGCACCGGCAAAACAACCACAGCACGAATTATCGCCAAGGGCATGAACTGCGTCGGCCTTGATGGTACGGGCGGGCCAACAACCGAACCCTGCGGACAATGCGAACCTTGCCGCGCGATCATGGAAGGGCGTCATGTGGACGTTCTGGAAATGGACGCCGCCTCGCATACCGGGGTGGGTGACATCCGCGAGATTATCGATTCGGTGCACTACCGCGCGGCCTCGGCCCGATACAAAATCTATATCATCGACGAAGTGCACATGTTGTCGACCAGCGCCTTTAACGCGCTGCTGAAAACGCTCGAAGAACCCCCCGAGCACGTCAAATTCATCTTTGCCACCACCGAAATTCGCAAAGTTCCGGTGACGGTGCTGTCGCGGTGCCAACGCTTTGATCTGCGCCGCATCGAACCCGAAGTGATGATCGCATTGCTGCAAAAGATTGCCACCGCCGAAGGTGCTGAAATCGCTGATGACGCTCTGGCGCTGATCACCCGCGCAGCCGAAGGATCAGCCCGCGATGCGACATCGCTGCTTGACCAAGCGATTAGCCACGGGGCGGGCGAAACCACCGCCGACCAAGTGCGCGCAATGCTGGGTCTAGCAGACCGTGGTCGCGTGCTTGATCTGTTTGATATGGTCCTCAAGGGCGATGCCGGTGGCGCGCTTACAGAACTTGGCGCGCAATATGCTGACGGCGCAGACCCGATGGCCGTGTTGCGCGATCTGGCAGAAATCACGCATTGGGTGTCCGTGGTGAAAATCACGCCCGAGGCCGCCGATGATCCGACCATTTCCCCCGATGAACGCAGCCGTGGCCTGACCATGGCCGAAACCCTGCCCATGCGTGTCCTGACTCGCCTTTGGCAAATGCTGCTCAAGACCTTGGACGAAGTCGCCATGGCCCCCAACGCCATGATGGCCGCCGAAATGGCCATTATCCGACTGACACATGTTGCAGACCTGCCCAGCCCGGAAGAGCTGGTGCGCAAGTTGCAAAACGCAACGCCGCCTGCCCCGGCCGCGGCACCCACAGCACCAAACGGAGGGCCCTCTTCGGGCGCGCAGGCCGTGGCACATACCAACACGCATGCCGTGTCACAACCCAACGCATCAGGCCAAACAACCGCGCTTGCACTGGACCGAGACACGGCACTGGCACGCTATCCCACCTTTGAACATGTGCTTGAACTGATCCGCACCAACCGCGACGGCAAGTTGCTGATTGATGTTGAAACCGACTTGCGCCTTGCTGCCTATCAACCCGGTCGCATCGAATTTGAACCCGGACCAACTGCACCCCGTGATCTGGCCCAAAGGTTGGGGCAACGATTGCAATTTTGGACTGGCAATCGCTGGGCCGTGACCTTGGTCAACGAAGGTGGTGCGCCCACAATCGCCGAAGTACGCGATGCAGCCGACCTTGCGTTGAAATCACAGGCCGAAGCACATCCGCTTGTGCAGGCGGTTTTAGCGCAATTCCCGCACGCCAAAATCACCGACATTCGCACGGCACAAGACATCGCAAACGCAGCCCAAAACGAAGCGCTGCCCGAAGTGGACGACGAATGGGATCCTTTCGAAGAGGACTGATGCTGGCTTCTTTGCCGGGTGCGGCGTCAGCGGAAGTCTGCGATAAAGTACGCCCCTATTGGGACGGATCGCACACTAACATGTTCGAAGAAGTCATCGGGCAACTGGCCAACCCCTTTGCCGCACTTATCGTCGTTCTATCGATCCTTTTTGTTTTGCAAAGAAAATTGATCTTTCTTTTGTTCGGAACTCTACTCATCTGCGTCTATGCTTTATTTTTTACCGATCCGTTGTTTCTGGACGACGTCAATTGGGCCGCGAAACAAGAAGGCTGCATCGGCAACCAAGAAGTGTGGTGGGCGACACTTGCCGGAATCGGATTGTTTGGTCTAATTCGAGCAAGCCGAAAGATGCTAAGGGGTTGGGCATGAAACTTGCGTACATAGGTAGCGTAATTGTGGCTCTGCCGGGCGCCGCATGGGCCGAAATCTGCGACAAAGAACGGCCCAATTGGGATGGCACTGATGTGACAGCGATCGGCGAAGCGTTCACGCTGTTCACGACCCCAGTCGCTCTGGTCGTACTCGCGTTCACGATCATCGCTTTGCGTTTCCGCAACCAATGGATGGGCTTGGGCGCTGTTTTAGGTTGGACCGGGTTCATTGCCCTCATCACGACCGCGGATCCGACGGGTACCCGTAATTTAGCGATCGCCGAAGGCTGTATCGGTTCACCCACCTTGTTCATCGCTGTGGTCGCTGCGATATGTGTAGGGACAGTGATCTATACCAAGCCGCGCAACGCGGACGATTAACATTCAGGAGGCAGCAATGCTCAAAGGACTTGGCGGGCTCGGCGATATGGCCGGAATGATGAAAAAAGCGCAGGAAATGCAAACCAAGATGGCGCAAATGCAGGACGATTTGACGAACGTGTCCGTCGTTGGCGAATCTGGTGCTGGTTTGGTCAAGGCAACGGCCACTGCCAAAGGTGAACTGACAGCGCTTGATATCGACCCATCGATTTTCAACGGTGACGACAAAGAAGTCGTCGAAGATTTGATCCTTGCCGCGATCAAAGATGCACAAGCCAAAGCCGCCGAGAAATCCCAAGAAGAAATGGGCAAGCTGACCGAAGGCATGGGCCTGCCGGCTGGCATGAAATTACCCTTCTAAAAAGCTGGCCTCAAATATCTGATATTTCGTTGGCCATTCTTGGCGAAAAAGCGCGCGCCCCTGGTGGGGGGCCATCATCCGTCGGTACAGAAAACACCGGACTGTTTCGCCCCCGGCGCAGGCCAATGACCAAGGCCAGAAACGTCATGTAGATGGTAAAGGTCAAACTTAACCTCGCAATACCTTGGCGAAAGGTCAGACCAGAAGCACCACCATTACCGACCTGCGGATCACCTTGTTCCAAAGTCGCATCTGTTGCTGTGTTTTGCGCCTTTGCATTTGTATCGGCCAAACATGATGTACGAATGGCATTCGCCAGATGCTTCACATACGCAACATCGCGCCCATCAAGCACCCACCCTGAGCCGTTCACCAAAGCGCTTGATAAAGTAAGCGTCGCAAGTGCGGCCCGTTGATCCGCGCGCCCCAAAGTCCCCTTCATTTCACGCTCAACCGCAGTTACATCCATGCGCTGCAAGGCCTGACGCAACCGTGCACGATGATAGGGACTGACCCGCCCACCAGTGTCTTGAACCGACGAAAGTGTCGCACTGATCAGGCGCATTGGGGCGGAATAGTCGCATGCCCATGCCCCATAAGGCAGCCAAACAACCGCAAGCGCCAAGCCTAAGTGGAAAAGAAAACGCGTCATAAGCCCCCGGTACAAAGTTCATTTCCTGCCATGCTATGTCCCGTTTGTTGAAAAGCGGTGAACATAGCCTCAACCCCTCAACAAATTTCGCACCTTCCTGTTCTCCCCAAAGCGCAATAGGTTTGCACCCCATGAGCAGCACGCGCGATATTGATGCCCTGATCGACATGATGGCCAAACTGCCGGGGCTTGGCCCCCGTTCTGCGCGGCGTGCCGTGTTGCACCTGATTCGCAAACGCGCGCTACTTTTGACGCCGCTTTCAGATGTGATGCAGATTGTCGCCGCCACGGCCCGCGAATGCATGAATTGCGGCAACGTAGGCACCACCGACATCTGTGACATCTGCACATCGCCCAAACGCGGCAATGGCGAATTGTGCGTCGTCGAGGACGTGGCCGACCTGTGGGCGATGGAACGTTCGGGCGTGTTCAAGGGACGTTATCATGTGTTGGGGGGCACGCTGTCTGCCCTTGATGCCGTGGGTCCCGAAGAATTGCGCATCCCGCGGTTGATTGACCGGGTCGCGACCGAAGATATCTCAGAAGTGGTTCTGGCCTTGAACGCCACCATCGACGGCCAAACCACGGCGCATTACATCGCGGACCAATTGGACGGACAAGTAACCCTAACGTCGCTGGCCCAAGGCGTGCCGATTGGCGGAGAATTAGACTACCTTGATGACGGTACGATCACAGCGGCGATGCGGGCACGTAAAGCGCTTTAAGTGCAGCTGTGGGTTGCATGTGATTTCAACCACACGATAGCATCAAGCGGTCAAACATAGATGTATTGACCTAAGCTAAGTGGTTGGGCGCATGGAAGTACTATTTGGGCTCTTATGTTTTTGGGTCGTCGTTTACATTGCGTGGCACCAGTTGCGGAGTATAGCCAACCGCATGTTTCGGCTTTCGCGTCGGACGCGACGCCAGACTCGGCAGACTACACGGCCAACAACTAGGAGGCCCCAACCAAACGCGCCAAAACCGCAGGTAGCGCAGAAAAAACGCACCTCAACACCATACAAAAAACCGGCGCGACCTAGAGCGGACATGCCCGTGATCGAAGGGCCAGCTTTTGTCGTGGATGGCGACAGTCTTGTCATCAAAAAGACCGAAATCCGCATCTACGGCGTCGATGCGCCTGAATTGAACCACCCCTACGGAAAGAAAGCAAAGTGGGCCATGGTCGCGTTATGCAAGGGCCAGCAGGTGCGTGCCAAAATCATCGAAAAAGATGTGCATGGGCGGGCCGTTGCCATGTGCTTTTTACCGGATGGGCGGGATTTATCCGAAGAGATGGTCAAACTTGGGCTTGCGTTGGATTGGCCGAAGTACTCTGAAGGCGATTACCGTACGTTCGAACCGGAAGGCGTGCGCAAGAAATTGTGGCTGGCAGACGCGCGCCAAAAAGGACGCATGTACGTGTGGGCCCAATTTGACGCGCACCAGAAAGCACGCGCCCAAGATCAGGCGAAATAGCTGTCGAACCCTGTGATGGCGGCTTGCAGGCCTTCATCTGTGACGTCTTTGTGCAGCACAAACCGTGTGGTCCCAGTTGCCCCGCTCAGGCGTACGCCATGCCCCGCCATATGCTGCTGCATCGCAGGTGTCACACCACCCTTGGGCGTGAAAAAGATCATGTTGGTGGCCTGTTGCACATCGCCGTACGCTGACAACGTTTGGCCCAAACGCTCGGCGCGCATGCGGTCTTCGGCCAGTCTGTCAACGTTGTATTCCAATGCCAACTGCCCAGCAGCCGCCAACAGACCAGCTTGGCGCGTACCACCACCCAACATCTTGCGCCAGCGCCGCGCACGGTCAATCACGTCGCGCGGGCCGACCAAAACGGACCCAACCGGCGCGCCCAAGCCCTTGGACAGACAAATCGAAATCGTGTCAAAGATGCCCGCCAAATCAATTTCACTACAACCCAGCGCCTCGACTGCGTTAAAAAACCGCGCGCCGTCCAGATGGACGGACAGGCCAGCATCACGCCCGGCATCCGCCGCCGCCATGCAGCGTTCCAAAGGGACAGCCAGACCGTTGTGCGTGTTCTCAAGCGTCAATAGGCGCGACATCGCGTGATGCGAGTCGTCCTCTTTGATGGCCGCGCGAATGGCGTCAGGTTCCAAACCTCCGTCAGTCGCGACCGCAAGTGGATCAAGGGCAATGCCGCCCAGCACTGACGCACCGGCTGCCTCGTATTTCCAAATATGGTAATCCTTGCCGGTGATGATTTCTTCGCCCCGCGCGCAGTGCGATAGCAGGCCCACCAGATTGCTTTGCGTGCCCGAGGTCAGGAACAACCCCGCCTCTTTGCCAAGGCGCTCGGCCAAGGATGCTTCGAGGCGATTGACGGTTGCGTCTTCGCCGTACACATCGTCGCCCACTTCGGCGTCCGCCATCGCGGCACGCATTTTGGCGTCGGGGGCGGTGACGGTATCGCTGCGCAAATCGCAAATGATCTGGGTGGCAGGGGCATCCTGCGTCGCGGCATATTGGTTCACTGGGCAGCTCCTTAAACGCAAACGGGCACGCCCAGCCTAGGCGCGCCCGTTCAGATAATAAAGGCCGATCAAGCGATCAGGGCTGTTCGTCTTCGTCGTCGCCACCGCCTTTTGGCAGGTTGAACAGGCTATCCGCGTCAACGAGGGTCGATTTGTCCTCATCATCTTCGTCATTGCTGACATCCATGGACAACGAGAACGTCTCAAGACCCTCAATCGCTGTTGGAATCTTGGGCTCTGGATCCATGCCAAGGGATTGTTCTGTGCTGACCAGCTTGCGACGCTCGTCATCTGTCATCACCGGTTGATCGGCGGCCTTTTTGGCGGCGGCCTTTTGCACAGCAGCGTCCAGTTCAGACTGTTTGGTCAGGCCAAGAGCAACTGGATCAACAGGTTGGATGTTGGAAATATTCCAGTGTGACCGGTCGCGAATCGCTTGGATCGTCGGTTTGGTCGTGCCTACAAGTTTCGAAATCTGACCATCGCTTAGTTCAGGGTGGAATTTCACCAACCAATAGATCGCAGCCGGGCGATCCTGACGCTTGGACAACGGCGTATAACGTGGACCGCGACGCTTTTCTTCGCCTTGAGCCGCCGCGTAAAATTTCAGGTTCAGCTTGTGCAGCGGATCCTTTTCGGCGGCATCGATATCTTCTTGGGTCAGCTGGTTATTGGTAACGGGATCAAAGCCTTTGACGCCAGCGGCCACATCGCCATCAGCAATGCCCTGCACTTCAAGTTCGTGCATCTGAACAAAGTCCGCGATCTGTTTGAACGTCAGTGTGGTGTTGTCCACAAGCCAAACTGCGGTGGCCCGTGCCATGATCGGTTTTGCCATTGTCATGCTCCTTCGCGCATATCTTTCCCGTCGCCTGAAATCGGCGGCTCTGGCTGGCAGAGCGGGTTACCATTGTGGGGGAACTTGGCTGGGATATAAGGGGCGGAAAGAAAAAAGGAAAGCCTTATGCGTGTTCTGCTGATCTGGATGTTGCTGGCCCTGCCCAGCTGGGCCGAAGGCGAAAAGTCCGGAGCATTTGATTATTATGTGCTTTCGCTCAGCTGGTCGCCCAATTGGTGCGCCTATGAGGGCGACGCGCGCGATTCTGATCAATGCGATGCACGCCATGATCACGGTTGGATCATGCATGGGCTGTGGCCGCAGTTTCATAGTGGGTTTCCAGCCTATTGCCCCACAAACGAACGCGCGCCCTCACGCGGCATGACGGCGGATATGGCTGATATTATGGGCACGTCTGGCCTTGCTTGGCATCAATGGAAAAAGCATGGGGTGTGCACGGGTCTTTCGGCCTCGGCTTACTATGCGTTGTCTCGAGAGGCCTATGAACGCGTCGTGCGCCCGCCAGTGTTCCGCAAACTCGACAAAGAAGTAAAAGTGCCCGCCGCCGTGGTAGAAGACGCCTTTTTGCAATCCAACCCCGACATGGAAGCAGACGGGGTAACCATCACCTGCCGCGATGGTTTTATCCAAGAGGCACGTATCTGCCTGTCTCGTGATTTATCCCCCGTGCCCTGCGGCCAAGACGTCGTCCGCGACTGCCGCGCGCGCGATGCACGGTTTACGCCGGTGCGGTAAATGTACCGGAAATGAACGACACTGTCTGCGTGATCCTTCCGACATATGCAGCACCGAATTGCTGAAAAGATATGAATGTCCTGTCGTGCTTTTTGGGTCGGTGAGGTCTCGAAAAAAGCTAGCAGGTCACACCCTGTGAAATTGGCCAACTGGCTGACTTTTTGACGCACACCAGATCTAAGCTGCAAGCCGTGTAAAAGGCCGTTACGCGGGACAAAAAAGTCATTCACAATTGGGCATTACTTCGCTACGAATAAGAGGCCGTTTACGTAAAAATCAAGTTTGGAAGCATTTTGGACGAATCCAATATACGTTCAGGCCGATGCGCGTGCGGGGCAGTAACCTTTTCAGTCAAATCCCCAAAAACCTATGGCGCATGTCATTGCAAAATGTGTCGCCGCTGGTGTGGTGGTGTCTGGATGGGGGTTGTTTGCGATGAAATTATAAAGATCGACGGTGCGATAACACACTGGAAATCTTCGAACATAGGTTCACGTGGCTCATGCACAGTATGTGGATCATCAATTTGGCATAAACCGCGACATTCCAAGAAATATACGTTCGGCCAAGGTCTCTTTGATGATCAGGATGATTGGGTTCTAACCAGAGAGATTTTTTCCGAGGATAAGCCGATCCATTATACAATTTCGCAAGATCAACAGGTCGCTTTTACTGGATGGGGAACGCTTATCGCACTCATTTTAGGAAAGCTTCCAAAGTAACACTGGGCTCGTAGCCGACTTTCGCTGCAAGATGCTTCATCGTCGTTTGTGCCAGGTAACGACGCAAACACCATGTTCACTGAAACAGCAATTGAACTCGATTAGCTTGCTTCACGATGGTTCAAAGCTTGGCCCTTACCCGCCTTAAATCTCGATCACAGTTGAACCCGTCGTTTGCCGTGCTTCAAGAGCGCGGTGGGCGTTTGCGACATCGTCCAACTTGAACCTTTGATCGATGCGCAGGGTCACGTCGGCAGATGTGACTTTGGCAAACAAACGCTCTGCCATGGCGCGTAAGGTTTCGGGGTCTGCGATGTGGGTGAACAGCGTAGGCCGTGTCACTTTGAGAGACCCCTTTTGGCCCAACATACCGATGTTAATGGGCGGCACTGGACCCGACGCATTACCAAACGACATCATCATGCCCAAAGGTTTCAAACAATCGAGTGAGCCATCAAACGTATCCTTGCCGACCCCATCCATCACTGCATCGACGCCCTTGCCATCCGTCAGCTCTTGGACCTTTGTCACAAAATCCTCGGCCTTGTAGTCGATGCAATGCGCGGCCCCACGATCCAGCGCCAATTGGCACTTTTCTGCCCCTCCAGCGGTCCCAATTAACGTGATCTTTTCGGAGCGTGCCCATTGGCAGGCAATCATCCCAACCCCGCCCGCAGCCGCCTGAAACAAGACCGTATCCCCGGCTGTCAAAGGCGTTGTGCGGTGGAACAAGTACTCGGTCGTCAAACCCTTAAGCATCATCGCCGCCGCCACATCAAAGGGCACCGCATCGGGCAATTTGACAACATGGGCCGCAGGCATCACCCGCGCTTCGCTATAAGCACCCGGAGGGTTGGCCGCATAAGCCGCGCGGTCGCCCGCAACTAGATGCGTCACACCGTCCCCGACAGCCTCAACCACCCCGGCCGCTTCCATACCCAACGCATGGGGCAGCGCCATCGGATAAAGACCCGAACGCTGATAAACATCGATAAAGTTCAATCCGATCGCCTTGTGCGCCATCCTGATCTCGCCCGGCCCGGGTTCGCCTACGTCACGTTCGATCAGGCGAAACTGCTCTGGCCCGCCGTGAGCCTCGATGATTGCGGTCTTTGCCATGCGGGAATCCCCTTTTGTCTATTTGTCATTCAACGGCCAAGTTGGCTGCATCTAGCCGCCTGCCACTTCCAACACGATCTTGCCGATGTGCCCGCTGCTTTCCATACGGGCATGCGCATCCGCTGCCCTGTCCAATGGGAAATCGGAATCCATGACTGGTCCAATCCGACCCGCCGCAAGCAATGGCCAGACCGCCTCGGATAGATCCTGCGCGATGCGGGCCTTGGCCAGATCACTTTGAGGGCGCAACGTACTGCCTGTCATCGTCAAGCGCCGCATCATCAATGGCGCCATGTTCAATTCGACCTTGGGCCCTTGCAAAAATGCGATCTGCACAAGGCGCCCATCATCCGCCAAGGCACTCAGATTGCGCTGGATATACGGGCCGCCAACCATATCAAGAATAACATCAGCGCCACCTTGTTCCTTCATCACCTCAACAAAATCGGCATCGCGGTAATTGACGGCCACCTCGGCACCCAGATCACGGCACGCCTGACATTTTCCGTCTGACCCGGCGGTCACAAAAACCCGTGCGCCAAAGTGATGCGCAAGCTGGATCGCGGTGGTGCCGATACCACTGGAACCCCCATGGATCAAAATACGCTCGCCGCCCTTCAACCCGCCCCGCACAAAGACGTTAGACCAGACAGTAAAGAAAGTTTCGGGCAGGCAGGCGGCTTCTTTCAACCCCATACCTTCCGGCACCGGCAGACAATGCGCTGCGGGCGTCGCAACATATTCGGCGTAGCCGCCACCCGGCAGCAAAGCTGTCACTTGGTCGCCAACCTTCCAACCGCTCACGCCACTGCCCAAAGCCACAATAGTGCCCGACGCTTCGAGGCCGGGCAGGTCACTGGCAGTGGGGGGCGGATTGTAAAGCCCTGCGCGTTGCAAGGCATCCGGGCGGTTCACCCCGGCCCAAGCCACCTTGATGACCACTTGCCCATGGGCGGGGTCAGGGCGCGGGCGTTGGACGGGTTTCAATACCTCCGGCCCACCGGGTGCTGAGATTTCGATTGCGCGCATTTCTTTGGTCATATCATCCGCTCCGTTTTGGGCACCGTATCCCCAATCGGTTCAGAAAAGAAAGCCACATGCGTATCTGTGCAAAACGGCGCAGACGGACCTATTGGCCGTCAGACCGCCAATGGCCTGGCAAATCTGGGTTCGCCATGCGTTGGGGTGCTTTGATCTGCCCAAGCAGCCAATTTGGACCGGCCAAGACGCCACTTAACAGTTTGCTGTCACGCACCTGCGCTTTGACCTTTTCGATCTGCATGACGTCGCTGATACGGCGCTCAAGAAACGCCCAAGTGGCCTGATTGTCGGCACTGTCATCGCCCAACCAAAATAGGATCGTAGCGCTGTAAACGCCAGACAACGTCGCGCGCTTGGTGTACCAATTCACATCCTCAGAGGTGTCGCCCAGCGTATCCCAAATCTTGTCCGCCGTTCCCCAAATGGCCTTGGCACCGTCCGCAGCATGCATCGGCAACGCGAACAATGTCGTCCCCCGGCGCACGGCCTCTTTGTCGCTCACGGCTTCGATACGGAAACGCACCCCTGCTGCTATTTTGTCGCTAAAACGCTCGGGCAGGACGTCAGTTTTAAGACGTGCCACCATTGCGGCGTCCCCGCGTGCGTGAAAGGCCAATGCCAACGTGACCGCGCCTCGAGGGCACAGTGCCTGCACCATAGCAGGGTCGATGTCTGCATCCCGTGCTGCAGCCTGTAACGTTGTTTCAGACCAACCATCAAAAGGCACATGAAGCAACGCCGCATCGAGCAAACGTTCAAGATTCGGGTTCGAAGTATACATCATGTCCTAAAGCTAGGGCGCGATCACGAACGAAGCAAGAGTACACCCCCTGCCTGCGTCCTCATGCCCTTTCACCGCCCGCCATCTCCAAGACCACACAACACGTCACCCCAGTCCCTCGATTGCGCGGGACGCTGCCAACGCTCGGGCATTGAACGTGCACCAATCCGCCTCAAATTCGGCACGGCGCATGACGCCCTTGCTGCCACGGGTTGCTGCCGTCCATCCCTTCTTGCGCCACTCAAGGCAAAATAAGGAGAATATCCATGTCCGTTGCCAGTACTTTTGAACGCATGATGCTTGATCTGATCAATAACGAACGCGCCTCAAGCGGGCTCGATCCACTCACGCTTGAAAAACGCCTGAATGACGCAAGCGAAGATCACAGCGTCTGGATGGATGAAACAAACATTTTTAGCCACACGGGTATTGGTGGTTCAGATCCCGGTGACCGGATACGCGATGCAGATTTTGAGCTGTCCGGCAACTGGACGTGGGGCGAGAACATCGCATTCCAATCTGAACGCGGAGCGCCGGGTATCGCTGATGATGTTGCTGACCTTCACGAGGCCCTGATGAACAGCCCGGGCCATCGGGCAAACATTCTGAACCCCGACTTTGACTTAATCGGCATTGGGATCGAAGAGGGAAATGGGCGTGGTTATGACGCGGTCTATGTGACACAAAACTTTGCCAGCACGTCCGCCCCTGTGCAGCTTGACCTGCAGGCAGCACCATCAAGCGATCCGTTTTTGGGCACAACAGGACGCGACGTTTTAGTCGGCAATAATGGAGACAACCAGATTACGGGTATGGCAGGTAACGACACGCTGACTGGCGGCGCAGGACGTGACAATCTGCAAGGCGGGACTGGCAATGATTTCCTAGCTGGAGGAGCAGGCATCGACACGTTGTTTGGTGGAAACCATCAAGATCGAATGCATGGCGGTGGCGCCAACGATATCCTTCGTGGCGGCAATGGCAATGACCGCTTGCATGGCAACGCAGGAAACGACGTGCTTTTGGGCGGCAACGGCAACGATCGGTTAAACGGCAACCATGGCAATGACAAACTCACTGGCGGCGCAGGGAGTGACACGTTCATTATCAGTATGGGCAGAGACACAGTGGCGGATTTCAACCCGGACCAAGCGGGTGAACGCATCGACCTAAGCCGCGTCGAAGACATTGTCAGCTTTTCCGACCTGATGCGCGATGGTCACTTGGCACAAAGCGGCGCAAACACCGTGATCGACAACTTTGATGGCGCAGTCACGGTGTTGCAGGGCATTACGATGACCGAATTGGAGGCCAGTGATTTTGTCTTTTGATGTTGAGCTTATGCCCCGTTGTTTTCAACCATTGTGGTGCTGGACAGAGCATCAGGGGTTTGCTATAGGCCAGCTTCCTGCAAATCCTTGCAACTCGAAACTAGAAAGGTGGTGACAACCACATGCAGGTTAGTGTTCGCGACAACAATGTCGATCAGGCTCTCCGAGCTCTGAAGAAAAAGCTCCAGCGCGAAGGCGTTTTCCGTGAAATGAAGCTCAAGCAACATTTCGAGAAACCCTCCGAGAAAAAAGCGCGCGAGAAAGCTGAAGCGATCCGCCGTGCCCGCAAGCTGGCACGCAAAAAAGCGCAACGCGAATTGTGATGTAAATCACCCTCGCGACGTGCAGACAGTTACAACCCCCGTGGCCCAGCCGCGGGGGTTTGTTTTTGTGATCGTTCCAATGCAAACAAAATTGCAGGTAAAAATCCGCAAACCCACCAGCTTGAAACCACAATGAATTAACGACACACGGCTATTGATCCCTTCACTTTATCACCGGTGAGGATCGACAATGACGGACTTGCAAAACAGATTACGCGAGGATTCAAAGAAATTCTCGATCCGACGTTATGCTGTTCCTGTCATCGTCCTTTGTATGTTGTCCGGTATTATCTTGTTTGGCGTCAGTCTGTTGATAGAAAGGGCCGTCAACAGCATCATTCGGACGGATGCCGAACATTCAGCCTCGCGTTGGGCCGAACAATTTGATGCCGTTTTACCCGATCTTGAATCGATGCTGGCAAGAGGCGAATTGACCATCGAACAACAAGACGTCGTCGATTCGGCGACCTCTTATTCGGGGGTTTTCTCGTTTCTAGTTTTTGATCTTGATGGGATGCTAGCATATTCATCTGACTACGGCGTGGTCGATTCAACGGAAGAATCCAATTTCGATCAAAGCGCATTAGATGTCGCCGCCAACGAACATCCCTTTTTCGATATCATCCAACGCGAGCAGCAGTCAGGACTGACAAGCGTCTATGTTCACGCCTACGTTCCTGCCTTGAATAAAGATGGGACACCTATGGCTGTGATCAGCCTGTACCTCGAAAAAACCAGACACGCAGATGCGTTCCGTACCATTATGAATTGGATCGGCTTCGCTTTGCCACTTCTCAGCGCGGCATTATACGCCATTCCTTCGATCGCATTTTTGGCCATGCGTGAAAAGGCACATGCTCGCGCCCGACGGGCCGCGCGTTTGTCGCGCTTTGATCAGCTGACTGGCGCACTTAATCGGCACTCCCTGTCAGTGGAAAGCAAGCAAATTTTTGCCAATCGGGCAGCCGACAGCCTCACCGGTGTCATTTATTTGGATGTTGATAAGTTCAAGAATGTGAACGATGAATTTGGCCACGAGTTTGGCGATGCATTCCTGCGTCACATTGCGTCGACCCTCATGGAACACGTCCGTCCCTTTGACTTTGTGGGGCGCATGGGTGGTGACGAGTTTGTGGTTACTCTGCCTGATATCAAGCACGCGAACATGGTCCACATCGGACAGCAAATTTTATTCGCCGCGCGTCAGCCCTTTGAATACAACGGCATGACCATCAAATCCAGCGTCAGTATGGGGTACATTCTGGCCGACACGAACGTTAAAGCAAAGGATGCTTTGCGCGCTGCCGATCTTGCACTTTACCATGCAAAATCGACCGGCCGTGACAGCCTTGTTGAGTACTTTCCGGAATTGGATACTGCTATGATCCGACGCCGAGAAGTAGAAGCGCGCATGCACGAAGCCGTTGAAAAGAACGAGTTTGAAACGTACTTCCAGCCGATCGTCAGCCCCAAAGACAATTCCGTCCTAGGTTTTGAAACGTTGCTGCGTTTGCAAAGCCGGGATGGTGTTCCCATTTCGCCCGCTGAATTCATTCCTATCGCGGAAGAAACCGGCATCATCCACGACATTGGCTGTTTGACGTTGCGCAATGCGATGGTGACGGCCAAGACTTGGCCGGATCATATATTTATTTCTGTCAATCTTTCACCTGCGCAATTCAACCGCGGCACCTTGGTTGAAAATGTGTCAAATGATTTGAAAGAGTTCGATTTCCCGGCCAGCCGGCTTGAACTTGAAGTCACCGAAGGACTGCTGATGTCCGACGAACAATCTGTATCTGATCAATTGGTTGGCCTGAAATCACTCGGGGTGTCCATCGCAATGGATGATTTTGGAACCGGGTACTCAAGCTTGGGATATTTGTGGAAATATGATTTCGACAAACTGAAAATTGATCAAATCTTTCTGGAAGGGTTGGATTTCGATCAAGATCGCTACCGCGAAATCATCGAAACGATTGTTATTTTGGGTCACAAAATGGGCATGAGCGTGACCGTTGAGGGGGTCGAAACCCAATCGCAAGCAGGCATACTCGACGCGCTCAATTGTGACCATTACCAAGGCTATTTGTATGGCAAACCGATGCCCGCTGACGAAACACTCGCTGCGATTGCTAGGCTCGGATCGAACAAGACAAGCCTTACCGGGTAACATCACCCGTCATCGACGAGGGTTTGGTGTTTGGCATCTTTGACCTACCGACATTAACGACGTCAGGTGTACTGCGCGCATGCATTGAGGTTCCTTGAGGTTTTTAGGTATTTTACGTGGAAGCTTTGGTGGGCCCGGGTCACAGGTACGGCTATCTATGTTTATTCTTCATCTCTGAAAGTACCAAGGGTCGCCTAATTTCAGGTTGGCGTACATTGTGCGACTTTCCGGCTTTGCTAGGATTTCCTTGAAACCAAAGCGCGCTCGGCCTACCACGTTTCAATCTGGATGGAGACTTCATGCCCCGCACGCACCGCAAAACTCTCACATGACTGCACAGTCGCGTTCAATGCTGCAAACCCTTGGTTGGCAGCCCTTCTTTGCCGATCAAGTCAGCCCAAAGACGCAACAATCGACCCCGCCCGTGCGTGTGATGGAGGTCAGGCGCAATGCGCTTTACCTGCGCGGAGACGGCATCGACGACACTGTGCCCCCTCGTGCAGACGTCACAGTGGGCGACTGGCTATTGTTGGATCGTGACACCCCGGCGGCAAGCGCAGTTTTAGAACGCAAAAGCCTGATCAAACGCCGCGCCCCTGGCCATGATCGTTCGGTGCAGTTGATCGCAGCCAATATCGACACGGTTTTCATCGTCACGTCATGCAATCGCGATTTCAACGTCGCGCGTCTGGAACGCTATATCGCGTTAGCATTTGATGCGGGGATTACCCCGGCGATCTTGTTGACCAAGTCCGATTTGGTCACCGATGCGCACACCTATGTAGATGCCGCGCAGGCGATCTCTGAACAGGTGTCGGTAATCGCCCTTAACGCAAAAAGCGAGGCACCGCGTGCAGCGCTTGCAAAGTGGTGCGGCGCAGGCAAAACGGTTGCGTTCCTTGGGTCTTCGGGCGTCGGAAAATCGACACTGACCAATGCGCTGGCCGGTAACGATAGCATTGAAACCCAAGCCGTTCGCGAAAGCGACGCACGTGGTCGGCACACCACCACTGGGCGGCAAATGCACGTGATGCCGGATGGGTGTCTGGTGCTGGACACGCCCGGCGTGCGCGAATTGCAATTAACGGACGCAGCCGCCGGCATCAGCGATGTGTTTGCCGACTTGCAAGAGCTGACCACGCAGTGTCGTTTCAACGATTGCAAGCATACGGTTGAACCCGGTTGTGCCATTCAAGCCGCACTGAAGGCCGGAGATGTCGACCCCGCACGATTGGCGCGTTGGCGTAAGCTGATGGAAGAAGAGGCGTTCAACTCCACCAGCATCGCACAACGCAAGACCAAGGACAAAACACTGGGCAAGACGATCAACCAGATCCAGAAACAGAACCGCAAACGGTATTAAAATCAGGCAACACCCCAAACAAAAAACGGCGCCCGAAAGCGCCGCTTGTTTGTCCGGTTTAAGACTGCGATCAGCCTTTCCCTTTCCACGGGACAAGAATGCTTTCGGCCCAGCGCATCAGCATATCAATACCAAAGCCAATGATGCCAATCAGGATGATACCCATCAGTACGATCTCGGTCAGCTGGAACTTGGACGCCACCATGATCATCATGCCAGCCCCCTGCGACGCGGCGACCAATTCGGCGGCAACAACCGTACCCCAGCAGACGCCCATAGCCACACGCGCGCCCGTAAATATTTCGGGCAGCGAATTGGGCACAATCACATGGCGCATAATTTGCGCCTTACTGGCACCCAGACTGTAAGCGGCATGCACTTTGGAAATCTTGACACCGGACACGCCTGAACGCGCCGCAATCGCCATGATCCACAACGCAGCAAGGAACAGCAGAATGATCTTGCCGTTTTCACCAATGCCGAACCAAATTATGATCAACGGTATCAACGCCAAAGGCGGTACCGGGCGCATGAATTCGACAATCGGGTCAAACCAGCCCCGCGCCCAATTGCTAAGCCCCATGGCGTATCCCAGCGGTATCCCAATCAGCGCGCCAAAGAAGAAACCCACAAACACGCGGAACAGCGAATACCCCAAATGCTCCCATAACGAAAAGTTACGAAAGCCCTCGTCGGCGATGCGCAAAACACGTGACCAAACACCCTCGGGCGAAGGCAAATACAACGGATCCATTTGCAAGCCTGTCGCGGCCTTGAAATTTGGCGTGCCTTTGTCGGTCAACGTCACTTCGCCGCCGTCCACTTCGACCGTGCCACCATTGGTAATTGGTGTGCCGTTGATCGCAATAACCTTCGCGCCGTCTTTCTTTTTGATCAGGTCGTTGGACTGCACTGCAATCACACCCGACCCCCACTTTTTGATGACGGCAGAGTCGTTGGTGGCAAAGCCTTCACCCGCTTCAACCTCGGGCTTTGCAGGCGCTGATTCACTGTCATAAACGATGACGGACACAGTGCCTGTGTCTTCGGCACCTGATGCATCCACGGCCGTGTATTCGAAACTGGTGTCGCCCGAAAACGGCCCCGGCATGTGCAAAAACTGCGGTAATAGGGACGAACCTGTAAAGGTGCCCCACATGAAAAACACCGTCAAAACCGAAATCACACTGGCCGCCCGGTTGGGGGTCACAGCGCTTTCGTCACCAAAGGTGACTGTTTTGAGTGACCCGTAATCGTTGCGCGCCGCACCAGCGGCCACTGCGCGTACAACAAAAAAGGCGATGGCAAAGATCGCGACATATAGAAGAAACGGGATCATGTTGCTCTCTCCGAAAACTGTTTCAAGCGATTGGCTTCGTGTGACCGTTTCATGCGCTCGGCTCCGTGCGGCCCATAATTTCTTCTTCCATATCCCAGATCATGCCTAGGATTTCTTCGCGCCGTTCGCCGAATTCCGGGTGCTTTTTCACCTCGCGCAGATCGGCATCAACGCCCATTTCTGCAAACGGCAAACGGTATTCTTTGTGGATACGACCGGGGCGCGGGGCCATGACGATCAGACGTTCACCCAGCAACAACGCCTCTTCGACCGAGTGGGTGATGAGGATGATGGTTTTACCCGTCTCTTTCCACAGCTTCAGCACAAGGCTTTGCATCTTTTCGCGCGTCAGCGCGTCCAACGCTCCAAGCGGTTCGTCCATCAAAATGACATCTGGGTCATTGGCCAAACAACGGGCCAAAGCCACACGCTGCTGCATCCCACCAGACAATTCGTACACGGCTTTTTCTTTGAAATCCTGCAAGCCGACCACATCAAGCAGATGGTCGACGGTCTGGTTCTTTTCCGCGACAGGCATGCCCTTCATTGATGGGCCAAAGCCCACGTTTTCACGCACCGACATCCATTCAAACAAAGCACCCTGTTGGAACACCATGCCGCGTTCAGCGTCGGGGCCGTGAATTTCATGCCCGTTCAGAGTCATAGCGCCGCCCGTGGGCGCAAGAAACCCTGCCACGATGTTCAAAAGCGTCGTCTTGCCGCAGCCCGACGGACCAAGCACGCTCAACAATTCGCCCGCTTTTAGGTCAAGCGAAACATCCTGCAACGCCTGCACTGCACCACCGTCTGGCAGATCAAAACGCATCGAAAGGTTTTGGATTGAAAGTCCGGACATAGATCCCCATCAGTCACTTGGTCGGGTTCGGCCTTTGCTGGGACACGAACAGCCCCGCTTTGCACTTACCCTGCTGCAAGGCGAACGCACCGTCCACCTCGAATTAAAAAAGGGCCCGCGTACAGAATGCACGCGAGCCCCCTTTGATTGGCTATTATTTAGCCGCTTCCAAAGGCGCTGTGTTCACCGCACCTTCATAGCTGTCCAATGCGCCATCGATCGAACCGGAGGCCACGAACACGTCTGCGACACCCTTCATGAAGGCAGCAGCGTTGCCACCCAACCAAGCACCGCTTAGCTGTTCGTCAACAGTTGGGAAGGTGAAACCGGCCAGCGTTTCGGCAGTCGCCGCTTCGTCC
>NZ_JBDVGB010000063.1:0-40670 GCF_039940735.1 Tateyamaria sp.
ATTAAGCTGTAGCGTAAAGAAATCGCTTTCCGACGCTACGATCAGCGCGTCTATGTCATCCCGGTTGATCCCCGACATAGCGAGCGCCGCACCAAATGCGTCACACGCCCAATCGCGAAACGATGATCCGTCTTTGCGCCGGTTAAACGGCGTCTGCGCAGCTCCGATAACAAGGACCAAACTGTCTCCTCTCTTTCGTGTAGAGATTGACTCAGTAAATTTGTTCCTACAAGTCTGTTATAAGCACTTCTGGGAAACTCCGACTTACGTTGCATCGTTTACGCGGTGAAATCTCTGATTTCAGACGCGGATGGTAGATGCAATTTCTTCCGTAAGTGCTTTGCAGATTGGGGGTGTTTGATCATGTCTCTTGCGGCGGGCAAAGCCTATTCAGGACTGACCATCTTGGCGTGTTTTGGTGGCGGGAGCCTTTATGGCTGGTCCGGCTACCTGCCCACGGTGCGCGCGCAGTTTGGAGTCGGCAATGCCTCTGCCTCAATGGTGTTTTCGCTAGCGTTATTGAGCTTCACGTTGGGTGTCTTGCTGGGGCCATATCTGTTCGCACACATATCAGCGCGCTATCGGCTGAGCCTGTTGGCGGGCCTCTCGGTCCTTGCCTTGAGCATTACAGGGGCAAGCGTGGGGTTTGCGGGGTTTGTTCTGTCTTATGGGCTCTGCTTTGGTTTCGTCGCGGGTGCGCTTTATAACTATGCGATTTCAACGGCCTCAGCATCCGTGGCTGCGCATGTGCTCGTTCCGTTCAGCGTTGCGGCCTTTGGACTTGGCGGGGCGGTGTTTGGGCCAGCACATGTCTGGTTGACGGCAGCGGGCTGGGGCCTGTGGTCACTTGCACCAGCCTTGGTTTGCCTTGCCTTTGTAGCTGTTCTGGCGTTGGTAATGCGGCCATTTCCTGCTTTGGAAGAGGACGGTCAAGCGCGGCCAGAGCCGATGATCATACCTGACAAAATGATTGTAACGCTTGGCATTATCTTTGCTGCGGGGTCTTGTTCAGGCCTGATCGTGCTGGGCTTTGCGTCGCAAATCCTGCCGCGCGGCGCTGATGGGATCGGTCTTGCCAGCCTCGCGATCTTTTTGGCGGCGATTGGCAATACGCTTGGACGGTTGTGCGCGGCGATCACCGCTGGTCGGTTCGGACCGGCGCGGGCGATTATAGGGGCGCTGGTGCTGTCGATGATCACGCTTGGAGCGTTGGTTATTACCTCCGTTCCGGGTGTGATTGTTGGGTTGCTGTTTTTGGTCGCCTTTGCCTACGGTCAACTTGCGGCGACCATGCCGTTGTTGGTGAAATCGCAGGTCAGTGGTGCTGCATTTTCGCGTTCTTTTGGATGGGTATTCATCGGCTGGGGCGTTGCTGGATTGCTGGGCCCGTGGAGCGCAGGGTGGTTGATGGATGTGACAGGCAATGTGCACATTTCACTGATCCTGTGCATCTTGCTCGCCGCACTCAGCCTCTGGCTGGTGTCGGGGTTCGTCAAATCGGACAGGCCGTCATAGGATTGTTGACAGGTCTAATTTGTTACTACTAATGTGGATGTATCGCGGTCCGGGGGGAAGTGCTGCAATGAAGTTTGGAATTCACGCAGGGCTTTGGATGCAAGCCTGGACAGATGATCCGGCCCCCATTTTTAAGACAGCTGCAAAGATCGGATACGACGGGGTTGAGTTGTCTTTGCTCGGCATCGGTCTGGACCGTGCAGACGAAATTCGCGCGCAGGCTGAGGGGTGCGGGTTGGAGCTGACCTGCTCAACCGGGCTGGGACCAGAGGCAGACCCGACGTCTGATGATCCTGCCGTACGTGACAATGCGGTTACCGTGTTAACGCAAGCCATTCAGGTGACAGCGCGGCTGGGTGCAAAAGGTTTGGCCGGTGTGGTTGCGGCCCCTTGGGGTGTTTTTGATCCGGCAAATAAACCTGCACGTGCGGCCCGTTCTGCCGAAACTTTGGCGCGCGTGGACAGCGTGCTCAGGGACGAAGGAGTGACGCTGGGTATTGAGGCATTAAACCGCTTTGAGGGGGATCTGACCTCAACCGCGGCTGAGACCTGCGCGATTGCACGTGCCTGTGGGTCTGATCACATCGGCGTATTGCTCGATAGTTTTCACATGAACATCGAAGAGAAAGACCCGCCCGCAGCCTTGCGCGCCGCGGGAGAAACGTTGGTGCATTATCATGTCTCAGACAATGATCGTGGGCAGCCGGGGTCCGGGCGCTATGATTTTGCTGCTGATGCGCAGGCTTTGGCTGACATCGGCTATGACAAGTGGGTTGTGGCTGAGATGTTTGTGATGGCGGGGCATAGCTCAAGCCGCGATTTGAACATTTGGCGGGATATTGAGCCGGATCCGACGGTGGCGGCGACCAACACGCTGGCTTATCTCAAAGAGGTGTTTGGCGATGTCGGCTGAACCGTTCTTCTTAGCACTTAAAAAACGGTTTGCGGTTGAGGTGGACCAACTCAACGCGCTGGATGCGGCGATTGGGGATGGTGATCACGGGGCCACAATGTTGCGCGGATTGACCAAGGCTGAGACGGCAGCAGATGGGGCGCGGGCCAAAGCCTTTATGCGGGCTTCTGGCGGGGCCTCGGGGACGCTGTTTGGATTGATCCTGTTGGAGATTGAGGCGCATTTGGAAACGAATGCGACGCTGCACGAAAGGCTGACGCGGGCCTGTGCACGAATTTGCGATTTGGGTGAAGTCGCAGTAGGCGACAAGAGCATGGTGGATGCGCTAAGCCCGGCGATAGACGCGCTTGGTTCTGGAGGGCTGGAGGCCGCAATTGCGGCTGCCATGGTGGGACGGGATGGCACGAAAGACCTTTCTGCGCGCCGTGGTCGTGCGCAATATGTCGAGAACGGCGGGCGCGGGCATCTGGATCCCGGAGCGGTATCCGTGGTGCATTTCCTTGAAGTGCTGCGCGAGGTGGCTGCATGAAAAAGCTCTTTAACAGCGCAGAAACCATGGTTGAGGATATGCTCGACGGGTTTGTCAGTGCCTTTCCGCAGGTGATGCGCGGCACCAATGATCCGCGCGTGATCAAGCGTGCCACCCATACCAAAGATGCGGATGAAAAGGTGACGTTGCTGATCGGCAATGGCTCTGGCCATGAACCCATTGCGATGGGGTTTGTGGGGCAGGGCGTGTTGGACGCCAACATTGTGGGCGATGTCTTTGCGGCCCCCTCTGCCGATCTGATCTTAGACGGCTTGAATGAGCTGACCGGCAAGGCGGGATCGATTCTGCTGATCTCGCAGCATTCGGGGGACATGATCAACGGGCGCGCGGCCACGATGATGGCCAACGACCTTGGTCTGAAAACCGTGCCGTTGCCGATGTATGATGACATTTCTGCAGCCCCGCCGGAACGCAAACAAGACCGTCGCGGCGCACCGGGAACGATGTTTATTTACAAGATCCTTGGGGCCGCTGCTGAGGAAGGGCGATCGTTAGAGGATCTTGTGGCGCTAGGTGAGGCGGTGCGCGACAGGTTGGTCACGCTGGCCGCTGCTGTGACGCCGCCGGTATCACCGCTGACGGGTCAAAAGATGTTCAGCCTGCCAGAGGATGAGATTTTCCTTGGGATGGGCGTGCACGGCGAACCGGGTGTGGGCCGTGCTAAGGTGGGACCGGTCAACCAGCTTGTAGGGCAGATGGTTGAAAAACTGCTGGCCGATCGCCCTATGTCGAAGGGGTCGCGCGCTTGTGTGATTATCAATGGCATGGGCGGAACCACGCTAATGGAATTGCTCACGATCTGGGAAGAAACACGCAAGGCGTTGGCGTCACAGGGCATCACTGCGATTGCACCTATGATCGGCAGTTACGTGACAACGCAGGAAATGGGTGGATTTTCGATCTCGTTCCTTGAACCAACGGAAGACATGTTGGCCCTGTGGTGCGCGCCGTCGGACACACCTTACTTTCCTGCCATAAAATTGGAGCAGTCATGACGTTTTCAGAGGGACCAGTGTTTGGAGTGGCGGTTGACCAAGGCAGCGGACTTGAAGCTGCGTTGCGTGAGGGGCGCGGTGCGCAGGCGCGCGATGACGATCTGTTCACCTTCAAACGCATCGTTGTGGAAACGCTCAGCCCGTATGCTTCAACCATGCTGGTCGATGCGGCTTTGGGGCGGGAATTACTGCCATCATACGACGCAACTTGCACCAAAATGCTGGCCTATGAGGCGGACGTCTATCACATCGTCGATGAGGACCGGATTACCAAACTGCCCGATAATCTAAAGGTCTCGGACTACCCCGGATTGGACGTGCCGATCCTGAAATTCTTCCTGTATTACGGCCCCAATGATCCAGCTGAATTGAACCAACGCAAGGCTGATCTGGTGTCAAAGATTGGGGCCGAGTGTCGTGCCAATGGGGTGACGTTTTTGTTTGAGCCCATCGTTTATGACCGCGCGATCCCAGATGGAGCCTCGGCGGAATATGCGCTAGCGAAACCTGAATTGGTGCGTGCAGCAACGGTGCGATTTGCGGCAGCAGAGTTCAATATTGATTTCCTGAAAGTCGAAATCCCGGTGAATTTCGCGCAGATCGGCAGCACGATGTCACAGGCGCAAGCAAAGGCCGCATTTGCAAATGCGGCTGAGGCTGCGGGTGACATTCCGCTGCTCTACCTCAGTGCTGGTGTCACGTTTGAACAGTTCCGGGATGCGCTGAAAATGTCTCGGGACGCTGGTGTGAACGCCAAAGGCTTTATGTGTGGTCGCGCGATCTGGAGCGATGCCATCGGGTTATTCTGCGCTGAAGGTCCCGTCGCGATGGAACGTTGGATGAAGGCCACTGGCCGCGATCGACTGGCCGAATTGAAAGACACCATCACGTGAACCTCGCCCCGAAATATCAGGTTGTGCATGACAAGATCCTGCAACGACTCTACAGCGGGCAATATGCGATTGGCATGCGTTTGCCGACCGAGGGGGAGCTGTCCCAAGCCTTTGAGGTCAGCCGGGTGACGGTAAGAAAGGCGCTGGAAATGCTGGTGCGCGCGGGATTCCTGACGTCTCGTCAGGGGAGCGGATATAGTGTGGCGACGCTATCGCCACCTGCTTCGACCTGTCTGGTTAGTTTTACTGACAAAGTGCTTTTTGAGGGCCGCGTGCCCGGGGCAAAACTGTTGCGGATTGAGACACCAGCCAAAGGCATCCCTGCTGAGGTCGGCGCGCTGTTTGACGAGCCTCTGGCAATGGTTGAACGTCTGCGCACGGTGGACGGTGAGCCGCGCATGTTGACCCAAACTTGGATCCCGCGCCGTCTTGTGCCGCAGATCAATGCCGCGCACTTTCCAGAAACCGGCCAAAACCAGTCTATCCTGCGTATTCTACAGCAGGATTTTGCGTTGGAATGGACCACGGCGTGCGAAACGCTAGATAGCTTGTTGGCGACCGCAAACGTTTCAGACAGGTTGGAAGTGCCGGAGAAAACTCCGATCCTGTCGCAGGCCTGCACTGCCTTTGACAAGGACGGTCACGCGGTTTTCTTTGATCTGGTTTATCGCCAAGGACCGATTAGTTTTGACCTTGCCGGACCCGCCCCAAGGCAGATTGCATAACATGAAACAGGAACAGCATATGCCGCTGACCATTGGCCTAATAAAGGCTTCACTGCCCAGCTATTTCCCGCAAAAGCACGGGGTGTTTGAGGCTTGCCAAAACTGGTTAGAAGAACTGGCCAGCACACTTGGCGCGCGGGTTGTGGTGGCCAAAGATATCCCAATGAACGGGGCCGAAGCACGCAATGCTGTCGCAGATGTGCAGGCGCAGGGTGCTGATTTTCTGCTGCTGTTGCACGGTGGTTTTTCAATGGGGGACGTGGCGCGCGAGGTGGCGCGTTCGCCGCTGCCCATGGGCGTTTGGGCGACGCCCGAGCCGACGTTAGTGGACGACATTCAGCTAAATAATTTTGTCTCTCTCAACATGACCATGTCCATCGCGCGCGGCGTACGAGACCTAAGCACCAGCCCGGTGCAGTGGTATTTGGGTGCTCCGGGCGAGGCCGCACTGGCGCAGCGGATGGGCCAGACAATCCACGCGTTGGCAGCGAAGAAAGCGTTGGAGGGTGCCAAAATCGGAGTGATCGGCGGGCTGGCGATGACCTTTTACAATATGGAAGTATCGACCGATACGTTGATGCGCCAGTTGGGTGTTTGGTGTGAACATATCGACATTCACCACATGACAGACCTCATGGCCGCGCAGTCTCAGGCGGATGTGGAGGCCGAGCTAGCGGCGATGACCAAAGCTGCCGAGGTGCGCGGCGTGTCGGATGCGCAAATGGCACTGACGGCGCGTGCGTCACTGGCAATGCGGGCGATCGCGACGGAGGGGGGCTATGACGCGCTTACGGTGTCGGATTGGCCTGCATTGCAGGACCATCCCGGCATGCATCCCGGTGCAGCCTTTAGCTGGCTAGAGGAAAACGATGGCCTGCCTGTGGCCTCAGAGGGAGACATATTGGGGGCGGTTACACAATTGGTTGCCAAATCACTGACGGGCAAGGTCGGGTGTCTGCTCGACATGACCTCGCCCGACTTTGAGCGCGACCAGATTCTGATGTGGCATGGCGGCGGCGGGCCACTTTACATGGCAAAAGACGATGTGGCGTGGATCAATCACCCGATGATTGGGCGCGGGACCGAGGCCGGACCGATCTATGGCGCAATTGCGGATTATGAATTTGCTCATGGCGAGTGCACGGTCATTCGCGTGTCGCGCCACGGCACGGCGCGTTTTGCGGTTGAGGGCGTAGTGGCCGAAGGACCCGCGCCGGGGTTTACCGGGTGCCGTGGGTGGATTGGCGGGTTTTCCAGTGCAAATGGGGATTGTTCGGCGCGCGATGTGGTGACGTCGGTGATGGAGCACGGGTTGGAGCATCATTTCATCCTTGTGCCCGGGCTGTACCGCGCTGCATTTGAGGAATTCGCCGGATGGTGCGGGATGGGCGCTTTACCTGTGATCACGGCCCGTGATGGATTGCCAGAGGGGGCCTCGTTTTGACAGCAGTCCAACTCAAAGGTGTTCGCAAGGACTTTGGCGCGTTTACCGCCATCTCGCATATTGATCTGGATATAAAATCGGGTGAGTTGGTTGCGCTTCTTGGCCCCTCGGGTTGTGGCAAAACGACGACTTTGCGGATGATCGCAGGGCTTGAAGTGCCCTCCGCCGGGCAGATCTGTTTTGATGGCGAAGACGTGTCCGAAGTCGCCGTGCAAAAGCGCAATGTGGGTATGGTGTTCCAACGCTATGCATTGTTTCCGCATATGACCGTTGAAAAGAACGTCATGTTTGGGCTGAAGGTCCGTGGCACAGACAAGGCAGAGATTGATAAACGCCTGACAGAGATCCTCGACGTGGTGCAGTTGCAAGAATTCCGTCACCGCTTTCCTGCGCAATTGTCGGGGGGGCAAATGCAGCGCGTCGCGATTGCACGCACCTTGATCACCAATCCGTCCGTACTGATGATGGATGAACCACTGGCGAACCTAGACACCAAGCTGCGCGGAGAGATGCGGCGATTTATCCGAGAACTACAACAACGCCTTGGGATCACAACGATTTTTGTGACCCACGACCAGATTGAAGCGATGGAACTGGCGGACCGTGTGGCCGTGATCTTTGATGGAAACCTCGCGCAATATGACGCGCCTGATGCGCTTTACAAGCGGCCCAATAGCATTGAGATCGCGGATTTCATGGGGGCTACGAATGTCTTTGAAGCCACAATAGCGGGCAATACGGCAACGGCTGCTTTTGGTGCGTTGACGCTGGAAGACACGGCAACCGACGGCCAATCGCATGTCATGCTACGCGGTGAGGCGATTGATTTACATCTGGATGAAGTCACGGGCGAGCCGAACATCATCCAAGGGCGGATCACCGCCCGCGAGTTTTTTGGCGCCAACATCACCTATTCCGTCGACTGTGGCGGAGAGACGATCCAAGTCACCGAACAGTCGCGCCGCATGGTGGAGATCGGCCAACCGGTTTGGCTGACCATCCCGCCCGAACGCATCTGGATCATTTAAAAACCATAACCAAGAAAGATCAAAACGGAGGAGGAAGACACGATGAAAAAGACAATAGTAAGCTTGTCGGTGATCGGCAGCCTGATGGCGGGGGTCGCATTTGCGCAAGACGCCACAGCATTCCGGGACGGCTTTGTTGCCGGCAACGTCAGTTGGGAAGACGTGCAAGCGCGCGCCAAGGATGAAGGTGAGATCAACCTTTATTATTGGGGCGGCAGCGACAAAATTAACATCTGGATGGACAGCGTTGCAGTGCCTGCCTTGGCTGCCGAAGGGGTCAAGCTGAATCCCGTGCGGATAACCGGCACGAAGGATGCGGTTGATCTGGTGCTGGCCGAAAAAGGTTCTGGTAAGGGTCTGGGCGAAGGCAGCGTTGACGCGATCTGGGTCAATGGTGAGAACTTTGCCACCCTCAAACGGCAAGACGCCCTGATGGGTGCCTTTGCGGACAAACTGCCGAACTCGACCAACATTGAATGGAACCCTGAAGATCCGCGCGCTTTGTTAAACTTGCGTGACTTTGGTGTTGAGACCAACGCGTCAGAAATGCCGTGGTCAGGTCAGCAGTATGTCTGTTCGGTCAATACGGCCCGTGTGTCTGGAGATGTTCCGCACACCTTTGCTGCGATGAAGAGCTATCTGGAGGCTAATCCGGGCAAATTCGCTTATGTGAAGCCACCGCATTTCGTCGGCAACACATTCGTTCAAGCCGCGATGTATGCTCATAATCCTGATGGCAATGGCGCGGTTCCGTTCCAAGCATCGATTGACGAGATGGGTGCCGCTGAACTTGCGCGCTTGATCACGCCGGGTATGGAATACCTCAAGGCGCTTGAACCACATCTGCTTGGGGCAGGGGGCACAGCCCGTTATCCCGAAGATCCTAAGACGCTGGATGGCCTGTTCTTGAACGGCGAGATTGATTTCTCCTGTCAGTTTGGTCTCTTCGGTGTGGCCACGGGTTTGCGCGACGGCACGTATCCCGAAGGGGCGGAACAGTTTGTCTTTCCCGAAGGCAACATGATCAAAAACAAGAACTATCTTGTGATCCCCGGCAACGCGCCAAACCCGGCGGCAGCGATGGTCATGGCGAACTACATGGCCTCCGTGGACAGCCAAGCCACTAAGCTTGAGATCGCAGGCATGCCTGCGGGCATCGACCCATGGCGTCTGAGCGCTGAGGATTCAGCTAAACTTGATGCGGCCTCCCCCGGTCTGGTGGGCGTCACGCAGGCTGATCTGGATGCCAACACAGCACCAGATACCAACGCGACACTCGTGGATGTGATCGAAGCGACATGGCTTGAGTATATCGAGCGCGACAGTTCCGAGAGCATTGAGACCATCGTGGCCAACGCTGTGGCCAACCTAAAGTAAAACGCAAGCGAGGCTCCGGTGAAACGCCGGGGCCTTATTTCCTAAGGATGAAACGTGGCTGATACCAAAGAACTTGCCCGCCACCGGCGCGAACGCGCGTGGATGTGGATCCAGCTGTTGCCGGTGATGACGGTCTTGGTTGTGCTTTTTGGCGGCGCATTGGTGCTGGGCGTGGCGCAGTCCTTGGGCTTTGCCCCTTGGTTTGGGGTCAATACATTCCCGGATTTTTCCTATTTCGCGGCGCTCTGGGGCGATGTTTTCTTTTGGAAATCGCTAGGGCTGACGCTTTATTATGCCATTGTGGCGACATTGGTGTCGCTGGTCTTCGGCATTCTGCTGGCGCTGGCGATGGTGCGGACGTTCCCCTCAAAGACGCTATATAAATATCTCTACAAACTGCCGCTGATGATCCCCTACACCGTGGGCATTGCGCTGGCGGTGATCATGCTGGGCAACGGCGGCATGCTGTCCCGGCTCATGGCCTTTACAGGGTTTATTGATGACCCGAGCCAATTCCCGCAGATCCTGAAAACCCACATGGGGTGGGGTATTATCGCTGTTTATGTCTGGAAACAGACGCCCTTTGTGGCGCTGACGATCTATGCCGTTCTGCTTGGCGTGGGCCGCGAAACCGAAGAGGCGGCTGCAATCTTGGGGGCAAACAAACGCCAGATCTTCTTTCAGGTAACCCTGCCGCAGATTCTGCCGGGCATCATCTCTTCCACCTTGATCATCTTCGCCTTTAACATAGGGGCATTCGAGGCTCCGTTCATCTTAGGCGGGGGCTTTCCTGACACATTGCCTGTCGTGGCATGGCGCTATTTCAACGACGCGGACTACACATTGCAATTGCAAGGCATGGCAACGGTTGTCTCCATCGCATTGGTGGCGGGGGTGATTCTTTATAGCTACCTCGCGCTTTATCGCCGTTATGAACGCCGGATCGGACGGAACTGATGGCGCGTAAGGCTTCTTCCGTTGCGCTGAGCGAGCGCCTTGGCCCGTACCAAAAGCTATATCTGCTGCTGGTGGCGGGGTTCATCCTTGGCCCGTTCATTCCGCTGATTATCCAAAGCTTTGCTTTCCGCTGGGCATGGCCGGACCTTCTGCCCGGCACATGGTGGCTGGAACAACGTGAGAAATCGATCCTGCCGCTGGCCTGGGACTATGTGATCTCGCCCTATAGCCAGGTGTGGGAGGCGACGCTGAATACCATCTACATAGGCTGCGTTGTCACGGTGATCTGCCTGATCATTTGCCTGCCTGCCGCCCGCGTGCTGGCCCGCGAAAACTTTAAGGGCAAACCGGCATTTGAGTTTTTCCTTTCCATGCCGCTGATCGTGCCAGAGGCCGCCATTGGCATCGCGCTGCTGATGATCTTTATCCATATAGGGCTGGCGGGCAGTTATACCGGTATCATCATTGTGCATCTGATCCCGACGATCCCGTATATGATCCGCATGTTGACGGCGGTCTATCAGGGCTTGGGACGCGATTTTGAAGAACAGGCGATGATCCTTGGCGCGAGCCGCTGGCAGATATTGCGGATGGTGACGCTGCCCATGTTGCTGCCCGGTGTGGTGGCAGGGGCGCTGTTTACGTTTCTAGTCTCCACCAACATCTTCCTGCTCACGTTCTTTATGGGGCAAGGCAAGATCGTGACCTTGCCGACGCTGCTGTTCTCAAAGATCTCCGGCGGAACGTTGGATGCATCAGCGGCAGGGATAACACTGGTTGTGACGGTGCCGGGGATCATCCTGTTGCTGATCACGGAACGGTTCATCAAAGAAGAGGCTTTTGGCAAAGGCTTTGGCAATTAGAAAGGGTTCGATATGACCACGCTGAACGAGGCTGTTAAGAGGTTCACGCCCCTTGATCCTGATCTGATGGCTAAGCGGTTGGCGCGTCCCGGCCCTATGCCGCGCGTGATCATTGATACCGACACGGCCAATGAGATTGATGATCAATATGCGGTTGCTTGGGCGCTGCTGTCGCAAGACCGGATGAAGCTGGAGGGCGTGACCGCCGCGCCGTTTTCGTTCCTGCACCATCGCGACGGGCTTTATGACGCGGTTGCAGCGCTGCAAAAGGGTGGTGGCAGTGACCATGACAGCAAGTTTGTTGGTCCATTTGCAGGATGGGCCAAGCGGCTATTAGCGGATGGGCGCACCGCGGATGATATTGAATTTGTAACGCCGGACGTCGGAGAAGAACGGTCCTACGAGGAAATTTTGCGGGTGTTTGAGGCCTGCGGCGTGCCGCATGAGGGCAAAGTATTTCGCGGCTCGCCCGCGCATTTGCCGAGCTATGACAAGCCGGTAGAATCCGAAGCCGCGCAATTCATCATTGATCAGTGCCGCAACCGAGAGGATGGCCCGGTCTATGTACTGGCCATGGGCGCGCTGCCGAATATTGGCTCTGCCTTGCTGATGGCCCCGGACATCATCGACAATCTGGTGGTGGTCTGGACCTCTGGTTTCCCGAGTTACTCGCCGTTTTGTAACGAGCCTTCGCTGAACCTTGTGCAGGATCGGCTGTCGTCACGTTTGATCTATGAATGTGGCGTACCGCACGTCTATTTACCGGGCTATCACGTGGGCGCGCAGCTGACGATTTCGCTGCCCGAAATGGAGCAGTTCGTGAAGGGGCGCGGGGCAATTGGTGACTACCTCTGGCATCTCTACACCAACAATCCGCTGCATAAGAAATACGCGATATCCCAACCGGAGACAAAGACCTGGGTGATCTGGGATATCATCAACGTGGCGTGGCTGCTGGACGCGGCCTATGTACCGACGCATCTGACCACCTCGCCGCATCTGGACGAGGCGCTTTATTGGCAAAAGGACCCCTCGCGCCATGCGATGCTGGAGGCCTATGACGTGGCGCGGGATGCGATTTTTGAGGACTTTTATCGCGCGTTGGGGACTGCCCCCTAAACGTGCATATCTATCTGGGCTGTTTGGTATTGCGCCAGTTCTTTGGGTAGGGTTTCGATGCCGAGGCCGGGCTCGTCAGAGCAGTTCCAACTCGCATCGTACAAGCCTTTGCGCACCTCAAACGCCTCTCTCAGAGGGTTGGGATTAACGTCGGCCTCCAGCAAACCGTCTCCTCCTACAGCGGCCAACAGCTCGGCTGAGGCGGCGAGCCCGATACCACCGCCCAAGAAGTGCGGACAGTACCGCGCGCCAGCCTTCAGAGCCAAATGGGCTGCGTCATAGCACCCGCTCAAACCGCCCCATTTGATAACATCGGGTTGGATGACGTTCAGGTATCCTTGTTCTACCACGGCCTTGAAATCCTCTAATCCAGCGACGTTCTCTCCGGCAGCCAGTGGCATGGATGCGGCAGCCGCCAATGTCTGCCAATCTGCGTGGCTAGCATAGGCCGGGAGCGGTTCTTCCAACCACGCCAACTGCGCTGCTTGCACTTTACGCGCAAACCGCAGGGCGGTTTCCAGATCCCAAGCCTGATTGGCGTCTGCGGCCAAGGTCTCCTCGCCGCTCAAACTCTGTGTCAGATCAAGAACGGCTGCCGAATCTTTTTCGAGATCAAACCCAACCTTCACCTTGAAATGAATATGCCCTTCGCGCCGCGCTTGCGCGATCATCTGATGGGCTGCAGCGATATGAATTCCGCTGGCATAAGCGGGCACGCGGTCCACAGCCCCCTTGTTCAAAAGCATGCGCACTGGCGCGCCAGCCCGCCGGGCAAAAAGATCCCACATTGCGATATCAAGACCCGCGATCACTTGACGAAACGGGCCAAATTCTCCGCATTGCAAGGCGCGCAACCGCGTGGCTTGACGTAGATGATGAAACAGATCAGCAGGCGCTTGCGCAACAAACCCCAAAACCAAATCAGACAGATCCGCGTATAGCAAATTCACCCGATGCTCGGCCCCGGCAGCGGGCCAGTTGGCAAAGACCTCGCCAAAGCCAAAACACCCATCCTGATCCTCGACACGCAAAAACACTGCAGGACGATCCCGCATCACGCCAAAGGACGTCACAACAGGTGTCTTGATAGGACAGCGAAAGGCAAAGGCCTGTACGCGCTTGATCACTACGGGTTTTTCCACTGTCATTTCGTCACCGTAGCGATATTGTCCAATCTCATGAAGGGGTATGATTATATCATCGTGGGGTCCGGCTCAGCCGGTGCGCTGCTGGCGACACGGCTGAGCGAAAACCCCGATGTACGCGTGCTGGTGATTGAGGCGGGATCAAAGGACGCGGGGTTTTGGTTGAAACTGCCGGTGGGCTATTTCCGCTCGATTTATGATCCGCGCCATGCGCACCTTTATAAATCCGAGAGTGATCCCGGCATCGCGGGCCGCCAAATGGATTGCCCGCGTGGGCGTGTGCTTGGCGGGTCCGGGGCGATCAACGGGCTCATTTTCATTCGAGGGCAACGGCAGGATTTCGACGATTGGCAAGATCTGGGTGCGACCGGCTGGGGGTACAAGGACGTCCTGCCACATTTTCGCAGTCTTGAGACTTATGATGGCCCACCCTCGCAATATCGCGGCGCTCATGGGCCGATTAGTGTGCGCGATTTACGCAATGACAACCCGGCCTGTAATGCGTGGCTGCAAGCGGCAGCGGACTATGGGCTGGCGCACAACCCTGATTTCAACGCCGACGACGCGGCAGGGATTGGGCGCTATCAGCTGACGCTTGATGGGCATTGGCGTTCCAGTGCCGGGCGGTCCATGTTGAAACCCGCACTGGCGCGTCCCAATTTGACGCTTGAGTTGAACGCCCATGTCACGGACCTGTTGCGGCAGGGCGATCAGGTGACAGGCGTCAGCTATCTGCAAGGAGGCGAAGTCCATCACGTGCATGCCGACGTCGAAGTCATCCTGAGTGCAGGTGCCGTGCAATCCCCTCAAATCCTGCAATTGGCAGGGATTGGTCCTGCGGACCTGCTGCGCGCCAAGGGGATCGAGGTTGTGCATGACGCGCCAGAGGTGGGGGAAAACCTTCAGGATCATCTGCAGTTGCGCACAATTGTCAGGCTGACGAACCCAAAAGAGTCATTGAATGCACAGGTGCGTAGCCCGTTGGGGTTGGCGCGTATGGGGTTGGAATGGCTGTTGGCACAGCGCGGGCCGTTGACCGTTGGGGCAGGGCAGGTGGGGGGTGCGATGTGTACCAAGTACGCGCACGATGACCGCCCTGATCTGCAGCTATTTGTCATGCCCCTCAGCGTGGATAGACCAGGTGCGCCGCTGCACCGTGACCCGGGTTTCACAATGTCATTCTGGCAATGCCATCCAGAAAGCCGTGGGTCTGTGAGGATCAAGGGCACTGACCCACTCGCGGACCCTGAGATCAGAGTGAATTACCTGAGCGCCGAACGTGATTGCGCTGTCATGACCGAAGGCCTCAAAATCGTGCGCGACATCTACAGACAACCGGGGTTCAGGGACCGTTGGTCCGAGGAAGTAATCCCGGGCGCTGCCGTTCAAAGCGACGCTGAGATTTTGGATGCAGCCCGGCGGATGGCCAGCACGGTGTACCATTTGGTCGGAACCTGCCGCATGGGCAGTGACACAAGTGCCGTTGTCGATAGTGCGTTGCGGGTGAATGGGGTGCGGGGGCTACGCGTTGTTGACGCGTCCGTCATGCCGAAAATCACCTCGGCCAATACCAACGCAGCCACGTTGATGATTGCCGAAAAAGCGGCGGACATGATTGTCAGAGCGCAATAGCGTTGGTTCAGTTTTCAGACTTGGTAGCGGCTTTCGCGACCTCAAGCGCGACCTCAAAAACCGCTCGATTGGCGTGCTGCAATTTTTCAGCCGCATCCGAGGGCAGGGGATCGTTAAACGTGCGGCCTTCAAAAAGCTGATCCCATACAGACAATAGAGACAACGTGCGTGCCCCAAACCTTTCGCCCGCTGCAATTACTGCAGACGTTTCCATGTCAATCGTTGCAATCCCGTCGCGTGCCCAATCTGCACACATATCGTCTGACTGCGCAAACAGGCTGGGCCAGGTTAAGTGCCGGGTCCGCTGTGTCGGGATGCCACGTTTTGTCAAAGACTGTTCGGCGGCAGTCACCAAAGCGGGGTCAGTGTAAACCAGAGGTTTAGCTCCATAATACTGTGAAATGCCATCCTGCGCGACGCATTCCTCAGGCAAGGCGACAACTCCGGTCGTTGCATCCGCATCCAACGATCCGCAAGTGCCGATTTGGATCAAGGTCTGCGTCCCCAACTGGCTGAAAACATGCACCGGTTCAACCGCACGCGCAGCACCATAAGCACAGCAATATGCGACCCTAATGCCATTCCAGTCGCCTGTGTAGATTTCTGGAAACGCAAGCTCGGTTACACTATCCAGAAGAGCAAGCCGGGACTGTGTCGCTGTTTGTCGCCACCACGTGCCTTCCAAGATGAGCGCGGTTGGTTCAGCACCTTTTTCGATATCCAACGCGTCGCGCCAATGCTGCTCAGAATAGTCCAAGATGGCCATGGTGCGGGTGTTCCTTTTGGGGATGGGGGCGTCGTTGCTCAAGCTCATAAGAGTAATAATCAGGCGCAAACTAACCCCGGTCGGGTTTTTGACATCATTGACCAAGACCCGCCACGGATCAAGCAACCGAACCGGCTTTCAGTTGTAGTGGCCATGTCCAATTAGAGGCTCTGAGTTGGCTGGAGAGCGTCAACACAGGTATATGTTGGTGACGCGTTTGAACACATCAAACGGGTCGGTGGGTGCTACTTTTATGTATCAATTTTATTAAAAAACAATGGGTTATATAATGAGAAGCCCGTGCCATGGGAGCTATTTACACGAAGCTGAGTATCACAAAACAACGTAGAATAGAACGTTGGAGACCCGCTAAGGTCCCTATCGTTGAGATGGCGCGTGTCTTGAGGCGTTATCGCTCGGCGATCTTTCGTGAGCTACTGGCAAAGCTTCCGATCATTAAGGTCTGCGAAGGCGACTTTGCAGGGCATGGAAACCATCAAAACGAACAAGAACCGGCGTGTCCAAATACGACAACCAGGCGTACGAAGGGGGGTCGTCTTCATACATCAGTTGTTTGGTTTGGCGGCGTGGAACCGATCTGTTAGCCTCACGTTTGTAACGGTGAAACTTAGTGCAACAGTTCCGCATATAAAGACAAGAAAACGTAACACGGGTCAGGATGCAACCGAAACGTTGACGGTTATGAATTGGTCTTTCGTCGTTGCAAGTTTCTCCATCTTGCGATGCGCGACCAGCACCTTGGTCTCATAGACAATGACGCTCGACGGGCCGACACTGACAATATTAAGGTAGTTGAACTTTATGGGAGAAAATCAGATGGCATGGTCGAAACCAATCATTCGTGAAATCGAATGCGGGATGGAAATCAACATGTACGGTCCAGACGGCGATCGCGAAAACGACGACGGCGTACTGTTCTAAAACCACTTGGCGCGGAGCGTTTGAATGACATTCCGCGCTCATATTCTAGGTGCGGCAGCCGGTGGTGGTTTGCCGCAGTGGAATTGTGGTTGCGAAAATTGCAACCTTGCGCGGGCTGGTGAAATTCCGGCCCAATCGCAGTCTTCTGTCGCTTTTTCGGCCGACGGCGGACAATGGGCAATTGTTAACGCATCGCCTGACATTCGTGATCAGGTGGCGCGGACAACGGCCTTGCACCCGACAGATTTGCGCAAGTCTCCTCTCAAATCCATTCTGTTGACCAATGGGGACATTGATCATGTTGCGGGCCTATTGACCCTGCGAGAGCAGCAGACCTTCACGCTATTTGCGACACCTGAAATTCATCAAGTGATTGCAGACAATCCAATCTTCAACGCGCTGAACCCGGATTTTGTAACCCGCATTGCAATCAAACTGGACGAACCGTTTCAACTTGCCACGGGTATCACTGCACGCCTGATAGCGGTGCCGGGCAAGGTGCCGCTCTATCTGGAGGGGGAAACCGTGCAAACCGATCTCATTGGGGAGCAGACGGTTGGCGTGCAACTCGAGGCATCAGGCAAGCGTGTCTTTTATATTCCAGGGTGTGCGGCCATGCCTCCGAACCTTAAGGCAAGGATCGAGGGTGCGGATATGGTGATGTTTGACGGCACGCTTTGGCAGGATGATGAAATGGTGCGCGCTGGCCTAAGCCAGAAGACTGGTCAGCGCATGGGGCATATGTCGATGTCTGGAACTGAAGGGTCTATCGCAGCCTTTGAAGGGGTCAACGTTGATCAAAAGATCTTTGTGCACATGAACAACACCAACCCCGTTCTGCGGCCCGGTTCGTCCGAAAAGAACCAAGCGGAACAGGCCGGGTGGATTGTGGCGCAAGACGGGATGGAATTTGAGATATGACGGCGTCAGCGGCTGAATTCGAAGCGCGCCTGCGCCAAATCGGGGCTGAGAGGTATCACGACAAACATCCCTTTCACGACCTGTTACATTCAGGTGGTTGCACCCCGGAACAGGTGCTGGCTTGGGTCATCAATAGGTTTTATTATCAGGCCAGCATTCCGATCAAAGACGCCGCATTCATGAGCCGTGTCGAAGATCCTGCCCTGCGCCGGGCGTGGCGCTCGCGGATTGAAGACCATGATGGAACGGCAGAAAACGAAGGCGGGATTGAGCGTTGGTTGCGTTTGGCTGATGCGGTCGGATTGGATCGTGATTATGTGGCCAGTAAGCAGGGCGTGCTGCCCGCCACACGGTTTGCGGTCGATGCATACGTCCGCTTTGTGCGGGACAAGACGTTGCTTGAGGCGGTTGCGGCGTCCCTTACGGAATTGTTCGCGCCCAAAATCCATGCGGCCCGGATTGAGGGTCTTTTGGCGAATTACGATTTTGCGGATGATCGCAGCCTGTCCTATTTCCGAAATCGGTTGCAAGAAGCGCCCAAGGACGTGGCCTTTGGGCTGGCGTGGGTGCTGGAACATGCCGATACAGCTGAGAAACAGGATGCTGCGGCCGCTGCGTTGATTTTCAAAACGGATGTCTTGTGGGCGCAGCTTGACGCGTTGCATGCCGCCTATGTCACGCCGGGGCGCATACCGCCGGGGGGCTGGCGACCCGGCACCTTTCAGGTCGCTACGCAATGATTGCCCAAGACGCCATCCCGGTGATCCTTCGCGGGGTGCGGTTGCACGAAGACAAGGTGCGAGGAGGGTGGGTGTTGCTTGCTCATGAACGCACAATTGATCTTGACCCCATCGGTTTGGCGATCCTGAATGAAGTTGACGGTGAATGCAGTCTTGGCAAACTGGTCAGCGTGCTCGCCGCAAAGTACAAGGCCCCCGCCGAACAGATTGAAGGTGATGTGACAGATTTTCTTACTGGCTTAGCGGATCGCCGTTTTCTGGAGTTCATTTAATGTCCCAGCCCCCAGCCCCCATCGCTATGCTCGCAGAACTGACATATCGTTGTCCGCTGTCGTGTCCTTATTGTTCCAACCCTGTGGAAATGGCGAAAAAGGAAAGCGAATTGTCCACTGCTGAGTGGGCGGATGTGTTTGAACAGGCCGCAAAGCTGGGTGTTTTGCAACTGCATCTATCGGGCGGAGAACCTGCATCGCGTCGAGATTTGGTAGAGCTGGTTAAAGCTGCACGGGGCGCGGGGCTTTATACCAACCTCATCACCTCAGCCATTGGATTGACACAGCGCCGCCTCGCAGAATTAGACGCGGCAGGATTGGATCATATCCAGCTTTCTCTGCAAGGCACGGATGCTGAAATGGCAGATCGGATTGGCGGTTACAAAGGTGGTTTTGAACGCAAGATGCAGGCTGCGGATTGGATCGTTGAGGCTGGGTTTCCGCTGACTTTAAATGCCGTCCTGCACCGTCAGAACCTGCACCAGTTACCGCAAGCGATTGAGATGGCCGTCGCGATGAAAGCACGGCGGATGGAAGTCGCTGTCGTGCAATTCCACGGCTGGGCGATGTTAAACCGAAATGGTTTGATGCCCACGCGGGAACAGGCGGAAGAGGCCAACCAGATCGTCGCAGACGCGCGCAAGCGACTTAAGGGCGTTATGGTCATCGACTACGTGCCTGCCGATTATCACAGTGATTATCCCAAGCGCTGTATGGGCGGTTGGGGCACTACGGGTCTTAACGTTACACCTGATGGCACTGTGTTGCCGTGCCACGCGGCACAGACCATTCCATCGCTGAGCTTTGACAACGTGAAGGACAAATCCCTATCGGATATCTGGTACCAAGGGACTGCATTCAATGCATATCGTGGTGAGGATTGGATGCAGGAACCGTGCAGATCTTGCGACCGCCGAAAACTTGATTTTGGCGGCTGCAGATGTCAGGCGATGGCCATTGCCGGAGATGCGTCAGCCACCGATCCTGTGTGCATCAAGTCACCGTTTCATCAAAAGATGACGGAGTTGGCACAGGGGTATTCGATGGATGCAACCGCCGAGCTGATCTATCGCAAAAGCCCTTAATCGGTCTCTGCTGCAAAGAGGTGACCAAGGAGATCTTTTAGGCGGTTCTTTTCAATTGGCTTAGGGGCCAGTTCCAAACTTAGCGTCTTGCAGGTGTCGCGCAACGTTTTGGTGCGTTCAGCTGAGATAATGGCCGTGGGAACCTTGCCGTAACGGTCTGTAATTTCTTGGTAAAGCTCAGTGCCATTTTGGCCAACGCCAAGTTGGTAATCAATCAACAACGCATCGGGGACCAGTTGGATGTCTTGCAAGATTTCCAGCGCCTCTTGGGCGCTGCTTGCGTGAATTACAGTTGTGCCGAACCCTTCGATCATTGCAACAGTCGCTTCTGCCAGTTGCGGGTTGTCTTCAACCAGCATCAAGAGGCGATCAGGCAATTTTGCGTCATGGTCGTCGGCCGATGGGAGTTGATCATGACCCATCTGCCCATTGTTCTGAAAAATCGGTACGTTAAGGGAAAAGCAACTGCCCAACTTTGGTTCTGACCAAAGACTAAGCGGGTGATCAAGCCCTTTGCAGGCCTGTTCCACAATCGAAAGCCCCAACCCCAGCCCCGTGTCCGCCGTATTCGGAGAAAGACGTTCAAATTCGCGAAAAATGGTTTGCTGGTCACTGTGGGCAATGCCGCGTCCAGTATCCCAGACCTCAATGCGCGCGGAGTTTCCTGTGCGGCGCACCCCCACGAGAACCCGGCCATAATCGGTATAGCGGATGGCGTTAGTCAGCAGATTTTGAACGATGCGACGCAGATATCCGGGGTCACTTTCCACCATTAACCCGGTTTCGACAATCCGCAGGTCGATCCCCTTTTGCTTGGCCAATGGCATGAGTTCATTGTGAAGGGGCACGAAAATCTGCGAGAGTTTCAGCGGCTGAATTTCAAAAACAGCCTTCCCCGCGTCCAATTTCGAGATGTCCAGCAAGGAGGCGATAAAGTGCTCTACGCTGCTGAGTGCGGTTTCCGCCTTGTCCATCACGTCTTTGGCGCTGGTCGGGTCGGGTTGCTCAGGCAAGGAGGATATGAACAGCTTGGCCGCCGAAAGGGGTTGCAGCAGATCATGGCTGGCCGCTGCCACAAAACGAGATTTTGATGCATTGGCCCGTTCTGCTTCGGCCAAGGCAAGGCCAAGCTCGCGGGTGCGGTCTTCAACCCGTTGTTCCAGCAGTTCATTCAATTCAAACAAAGTTCTGGCAGAGGCGCGTTCGGCTGTGACATCTGAAAAGCTGATCACAAATCCCTTATCCGGCATTTCCTGGGCAAAAACCGAAAAAACCTCACTTTCGTCGCGCAAAACTTCAAACATGATTGGGTCACGCTTGGTGGGGCTATACGCCCATTTTCGCAACCTTGTGGCGTCCATATGAGTGTCAAACGTCAGCTCATCACTCAACCTTTGCAACAGGGTATCAAAGCTAATCCCAGCGGCGGAATCTTGAGGGGTCGACGTAAAGAGACCATCCATGCGCGTGTTCCACCCGACCAGCGTCTGTGCACTATCAAAGATGCAGACACCTTGATTCAAGTGGTCAAGTGTCGCTTGCAGCATTTCCGCTTGTTGGTCGCGCATCTTGGCGCGTTCCTGACGCGCGCGTCGAATGATGTTGGTAACGTCCGTCTGCAAGATCACTGTACCGCCTTGCGAGGTACGGTGCTCGCTGACCTGCAACCAGCGATCCCATTTCAGACGCACGTTAAAGACCACGTGTTCATCTCCGTGATGATTCAAGCGGTGCGTAATCCAATCTTTTGGGGTTTGATCTTCTGGTAATGCCAGAAAGCGACTGCCTGAAATCAACGCAACATAATCCTCAAAACTGAGGCCTGTGATCAGCTGTTCAGAGACATCCGATAAATCGCGGCAAAACCGACTGTTGGACAATACTAGGCCGTCATCCACATCAAATAGGGCAAAGCCTTCGTTGATGGTTTCAATCGCTTCGGTCAGGTTGGATTGCGCTGTTTCAGTTTCTTTGTTCGCAATCTCAAGCCGGGTGTTGGATTCCTGCAAAAGGTCAAGTGCATGCTCCAGATCATCGGTGCGTTCGCGAACCTCAGTTTCCAACAACGCGGCGCGTTCAAATTGCTGATAGGCAAACCCGGACTGTTCGCTTTTTTGTTCCACCCGTCGCATGAGCGACTGGGCGATTTGCTGCAATTTTTCGTTTTGCCGCTCTATTGTGTCGTTAGGGTTTATCAGGGACATTTAGTGCGGCTCATCTGAATCGTAGATCGCGACGCCGCTCATCGTGTGGTTCACATGCAAAGGGCCAATCTGTTCACCGTAGGTCGAAAACCCGGTCACGTTGTGGGTTGAAAGGATTTCTGACAAATCCCGTGTCATCTGGGTTTGTTCGGCCTCAATCCGGCGCAGGATGCAGTCACAGCCGATGATGTGAGCGGGTGGCCCGCGGTCGGACAATTCGGCCAATTTACGGCTTAGATGCTCGACCATATTCTGCGGAGTGGCAGTGGTTAGAACCATACCCTCGTCAATGGCCGAAAAGAAGACGAGTTCACCGTCTTCATTGACCTGCTGAATTGCGCGTACATGATGCGCCCCGCCAATGCGCACGACCACTGGATGCGAAGCAAAAGTGAAGCGATCCAATTGCGCCGGGTCTTTCCCCACAATGCGGGCATATTCGGGGGCCGCAAGTTCTGCATTGATTGACTTAACGATGCGCCGGGCAGGGTCAGCTTCGGTCACCACCATCTGCTGTTCGGTGGGCACAAGATGATCAAGGCTGAACACATGGGTTCGATAGACGCTGCGCACAAGAGTCAGCACAGCCGCATTCACCGCAACCTGGCCATTCAACGACACCAGCGTTTCTTGAAAGTTGGTCCCATCCCCGGCAGATCCACCAAAAAGCGGCATATCGCGTAAGGCCGGAGAAATGACGGTGGTCAGCGCGTCTTCGGCCAGCGATAACCCGTCAACGACAAGCAAGGCAAAGCCGTTGGGCATGTCTCTGTTCAGTTCCAGCAACCTGACCCGCTCCAACGCCACACGGTCGTTCAACGCCTGCGGGTTCAACTGATGAATGTCTTCGATCAACAGAGAAGTCGTGGCAAACCCTGTTGCGGGAAAACCGATGGCGATGATTTTGTTTTCGTCGTAACCCGAAGCGCTGATTTCACCTGCTGTGGTGCAGCCAACAACATCCGTATCGGGATAATGTCGCCGGGCCTCGGCAATCACGCTTTCAAAGTCCGCGATAGGAGAGATGAATAGCGTCAGTAGGCTGAGATCCTGAGTGCCGAAATCTTGTTTGATCTGCGCGATAGGCGAGGTGTTCGTGGCCGACACCTCTCCCGTCATCACAATAGGGCGCGCGTTAGCCTTGGTTTGCGACAAGCCACTATTCACGTCAGCCGACATGTTTGTAGTCCTCCCTACCAGAAAGAATATTGCCGTTAGCTAGCGCTTGGCAAGACGCTTGAGAAACGCGCGTTCTGGGCGACCAACACGGCCTGCGTGCGGCTTTGTACACCAAGCTTGCGCATGATCGCGGTAACGTGCGCTTTTACAGTGGTTTCGGCGATTGTCAGATCAAAGGCGATTTGTTTGTTCAGCTTGCCTTCGCAGATTAATTCCAGAATGCGCGCTTGCTGGTTGGTCAGCGAGGAAAGTCGAGAGACAGTCTCATCCTGCCCACTTGGGGAACTGCCCTCAACATATCCGCTGGGTTTATAGACCTCACCGCGTTCGATATGTGCGATGGCATCTTTGAACACACCGCGCGGGCTGTGTTTGGGTACAAAGCCTGCAGCGCCGGCCACAATGGCGGCGCTGATGATAGAATTATCTGTCATGGACGAGACAATCACAATCGGGGTTTTTTCTGCCTGCCTTTTGAGACTTATCAGCCCATCCAACCCGTCCACATCGGGCAGGTTCAGGTCAAGGATCACCAGCCCCGGCGGATCATTCTCTTGTAAAACAATCTGCGCACTCTCAAGGGAATTGGCAGTTCTCACTTTGTGATATTTTGCAACCGATTTGAGTGTAAGTTCCAGCGCGTCACAAAAGAGTGGATGGTCATCAACAACCAACGCCCATCCTTGGTTTGGAGGAGTCGAAATTGGGCCGGTATTGTTGAACTGTTTGGGTGTCATGGCTCTACGCTACCTCGACTTTGTCCTTTGAGTCACCTGTCAGAAGGTAGGGGTTCGCAAAAAAAGCGCACCTCCCGAAGGAGATGCGCAATCAGTTGACCTCCGTCAAATGTGCTTATTTTGAAGCCAATTGTTCAGGAAGACGGAATGTCCAAAGCAATCCACCTTGGTTGAGGTAGTTCACTTTTTTGGCGACTTCACCACCCCAAAGTGGAACAGCGCCACCCCAACCAGAAATCACAGTCAGGTACTGTTCACCGTCCTGTTCCCAGGTGATGGGCTGGCCAATCACGCCAGAGCCCGTCTGGAACGACCAAAGCTGTTCACCGGTCTCATCGTCAAAAGCGATAAATTCACCTTCTGGCGTACCTGTAAATACAAGGCCGCCCGCAGTGGTCATCACACCACCCCAAAGTGGCGCCTCATTTTTGAATTCCCACTTAAGCTCACCGCTGTCAGGATCAATGGCTTTCAGGCTGCCGATGTGGTCGTCATAGTTCGGTTTGATTGTGAAACCGGAACCCAAGTAAGCCGCGCCCTTTTTGTAGGAAATCGGCTCATTCCAGATATCCATGCCCCATTCGTTTGAGGGCACATAGAACAGGCCTGTTTTGGGCGAATGCGCCATTGGCATCCAGTTCTTACCACCAAGGAAGGAAGGTGATGCAAAGACCACTTCGCCTTTCTTACCGTCCGCAGCTGCGGCGGGATCACCCGGGCGGTTGCCTTCGACAAAGATCGGACGTCCTGTATCATCGATACCCTCAGCCCAGCTGATGTCTTTGACAAACGGTACGGCTGACACAAAAGCACCATCTTCGCGGTTCAATACATAGAAGTAACCGTTACGGTCCGCAGTCGCAAAACGCTTGTTGCCGGAGCGATCCGTGTAGGCGACGACTTCGTTTACGCCGTCATAATCCCAGCCTTCGCGCGGTGTCGTCTGGAAGTGCCATTTGATCTCGCCCGTGGCTGGATCAATACCAATGCGTGAAGCCGCATAAAGATTGTCACCGGTGTTGCCTTCGGTCGGCGTTCCTGCATCGCGCAGGTGGCTGTTCCATGGGGCAGGGTTTCCTGTCCCAAAAATCAGCGTGTCAGTATCAGCGTCGTAAGAACCGCCCAGCCATGTTGCGCCGCCGCCAGTTTTCCACATATCGCCGGGCCACGTGGCGTTTAGCGTGCCAGTCATGGTGGATTCTTCACCATTTAGCGTCCCCATGTGCCCTTCGATCACAGGGCGGGTCCAAACCAGATCACCGGATTCAGCTGAACGCGCTTGCACTTCGCCGACAATACCAAATTCGCCGCCGGAGTTTCCTGTGATGATCAAACCATCAACGATCAGCGGCGCCGCTGTGTAAGAATAGCCCGCTTTATAGTCTTCGATCTTCTTGTTCCAAACGACGTCACCCGTCTTTTGGTTCAAGGCAACGATACGGGCATCCAGTGTACCAAAATAGATGTTGTCGCCATAGATCGCGGCGCCTCGGTTTACCACGTCACAACAAGGCAAAATACCTTCGGGCAGGCGGGCATCATACTGCCACAGCTCTTTGCCCGTCATAACATCGATCGCATACATGCGGCTGTAAGACCCAGTAATGAACATGACGCCATCATGCACAATCGGCTGGGTTTCCTGGCCGCGTTGCTTTTCGCCACCAAGGCTAAAGGCCCACGCTGGTTGCAAATTTTTGACATTTTCCTTGTTCAATATGTCGAGCGGAGAGTGGCGTTGAAGATGGCGGCCCATGCCATTTGTAAGCACATCGCCTGTTGAGGCGGTGTCATTTGCAAGCATTTCTTCCGTAACACCGGCAGCCTGCACACTGCTCATTGTTGTTGCTGCCAGAATTCCTGCAGCTGCAGCCATGATAAATCTGTTCATTGTTTCGGTCTCCTCCCATTGCCCTTTGGTGGGCGTATTTCATTAGGCCAGAAATTGCGCTTAGGCGCAGGTCGACCTTGGAGTTAGTATTCGCTCAAATGTTGCATCTAGATATTGAACATTGGTCGTAAGCGCCGCATCGGCGGCGATTGATCTCGATTGGACCTTGGTCGCAATGAAAATTTGAACTGAGGAAGATACAGTTTTCATGGGAGAAACACATGAAACACGTATTTGCCCTGTTTTGCTTATTACTTGCGAACACAGCATCCGCTGAGACGCGTTCTGTTTATGTTGAGGATATAGATGGTGCGCGGATCAAAGTCGCAGAGTTGCAGCTTGAGGCGGATGGTTCATATCAGGTGAGCATGGCCGAGGACCCTTTCTCGGATCATTTCTTATCTATGCGTCCGTTCAAGTGTTTGGAGGGGCCCGGCAAACACTGGTGCCATGTTCCCTATCCTTATGAAATCAAGCGTAATGTCAGCAGCGATTTGACTGACTTGGAGTATGATTTTTTGTTCGTCTGGAAGGGCGCGGGTGAGTACGGCATCAACATGTGGAATGGCGTCTATTACAAGTTGTCAGAAGAGAACGGGCAATGGACAGGCAAATTGCATGAGATGGACATGGACACGCTGTCTGCACCACCATCCGCCGGAGAACTCAGGCCACTTTCGGAAAAAGACCTACATCCCAGCGATCCAGACAGCCATTGGCTGCCCCGGCTCGTAATTGAACAGAACCCATCGACGGAATAAAACTCATGATTTCTAGAATACTCTTTTCCTTCATTCTGTCCGTATCGTTGATGTCACCCGTCTGGGCAGACACGCCAACTTTGCGGGTGGCCGTGCTCAAGTTCGGAACAGTCAATTGGGAGCTTGATACGATCAAGCACAACAAGTTGGATGCTGCCAACGGGGTATCGTTACAGGTGCAAGGCATGGCGGGGGGGTCCGCTACCAAGATTGCGTTTCAGGGTGGCGAGGCGGATATCATCGTATCCGATTGGCTTTGGGTTGCGCGGCAACGAGCGGCCGGCAAAGATTACGTGTTCATCCCGTATTCAAAGGCTGTCGGGGGCGTGCTTGTCGCCAAGGGCAATACCGCACAAAGTCTTGCGGATCTCAAAGGCAGCAAGATCGGGATTGCAGGCGGACCTTTGGACAAAAGCTGGCTGATCCTGCGTGCCTATGCTGAACAATCTGTCGGCTTTGATCTGGCACGGGAGACAGAGCAGGTTTACGGCGCGCCGCCTTTGATCTTTAAATCCGCTTTGTCAGGTGACGTGGACGCGGCCATCAACTTTTGGCATTTCACCGCAAAGATGGAAGCCTCTGGCATGCGCAAACTTGTCGATATCGCTGACGCGGCAAAGGCGTTAGGGTTGGACTCTGAGACACCTTTGCTGGGTTATGTAGTCAAGGGCGAGATGCTGCGCGACAATCCGGATGCGATCAAAGGGTTCGCGGCAGCTTCACGAGCGGCCAAAACAATGTTGGCCAGTGACGACACAGAGTGGGACCGGTTGCGCCCTCGGATGAATGCACAGACGGACGCCCAGTTTGACGCTCTCAAGGCTGGATTTCGCGCAGGCATTCCGGCAGATCAGCCCATCGACGAAACTGCAGCGGGTAATATGCTGGAACTGATGATAAAGCTTGGCGGTGAAAAGCTCTTGGGGAAGGCGACGGAATTGCCAAGCGGTACATTCTACTCAAGTGGGAATTAAACACTGAAGAAAGCCTGCACAGTGCGAACACCGGTTCTGGACCTGCAAATTGAGCGACTGAACCTTGGCGGCACACAGGTTCTTGGGCAAATCAACCTGCATGTGATGCCTTCCCAGACGGTTGCGTTACTAGGCCCCTCAGGCGTTGGCAAAACCACATTGCTGCGCATCATTGCCGGGCTCGAAACCCGTCACGCAGGCCGATGCGATGTGCAGGGGCGCGTGGGCATGGTGTTTCAAGAACCGACGCTTTTGCCATGGTGCTCGGTTCTAGAAAATTTGTGCATCCCAACGGGCATCACCGCGCAAACAGCGCGACAAGCGTTAGACGATGTCGGACTGGCCGGACGGGAACACGACTTTCCGCAACAATTGTCCTTGGGCCAACAACGGCGTTTGTCACTTGCACGCGCCTTTGCGATCAAACCGGATCTGTTGTTGATGGATGAACCTTTTGTGTCGCTCGACCCGAATTTGGTAGAAGATATGATCGCGCTGTTTCAGCGGCTTCAACACCGCCACGGTGTGGCGACCATTTTGGTGACCCATGTCGCAGCAGAGGCAAAGCGCCTGTCTGACCGGATCATCACTCTTTCGGGCAGTCCAGCACAGATCACAGATGATCACCCCAACAATGGCGCGCCTTAGTGCTTTTTGCCTACCCCTGTACGGGCCGGGTTATAACCCCACAGCGCGCCGAAGGTGAACACACCGCTGGCTGACACTGCCCAGAACAGGGCTGTGCCATTGAAGTTTACGTAAAGCGCAAAGCGGATCAATTCCACCGCGTGCGTAAAGGGATTGAATGCGCAGATTGTATAAAGCAGTTCGCTGCTTTCAGCCATTTTCCACAGCGGATAAAGCGCCGAGGACAGAAAAAACATCGGGAAGATGACAAAGTTCATCACACCTGCAAAGTTCTCCAACTGTTTGATAAAGCTCGACAGCAACAGGCCCAAAGCGCCTAACATCATTCCAACCACAATCAACGCCGGCAGCGCTGCGACATAGCCCATCAAAGGCATTTTAATGTCAAATACTGCCGCAATGGCCAGAAAGGCATAGACCTGCAGAATCGAGATCGCAGTCGACCCCATCAGTTTGCAAAACAACAACCACCAGCGGGGCAGGGGACTGGTCAGCAGCAACTTCATCGATCCCATTTCACGATCGTAAACAAGGCTGAGCGAGGATTGCATCCCGTTAAACAGCATGATCATCCCGCACAGGCCCGGCACGATGTATGTCTCATAGGTGATATAGGTCTGATAGGGCGGAATGATGCTAAGGCCCAAGGCCGCCCGGAAACCCGCGGCAAAAACCAGCAGCCAGACCAGCGGGCGCACAAGTGCCGCAATGAAACGTTCACGTTGATGGATAAACCGCAAGGCTTCGCGTTTCACGATTGCGATCAGAGAGGTCAGATAAGGGCTCATGCAGGGACTGCCGTGAGCGATAGGAAGGCGTCTTGCAACGGGGCATCCTTGCAAATGCTCTGCATTGTTCCGGTAGCCAGTACTCGGGCCTGATGCAGGATCACCAAGGTGTCATCGGGGCGTACTTCATCCGTCAAATGCGTGGCCCATAATACAGTGGTGCCTTCCGCGCTGAGTTGATGCACATGATCCGTAATCGCGGCGCGGGCCGCCGCATCCAGCCCAACGGTGGGTTCATCTAGCAGCAAAACTGAAGGTTCATGGATCAACGCACGGGCAATTTCTGCGCGGCGGCGATGGCCACCATTTAGGGCACGCGCCTTTTCATCTGCGCGTTCCAGCATGTCGAGCCTATCGAGAGCCGCATCAATTCGTTTACTGGCGTCACGCCCAGCCAACCCATGGAGCGCAGCAAAGTAACCGAGATTTTGGCGCACGCTCAGATCCAGATCAAGTGTGGTTTGCTGGAATACAATTCCCAGCTTGGCCAGTGCGGCGCGGGGATCTTGGGCCAGATCATGGCTGGCAATTTCGATTGATCCGGCATCGGTGTTAAGCAACCGCGTCAGCAAGGCGAACAACGTGGATTTACCCGCGCCATTGGGGCCAAGCAGCGCACAGAATTGTCCGGGTTCCACATCAAAGCTGACATTTTCCAGGGCCTGTTTTGACCCGTAAGAAAAGCTAAGATCGTGGACCCTAAGGCCGCTCATTCGATGGTGATTTCGATACGCTGGGTTTCACCTGTTGAGCCGGGGATTTTCATGTAATAGCGCCCCGGTTTGATGGCGAGAAAGCCGATCTCCATCTCGCCCGCCTCATCAAATTCAACCGAGTCGAGCCCTAAGGGCCGGATTTCAAGACCTTCCACTACGATTTCGTCAATCCAAATGGCGCGGAAGAATTCGGGGCCAACCAGAGCCAATTCTTGAGACCCATCACCAATGATCTCAAACTCATAATAGGCACCTGACTTCAGCACCCAGGGCCCACTGGCAATAGGTTCGCCCGCAGACAGGGTGATGGGCGACAGATCTTCTTTGTTTTTGCCCGACAATACGCCAGCAGCGCCAAAGCCTTTGTCGTCGTCATCTGCCCAAGCGGTGCCTGCAACAGACAAAACGGCGATCAGCGCTGCGGATTTCAAAAGTGTCGACATAAAAAACCTCGATCAGTTGGTGGGACGGAACGCGGCACCCCAAGGGAAGCGCCCGACTTTGATGGATTTGAGCGCTTTGCGCGAGGCCACGTCAATAACCGTGACATCCCCAGATACTCCGTTGGTGGTGAAAAGTTGGGACTTGTCGTCGTTAAACGCCATGTGCCAGACGCGACGGCCAACGAGGATGTAGTCTTCGACTTCATAGGTTTCCGCGTTCACGACGGCGATGTGGTTGGACGGCCCTAGGGCGACAAACGCGTGGGTATCCCCATTGGTGAATTCAAAGCCCACGGGTTGAACTCTATCCGGGTGTACACCCTGTATTTCAAAGTTGATTTTGGCCTGCTCCGTCTGGGTGGCCGTGTCAAAAATGGTCAAAGTGCCGCCAATTTCTGAACTGACCCACATCTGGGAACCGCCTTTAGCAAACTCTGCATGGCGCGGGCGGCTGTCGACCAGCGTGTTCGCGAACAATTCCTGCGTAGTAGTATCGATCCAATGGGCCATGTTTGTTGTCTCAGAGGTGGTAATGGCGATTTTACCATCGGGGGACACGGCCATGCCTTCGGGTTCCACGCCCACATCGATTTGCGCCACAACCTTGCGGGTCTGAGTGTTGACCACAGTGGTGATCGCATCGTCTTCATTGGCGATATAAAGATGGATGTCATCCGGGTGCAGCACGAACTGTTCGGGATCTTCGCCCGAAGGCAGATCATGCAGGATTTCGCCGGTGTTCGGGTCCATAACCTGCACCGCATCACTGTCAGAGGCACAGATGAATAGCCGGGAGAAATCTTTGGAAAACGTGATGCCGCGCGGGCGTTCGCCTGTCTCGTAGGTTTTGATCACTTCCAGCGTGTCAGTGTCGATCACGGATACGGTGTCATCCCGTTCATTGGTGACCCAAATTTCATCGGACATTGCAGGGCCCGCAATAAGGGCCAAAACCGAGGTAAAAGTTGAAAAACGTGTCATTGAAAGGCCTCACAGGTGCTTTCGGGGTGATCCAGCCCAAGGCTGTCCATTTCGTTGGTCTGGTGGAGAAACCCTTCCAGCGGTGCTTGAGCAACCAAAGCGCGAGGATGGGCAAGTGCGATGGGCTGGCGCAACTGACCGTTCCACATGCGATAGGTCAGGGGGCGCCCTTTGAACCCGGCAAGTTCAAAGGCGTCAGACAGGATATACGCACGCAAGGTCGCCACGTCTGTTTTGTTGGTGCGCGTTACGGCCTCTCCCAAAGTGCGCATCGCGGCCCAAGCAGCGTAGTCTGCACTGCGCATGCTGCGCGCATGCTCATCGCGAAAACGGTTTTGCAGCTGCGCGGCTCCCCACTGTTCGATCACGGGCGACCACGTGAGCGCGGACAGCCCCTCTGACCCCACAACAGGGCGGGCATGCCATGTGTTATACAGCACGAAGCGCCCGAAATCCTGTACCTCGTCGGCCAGCAGCAAAGCGTCATAATCTCCAAAGTCCTGCGTAAACAATGGAATTTCCTGTGACGCGGTGCGGCGCATGTCCGCATTTGCATCCCAAATTTTGCTGTCAGACAGTTTTAGCCCATATTTGGTGAGCGATCTGCGCAACGCCGCTGCATAGGCGGCGTCCTTTGGGTAAGTGCCTTCAATCATCACCAAATCGGACCAGCGTTTTTTAACCAAAAGCTGCGCCAAGGCGTCTGTGCGCATGGCATAAGAAGGCTGGCTGTGCAGAACATTTGCACGACAGTCCTTATCGCGCAACGCAACGTCAGCGGCGGTTGCATTAAAGATCAAAGCATCCTGCGCCTCAGTCAGATCGGCGATCTGCAGCAACACGTCCGCCGGTGCATCAAGTATGAGATAGGGCGATTGCGCGAGCATCTTTTTCGCTGTCGCAACTGGGTCATCTTCAGAAACAACAATGTTGGTATTCAGCGTGTATGTCTGTTTTAGAAACTTGCCCGTTGTCAGATTGTCCTGCAACCCCGTTTCAACCCCGGCCAAACCTAGATTTTCAGGCACCTCATCTAAATTTGACAGCGTCGCGGGGCGCGGCACCTCGACTTTCAGGTAGCCTACGGACAACTCAGTGTCAGCCTGTGCAGGCTGGCTAAGCATCCAAAGGACAACCAGGCACAAGCCACCAAAGATCGAATTTAGCTTCATCCGTCCACGGTACCAAGGCCACCTCATCACGTCGAATAATACTTTCGTCTAAGGACAGGCGGACCACAACCAAAGTCCAATACCGTTGCCTTGATACGTTGTCCTACAAGTGCAACTGTACAGATCGTGGATAGGAGTTTGGCCATGGGAAAAAATCGAAAAAGAGTATTTTTTGCGATCGGCTTGGTTTTGACCTCCAGTCTGATTGTTCATGCCCATGGCGACGTGAACCCGCAGCCGGTCGATACCGCTGGCCTGCCTGAAGTCGGCGAGGAGTGGTTGACTGAAAACCCTTACCGGGTTGACCCAGCAGGGCAAGATGTGTGGCAAAAGGCGATCGAAATTGGTGCCTCTGGTTATAACCAGAACTGTGCGCGTTGCCATGGATTGGAAGTGGTGTCCGGTGGGCTAGCCCCTGATTTGCGGTTCCTTGAGGCCGAAGAGTACGGCGATGAGTGGTATACGGAACGTTACCGCTTTGGGTACACACAAAACGGCACAACCAAGATGCCCGCCTTTGGGGAACTGTTGGGCCAAGAGGCCGCTTGGGCCATTCGCACTTATATTGAGACCCGTCCTGATAGCGATGCTATGGAAGAGGTGTCGGACGAATTAAAAGGTTTGCGCGACCAGCTTGCAGGTTATGCAGATGGTGCCGATGGCGCGGACCCCGATGCGCTGAAATCACGGCTCAGCGAGATTGCTAGCGGTATCGAGACACTTTCAGGGGCGCCGGTTGCTGATTCAGTCGCCTATCGCGCGGCAAAACAGATTGACGGAACACCCGCGGGATACAAAACTGCGGCTGAAACGCTGACAATTGGGTTGTCAGCGACACAGTAAAAGCAGGGGGCGAAGGTGCGGCGCATATCAAATATCACTTTGCAACTGGTCATCGTGCTAGGGCTTGCAGGCCCTGCCTATGCGGCCGATCCCTGCGCTGATCACGTTCCACAACCAAAGCCGCAAAATGTCGGGCGCGACATCGTTGGTCAGGACATGGATACGATCCAGGATCAGGGTCACATGCTGTTCGCGGTCTACGAGGATTACCCGCCCTACAGTTGGGAAGAGGCGGGCAAACCACGCGGTGTTGACATCGAAATCGCACAGATTATTGCGGAAGATCTTGGCGTAGAAGCGCGATTCAACTTTGTGTCAGCGGGTGAAAATCTGGACGCCGACTTGCGCAATAACATCTGGAAAGGCGCGTTGATTGGCGGGCGCATTTCAAATGTGATGATGCGAGTACCTTACGACAGCGCGTTTAAGTGCCGCGTGGAACAGGTTGTGTTCACTGGGCAATATGCAGCTGAATCGATCGCTATCGCGTACGACAAGGAAAGCTATCCAGAAGAAAAGCCGGTGCCAGCTTATTTCCGCTTTGATGCGGTGTCTGTGGAAAACGATTCAATCTCTGATTTTTACCTATCTTCTTTTGCTGGTGGTCAGCTAGCGGGCAAAGTGCAGCGGTTCTCCGATATGACCAAAGCGATGAACGCGCTGCGGACAGGCGAAGTCAAAGCCACAATGGGGCCACTTGGCCAGTTGGAATTTGGATTGGATGAGAGCGTTGCAGTGCATCAACCCCCTTTGGCGGGGTTTGCGGTTAGCAAGTGGACTTTGGGTGTTGCTGTAAACTTCAGCTATCGCCCGCTGTCTTATGCGGTAGATGACGCCATTAACTTCGCCCTTCAGGATGGTCGGATCGCCTCTATTTATGGGCGTTATGGTCTTAGCTTGCAGGCTCCAGAACGTTAAAAACTGACGGACCATAGACTTTGGTCTTACACACTTAGTCCAATGGCAGTGCAGGTCTCCTCTTCGTTATCGTGACAGGCGACGACCAAAGGGGACTTTCATGAAATTGAGCGATAGCTGCACAATAGATGCTGATGTTGCAACTGTCTGGACAGGGCTGCTGGATGCAGAGGTCCTTAAGGCATGCGTGCCGGGATGCACTGAAATGGTGGGTTCTCCCAGCGAGGGGTTTGAGGCGACGGTGGTCCAAAAAGTTGGCCCCGTCAAAGCGACCTTCAAAGGTGCCGTGACCATCAGCGACATGGTTGAGCCAGAAACCCTCACAATCTCTGGCGAGGGCAAAGGGGGTGCGGCCGGGTTCGCCAAGGGAGGCGCCGATGTGCGCCTTGAAGCTGCCGGAGACACAACAATCCTGCATTACAATGTAGATGCAAAAGTGGGTGGCAAGCTGGCACAGCTTGGCAGCCGCATCATCGACGGGTTTGCCAAGAAGATGGCAGGCCAGTTCTTTGAGAATTTTTCCCAGACAGTCGGCACGCCCGCGCCCGATGGCTCTGATGAAGCAACAAACGAAAAGAAAAAATCTTGGCTCAAGTCGTTGGTTGGATAACCCAGCGCTTTGCCAAAATACTGTGACAATCCAAAGGGAGGATTTTGATGACAAAGGTTTCAATGACCATTAACGGCACATCCGTTTCAGGGGATGTCGAGGACCAAACTCTGCTTGTGGAATTTCTGCGCGAAGATTTGCGTATGACGGGCACTCATGTCGGCTGTGACACGAGCCAATGCGGGGCTTGCGTCGTCCATGTCGACGGTCGCCCTGTCAAAGCTTGCACCATGTTCGCAGCAGAGGCGGAGGGGGCAGAAGTCTCCACGATTGAAGGTCAGGCAAATGCGGATGGTTCCCTAAACGTCATCCAACAAGCATTTCAGGATCATCACGGGTTGCAATGCGGGTTCTGTACGCCCGGCATGGTTATGACAACCGCAGCCCTGCTGAAAGAAAACCCAAAGCCAACAGTGGCTGAAGTGCGCACATATCTAGAGGGAAATATTTGCCGCTGCACTGGATACCACAACATCGTCAAAGCGATCATGGCGGCATCCGGTCAAGACGTCAGCACAATCGCTGCCGAATAAGAACATAGAGGGAGGATAGATTATGCCCAAAGATGGAATTGGCGCTGCAACAGTGCGCCGCGAGGATGCCCGTTTTCTTACCGGCACCGGTCAATATTGCGATGACATCAAAACGTTCGGTCAGGCAGCGGCGGTCTTCGCCCGTTCAACCGTCGCCAATGGTGTGATCAAAAGCATCGACACCACAGCAGCGGCGGCCATGCCCGGCGTTCTGGCGATTTTCACCGGGGAAGATTTTGTTGAAGTTGGCGGAAACCCCGCTGGTTGGCTGATCAACTCGCGTGATGGCACGCCCATGCATGAACCAAAGCGCCCCGTGCTGGCGCATGGCAAAGTCCGCCACGTTGGTGATGCCTATGCTGCCGTGATTGCTGAAACAACTGAGCAGGCCCGCAATGCTGTTGAGGCCATCGAGGCTGACATCGAAGAATTGCCTGCTGTTGTGAATATGAAAGACGCGCTGGCCGGGTCCAATTATGTGCACGACGAGATTGGCACAAACCAGTGTTTCGATTGGGGATGGATTGAAGACAACCGCGCGGCCACCGATGCAGCCATCAAGGGCGCACACCATGTCACAACACTTGAATTGGTGAACAACCGTCTGGTGCCCAACGCGATGGAACCACGGTGTTCCATGGCCGAATACAATCAGGCCAGAGACGAATACGTTTTGCATACGACCTCGCAGAACCCACACCTGACGCGGCTTTTGATTTCAGCTTTTGTACTGGGCATTCCAGAAAACAAACTGACTGTGATCGCACCTGACGTGGGCGGTGGTTTCGGCTCTAAAATCTATCACTACGGCGAAGAGGCATTGGTCTTGGCAGCCGCCAAGCGGTTGAACCGTCCCGTGAAATGGACAGCCGACCGGACTGAGGCGTTTTTGACAGATGCGCATGGCCGAGACCACGTGACCAAGATTGAATTGGCGCTGGATGAGGCAGGCAACTTTCTTGCCTTCCGCACCGAAACCATGGCGAATGTTGGTGCGTATCTTTCCAACTTTTCGACAGCGACACCGACCTTCTTGCACGGCACGTTGATGGCAGGGAACTACACGGTGCCGCTGGTCTATGTGAATGTGAAGGCTGTCTTCACCAACACCGCACCGGTTGATGCCTATCGCGGAGCTGGGCGGCCAGAGGCGACCTATTCGCTTGAGCGGGTCATCGACAAAGCCGCGCGCGAGTTGGGCATGGACCCCATCGCACTTCGTCGTCAGAACTTTGTAAAGCCTGATCAATATCCGTTCGCCTCTGCGGCGGGGCTTGAGTACGACAGCGGCAACTACGACGCGCTGATGGACAAAATGGAAGAAGTTGCGGACATGAAGGGCTTTGCAGCCCGTCGCAAAGCCTCTGAAGCAAACGGCAAGCTGCGCGGTTTTGGCGTGAATGCTTATATTGAGGCCTGCGGCATTGCACCGTCAAACCTTGTCGGTGTGCTGGGCTCTCGTGTCGGGCTTTATGATGCGGCAACAGTGCGCGTAAATGCGACTGGCAACCTGTCAGTCATGGTGGGGGCACACAGCCATGGTCAGGGCCATGAAACGGCGTTCCCGCAAGTGGTTGCGGAAATGCTGGGCATTGATGCGTCGATTATTGATATCGTGCACGGCGACACCTCAAAGATCCCGTTTGGGATGGGGACTTACGGATCACGTTCTCTGGCGGTGTGTGGTTCTGCTGTGGTGCGTGCCACAGAAAAGATCATCAACAAGGCCAAGAAAATCGCAGGCCATATGTTGGAAGCCTCTGACGGTGATATCGAGCTGAAAGATGGGGTGTTCTCAGTTGCGGGTACGGACAAATCCGTCACCTTTGGTGAGGTGGCGCTCAAGGCCTATATCCCACATGAATTCCCGCTAGAAGACATTGAGCCGGGCCTTGAGGAAACCGCGTTTTATGACCCGGCGAACTTTACTTACCCTTCGGGAGCTTACTGTTGTGAAGTGGAACTAGACCCTGACACTGGTAAGGTAACGGTTGAACGGTTTGCTGCGGTCGATGACTTTGGCAATGTGATCAATCCGATGATTGTCACGGGTCAGGTTCATGGCGGTTTGGGCCAGGGTATCGGTCAAGCGTTGTTGGAAAACACGACCTACGATGAAAACGGCCAACTGCTGAGCGCGTCATACATGGATTACACCATGCCGCGTGCGGACGATCTGCCGTTCTACACGGTCGATCATTCTCAGGGGAACCCTTGTACGCACAACCCATTGGGCGTGAAAGGCTGCGGCGAGGCGGGGGCCATTGGATCCCCCCCAACTGTGATCAATGCAGTCATCGACGCCATGCAGTCAGGTGGACATGACGTGACCCACATTGATATGCCAGTGACCCCACATCGCGTGTGGTCAGCCATGAACAACGCTTGAAAGGAGAAAGCACATGTACGCATTTGACATAGAGCGTCCAACAACCGTGGCAGAGGCTGCGGCGGCGTTGGGGGGCGACAATCAAGCTTTGGGCGGAGGTCAAACGCTGATCCCCACCCTAAAGGCGCGATTGGCGAACCCTGATAAGCTGGTATCGTTGTCCGGCGTTTCCGAAATGCAAGGGATCGGTCTGGAAGGGCGCGATCTGCGGATCGGTGGCGCGACAGTGCATGCGGATGTTGCGGCGGATGGCACCTTTAGTGCGCTGTCCGAACTAGCCAGCCACATCGGAGACCCGGCAGTGCGCAGCCGGGGCACAATTGGCGGATCGATCGCCAACAATGACCCCGCCGCGTGCTATCCTGCGGCGGCACTAGGGTCTGGCGCCACAATTGTGACCAACACGCGTGAGATTGCGGCAGATGATTTCTTTCAAGGGATGTTCGAAACAGCCCTGGAAGACGGAGAGATCGTGACAGCCGTTAAGTTCCCGATCCCGGAAAAGGCAAACTATCAGAAGTTTGTACAACCCGCCTCCCGCTTTGCTCTTGTGGGGGTGTTTGTCGCCAAATTCGCCGACGGCGTACGGGTCGCGGTCACCGGAGCCTCCAACGAGGGGGTGCATCGCTGGAGCGCGGCAGAAGAAGCCTTGTCAGCAGATTTCTCACCCTCGGCGATTGAAGGGCTGAGCGTACCTGCAGACAATATGATTTCTGATCTGCATGGCTCACCTGAATACCGCGCCCATCTGGTTAAAGTTATGACAGGCCGGGCTGTGACAGCTGCGTCTTGATTGAATCGAAGACCTGAGAAAGGCCTCGCGCAATGCGCGGGGCCTTTTTCGTTGTCCGCTCAGAGCGTGATCAGATTGCCGTCAAAGTCCACCAATGTGACACGTGTCACATCGCTGTCCTGCTTGATCTTGTGGATTTGTTCACGGGGCGCCAACACCATAGCTGTGGAAAGGCTATCGGCCAGTGTCGCACTTGGGGCCTCTACCGAAACGGTAGACCAGCGTGGGCGCGCATTCCTTTGAATGATATGCCCGTCGTGACCCATCGGCGTGGCGTGTGGGCTAGAGGTTGCGATGGCGCCATTGTGCAGCGTCCGCATGCCGAGAAGCCCATGCTCAGGGTCCTGCACACCCAATCGCCATGCCCCCCCAATGCCACGATGTTCACCGATATTCACCAACACATCTGAGAACCCATGCGCGATCAGAACTTCGCTGACCTGATCAGTGGCATAGCCCTGTGCAATTCCATTGAATGTCAGCGCCTGACCAACCCCCAACGTCACCTGACGCGCATCAAATTGAACGCGGTCCCAGCCGATTGTGTCAAAGTACTCCGCCGGATTATGTCCCCGCGCAAGAACCTGCCATAGTCGCTGAACGCTGGGATCAAACAAGCCATCCGTCAAGTGATAAGCCCGATCTGACGCGCGCATAACCGTCAGAAAGTCGAGGTCGGGTGCATTTAAAACGCCGTCTCGGTTGAGATGCGAAAGGGCCGAGTTGGTATCAAACAGACTGAACAGTGCTTCAATGTCGCGCAGCACTTTGCGGGCCTCTGCCAATACCTGTTGTGCTTGTGCCTGCTCGCCTCTGATGGTGATCGACACCTCCGCGCCAAAAGCGTGGCCTTGCCAGGTTTCGGCCTGCGCAGAGCCTGATAGCGCGCTTGCGGCGGCAGCAATGCTTAAAAACCGGCGGCGTGAAAGCGTCATTCGGCTGCCATCCTTAGTTTGCGCCCCTTGGCAGCCAAGATCAAAGGCACACACTGCGCCTCACTATCGTGGATTGTCACGCAATCGAGGCACTGGAAACATTCTGAATACTGAATTTCCCCTGTCTTCTTGATCGCACCGTAGCTGCATTTTACTTTGCACAATTGGCAAGGGGATCCGCATTCTTGTCGCCGTTCAATCCATTTGCGCCCGCGCAGCAGCCCACCAATCGCCATGACAGCGCCCAAGGGGCAGACATAGCGGCAGAACCCTTTGAACAATACCATCGAGAGCAACAACAACCCCACGGCGTAGGCCACGTAATACCATTCGCGGATAAAGAAGGTGGTGATTGCAGTCTTGAAAGGCTCCACTTCAATCGCCTTATCCAAGCGGGCAGGGGCTGTGAACAACAGCAAGACCATGGCCGCAAGGGTGATATATTTCAGCCATTTCAGCCGATCATCCCACGCGGCAGATGGTTCAATCTGAGGCAGGCGCAATAGGCGGCCAATATGGTGAGCGAATTCCTGTAGCGCGCCAAATGGGCACAGCCATCCGCAAAACAGCCCGCGTCCCCACAGAACAAAACCAACGATTGTGACGCCCCAAATAACCAGCGAAAACGGATCATAAAGCAGGAAGACATAAGACCCGCCATCGAGCGCCGTGCGCGCCACTGCCAATGGGGTCGCAATAGACAGCTGGCCTTGCCCCAACCAACCAATGAAGGCGGTCATAAACGCCAAGATAACAAGGCGGATAGGGGTGAAATATCGATGTGCTGCAAGGCGGTTCAGCCCAAGCCCAAGCAGCGCCACCAACCCGACCAGAAACACGCTTAGCAAGATGAGATCACCCTGTCGATTCCGCAAGGCATCCAGCCAAGGTGGGGTCGGTTTAACTGGCTCAACTCTGGAAAAGAACCTTTCCGGTGTCGTATGCGTCACTTCTAGGGTCGCAGAGCCAATTTCGGGCCTAAAGGAGCCGTGTTCCCGCAATGCTTTGATCCGCAATATCCATTCCGCCGCCGGGTCAAAACCAAGGCGTCGGTCGGTGCGAAGGATCATCGAAGCCCCATCATGCAAAGCCTCTGGCACCGCGTCACTGAGTTCGACAAAGAGATCCGAGTCGCGAAACGCGATTGGAAAACCACCTTGTTCTGCGCTGATCAAGTCGGGCGAGGTGTTGCGAACAAACTCTTCTGTCACCAGCCCATGCCGCGCTGTTTCAATAAGAAGGACGGGCTCATCGGTGGTGGAGATCGTCATGA